>NZ_ALJC01000001.1 GCF_000282975.1 Pseudomonas psychrophila HA-4
CCTTTGACTTTAATGCTTGGCGCCCTCAACTTTGTGGGTGGCGAACGAGGAGTTGCATTTACATTGAGTGCTGCCACTGGAGTGGTTGCCTTGCGTAATGACTCAACACCAGAGTTGGACAGAACAAAGCGCTATCCATTGGGCGGTCAACAATGTTCAATTTTCTTGCAGCCGGGGATCAAGCGATGAGCATGCCAGTGGCAGGTACGAGTAAGAAAAGTCTGTTCTCTCAACAGGATTACCTGGCTCCATTAGCTATACCTACGGGTGAATCGGCAGTTGACATGGTTAATATTATTTGGCGTAAGAATGAAGTGCATTTGGATGTTGGAAGTTACAGTCTGGGTGCTGGAATAATAGTTATGTGGCCAATGTTGTTGATTTTTATATATGTAGCACAGTCTACAAATAATTCGGATGTTTACTGGTTAGGAGCTTGTATATTAACAATTCCTATATTGATATTGATCTACAGCCTATTCCAACCGACCCCATTACCCATTCGCTTCAACCGCCAACGCCGAGAAGTCTGTGTGCCTCGTGAAAACGGTAACTACTGGATTGTGCCTTGGGAGACGGTAGCCGCCATCAGCTCGGAGCACTCGACGGTCAGTCAAGTGGGCAGGCATTCAACGGGCATGCTGTTTATAAGTTTCGATAACCCGGATCCGCACGCTGAAGAGAGTAATAAACACGTCTTCTGGGGATTTAACTGCGGGTCGAGCGAGGGGGCGATGGCGCAGTGGGAATGTATGCGCAGTTATATGGAGATTGGGCCGCAGGTTGTAAAAGATAATAGCGCCAGGTTTCATCACCCCAAAGGTATATTGGCTACTTATGTGGACAGTCTGTTTATCGCTGCTGAACGTAAAGGCTGGTTTATGACGTTGGTGTGGGAGGGTTTCTGCGGAATATTTATCTTCAATACCTTTCTTATCGATGCGCTTGAACGATTAAAACTATATCCACTCCCTGAATTTTCTAGCCCCGACATCATCGAATGGTCAAAACCCCTTCCGCCCGAGCGATGGGCCAAACGCTCCCCAGAGCTTGAGCTCGCCATCGCCGCCCGAGAAGCGCAACTGGCAGACTGCACGGCTTAACCTCAAATGCCACCAAAAAAGGCGGCTATCTCTCGATAGCCGCCTTTTCTAACACACGCTGTAAAACTTACTCAGCCAGTTTAAACGCCATGATGTAGTCACCTTTTTGGGTGCCTAGACCACCGTGACCGCCCGCCATGACCACCACGTATTGGGTGCCGTCTTTGCCGGCGTAGGTCATTGGGGTGGCTTGACCGCCCGCTGGCAGGCGACCTTCCCACAGGACTTTACCGTTGTTCACGTCGTAAGCACGCAGGTATTGGTCAAGGGTGCCGCTCAGGAAGGCAACGCCACCGGCTGTGGTTACGGTGCCGCCCAAGCTTGGAACGCCCATTGGCAATGGGATCGGTACCGGCGAGCTGTCACGCACGGTGCCGTTTTTGTGTTTCCAGATGACGTTGTTGTTGGTCAGGTCGACCGCTGCAACGTAACCCCACGAAGGCGCTTGGCAAGGCAAGCCAACGGGCGACAACAGAGGTTCCAGGATCACGCCGTAAGGTGCGCCTTTGTTCGGTTGAACACCCGAGGTTTCGCCTTTGCGTGGACCCATGGCTGCAACGTCTGCCTGTGGGACCAGTTTGGAGGTGAAAGCCATGTAGCTAGGGTTCAGGAAGGCGATCTGACGCACGGGGTCGACCGAGATACCGCCCCAGTCAAACACGCCGAAGTTGCCCGGATACACGATCGAACCTTGCAGCGATGGCGGGGTGTACATGCCGTCGTAACGCAGGGACTTGAAGTTGATCCGGCACAGCATCTGGTCGAACGGGGTCACGCCCCACATGTCGCGCTCAGTCAGTTCTGGCGGGATTATGTTCAGGTCCGAACGCGGCTGGGTTGGCGAGGTGTGGTCGCCTGCAACAGCTCCGCCCGGTGCCGGGATTTCGCGGATCGGTACGATGTCGTCGCCAGTGCGACGGTCAACAACGTAGATGCTGCCTTGCTTAGTCGAGGCCAGCAGAGCCGGTTTCACGCCATCAGCGGTTTTGAGGTCCATCAGGGTAGGTTGACCGCCCACGTCCATGTCCCACAGGTCATGGTGAGTGAACTGACGATACCAACGGACTTTACCGGTGTTGATGTCCAGAGCAGTCACGCCTGCGCTGTATCGCTCGGAGTCTTCGGTACGGTCGCCGCCATATTGGTCTGGCATTTGGTTGCCCATCGGCAGGTACAGCATGCCGAGGTTTTCGTCGACCGAGAACATCGACCACATGTTAGGCGAGTTACGGGTGTAGGTTTTGCCTTCGGCAATCGGCGTGGTGTCGTCCGGGTTGCCGCTGTCCCAGTTCCAGACCAGCTTGCCGGTACGTACGTCGTACGCACGGATCACGCCGGATGGCTCGTCAGTGGAGATGTTGTCGGTCACGTGGCCGCCAATCACAACCAAGTCTTTGGTCACGGCAGGTGGCGAAGTGGAGTAGTAGCCGCCCGGTGCAAAGCTGCCGATGTTGTGGCGCAGGTCTACTGAACCGTGGTCACCGAACTCGTCACAGACTTTACCGGTGTCGGCATTGAGTGCGATCAGACGGGTGTCGGCAGTCGGCAAGAACAGGCGACGTGGGCACGCGTTGCTCGAAGCGGTCGTAGCAGGCTCGGCAGCGTTTTGTTCGGTGCTGGCTTTGGCGTAGGCGTTTTCGTCGTGATAGCTCACGCCGCGGCAGGTCATGTGCGCCCAGCCTTTGAAGTTAGCAGCGTTTTGCGTGCTGATCTTCGGGTCGTAGCGCCAGATTTCCTTGCCGCTGTCTGGGTCAAGGGCGATCACCTGGCTGTGTGGGGTACACACATACAGCATGCCGTTGACTTTCAGTGGGGTGTTTTCGGCCGTGGTTTCACCCGGATCGCCTTCACCCGGAATATCACCCGTGCGCAGGGTCCAGGCTGGCACCAGTTTGTGTGCATTTTGCGGGGTGATTTCTTTCAGCGGTGAGTAACGGTCGCCATAGCCGGTACGGCCATAGGACTGCCAGTCGCCATCCGGCATGGTTGGTGCGGTGTTGGCCATGCCCGGTACGGCATCGCGATCCAACTCGCCTTTGATTTCGCCAGGGTGGGTGAACTGGCTAGCCAGTGCAGTAACACCCGCCAAGACCACGGCGATGCTCAGTGCGCCAGTGGCCACCGGTGCCGACTGACCGCGCAACAGCGGACGACGCAACCATGGCAACAGCAGGACGATACCGATGGCGAACCACAGGGCCAGACGTGGCACCAACTGCCACCAGTCCAGACCGACTTCCATCAGCGCCCATACGGTGCTGGCGAACAGAACCAGCGCATACAGGGCCAGTGCAGCTCGGTGTCCGGCGATCAGCAGAATGCCCGATAACCCGAAGCCGATACCGGCCAGCAGGTAATACGTCGACCCGCTGAGGGTGATCAGTTTGATACCCCCGGCCAGCATGGCCAGGCCCATTAGCACCAGCAAGATACCGAGCAGTGTCGGTAGCAGGCGGCTTCTACTCAAAGCACTCTCAGTGCTCATAGTGTGGTTCTCCGTTGTAAATGAAATTTAGCGGCAAGTTTTAAGCGGCAAGCTTCAAGCGTGCAGCTATCAACTTGCGGCTTGTAGCTCGTTCATTAGAACGAGCTTTGAATCTTCAGACCGCCGATCAGGGCGTCGTCCACGTGGTTGACGCCACCTGGATGGCGGATGTATTGCAGGTTCGGTCGAACGGTCAGCCAGTGAGTGACATGCACGCCGTAATACAATTCGGCGCTGTATTCAGTGTCCTGAGGCGGTAAGTAGTCAGCGTTGTCGACGTCATAAATCGCGTGAGCCTGGTTGGTGGCTTCAGCGTTTTTGCGGAAGGCCGGGTTGACATGAACGCGGGCCATGGCAAAGCCAATGTCGTCTTTGGGGCGTGCATCGAACACGCCTTTGTACACAACGCCTGCCTGGACATAGTTGTCGATGGCGTTGGTTTTCTTGTCGTGTAGGGTGGCGTTGGCGAACACGCTCAATCCCCGGGATTGATCACTGGAGCGGCTGGTCAGTTGCTGTTGCACACCTAGCCACAGGCCGTGTTTGCTCGAACTGCTGCGATAGCCTTCGCCGCTCAAGGCCGCCGGCTGGCCATTGGCATCCTTGTAAACGTCGGTTGCCTTGGCGCTGCTGTAGTAATAACCGGCGCGGTATTCACCTGGCAGGCCATTTATCTTCGGTGTCCATACCAGCTCGACCGGCAACACTGCACCTTGAGTGCCGCTGCCGCTGAGTTTGAAACCGTTACCGCGGTCCAGGTTGGACGGGTTCTGCTCATAAGCGCCGACTTGTGCATACAGCTCAGGCGTGAGGTGGTATTTGACCCGCAGTGCCCATTGGCTGACGGGCCAGTTGTACCAAATGCTGCCCGCCCAGTTGCCGACCTGCGAGCCACAGAACGCCAGGTTCTGGAAGTCGCAGGGGAAGCTATTGAAGTCTTCGCCCTGACCAAAGCGGCCAGCCTTGATGTCGAGTTTGTGATCGAAAAACGTTTGCTGGTACCACATCTGCGTCAAGCGGGTGGTTTGGCCTCGGCCCCAGACTTCTTGCGCCGAGGTGAAGCCGCCGACCCGTGGATCATTGATCCGATCGTTGCTGATGTTGTTGCCACTGCGCTGGGTAATCGTCAGTTGAAACTCAGCGTCTTCCCAGCCCAAAATTTTCTGCAAGTCCAGGTGAGTGCCCAGGCCGAACTGGTCGCTGTAACGCGCTGTGCGGTCGTGGTCATAGCCACCGTGCAGGTTGGAACCCACTTCACCCACGTAGTCGAGCGAGAAGCTATAGCCTTGCTTTGCAAGCTCGGTGCGGGTGCCGCCCCAATCGCCCAGCATCCATTTTGAGTCACTGTCGAAAGCCGGAGCAGCTTGTGCGCAACTGGCGAGGCCCATGGCGGTAATTCCGCCGATCAGGGTCAGGGCTTTTTGCCCAGCCATAGGGAATAGCGCGCTGTGTTTGCGCAAAGTTAGGAATGTGGACATAGGTCTAGATGAAGGTCTTTTTGGTAGGGCTGTGGCGTGGGTAGCGCTGTCTTTGGCAACAGGACTCACACTAAAAGAGTTAAGGGGAAATGAATCGTTTCAGTCCTTAATGCGGAAATGATAAAGCGCTGAAACGTTTAGAAACAGCACTTTAACTGACATGGATCATTTCGGATTCTGTAACAGTCGCCTGCGACCGTTCGTCTCAGAGGCTTTTTGCCTCACGTTCGTCGGTGTTTGCGGGGATTTTGGGGCGCGCGAGAGTTTCAGAAAATATCTGTAGAAGCAGCCGGTCGACGCTCGATTGCTCGCGATCTTTTGATCTTTAAAAGATCGCGAGCAAGCTCCTACACACGTATTGCGGTTTTTTAGAACGTCGTGCGCAGGCCTACTTCAACGCTGCGACCGGATGCCGGGGCAATGTCGCGCAAAATCGAACTGGCATAGCGCACGGTCTGGTTGGTCAGGTTGTCGCCTTTGACGAAGGCCAGCCATTGGCTGCTGCCGACATCAAAGTGATAACCCGCGCTGGCGCCCAAGGTGGTGTAGCCATGGGTGCCGGATTCGTTGTCGGGCACGCGGCCTTGATTGCTTGCGTGCTCAACATCGACCCGCGCTTGCCAGCGGTCAAGTTCCCATAGCAAACCACTGCTCAGGCGCAACGGGGCAATGCGCGGCAAGGCTTCGCCGGTGTCGAGGTTGGTGGCGCGGGTGTAGTCGCCCGACAGTTCCAAGGCAAATTTTCCGTAGGCACTTTCGCCCAGTTTCCAGTGATCCGAGGCTTCAAAGCCGGTGAAGCGCGCCCGTACCCCGGAATAGGTGTATTCAGGAATGCCGTCTGCGTCTGGCTCACCTTCGTCATTTAGCGTGCGACCTGTGCCCAACAAGCCGATGTAATTGGAGAAGTGGCTGTAGAACACCCCGACGCTGCCTTTGTGGGTGCCATTGTCAAAGCGCAGTGCCAAGTCGCTGGACACGGCTTTTTCTTTCGACAGATTGGGGTTGCCCAGTTCATAGGTGCCGGTGGCGACGTGCGCGCCATTTGCATACAGCTCATAGAAGGTAGGCGCACGTTCGGTGTAGCCCAAGGTGGCGGCCAACGACCAGATCGGCGTCAGGGTGAATACGGCGCCTGAAGACAGACTACCCGCGGTGAAGGTTTTGGAACTGTCTGCGGCCTCGAAACGCTCATTGCCCTTGGCATTCGGGTCGACCACGGTGTGTTCCAAACGCCCGCCAAGGCTGAGTTTAAGGCGGTCGGTGGCGTGTAACTCTTCGAGGATAAAGACCGCGCCGCTGTTGGTATCGGTCTGTGGCACGAAGGCTTCTTCGCCTAAGGCTGAGAACTCGTTGCGATTGACCTGCGCGCCAATCACGCCGTTGAGCGGGCCGATAGGCACGTGACGTGCTTCGATGCGCGCTTCGTAGCCTTTGTTCTTGAACGTGGTGCCGACTTCTCCGTCCTCAATTTCGCTGTGCTGGTAATCGGTGTAACCGGCATTTAGTTTGAGCGAGCTGAACGGGCCTTGCAGGTTGCGGATTTCCGACGCGAAAGCGTAGTGATCCTGCTTCATGCGGATGCGTACGTCTTGCTCGGCGGGCGAGCCGTAATTGGCGTCGTAGTTGCTGTAGGACAGGCCTGCGTAGCCATCGTCCCACGTGTAGGAACCGCCTACCGCGCCGCCGTCCTGACGGCCACTGCTGTTGCCCAGACGGCCTTTCTTTTGGTCGTCGTCATCGTCGCCTGACGGGGCATGGCGGTCACGGGCGTAGCCGGGGATTTTCAGGTCGTTGAACGCGCGGGCGTTGGCGTCTAGGTGCAAGGCGAAGGTCCCGTCACCGGCTTCCAGTTTGCCTGCGCTGCTGCGCGTGGTGTCTGCGCCGCCATAACGCAGTTCGCCTGCGCCATGAATGCCGTCGATGGCTTCGGTGGGGATGCGATTATCGAAGGTATTGACCACCCCGCCGATGGCACTGCCGCCATACAACAGGGCTGCTGGGCCGCGTACGATTTCGACCCGCTCAACGTTGACCGGGTCCAGGGGGACCGCGTGATCGTATGAGAGTGACGAGGCGTCCAGCGCGCCGACGCCATTGCGCAAAATGCGAATTCGGTCGCCATCCAGACCGCGAATGATGGGTCGGCTTGCGCCCGGACCGAAGTAGGACGAAGACACACCCGGCTGTTTGTTTAGGGTTTCACCGAGACTGCCATGTTGTTGCAGCGTGAGGTCATCACCTTCCAATACCGTGGTCGGTGCCGCCCATTGGCTGCTGCCCAAAGGGTTGCCGGTGATCACTTGGGTTTGCAGCTCCAAGGCGTAGGCGGGGGAGGCAATGAGCAGCGCGGTGGCAAGCGGGGTCAGGCGCAGACGTCGAAAGTGGCGTGGGGAAGCAGGGGAGGACATTGCAAGTTCCTTGGCAAGGGTGATGAAAGCGGTGGCGCCGAGCGCTCTTGATATTGATATTTATCGTTACAATATAACATCTCCTTTGGTTGCGCCACGCGGAACTTTCTCAACAACTGTTTTGCCCCAACTAGACTCACCCTGTGCCAAATGACTTCCCCCTGAGCAGGGGCTCGGCTAAGGTGCGCGGCTTTCCTTCTTCTGCTTTTAAAAGGCTCGGCATGACTGAACCCAACAACAACCCATTGCACGGCGTGACGCTGGAACAGATCCTCACTGCGCTGGTGGCGCATTACGAGTGGGAAGGGCTGGCTGAGCGTATTGATATTCGCTGCTTCAAGAGCGACCCGAGCATCAAGTCGAGCCTAACGTTCTTGCGCAAAACGCCATGGGCGCGGGAAAAGGTCGAGAAGCTCTACGTGAAATACGCCCGCACCAAACGCGAGAATTGAACCGCGTATGAGGGCCGTGCATAAGCGCACGCTGTTAACCGTGATGGCGCTGTTGGGCTGGAGTGGGCTGGCGATTCAGCTCGACATGGTACTGCTCGCTCGCTGGACATCGGGTGCGAGCCTGCTGGGCGGGTTGGTGAACTACTTTAGTTTTTTTACCATTTTGACCAACACCCTGGTCGCGACGGTATTGACCTATGCGGCAGACACACGCAGCTCAAAGGGCAGGGCATTTTTCTTGCAGCCGTGGGTCAGCAGCGGCATTGGCGTGAGCATTATTGTGGTGGGCGTGGCATACAGCCTGTTGCTGCGTAACCTGTGGCAGCCTCAAGGCCTGCAATGGCTGGCCAATGAGTTGCTGCACGACGTCATGCCCGTGCTGTTCACGCTGTACTGGTGGTTTTGCGTGCCTAAGGGCGCGTTACGCTTGAGCCATATCGGGTTATGGGGGCTGTACCCGATCGTGTACTTCGCCTACATCCTGTTACGCGGGCACCTACTGGGTGTGTACCCGTATCCGTTTATCGATGTTGAAAAACTGGGCTATGCGCAGACATTTGTGAATGCGCTCGGCATCTTGGCGGGGTTTGTGCTGGTGGCGCTGGTCATCGTTGCATTAGATCGGTGGCGTGGCCGTCAGACCTTGTCTCGCGATCTTTGAAAGATCAAAAGATCGCGATACGAGCTCGTTCTTAACAAAGTGACACGTCGTAAGGGCGCAACCCTAAGTCGCCGTAGCAATGGATAGGGACTCAAATCAAGAGCCCCCCTCACCCTAGCCCTCTCCCGAAGGAGAGGGAATCGATTGGGGGATG
>NZ_ALJC01000002.1 GCF_000282975.1 Pseudomonas psychrophila HA-4
ACCGGCTGGCTGCGGTCGACCGGCTGGATCGCCAGTTGAGTGTTGCGCATACCGGCGACTTGAATCAGCTCGACCTGCTCGGCAAACGCCCCCAGTTCGCTGGCGTCGAACAGTACGCGCAAAGCCAGTTCGACATCGCAGGCTTGGCGCACGCGGGAAACGATTTGAGTGGCCAGCAACGAATGCCCGCCCAACGCGAAGAAGTCATCGCGCAGGCCAATTCGGCTGTGCCCCAGCACTTCACGCCAAATGGCGGCGATTTGCTGTTGCACAGCAGTCTGCGGCTCGACGTGCTCACGCACCTGCCAGACCGGCTCCGGCAAGGCCCGGCGATCTAACTTGCCACTCGGGCTCAACGGCATAGCGTCGAGACGCAGCAATTGCGCTGGCACCATGTATTCCGGCAGTTCAGCCGCCAGCGCCGCCTTGAGCTGGGCGCTGTGCTCGGTGTCAGGCAAGTCGCCATCCAGCGCGGTGTAGTAGCCGATCAGTTGTGGCCCGGCCAGCGTGTCGCGTATCAGCACCGCCGCCTGCGCCACCTTGGGTTGGGCCAGCAAGCGTGCTTCGATCTCTTGCGGCTCGACGCGAAAGCCGCGCAGTTTGACTTGTTGATCGAGGCGCCCCAGGTAGTCGAGCACGCCCTCGTGGCGCCAGCGCACCTGATCGCCGGTGCGATACAACCGTGTACCCGGCTCGCCCAGCGGGTCGGCAATAAAACGTTCAGCGGTCAGCCCCGGACGGTCGAGATAACCCCGCGCCAAGCCAATGCCGCCAATGTACAACTCACCCGGCACCCCGGCTGGCAGCGGGTTCAGCTCGCTGTCGAGTACCCGGCACAGCACATTGCCCAGTGGTCGACCCATCGGGGAGCGCTCGCCGTCTTCTGCGCGACAGTGCCAGTGAGTGACATTGATCGCGGTTTCGGTCGGCCCATACCGGTTGTGCAGTTGCACGTGGGGCAACTGTTGCAGCACCCGGTTACGCAGGTCGGCGGGCAAGGCTTCGCCGCCGCTAAATACCCGGCGCAAAGAACTGCACTGCGCAGCCTTCGGTTCATCGACAAACAGGCGCAGTAACGGCGGCACAAAGTGCAAGGTGGTCACCCCAAACTGCTGCACCAACTGCGCAATGCGCTGCGGGTCGCGGTGCTCGCCCGGCCCGGCGAGTACCAGGCGGGCGCCGGTGATCAATGGCCAGAAGCATTCCCACACCGACACGTCGAAGCTGATGGGGGCTTTTTGCATCAGCACGTCGCTGGCATCCAGTGCGTAGGTGGCTTGCATCCACTGCAAGCGTTCACTGAGCGCCGCGTGGGTGTTGCCAACACCTTTGGGCTGGCCGGTCGAACCGGAGGTGTAAATCACATAGGCCAGGTTATCGCCATGCAGGTGCAAGCCCGGCGCGCAGCTGGGCCAGTTGTCGAGCGTGAGGCCGTCCATGGCGATGACACTGACCCCCGCGACACTCGGCAAGCGCTGCAACAGAGGGCTTTGGGTCAGCAGCAAGGACGCGCCGCAGTCTTGCAGCATGTAGGCCAGTCGTTCTGACGGGTAATCCGGGTCCAATGGCACGTAGGCGCCACCGGCCTTGAGAATTGCCAGCAGGCCGATCAACAGGTGCGGTGAGCGTTCAGCGGCAATCGCCACCGGCACATCCGGGCCAACGCCTTTGTCACGCAGGTAATGGGCCAAGCGATTGGCGTGGGTATGCAGGCTGGCGAAGTCTAAGCTGCCGCCTTCCCAGAGCAACGCGATGTGCTCCGGGGTGCGCTGCGCCTGCTGTTCAAGCAGTTGCGGCAGCCACAGCTCGGCAGGCGCACAGGGCGCGGAGCTCCAATGTTGCTGTTCTAGGCGCTGTGCGGGGTTGAGCAGATCCAGATCGGCCAACGCTGTGTGGGGGTCGGCGCAGACTTGACCCAGCACGCTGACAAAGTGCTCAGCCAGTTGCGCAATGGTGCGTGCATCAAACAGCTCAGCGGCGTAATCGAAAGACAGTTTGAGACGGCCCTGACGGTCTTCTTCGCTGTGCAGTTGCAGATCAAACTTGGCTTCGCGGCTGTGCCATTCCAGCTCTTCGGCCAGCAAGCCCGGCAAACGCCGCAACGCGCTAAGGTCGCGCTGCTGATGATTGAAGAGGATTTGAAACAGGCCATGTTCGCGGGCCTGCGGGAAGGCTTCTGCCAGTTGTTCAAACGGCACGTCCTGATGCCCCTGGGCATCGAGGGTGGCGCTGCGGGTGTGTTGCAGCAACTCGGCAAACGGCAATCGTGCGTTCAACTCGGCACGCAGCACCAGGGTATTGATGAAAAAGCCGATCAGACCGTGGGTTTCCTGGCGCGGGCGGTTGGCACTCGGTACGCCGATGCGAATATCGCGCTGCCCGGTGTAGCGATACAACACTGTTTGCAAGGTTGCCAACAGCAGCATGAAGGGTGTGGCGTCTTGGGCCTGCGCGGTCTGGCGCACGGCCTCGCTGAGCGACGCGTCGAGTTTTACGCTGTAGCGCGCAGCGCTGCGTTGTTGGGCCGCTGAACGCGGGTAATCGGTGGCCAAACTCAAGGTCGGATGTTCGTCACCCAACTGCTGTTTCCAATAGTTGAGCTGGCGCTCGGCCTCGCCTTGCGCCAGCCATTGGCGCTGCCAACTGCCATAGTCCGCGTAGTGCAGGGCCAGCGGCGCCAGTTCCAGCGGTTGTTGCAGGCATGCCGCGGCGTACAGCCGGGAGAACTCGTCGATCAACAGGTTGAGTGACCAGCCGTCAGCAATGATGTGGTGCAAGGTCAGCAGCAGTTGATGCTCTTCGTCGTCCAGCTTGACCAGCGTGACCTGGAACAGCGGGCCATTTTGCAGATCAAATGGCGTGCGTGCTTCATCCTCACGGATCTGTTGCGCCCGCGCTTCTCGCTGTGCGTCAGGCAAGTCGCTGATGTCGATGACGTGCAGATCGAAATCAACCGCCGCATCGACCCGCTGCAAGGCGTGGCCGTCTCGCTCGTAAAAGCGTGTACGCAGAGCTTCGTGGCGCTCGATCAAATACGCAAAGCTGCTGCACAGCGCGGCCTCGTTCAGCTCCCCGCGCAAGCGCAAGGCGCCGGGAATGGTGTAGGCGCTGCTGTGCGGGTCAAGCTGCCACATAAACCACAAGCGGTTTTGGGCCAATGATTGCGGCAGTGCCTGCTCGCGGCTAAGGCTCACGATGTTGCCTTGGGCCACGCCGCCATCCTGTTGCAACGCGCCGATGCGGGCAGTGAAAGCGCTCAGGGTCGGCGCCTCGAACAACAGGCGCAGGTTGAGTTCCAGCTTCAGTTCTTCGCGCAAGCGGGCTATGACTTGAGTGGCCAAAATCGAGTTGCCGCCCAACAGGAAGAAGTGGTCGTCGGCCGCCACGTGTTCGACCTGCAACAGCTCACACCAGACCCACGCAATCAGCGCCTCTAACGCGTTAGCACGCTGCTCAGGGTCGGTCGGGGCATGAGGGCTGTCGTTAGAGGGGAACTGCGCATAGCTGTCGAGGCTGCCATCGGCCAGGCGGTTGCGGCAGGCCGAGCGTTGCAGTTTGCCGCTGGAGGTTTTGGGCAACGCCCCCGGATTGAGCAGCAGCACCACGCTCGGCGCTTGTTGGCAGGCTTCAGCCACGGCTTGGCGAATCGCGTTGATCAGCGTGTCGGGCGCAATGTTTTTTTGCACGCTGCGGCTGATTTCGGCCGCGATGCCAATCCCCTCCTCGCCTTTGACGGTGACCGCAAACGCCGCCACCCGGCCTTTGCGCACCCCTTCAACGTCGCGCTCGATGGTTTTTTCGATGTCTTGCGGGTACAGGTTGTGGCCCCGCACGATCAGCAGGTCTTTCAAGCGGCCGGTGATGTACAACTGGCCTTCACGCATAAAGCCCAAATCGCCAGTGCGTAGCCAGGTACTGCCTTGCTGCTGAACAAAGGTTTCGGCACTGGCGTGGGGGTTGCGCCAATAGCCGTGAGCGATGCTCGGGCCACAGGCCCAGACTTCGCCAACGCAATTTTCGGCCAACGGCTCAAGGGTCTGCGGGTCGACGATCGACACCGCGTGTTCAGGCTGCTGGGTGCCGCAACTCATCACCGCGCTGCCCTCGCCCGGTTCTATGCGGTTGTTGGCCAGCGCCAGCTCATCCAGGCACAAGGCCGGGATACCCTGCCCGCGTTGTCCGCCCGCGACAAACAACGTGGCTTCGGCCAGGCCGTAAGAGGCGAAGTAGCTGTCGGGCGTAAAACCGCACGCGGCAAATTTTTCAGCGAACCGCGCAAGGGTGTCCTGGCGGATCGGCTCTGAGCCCGAATACGCCACGCGCCAACGGCTCAAGTCCAGGCCAGCCAGCGCACTTTCGCTGACCCGTTCGCTGCACAACCGATAGGCGAAGTCAGGCCCGCCGCTGATGGTGCCGCCGTACTCGCTGATGGCTTCGAGCCAACGCAGCGGACGGGTCAGAAAATACGCGGGCGACATCAGCACACACGGCACGCCACTAAAGATCGGCTGCAACAAACCGCCGATCAAACCCATGTCGTGGTACAGCGGCAGCCAACTGACGATGACGTCATCGGGGTTGAGGTCGATACCGAAGCCGCGACGGATCAGCAGCTCATTGGCCACTAGGTTGCCGTGGGTGACTTGCACGCCTTTAGGCAACGCGGTCGAGCCTGAGGTGTATTGCAAAAAGGCGATGTCGTCAGCCTGCAACGTCACGGGCTGCCAGGCATGCGCAAGGCTCGGCGCAAGCGTGTCAACACACAGCAACTGCGGCGAATCGGCGCCAGACAGTTCGTTCATCTGCAATAAGGACTCACGCAAATGGCTGCTGGTGAGCACTAAACGCGGTTCGGCGTCGGCCAGAATCGACAGCAAACGCTCCTGATGATGACGCCGCGCCGACTCCGGCGGATACGCTGGTACTGCAATCACCCCGGCATACAGACAGGCAAAAAAGGCAACAACGTAATCCGGCCCGCTGGGGAACAACAACACCGCGCGCTCGCCCACCAAGGCGTTGGCCTGCAGGGCAGCGGCGAGGGTGCGTGCGCGCAGATCCAGGTCGCGATAGGTCAGGACCTGATGGGCACTCTGGTCATCGCCAAGAAAGCGCAAAGCCAGGCGATCCGGGGTCTTGGCAGCACGCTGCTGCAGGGCTTGAGCCAATGTGCCAGGGAGTTCGAACGCGTCCATCATGGGGTTTCCTGCCTGAAGTCGGCTTGCAATGAATTCGGTGTGTTTGAGAGACGAGAAAACGCGGGACCGCTTTACCCGTGGGTGAGCGGTCGGGTCTGTTGATGACGCCAGTGCGCCAGATGCTCTTCGGCGTAGCGGCGCAGGCAACGCAGCAGCGGGACTTCCTGCTGGAGCAGAAAAAAGTGATGGCCTTCGAACATATCCAGAGAGAAAAAGCTGCTGGTATCTGCCTGCCAATCGAGCAGTTGCTCGGGGCGCACGCTGTCTTGCTTGCCGCCAAACACGTGGATCGGCAGCGGCAACGGGGCACGCTGGCCGTGGTTGAAACTGCCGCATAACAGGAAGTCGGCGCGCAGGATCGGCAGCATCAATTGCATCAGTTCGGTATTGGCCAACACCTCTTCAGACGTGCCTTTGAGTTCTCGCAGACGCTCGATCAATTGCGCGTTGGTTTTTGCCACAGCGTATTCACTGACGTCCCGGCGTGCTGGACCGGCGGTAGCCGAGGCAAACAGCGCCAGCGGCTCAGGCAGACCGCGCTCGCGCAGGGCGTGGGCCAACTCAAACGCCAACAGGCCGCCCAAGCTGTGACCAAACAAAGCGTAGGGGCGGTCCAGCTCGGGACTGATTTCATTCGCCAACTGCCGAGCCAATGGCTGTATCTGGTGTTGCAGTGGCTCGTCCATACGCATGCCGCGCCCTGGCAACTCCAGCGGCCGCACCTGCAACCATTCAGGCAGCGAACGGCGCCAGCGGCTGTAGGCCATGGCGCTGGCGCCGGAGTAAGGCAGGCAAAACAACCGCAGCTTGGCCCCCTCACTCATGATCACTGTCACCGCTGTGAAGCACCGCCTGCCTACGCACAAAAACCATATCGCCCTCCTTCGCACACTAGCTCGCTCTTACGGGGACTTACGCAACCAATCGCTGGCCTATATCCCCAGCCTTTGTCTTCTGAGAACGGTTGGCCGTAGCCGATATTTAGTCGCTGCCATGGTGGCGTTTTGCAGTCAATCGCGCAGGGTGTGAGCCTCTTCGCAATCCCCTACGCAGACGGGTATTAATTCTGTTTCTCAATTGACAATCATTATCATTTGACCTAATTTGTTGCCAACTGTGTAGCCGACTGCCGAGTAAGGGCCTGCACTTTTTCAATTGCCACAGGTGATCTCCATGACGGAACAAATGTCCACAAGCAGGTGCGACTCACCCTTACTTCAGGCCTTTGTCGACAATCGATTAATCCTGGTCAAAATTGCAGCGCGAATCACTGGTTGCCGATCCCGGGCCGAAGACGTGGTGCAGGATGCTTTCTTCCGCTTGCAGTCAGCGCCGCAGATCACCTCTTCATTCAAGGCCCAGTTGAGTTACCTGTTTCAGATCGTGCGTAACTTGGCGATTGATCACTATCGCAAGCAGGCGCTGGAGCAAAAGTATTCCGGCACGGAAGAGGAAGGCTTGAATGTGGTTATTCACGGCGCATCGCCGGAAACGTCACACATCAATTTTTCGACTTTGGAGAACATCGCCGAGGCGCTGACCGAGCTGCCAACTCGAACGCGCTACGCGTTCGAGATGTACCGTTTGCACGGCGTTCAGCAAAAGGACATTGCCAAAGAGTTGGGGGTGTCACCGACGCTGGTGAACTTCATGATTCGCGATGCGCTGATTCACTGCCGCAAAGTGTCCGGGACGCGTGCGGATACATTTGCTCGGCGCTGAACTGACACACTGCCGCTTCGTGCCAGATCGCAGCCTGTCGTCGCTGCAGACGGCTGCGATGAGCCGCGAAGCGGCCCTATTTACCAATCCGCTCTGTCGAGCACCATCAATGCCGCCCTTTTATGCGGGAAGTCGAACTCTTTGATCCGCTCGTAACCCTGTGCTTGCAGGTAGCCAATCATTTTGGCGTTATCGGCCCGAGGCTCGGCCACCACGCGCTGGGTGCGCGGTTCATCTTCAAACAGGTAGTGCGTCAGCGCCGATAACCAACTGGCAACTTTGTGCGGCCCGCGATGCGCTTGTTCACCGACCAACATGTGAATGCCGCGGTCATAGTCGCCCACGTCGTAAAACGGCGCGATGCGGTCTTCTTTGGCCCAGTAGGCCTCGAAATAGGCAAACGGCTGGTCGTCGAAGCAACCGATCAAGGTCAGGGTGTGCGGGTCGGCTGCAAGCTTTTCCAGGTAGTGGCGATGTTCTTCAAGGCTCCCGCCCTCGTCCCAAAAAGCGACGACACGTGGGGTGTTTTGCCAACGGCTGAAGCGCTCAAGGTCCAAGTCGATGTCCAGGGTGCGCAAGGAGATCCAGGCCCCCAATTGGGGGTCGAAGCGGCGATACACTTCGCCTTGGGGTTTGGCTGGACGCTGCGGGTGAGGTTGCGGGGCGATAGCGGTCATCATGGGCTCACGATTTTCGTCAACAGATAGGCTGTGTGACGTAGCCCGCGAGGTGAAATTTAGGGGCGCGCAGCCACCTGCTCAATATGATAAGGCGCAAAAATCGCCTCTAATTGGCCACTGTCGCGCAATTTTTGCATCAACCGGCTAAATTCTTCGCTACGGATCGGCCCCTGGGGCTGCAAAAAAGCGTAATGGTGATAGGTCTGATCCACACGCTCAGACACCATAACTTGGCTTTGGAACTGCGGGTTGTTGTTAAGGATTTCTCTGAGGTTGGAGCGGGTCATTAGCGTGATATCGACCCGCCCACGCAGAACCATCTGCAAGTTGCTGCGATGGGAGTACGTGAGGGTGGCGTTAAACGTGTTGGTCAAAAATTTCGCGCTGGGGTTAAAACCGGCAAACGCGTAGTGATAGCCCGTGAACAGGGCCATTCGCTTGCCATCCAGATTGTCAAAATAGGTTTGCTCACGACCCGGTTGCCGGATCGCAACGAAGACTTCTGCGTCTTGAAGGCCAAGGTCTACGCGATTGTAGGCAACATCCCTCCAGCCCCAGTCCGGGTTTTCAAACAGCAGCATGTCCACTCGCCCCTGATTAAAGTCACGCACTCGTCGAGCAACAGAGGTGGGCACGATGGCGAAGTGGTAGTCACTTTGCAGTTGATTCAGCGCCGCCAGCAATTGCGGCAGCAGCCCGGTGTCGGCACCTCGTTCAGGGCGCACGATATACGGTGGAAAATGTGCGGCACCCACTCTGACTTCCTGAGCAGCCCACGAAGGCGTCAGTACAGCAGCACCCAGCGCCAGCAATACACAGCGGACCATCCACATTGGCAAACACTTCAACGCTGTGCACCTCGGGTGGCGCCCATGACTGGAACTTATTGGTAGGTACAGGACCTGAGATCAGGCAAGCACATAATTTAAGTGCGCCTAGATTACCAAGCAAGCGCGGAACTGGCCCATTACAAATTAAGTGCCCTGTTGCAGCGCTTTAGCTACGCTGCATCTTCAACGCCGAGGTTGTTTAAAGGAAGCTGCACATGCATCACTGGCTGGTAATTGACTTGGAAGCCACTACAGATGACGGCGGCTGGCCCCTGGAAGAAATGGAAGTGATTGAAATCGGCGCCAGCGTGGTCACCCGTGCCGGGCGCGAGGTGGATCATTTCCAGCGTTTTATCCGTCCGCAACGCCGTCCGTTGCTGACGCCTTTTTGCCGTCAGTTAACCCATATCACCCAAGCCAATATTGATGGCGCAAGCACGACTGAGCAGGTCTGGGAACAGTTTGAGCGCTGGCTCGGCCAACACTTGCCGAAACTCGAAGGCTGGGCCAGTTGGGGTGATTACGACCGTAAGCAACTGGAACAGGAATGGAAGCAAAAGAAGCTAGACAGTGCGCTATTACGGTTGCCGCACGTGAATCTCAAGCTGCAATTCGCTCAGGCCCGCCAGCTAAAGAGCCCGCTGGGTCTTAATAGCGCATTGCAACTGGCGGGTATGCAATTCAGCGGGCAACAGCACCGCGCGTTGGAAGACGCCCGCAATACAGCGCGTTTATTGCCGCTGGTATTCAAGGTTTAGGGCCGCGTAGAGCAGCCATAAAAGGGCGTGACGTGATAAATAGGCTTCTGCATACTGGCCAGCCTTTTTAGCCCATTCCGAGGAATCGCCATGTTTAAAGTCAACGAATACTTCGACGGTACCGTCAAGTCGATTGCGTTCACACAAGCTGAAGGCAAAGCCACTATTGGCGTCATGGCCCCGGGTGAATATGAATTCGGCACTGCCGAGCGTGAAATCATGCACGTCGTGTACGGCGAATTGAACGTCAAGCTCCCGGGCAGCAGCGAGTTTGAAACGTTCAAGACCGGCAGCGAGTTCCACATCCCTGCAAACAGCAAGTTCCAGCTCAAGGTCGTGGTTGAAACGGCTTACCTGTGCGAGTACCGCTGAGTTAATAAAGTGACGCGCCGTAAGGTCGCCGTTGCCGCAGCAATGGATAGGCACTCAAATCAATAGCCTCCCTCACTGTAGAAACCGGTACATCCTTTACACATCTGACCGGG
>NZ_ALJC01000003.1 GCF_000282975.1 Pseudomonas psychrophila HA-4
TCAAACCCCAGAAAGGCCGGTGTGTGCAGCAACGCCTCGAGGTCAAGATCAGCGCTATCACACACCAGTTCGACGTCAAACGAGAAGGGACTGCTGATCGCTTCGTCACCGCTGAACGCCAGCACCTGGACCGGGTGAGCGCAAGCCGTGAGGGTCAGACTGAACGTGTTGTCGCGAGGTAGTGCGGGCATCCATGATTCCTCTGACGTACGGGCGCACTTCAGAGGAAGCGGCCTCGACACAAAGGGATGAACGCTAAAGGATGGAGATCGGAGCGGATGTAGGACGCATCCGTAATCTGCGGAAGAAACAGGCCTTACTTCCAACCGTAAGAGCGAGCTTTTGTTTTAAAGATCAAAAGATCGCGAGCAAGCCCGCTCCTACAGGGACACAGACAGCGGGTATGTCTTTAGTGTGTTGCCGCTGCATCCATTCTCTGACGCAGGCTCAGCGGCCGCATGTCGGTCCAGACTTCTTCGATGTACGCTAGGCACTCGGGCTTTAAGCCACTTTTACCCACCGCACGCCAACCCGTGGGGATGGCCTTGTAGTCAGGCCAGATCGAGTATTGATCCTCATGGTTGACCACTACCTGAAAGAGGATGTCGTCGCGGTCAAATACTGAACTCATGTGCGGGTCTCCGTCGCTGTAAGGGATATCAATCTAACGTTTGATCACGGCCACAAATTAGAGCCGGGTTATGGCTGCCGCCATGGCATTGCCGAAGATCGCCGCCACTTGGTCGATTTCACTGGCCGTGATGATCAGCGGCGGCAAGAAGCGCACGACGCTGCCCTGGCGCCCGCCCAGCTCCAGAATCAATCCACGCTTGAGGCATTCTCGCTGCACCAGCGGCGCCAGTCGGGCAAAGGCTGGCGGATGGCCGAGTGCATCGAGCTTGCCCGCCGGGTCCACCAGTTCCACTCCGAGCATCAGGCCACGGCCGCGAATATCACCCAACTGCGGGAAATCGCGTTGCAGGATGTGCAGGTGTTCGCTGAGCCGATCACCCATGGCCGTCGCGTGGGCGGCAACGTTGTGTTCTTTGAGATAACGCATTACCGCAGAACCTGCGGCCATGGCCATTTGGTTACCCCGGAAGGTGCCGGCATGCGCGCCCGGCAGCCAGGTGTCGAGCCATTCGCGATACACCACCACCGCCAGCGGTAAGCTGCCGCCGATGGCTTTGGACAGCACCACCACATCGGGAATGATGCCCGCATGCTCAAAGGCAAACATTTTGCCGGTGCGGGCAAAACCACTCTGGATTTCGTCAACGATCAACGCCACTCCCGCGTGCTCGGTGATGCGGCGCAGACCGCGCAGCCAGTCGAGGTCTGCCGGGATCACCCCACCCTCGCCCTGCACCACTTCGACGATCACCGCAGCCGGTAATTGCACCCCGGCTTCGGGGTCACTGAAGAGATTTTCCAAGTAGTGCAAATTGGCTTGCACGCCCGACTTTCCACCCAGCCCGAACGGGCAGCGGTAGTCGTAGGGATACGGCATAAATTGCACGCCATTGCTGAGCAAGGCGGCCAATGGTTTTTTCGGGGCCAGACTGCCCATCAGGCTCAAGGCGCCCTGGCTCATGCCGTGATAACCGCCCGAAAAGGACACGACGGTGTTACGTCCGGTCGCCGTGCGGACCAGTTTCAACGCGGCTTCCACGGCATCGGTGCCGGTAGGTCCACAGAACTGGATTTTCGCCTCGCAGGCCAAGGTCGCAGGCAGCAGACCAAACAAGTCTTGTACAAACTGGTCTTTGACCGGCGTGGTCAGGTCGAGGGTGTGCAACGGCAGTTCGTCGGCCAACACTTGCTGGATCGCTGCGATCACCACCGGGTGGTTATGCCCCAGCGCTAAGGTGCCAGCCCCGGCTAGACAGTCAATGAAGCGTCGGCCTTCGACGTCCTCGACGTACAAACCCTTAGCCCGCTTGAGGGCCAGTGGCAGGCGTCGAGGATAGCTGCGGGCGTTGGACTCCTGACGGCTCTGACGGGCCAGCAACGGGGACTCATCAAACGTGTACAGCGTTTCAACTGAAAGATCTTCAACAAGGCTGGTAGCGACTGACATTCCTGGGACCCTCAATACGCTGATGGGATTGACCAAAACTTTCCTGTTTTGGAAACGCATCAGCGAGGTGAGGATTTAGCGAGTCAGCGCAAATCTCCTGCAGGAGCAAGTCCACAACCTGCCCCGAACAGAAAATGTTGTGCGAACCTCGATTAATCGGCGTCGCCTGAACCCTGCAAGAGTTGCAACTTATTGCGACGTACAGAGCGATAAGCCACGCCCAGCACCACAAACCATACCGGGACCAAGTACAGGGCGGCACGGGTATCGTCTTCAAGGGCCAACAGCGCAAGGATGAAAACGAAGAAGGCCAGGCAGGCCCAGACCATGACTTTGCCGCCCGGCATTTTGAAGATCGATGCACGGTGCAGGTGATCGCTGCGTTTGCGGTAAGCAAGGTAGGACAACAGGATCATGGTCCAGACGAACATGAACAGGGTTGCCGAGACCGTGGTGATCAGGGTGAATGCGGCCATCAGGTTCGGCACCAGATAAATCACCAGCGCGCCCATTAACAGGCACGTGCAGGAAAAGATCAATCCGTTGGAAGGCACTGCGCGCTTGGACAAGCTCTTGAACGTGCTCGGCGCATCGCCATCAATCGCCAGGCCGAACAGCATGCGGCTGGTTGAAAACACCCCACTGTTGGCCGAGGACGCGGCAGAGGTCAGTACCACAAAGTTGATGATCCCCGCAGCGGCAGGCAAACCAGCCAGAACGAACAACTCAACGAAGGGGCTCTTGTCGGCAACCACCTCACGCCAAGGGGTCACGGCCAGAATGGCAATCAGCGCACAGACATAGAACATGATGATGCGCAGCGGAATGGAGTTGATGGCCCGTGGCAGGTTGCGTTCCGGGTTCTTGGTTTCGGCGGCGGTAGTACCGACCAGTTCAATCCCGACAAAAGCGAAAACAGCAATCTGAAAGCCAGCGAAAAACCCCATGACGCCGTGGGGGAACATGCCGCCGTCGGTCCACAGGTTGCTTAAGGCCGCCGTGTTACCGGCAGGCGACTGGTAAGCGGTGATCACCATGTAGAGGCCGGTGCAGACCAGGGCGAAAATGGCCACGATCTTGATCATGGCAAACCAGAATTCAAGCTCGCCGAACATCTTCACGGTCAGCAGATTCAGCGACAGCAGCACCGCCACGCAGCCAAGCGCCGGTAGCCACAAAGGGATATCCGGGAACCAAAAATGGGTGTAACCAGAAATGGCGATCACATCGGCGATACCGGTCACGATCCAGCAAAACCAATAGGTCCAGCCGGTGAAATAGCCAGCCATAGGCCCCAGTAGATCAGCCGCGAAGTCGATGAATGACTTGTACTTGAGATTGGATAACAACAATTCGCCCATGGCGCGCATGACGAAGAACAGCATGAAGCCGATGATCATGTAGACAAAGATGATCGAAGGGCCGGCCAAGCTGATGGTTTTGCCTGACCCCATAAACAGGCCGGTGCCGATGGCGCCACCGATGGCGATCAACTGAATATGACGATTGGACAAGCTGCGTTTCAGCTCAGGCTCTTCACCGTCAGGCCGGTGATCAAGCGTGGATTGCTTCATGGTGCTACCTCTACTTGTTCTTGTGCGCAATCGCTCTAAGCGCTAAACACAGGGTTTAGTGCCAAGCCTGCAAACACGGTTGGGGCGACGGTTTTAACATCAGAGGCGTGCATGCTAGCGGAATGAAATCACTCCAGAAAAGCGCTTTTTTCAAAGGATTCAGAGAGATGCGAGGCGTGTAGACATGCGGCTTGCGCGCCATGGCGTGAAATCATGCCATTGGAGCGCAATCGAACCGGCGTGCTAGCGACTGTCTGGATGAGTGGCCATCGCTAGGCCAAGACATGGGGCTACTTCAGGCAATAACCCCGTTCAGGCTGTTTGCAACGGCATACGCAATTCAACCCGCAAGCCATCGGGCTGGCTGTCGAAGTTCAAATCACACGCGCAACGCTCAACAATCGCCTGCACAATCGCCAAGCCCAAACCACAGCCGTTGCTGTTGCCATTGCGCCAGAAGCGCTGAGTCATGTGTTGCAAGGTCTCTGGCATCAGGCCGGGCCCGTGGTCGCGCACCACAAAAAAGACGTTGCTGCCTTCAGCACGCAAGGTGAGTTCAACCTGAGTATCCGCCGGGGTATGGCGCAACGCGTTGTCGAGCAAGTTACGCAGAGCGGCAATCGCCAGCACCGACGGCACTTTAAGAGCGTGTACAGGCAAGTTGTCGGCCAGTTGCAAACGCACCCGGTCAGCCGCGCCACTCGCTGCGTCGTGAATCGCCAGACGCGCCACTTGCTCCGCTGAACACTGCACCCCGTCATCAAACGACAAGCTGCCTTCAACCCGCGCCAAGAGCAGCAACTGTTCGAGGGTGCGGTGCAAACGGTCCGCACCGGCTTCGGCGTGAGCCAATGATTGCTCGCGCGCCGGGCCGTCGGTCATGCGCGCTACTTGCAGGTGGGTTTTGATCGCTGTCAGCGGGCTGCGCAACTCGTGGGCCGCGTCACCGGTCAGGCGCCGTTCGCGCTCGATGGCCTTGGCGATACGGGCAAATAGTTGGTTCTGCGAGTCCAGCAAGGGTTTTAACTCACTGGGCAATGGGTTGATCTGCAAAGGTTGCAGCGAGTCGGCATCGCGACGCATCAAGGCATCTCGCATGCGATTAAGCGGCGCTAGCCCCTGCCCGATACCCAACCACAACAGCAGCAAGCACACGATCAGCGCCATGCCCACCGGCACCGAGGCGGCGAGCAGCACCGAGAGGTTCAGGGCCTCGCGCTCGACCTGCCGGTCGGCGGTGGTAATGCGAACATCGCCACGGTCCAGGGTGAAGGTTCGCCAGACCGCACCGTCGATCATCTGGTCATGAAATCCGGCCGCCTCGGATTTCATGGGTTGGTCAGGGTGATTATGGCTGCGGGCCAGCACTTCGCCGCGCAACGAACTAACCTGGCACGCCATACCGCCGGGAATAGTCAGTTGTTCGGCACTGAAATGGGTGCCCTCGCCTTTGACCGGCAATTGCGGTAACTGCTCAAGCAGCCCCGCCACCATGCGTGCCGAAGCCACCAAACGCTGGTCGAGCGAGAACATCATTTGTTGACGCAGGTCGCTGAGCATCCAGGCTGCCGCCAATGCCCAGACCAGCACAAACGCCGAGCCGATGGTCAGGCTCAAACGCAGACGCATGCTCATCATGGTTGCTCGGCACCATCAGCGGTACCGAGGCGATAACCTAGGCCGCGCACGGTTTCAACGATGCCATTGCCCAGTTTGCGTCGCAGGTGGTGGATATGAACGTTCAGGGCATTGCTCTCCAGTTCGTCGCCAAAGCCGTAGATGCTGTCTTTGAGTTGTTCGGCAGAGAGCACCCGCCCGCGGTTATGCAGCAAGGCTTGCAGCAGCGCCTGCTCTCGGCGCGACAAGTCCACGGTTTGGCCCGCAAGTAAAGTTATGCGGCTGCTGGGGTCGTAGCTGAGTTGGCCGTGCTCGATCAAATTGACGCTCCGCCCGGCCACGCGGCGCAATAGGGTATGCAAACGGGCAGCCAGTTCGCGCAGGTCAAAGGGTTTGAGCAAGTAGTCATCGGCCCCGGCTTGCAGGCCATCAACGCGGTCGGTCACCGAGTCTCGGGCTGTCAGCACCAAGACCGGCAGTTCGAAACCTTGCTGACGTAATTGTTGCAACAGCTTTAGACCGTCTTCGTCAGGCAAGCCCAGGTCGAGCACCATCACATCGAACTCGGCAACCTTGAGCATGGCCCGTGCGGCGCTGGCGGTGCCGACATGTTCAACCGTCAGCCCCTGCGCTGTAAGCCCGGCCACAATGCCGCTGGCAATCAGTTCATCGTCTTCACAAACCAGTACGTGCATGCTGATACCCGCGTAAATGTGCCGATTAAAAAACCATGGGATTAAGGGCGGATTATGCCGGGCACTGCAACGCTTGGCGCCCTATATATGTAGTGCCCATCGGTTGAACAAGAACCCTACCCTACGTCCGGCATAACGCAAATCGGGCATGCCACATTAATTGCTCGAGCGGGCGTGCCTTGTTTAACGCTGTTGTCAGTTTCACGCCCCTATTAACACTCGGTTAATCAATAACCTCCAAGGTGCTGGCTATTCGTAAATACCAAGGCTTCGCGCATGTATCGTTTGTTAACGTTTGTATTTTTGCTGGCGGCCGCGTTAAGCCAAGCACACGCCAGTAACGACCCTTTTGCACAACAAGCCGACTTCTTGCCCGTAGCCAAGGCATTTGCGTTCAGCACTGAACCCTTACCCTCGGGCGAAACCCGCCTGCAATGGCAGATCGCCGATAAATACTACCTATACCAAAAGCGCTTCAAGTTCGACGGGCTGGACGCGGCTCACACACCGGTCTTGCCCCAAGGACAGGCGCACAGTGATGAGTTCTTCGGCGCCACCCAGGTGTACCGCGATGCTCTAGAGGTCGTGATTCCGGCAGGTGCCAGCGGCCAAGTCAACGTGACGTGGCAAGGCTGCGCCGATGCCGGGTTGTGCTACCCGCCGCAAAGCCAGATCGTTGATCTGGGTGGGGAACAGCCGGTTGCAGGCCGAGCTCAAGCGCAAGACCAATCACTGGCAGCGAGCCTGCAACAACGTTCGCTGGGCTGGAGTTTATTGCTGTTCTTCGGACTTGGCCTCCTGCTGGCTTTTACCCCGTGCTCCCTGCCCATGTTGCCGATTCTGGCAGGTCTGGTCGTCGGCAGTGGCGCCAGCGCCGGACGCGGTTTTGCCGTCGCGGGCAGTTATGTGGTGAGCATGGCGCTGGTCTATGCAGGCTTGGGTGTACTGGCGGCCTTGCTCGGCGCCAACTTGCAGGCGCTGCTGCAACAACCCTGGTTGCTCGGCAGTTTTGCCGCACTGTTCGTAGTGCTGGCGTTGCCCATGTTTGGCTTTTTTGAATTACAGCTACCTTCAGCCCTGCGCGACCGCCTAGAAAGTGCTGGCCGTGGCCGCAAAGGCGGGAGTCTGCTGGGTGCTGGCATTCTCGGGGCTTTGTCCGGCCTACTGGTCGGCCCGTGCATGACCGCCCCATTGGCAGGCGCCCTGCTCTATATCGCGCAAAGCGGCAATGCGGTCGAGGGCGGGCTGGTGCTGTTTGTGATGGGTGTCGGGATCGGCATGCCGTTGCTGTTGTTGGTCACCGTGGGCAGCCGCTTCTTGCCCAAGCCGGGTGCTTGGATGGACCTGATGAAAGGCCTGTTCGGCTTCCTGTTCTTGGGCACCGCGTTGCTGCTGGTGCGCCCGGTACTCAGTGAAGCCTTGTGGCTCGGGTTGTGGGGCGTGCTACTGATTATTTTCGCCAGCAGCCTGTGGCAACAAGCACAGCTCTTTCTGCGGGCCAAACCGCTGTTTAGCCCGCTGAGTCTGTTGGCCGGGATCTGGGGCGGCCTGATGCTGGTGGGCGCAGCAGGTGGCGGTACTGACCTGTGGCAACCGTTGCAGGTGTATACCGCTAAAAACGTGGTCGGTAGCACCGTTAGCACGGCCCATGGCGATTTCATCACCCTTAGCGATCCGGCCCACCTTGATCGTGAACTGGCCAGCGCCAAGACCGAAGGGCAATGGGTATTGCTCGATTACTACGCCGATTGGTGCGTGTCGTGCAAAGTCATGGAAAAACAGGTGTTCTCCAAACCGCAGGTGCAACAAGCCTTGCAAGGTGTACGCCTGTTGCGTCTTGATGTGACCGCCGATAATGTCGCCAGTCGTGAACTGCTCAGCCGCTATCAAGTGCCCGGCCCGCCCAGCTTTGTCTGGATCGGACCCAACGGTATTGAGCGTCGCGGGCAGCGGATTACCGGCGAAGTCAACGCCGAGACTTTTTTGAAAAATTGGAACGCCACTCGGGAACTTCCTTAAATGCTCACCCTGACCATCGGTTCGTTTGCCTTGGCAATTCACCACCTGCTGCTGATTCTGGCCCTCGCATTGGCGACGCTGGTAGGTTGGCAGGTCGCCAAACGTGGCGGCGAGAACCCTGAGTCAGTGCTGTTTGGTCTGTTTTTGCTGGGTTTGCTGGTGGCGCGTATCGGGTTTGTACTCGCTTTTTGGCAGCACTTTCAAAACAGTCCGCTGAAAATGCTCGATCTGCGCGACGGTGGTTTTATGCTCTGGCCGGGGCTGTTGGCGGTAATCGCTGGGGCCGTGTTCTGGGGCTGGCGCCGCGTGGACCTGCGCCGCCCCTTGGCCTGGGGCCTGAGCAGCGGCCTGGTGTTCTGGTTGCTGGCCAGCTTTTCCTCCAGCCTCTATGAACAAGGCACGCGCCTGCCTGAAATCGCCTTGCGCAACGCCAGTGGCGAGTCCGTGCAACTGAGCAGTTATCAGGGTGGCCCGCTGGTAATCAACTTGTGGGCCACGTGGTGCCCACCGTGTCGCCGGGAAATGCCGGTGCTGCAAAACGCGCAGAAACAGAATCAAGAGGTGACGTTCCTCTTCGTCAACCAGGGCGAAAGCATGCAGAGCGTCAGCACTTTTCTTGAAACCCAAGGCCTAAACCTGAGCAACGTGCTGTTCGACAGTGGTGGCCAATTGGCGCAAGAAGTCGGCTCCATGGCCTTACCGACGACTCTTTTCTATAGCGCTGAAGGCCGCCTGCTGCGCAGCCATCTTGGCG
The DNA here is from genome assembly GCF_000282975.1 of Pseudomonas psychrophila HA-4. Classification (GTDB taxonomy): domain Bacteria; phylum Pseudomonadota; class Gammaproteobacteria; order Pseudomonadales; family Pseudomonadaceae; genus Aquipseudomonas; species Aquipseudomonas psychrophila_A. Next base: position 8,740 of record NZ_ALJC01000003.1, read on the forward strand.
AGTTGTCTGACGCCAGCCTGGCGCAGGCGATGGAAAGCTTTGATAAAGAACACTCAAAGTCAGCCCAACAGGCTGACCCAGCAAGGAATACGCGCACATGCCAAACCGCAAACTGTTGACCCTGAGCCTGAGCGCACTGCTCGGTGCGGCCCTGTTGCAATCGCCCTTGCTGCAGGCCGAAGAACTGCCTGCTGCAATCAAGAAAATCGAAGCTAAAGGGGCAAAAATCGTCGGCAGTTTTGATGCGCCGAGTGGCTTAAAGGGCTACGCCGCGCAGTATCAAAACCGTGGCATGGCGCTATACCTGACCCCAGACGGCAATGTGCTGGTCGGCAACCTCTACGACGCCGACGGCAAAGACCTGAGCATGGCCCCACTGCAAAAGCTGGTGTATGAGCCGATGGCCAAGCAAGTCTGGGCCAACATGGAAAAGAGCAACTGGATCGAAGATGGCAAAAAGGATGCACCGCGCATCGTTTACCTGTTTAGCGACCCGAACTGCCCGTACTGCAACATGTTCTGGGAGCAGGCCCGCCCATGGGTAGATTCGGGCAAGGTGCAGTTGCGCCACATCATGGTCGGTATTATTCGCGAAGACAGCCCGGGCAAATCTGCCGCGTTACTGGCCGCCAAAGACCCGCAACAAGCCCTGCATGAACATGAGAAAGCCGGCAAGGCCAGCACCCTCAAGGCCATGAGCAAAATCCCGGCGGATGTGCAGGCCAAACTGGACGCGAACGCCCAGTTAATGACCGACCTTGAAGTGTCTGCAACGCCTGCGATTTTCTATCTGGATGAAGACGGCAACCTGCAACAGCAACAAGGCGCGCCTTCACCGGATAAATTGGTGAAAATTTTGGGGCCTAAATAAAGGCATTTCTAAAAGCCACCCTCAACCTAGCCCTCTCCCGGAGGAAGAAGAAACCGATTGGGGGATGCTGTAACTCGATGAACACCCTCTCCCTTAAGGAGAGGGCGCTTCTAAAAGAATCACAACCCCTCCAACTCGGCCATCAAATCGCTCAACCGATCAACTTTCTCCTCGTTGATTTCACTGCTCTCCAGCCCTTCGATATACACCGCCAATTCGGCAACGCAACTGCATTCAAACATCGCCCGCAGAGGCACGTTGCGCTGCAGTGCTTTGTGCACCCGCGATGCAATTTGCGTCGCCAGCAATGAATGGCCGCCCAGCTCAAAGAAGTTGTCGTTCACCCCAACCTGCCCCACGTTGAGCACTTGAGCCCAAATTTCAGCCAAAGACTGTTCCAGTTCAGTACGCGGCGCTAGGTAGTCGTCGCGCTGCAACTGGCCGATTTCCACCTCGGGCAATGCCTTGCGATCGAGTTTTCCGTTGGCGTTGAGCGGCAGCCTTTCTAGCCACAGCCAATGTAGTGGCACCATGTATTCCGGCAATTGAGCGCGCAATCGCTGTTTGATCCGTTCCAGTCGCTCACGTGGGTTGAGGGCCGATTGTGACGCCACCAGGTAACCCACCAGGTATTTGCCGTTCGTGCCTTCCTGCACGCTAACCGCTGCGTCGCGCAGCTCCGGCTGTTCGTGCAAGCGCGCTTCGATTTCTCCCAACTCAATCCGGTAACCGCGAATTTTCACTTGATGATCGATCCGCCCGACGTACTCCAGCACCCCGTCCCTACGCCTACGCGCTAGATCACCCGTGCGGTACAAACGCTCACCCGGTGCTCCAAACGGGTTGGGCACAAAGGCTGTGGCAGTGCGCAATGGGTCACTGATATAGCCGCGGCCAACGCCGGTACCCGCCACGCACAACTCACCCACCGCGCCCAGCGGCACCAGTTGCAGTGCGTCATCGAGCAGGTACAGGCGGTTGTTGTCGGTCGGGGTGCCAATCGGCAAGTAGCTGCCCTGGGTCGATGCCGGGTCGACGCAGAAGAACGCCACGTCATCCGAACACTCAGCTGGGCCGTAGGCATTCACCAGCCCGATCTCGGGATAGCGCTGCAACCATTGCTGCGCCAGTTCCGGCGGCATGGCTTCGCCGGTCGGGAGCATCCAGCGCAAGCTGTCCAGTTGAACCCGCTCGTCGGCCAGCATGCCTTGAATCAGCGACGGCACACTTTCGAGCACGCTGATGCCGTGTGCGTTGACCTGCGCCAGCAAGGCCTGCGGGTCATGGGCGATGGCGTTGGGGAGGATGTCGACCCGCGCGCCAAACAGCGGCGCGGCAAGAAATTGCCACACTGAAATATCAAAACTCTGAGACGCCGTCTGCGCGATGACGTCGTGCTCGCTGAGTTGCAGATAGGGCACTTTGCTCAGTTGGTTATTAAGCATGCCGCGCTGCTCGACCATCACCCCTTTGGGCAACCCGGTGGAGCCCGAGGTGTAAATCACGTAAGCCAGATTGTCCGGCTGGCTGTAGACCTGCGGGTTGTGATCACCTAGCACGCCCGCCTGCACCTCCTCCCACACCAGTAAACGCGGGCGCACCGCGCAACCCGTTTCGTCGAGCAAGGCCTCGGCCTGCTCGCGGTAGGCGTGGGTACAGACCAGCAACGGGGTGCGGCTCAGTTCCAGGATGCGGCTCAGACGTGAACCCGGTAGCGCCGGGTCCAGCGGCAAGTAGCCCGCACCGGCCTTGAAGCTGCCAATGATCATGCCCAGCAAGTCCAGCCCGCGCTCAGCCAGCAGGGCGACCGGCTGATCAGCCCGCACTCCCGCGCCAATCAGCGCGTGCCCCAAACGGTTGCTGCGCTGATTGAGTTCGCTGTAGCTCCATTGCTGACCCAGGCAACGGGCCACAATGCGCTGGGGATGCGCGGCCACCTGCACCTCAAACAGTTCGGCATAGCTGCGTTGCAACGGGTACTCGCGCTGACTCTGATTACATTCCTCGATCAAGAATTGCTCTTCAGTTTTGCTCAGCAATGGCAACTCGGCTATATCGCCCAGGAGGCCGTCCATCAAGGCCAGCAACAAGCGCTTGAATTCGCTCAGCAGACGCTCGACGCTGCTGCGCTCAAAAAAGCGCTGGTCATAAGACAGGTGCAAGCCCAGGTCATCGCCGGGGTAACACACGGCGGTCAGCGGGAAGTTGGTGTGGGTGCGGCCCGAGTCCGAGGTCGCGTTAAGGCTCTGCGCCCGGTCCAGAACCGACATGTCCACCGGGGCGTTTTCGAACACAAACAGGCTGTCGAACAGCGGTTGGCCTTTGGGCAGTTCGCTGCACTCCTGAATAGCCACTAACGGCACGTATTCGTACTCGCGCAGTTCCATGTTGTGTTCGAGCAAGGCATTCAACCATTGCCGTACGCTCAGTGGCTGATCGTCATCAGGCATTTTCACCCGCAGCGCCACACTGTTGATGAACAGCCCGACGGTGTGCTGCATCTGCGGCAGTTGCACCGGACGCCCGGCCACGGTGACACCAAACACCACGTCACGCTCGCCGCTGAAGCGACGCAGTACCAGCGCCCAGGCCGCCTGCGCAAAGGTGTTGATGGTCAGTTGGTGTTGCTGCGCCAGTTCACGCAAACGCACGCCGTCGCTGGCCTCAAGCCGGGTGTAACAATCGCCTACCCGCATGCCGCCGCTTTCGCCCGCATGTTCGCGCAACAAAGGCCGATCACTGGGGATAGGGGTGGTCTGTTCAAACCCTTGCAGGTTGCGTTGCCACCAGTGGTTGGCCTGCTGCACGTCTTGCTGTTGTAACCAAGCGATGTAATCGCGATAGCGCGGTGGCGTGGCCAATTGCGGCGCACGCTTTTCGCCCAGCGCACTGTAGATTTCAAAGAAGTCGCTCATCAGCAACGAACGGCACCACGCATCAATCAGGATGTGATGGTTGCTCATCATGAACCAATAGCGCGCCTCCCCCAGACGAATCAGCCGCAGGTGGAACGGGGCCTGATTGAGCAAATCGAAACCGGCTTCGCGCTCGCGTTTAAGCAACGCTTGCAAACGCTCTTCGTGCTCCGCTTCGGGCTCGCAGCTCCAGTCTTGGTAGTCAATCTCGGTCGCGCCTGGACGGTGGATAATTTGCAGCATGCCTTCGCCCGCGTTCCAACAAAACGACGCACGCAAGGCTTCATGCCGCGCAACAACGGCCTGCCAAGCGTGGGCAAAACGCTGTGGGTCAAGGGCGCTGTTGATGCGGTAACGGTCCTGCATGTAATACAGCCCGGTGCCGGGCTCAAGCAAGGTGTGCAACAACATGCCCTCTTGCATCGGGGTCATGGGGAACACGTCTTCAATCAACCCGGCCGCCACCGGCAGGCTGTCGAGTTGTGCTTGGCTGAGTTTGGCCAGCGGGAAGTCCGAGGGCGTCAGTCCGCCCGCGTCTGCGCTCAAGCAATGGGCGATTAAGTGTTGCAGCTCTGTCACATAGTCGTGGGCCAGCCCTTCGATGGTGTGCGGCTGATAACGCTCGGCGCTGAACGTCCAGCGCAACAGTAACTCCCCGCCGTAGACCTGACTGTCGATGCTCAGCTCGTTGGGCAATGGCGCGCGTGGGTCGTGGGCCATGCCGCTTGGCTCGTCCAGAGGACGGAACAAAGCATCGCTGGTAAAGCTTTGATCGAACTGGCCCAAGTAATTGAAGGTGATCGGCGCGTCGGGCAGTGCGGCCAGGGTCTGCTGCGTAACAGAATCCGTCAGGTAGCGCAGCACGCCGTAGCCCAGACCTTTGTGCGGCACGTGGCGCAGTTGTTCTTTGATGGCCTTGATTGAGCTGCCCAGCCCATCTGCGCTGTGCGGGGTCAGTCGCAGTGGATAGGCGCTGGTGAACCAACCCACGGTGCGGCTCAGGTCGATGTCGTCGAACAGCGTTTCACGGCCATGACCTTCCAGTTGCACCAGCGTCGATGTCTGGCCAGTCCAGCGGCAAATGACCCGCGCCAACGCGGTGAGTAGCAGGTCGTTGATCTGGGTGCGATAGGCGCTCGGCGCCTGCTGCAATAGTTGGCGGGTGTGCAGCGCATCGAGGCGCACGCTGAGGGTGCGCGCGTGCAGGTTTTGCCGTCCGCCCTGCGGGTTCGTACACGGCAAGTCTGCGTTGGGGCCTTTGAGTTGCTGCTGCCACAGGCTCAATTCTTCACGCAGCGACTCACTCCCCGCATACGCCTGCAAGCGGCTGGCCCACGCCCTGAAAGCGCTGGTTTTAGCCACCAGTGATTGCTGGCGATACAGCGCTTGCAGGTCTTCAAGCAACACGCGCCACGATACGCCGTCGACCACCAAGTGATGGACCACCAGCAGCAAGCGCTGCTCGCCCTGGGGGCCGTCGACCAGTACCGCACGCAGCAGCGGCCCGGCTTGCAGGTCGAGGCTGCGCTGAGCCTCGTTAAACAGCGCTTCGCAGTGCTGCATGTCTGCCACCGAGGCTTGCCACAGCAGCGGCTGGTCGACTGCACTGGCGTAATGGGCGCGCCATTGCCCGGCCTGTTGTTGAAAACTCAGGCGCATCGCGTCGTGATGCGCCAGCAAAGCCACCAGCGCGTGCTCCAGTTGCGCAGGGTCAAGTTGAACGGTGGGTTGCAACAGCAACGACTGGTTCCAGTGCCCGCGTTGAGGCATATCGGTGTCGAAGAACCACTGCTGAATCGGCGTGAGTGATGACTCACCGCTGAGCAAACCTTGCTCGGCAGGGTGTTGTTCGGTAAGGGTCGCCACACTCGCCAGCGCCTGCACCGTTTGATGCTGGAACAGATCACGGGGGCTGAAGTGAATGCCCAGTTGCCGGGCGCGGCTGACCACCTGGATCGACAGGATCGAGTCGCCACCCAGTTCGAAGAAGTTGTCGTTAAGGCCCACCTGTTTCAGGTTCAGAACCTCGCACCAGACGCTCACCAAACTGAGTTCCAGCGCACTACTCGGGGCAACGTAGTGTTGGCGATTGAGCTCCGGGTCTGGCGCGGGTAAGGCGCGGCGATCCAATTTTCCGTTGGCGGTCAGCGGCATGCTGGCGAGCAGTATCAGGTGCGCGGGCACCATGTAGTCGGGCAATTGCGCCTTGAGCTGGGTTTTGAGCGCTTCGCGCAGTGGCGTCGGTTCGGCCTGTTCGTCACACACCAGATACGCCGCCAATTGCTTGCCGCCCGGCATGTCCAGCGCCAGTACCACCGCTTCACGCACGGCGGGATGGAGCAGCAGATGAGTTTCAATTTCGCCCAGTTCGATGCGGAAACCACGGATTTTGACCTGATGGTCGACCCGTCCTACGTACTCGACCAAACCATCGCTGCGCTGACGCACCTGATCGCCGGTGCGGTACAAACGCCCACCGTTGCGCGCAAACGGGTCCGCGACAAAGCGTTCGGCGGTCAGCCCGGCGCGCTGGTGGTAACCCTGCGCCAGCCCTGCTCCGCCCACATACAGTTCTCCTGTTGTACCTTGCGGCACCAGCGCCAGGTCAGCGTCGAGGATATACGCCACGCGTGCGCCAATGATTTGGCCGATGGGCACGCTGGCGACGCCGTCCTCTAGCTGTTGCGGGGCCAGGCTGGCCAGCGGCATGACCACAGTTTCGGTGGGGCCGTAGGCGTTGAAAAACAGGTCTGGCTGAAACGCCACACGAATCCGTTGCAGGTGTTCTCCGGTCAGCGCTTCGCCGCCCGTGATGCACATACGCACCGGCAATGTGTGCTCATGGGTTGCCAACCATTGCGCCAACTGGCTGCCATAGCTGGGGGTAAAACCCAGCACAGTGACCTGCTGCTCACGAATTAGCTGGCAGATTTCTTCGGCGTCCCATTGCCCTTGTGCCCTGAGCACCAGCCGGGCGCCGCACAGCAACGGCACCAGCAAACGCTCGGTAGCGGCGTCGAAATTGATCGAATAGAAATGCAGTTCGCAGTCATCGGCGCGCATGTCAAAACGCTCAATCACGGCGCGGCAATGCATGGCGATTTCGCCGTGGGCCACTGCCACGCCTTTGGGCTGGCCGGTGGAGCCTGAGGTGTAAATCAGGTACGCCTGATGCTGCGGGTCGCTGATAAAAGGCAACTCTCGCGAGGGGTAAGCGGCCAACTCCGGGCCGTGCTCTTCGACACACCAGCGCACCACGCCTGCAGGTAATTCACCGAGCGCATCAAACACGCTGCGCTGGCTCAACAGCAGACCAATGCCGCTGTCTTCGATCATGTAATGCAGGCGCTCCAGCGGGTATTCCGGGTCAAGCGGCACGTAGGCGCCGCCCGCCTTGAGAATCGCCAGCAGGCCGATGACCATTTCCAGCGAACGCTC
>NZ_ALJC01000004.1 GCF_000282975.1 Pseudomonas psychrophila HA-4
ACGATGATCTGCTCAACCCAGCCAACCATATAGCGAGGGCCTGCATAGTCCAGATCCCACGAATCGCTTTTGGGGTCGTTTGCACCCGACAGCGGGTCGTGTTTGCAGGCGGCAAGCATCAATAGGCTCATGAGCAAAGCTATGAATTTTAGGCACGCATGGTCCCGCTGAACGCTACCAACTGCCATAGGGGATGCCATAACGTTCGATGTAGCGTTTGGAAGGTTCTTCTTGTGGGCGATATTTGCCTTTTGAATACCCTTGGTATGGGCCTAGCGGCTCAATCTCTGCTTGGGCGCTGGCGACCAGATGATCATTGA
>NZ_ALJC01000006.1 GCF_000282975.1 Pseudomonas psychrophila HA-4
GCACCACCGATCTTGAAGTCGGTGGGGTTTATGGAGCGCTTACGGATCTGTTGGCTTTAGCCTCTCCAATTGCCTACTCCAGCCCCTGCCTGAATCGGTTGAGCGGGGTGCAGAAATACCCGCCGGCCAGGAGGAAGAGGCTGGATGTAAACGGACGCAAAGATATACAGATCCTGATAGCCGTATAAGTGCCAATCCTAAAATCTGTGGGGGTCCGAAAAAAGAGTAATATTTGTAATATCCTCTCCGAAAACCAGCTACAGCCCGCGTAGATAAAGGCCTCCAGAGCTTTTGAGGAAAGGCGATATTTAAGCGATAGGAAGGCGATATTATTACCTTTCTATAAAGCTATATTTCCATTCTTTAAAACCCAATGAATCCGGGGGTTTGGCAGAAATATTACTTTTCATATCGCTTCATATTACCTTCCCTTGTAATACCGAGAGCCCAGTAAAACCGAGGCCTCCAGACCCATTGCCACCCCGTATAGCTGATATCGCTCTTTTTGAAACGACCACCCTCCCCTTAAGAATCAATCTCAATAAAACGACGTTTTTTCATAGAGCCTTGGTCGGCTGCATAAAGGCGAACCAAGTTGCAGATCGTGTTCAGCTCTGTGAAATCCATCAAATTCGCTAAAGCCCCCGCCAGCCATGGCTTGCAGAGAATTCAGCCTCTCTTCGCACACCATCAATCTCCGTTCAAAAAAGATCGCGTACGTTTTTGAAAACCCTCCGAAATCCACGTTTTAAAAGTTTCCACCCAATGAAACCGGGCACTCCAGCGTTATCCCTTCCATGACCGTCTTGCGTGCCGCCGTGCAACCGCCCTGCACTTTCTTTCAAAACTTTGCAATCTGTGAAATTGCCAATCCCCTGCAGAGCCCCGCGGCCCGCTTGGGCTGCAGGTTCGTTTGCACTACATCCGGATTTGCACAAAAAAAGGACGCAAAGCCCGTCGGCGGGAGGGGGATAAGTGCTTTTTCCGAAGTTTTTTTTATTCTGACGGGGATTTTTTCGCAATTGACCTCATGCGGCCAGATCTTCGTCATTTACCGGTGTGCCTGGCTGATCCACCAGTTCTGGCGGGCAAAAAAAAACCGCCTTATTAGGGGCGGTTTTCCGCAAGCGCAGTTAGTGGCTGGCTTGCTTTCCTCACAGGGCACTTTATCAAAGAGCTCGGCCCGGCGACTAATGGCTTTACCTACTTAAGGTGGTCAGACTCATACCTGTCTGGGCAATGAGTTCAGCCACTAATTTCTCTCCTAGCATCTGGTAACGGTGCCTAGAGGTGTTTAAGGTAGACATCAAACGCCATCAAACAGGAAATCCAAGCATGCTGCCCCTTGACGAATTAAATATAACAATTAGACGACAGATAAATGGTGATACGTCAAACGTGGAGTACTTGCTTGATGGTAAGCCAGCAAGACACAAACTCTTGCTTTCTAAAAGAGCAAAGCAAGCAGGAAACTTTAAACTAATCCATAAAGACCTTGAGTACGTCGAAAAGTCATTAGCCATATTGACCACAATCAACAGTTCGACTTTTTTCAATATAGACAGTAACGATGATATAGTTAAGAGATCTTTGTTTACTTCCAGCGTAATAACATACGGAAAATGCTTCGCTACTGGCGAGCTTAGAGGCGTTAAACTTGACATATCATTCATCAAAAAAATCTTCACCCCAAAGCTACTATCACGACACAAGAATATAATTGAAATTCGCAACAAATATATTGCCCACGCGAATACAGAAACGCACGAAAAAGCGCACACATTTATCGCATTCGACCATAATCCACCACCTAACCGTCAACCCCGGACATATACCCATGCGGAGTTCACAGCAGCCCCGCCCCTTGAAGTTACTCATGAGTTCTTGCAATTAACCACACTCTTAAAAAATCGAATAGAAGAAAAAATACGAGAACTTCTTGACGCCGTAATGGAAGAGCCAGAAACTAAAAAAATCATCATAGAGCAGGCGATTGCAGATCTACAAGAGCACAGCGACACAAATGGAATCGTTTGGAGTTTTATATAGCATCAAAAATGAAAAACCCGCTCGATACTCTCGATGCGGGCTTGATATGGGTGAGAGCGTCAGGGGGACAATCCTGTCCTTACTGAACTACCGACAGCTGAAACCGGGCCGCCGAGCCGTGCGCTACGCGGCGTCTCCAAGGGGAATCACGCCCCTTAGTGTTAGTGCGCTGGAACTATTTGGTAGTGAGCCTATGACTCGACCGCTCTCATAAAAAACACTCAACGTATCTGCGATTGAAATCCCCTACGGCAGCGTCGCTGGGCTGGTATAGGTATCGCCGTAGAACTTACCGCCCACCCCAAAGGCCTCCAGGAACATGGCGTAGTCGATGGCTTCGACCTCGGCGTAATCGCGACCGGATGCGGTCAAGTCCTCCATATAGCCCCGGTAAATAATCCGGCTTGGCGCTTTGTTGACCATGCCGCCCGCCCATGCACCGTCAGTACCCACCAGCAGGTTGATGTCCGTACCAGCACCCGGCCCGGTACCCACAACGCCCTGCACCCCGATGGAACCAAAACGGTTGTAGGGTGCTGCCAAAGGCTGGGCAGGTAGATCGCCGATGACTGGATCAGGTTTACGGCCTAACAGAGTTGCCCCATTCAGCGGCGACGGCAGGCCGCTTTCAAAGTTGAACAGCATGTTCGCAGTGGTCGCCCCAATGAAATGCATCGGTGACTGTGAGGATGTAGCCAGCGACTGGCGTGTAATGCGCGACCAGATGGACGCGTAGTATTTGTGCGTAGGGTTGGCCAGCACGTAATCACGGATAGCCGTAGCTGCTTTGATCCGGTACTGCGGGTTGCCGATCTGACCACCCGCCTGAGTGATGATGCCGTGCACGCCACCCTTGGTGGTGCGTTCAGACTTCCAGTACGCGCTGTTGACAGTCCCGCCGCCCACCACCAGACCAACAGCACTTTCAGCAACACCCAAAAGCGCAGCTGCCTTGTTGGCCAAGACATTGGGGATCGCCGCGTTTTGCGCTGGCAAGCCTGCGAACGCCCCAAACTGATGGTTGCCATCAAACAGAAACAGCGAACCGGCTGACTCGATTCTGTCCCGCGTAATGAGCTTGGGGGCGCTGCTGTCCGTGATGGTCACGCCGCGCAAACGTAGTAATTTACCCATGGTTATACCCACTCCAATTCTATAAGACGTTGAAAGACCACATGGCCCAGGATCGTGTAGCCCGCCGCCCCCCAATGCGTGGGGTCGACCCGTAGCGAGCTGGGCACGGTTCCGTTTGCCATATCGATGATGTCCTGCGCCGTGGGCGTGATGCCCGCGTCGGCCAGGCCGTACTTGACCATGTACTGACGGATCGGAATAAAGCGCCGACCAAACTCGGCAAACCATTGCGCATCTTCGGCATCCTGAGCCGAAGTTCCACCCGGCTTTGAGATCACTAGGTAACGCTTATCCAAAGCGGTCATTTGCTGAATGAGGGCCTTGGCGTCCTGAATGGCGCGGGTCGTGTCAGGGCCATTCTGGCCAATCCAGATAAGATAGATGTCACCTCGTGCCTCGATTCCGACATCGAGATACATCGGCATCGGGCGATTGGCGACGACTTCGGGCCCTGCTGTCGCGCGGGTGAAGTAATAGGTCAGGACACCGCTGGATTCTGTTCGCGAAAATGTCCCGGGCACCGCCCCCAAGCGACCGGTGTAAGTGAGGTAGCCTTGCTTAAGAGGTGCCGGCATTTGTCCATTGATCGGTAACAGAGTGATTTCAAAGGGCGTGGTCGTCGCCGGAATCACCTCTGCCACTGGCAGCACCATAAATGGGTACCCCCCCATCCGCGCCGTAATGGTCACACTCGTCTCGCCGCCCACACCCCGGTTCGTCACCGTCCCGGGATGCCCTGCTGCCGTCAGCAGACTTTGCAGCACGCCCGTGTACGTGGTGCCGTTGCCCCCGGCACCCTGCGTCATGGAATCGCCGGGCGCCGTAAAGTTGGGCCCGGAAACCATCTTGAGAACGCCTTGAGTCCCGGCGTTATAAGTGGACGGCGCGCCGCCGATATCGCCTGGCAGCTTTTCGATAATGCACTTCATCGCGTAAGCGCTCGGCTTGCCGTCAGACCCCGCCTCCAACCACAGGCGACGATCATTCTCGTCGGCGATGGCAAAGGACTGATCATTTAACTCCGAAAGCGCCTCGATACCGACCGCCTCAAGGGACTCTGCAATCGCTTTTCCGGTAATGCCTTCTGCAAGAACAGGGGAATTTTCTTGCGTCAGGGTCGCGCCGATTTTACGCGCCGCATAAGGGGTTGGCCCCCCATCCAAACCGGCTTCAATCCACAGTCGATGATCGTTATCGTCCACCGTGGAAAGGGCATACCCCGTCAAATCAGAGTCCATTTCCTCAATGCCAATTTCTTCAATAGCCTTCGAGTTCGGGTAGCTATCCAATGGCTCCGCGACCCCACCGCCTTTATTTTTGTAAATGGCCACGTATTTGTTCGGCTCAGGGCTGAGCACCTGAAAGTTTTCACCGGGTGAAGTGGTTGCCAATCCGTGAGCGATATCGTCTTTAACCCCCCCTGAAATAACTGCAGCGTCTTGGGCGGTCTCTGCACGCACGGCTGCCGCTTCAGCTGCTTCGACTGTTTCGGCCACATCATTGAACTGCAAGTGCAAGCGATAATCTCTAGCGCCGCTTACCACTCGTACATCGTACAAACCATTCGGTGCTGCGAGCTGAACCAAACCGTTCTGATCCGCAAAGAATGGGTTCACTAAAGCAATGCCATTGGACTTCAACATTCCTGGTACCGGGCTTTCAGTACCGCGTTGGTACAGATAACAGACCGCACCTGGAAGCTTGTTACCCTGGTCGTCCTGGGCAAAAAAGTTCTTTAATTCCACTTTGTATTCCTTCGATTAAGCGGTGATGGGCTTCAACTGCTCGGCCAGCGCTATTGCTTCGGCGGCCTTGGCGGTGAATCCGTCGGCATCTGTAGGGCTGGGATTTGGTCCAGGCACATGGGTATGGCTGGCCAGCTGCAGGTTCATCTGCTGCACCAGGTCAATCAGATCGCAGAGCACCTGCAGGACGTTCACCCCTTCGGACCCCAGCCAGGTCTTCTGAGCCAGGCTGCGGCGAACGCCTTGAATTCGCTCCTGCAGGTCGCCACCGATCGCGGCGTTGTACTTGCGGCCCACCACCAGGTTGAGGTCGCGGCCAGTGGCCTGATGTAGGTCGTCCACGGCGGCGAGACTGGCGGACCCGGCCGAAAGCAGCTTGAGCGCGCCCAGTGCCTCGATCTTCTTGATGCCGCCGACCGACTCGGTCGAGTGGTCGTCGACCTGCAGCGTGCTGCTCTGGTGCCGCTCGGTGTTGTTTAGGCTCTCGATCTCACGCTCGATCGACTGGTCCCGGATCCGGCCGTCCGTTTGACGTAGCCAGCTACCATCGGCCTCCACACGCTGCTGAGAGGCTTCGCTGTGCTGCCAGACTTGGTCGCCCTTGGGTACCTTCGGTAAGCTCAGACCGTGGGGCAGGATCGTTTGGATGTACGGCTTGTGTGGCAACCCGTAGGCAAATCCGACCACCACCGTAGTGCCCTCCTCCGGAAAGCCGAAGAAGCCCATCTCATCCCCACCCAACGGCACGGGCAGCGGCACGCCGGACAAGGTCGGCAGATCGGTGTCGGGCTCACCATCGACGCCCAGCACCTGCAGGTCCACAGCGAAGCGCGGGCGAAAGTCGTCGCAGATCCCAGCGCCGGTCGGTGCATCAGCCACACCGACCACCCGGGCAAAGCGCGGCAGGTGGTAAGCACCGGAAAGTTCAGGGAATGCGCGCTCCACGGCGCGGACGATCACGTCTTCCATCGGATGCCCATTTGATTGCCGGACAGCGTCACATGCGTGATGCGCTCGCCCTGGTTGATGGTTGCACCAGGACGCAGCCCGGGAAGCGCCGCGATCATTGCGCTCTGGTTGCCCTGGTAGTCGTTGAACAGCTCCACCGGCAGCAGCAGCGCCGATCGAGCGCCGAAGAAACTGTGAGCCCAACTGCCCACGAATACCTCGCCGTCGCCCTGCTGCTGCCAGATGAAGTCATCGATGGCGAACACCTTGGCCAGCGTGTCCATCGCCTGATAACCGCCGGCCAGGTTGTAGAAAAATGGGGCCTTGGTTCGGGTGTAGGGTTGGTCCGGCACACGGAACTTCAGGCCGGTCTGGTTGCTGATCTCACCTAGGACCGTGCGCAGGTCGGCATGACGCAGGTTCATCGGCAGCGGGCGGGCCAGAATGCCAGCCATCTCGCGACAGACCAGAACCTGCTCCACCTGGTTAGCCTGGGCGCAGCGCTCCACATACCCGAGAAAATGCCGCTGCAGCGGGTTGTCGTTGTAGCCCAGGTCCAGGGTGACCAGACCCTTGACGGCGGCCGGTGCCTGGATGGTGAAGGTCGCCCGGCCCGGGCTGCCGAGTGTCAGGCGCACATCGTCCTGGACCAGGTGGTAAGCCTTGCCGTCAATGCTCAGCACTTTGTGCAGCTTCATGCTCATGAGCCGCTCCCCAGCCACTGATCGACTTTCTTCAGAGTGGCCTCGAAGCCCGTCAGGCTCTGGGTTTGCTCGCTGCCGTCAGTACCGGAGGAACCGGCGGAACCGCTCACGGCTTGCCCCGGGGCAGACTGTTGGGAAACGCCATTACCGGCCCGGCGGGTCTCGACGCGCTCAGGGTTCGAGAGCTTTTCGGCCAAGGTGAACTGGATCCGCCAAGCGGCCAGGGTGTCGTCTTCGCGAGCGCTGACCCCGTCCGTGAATTGCACCTGGCGCACACCGAAGGCAGCGGCGGTGTCGTTCACGACTCTATAGGTCTTGAGCTGGCCACCGCCTTCCGTGGCTTCGGCCAGGCTCATCAGGGTGCGCAGTTGCTCGGCTTCTTTGTACCGAATCGTCAGTGCCACGGTCAGCGTTTTCGGTTTGAACCCGTTGTGCGCGGTGTCGCTGTTGCTGGTTTGGCCGGACAGGTCACCGCTTTCGATGCGCAGGCTGGCCGTCACCTTGAGACCGATACCGCGGATCTGTTCACCGTCGAGTAGCAGCGTCATAGACCAACCAACTCCCGAACGAAACTCAAACCTTTGAGCGAACCCACCAGCAACACACCGGCGGACAGTGGCCATTCATGTCCTGGAGCGTCACCGGACAGCAGATCGCGGCGCAGCTCGGCCGCGTTGCCGGGTCCGAGCAGGCGGGCGCACATCGTGGATTCGGCGGTACCGCCGGCGAGCAGGTTCTTGAGGTCGGCCAGCTGCTGATCGCGGGCCTGCGCCTGGGAGGCCTTGCGGCTGGCCAAGGCCTGCAGATCGGATAACGGCGAGCTGTCGGCCACATAGCTTTCCAGCATGGCCAACTGCCCCGCCATGCTCTGGCTGGCGGCTTTGGTGATCGTGCTGCGTTCCAGGGGTAGCGTTGACCAGCGCGGCAAGGTTCCAGCCGAAGGCAACTCCCACTTTTCCGCGTCCAGGGCGAACAATCGTTCAGCGCGCCGCTCAGCCCGCTGCAGGTCCGCGATTGGCATCAGTGCATTGAATCGCCCCAGGGTGGCGGCGAACTGGTCGTAACGCGTGCCCATGAACATCACCACCAGGGCGTATTGCTCGCCGCCGGGACGGTTGTCGTCGCTGGTGTCCTCGAGCTTGGCGCCGAGGTGACGCAGCAAGTTGGGGGCCGACAGGTAGCGCTGTAGACCCACGCCATGGCCCACATCGCTTTGGAAGGGGGTGACGGTCAGACACAACGGTGCCTCGCTCAACGACTCGCTGAGCGCAGCACGGCCGGATTCGACCACGCCTGCAGCAGCGGCGCCGACCGGTCCGGGCTCGGTGGTGGCCAGTGAACCCAAGCTCAGCAACCGCTCCGTCGTGCTGACCAGCTCGCCGCCGGCCATCGTCTTGGCCGCGTCAAGATCGCTCAGCCACTGGGTGGCCTGCTCGGGCCAACGCATCGTGACATTGGTCCAGGTCATACCGGCATCGACTCCCATGTCAGGGAGTTGATCGCGTCCAGATCCTGCGCCAGGCGTGCGGCCTGCAGCTGCACGATCAGGTCGGCCACCTTCTGCAGGCGCAGCATTTTGAACTCGGTGAATTCGTCGCTGACCTGACGCAACTGGGCGGCGGTGTGAGGCCGGAAAACCTTGATGCCTTGCTCGTCATAGCAGGCATAGGGTCCGTTCAGGCCACGCAGGGCCATACCGGTGAGGTTGACCTGGTCGTCCAGTTCGGTGGAGTAGCAGTAGCGTTCGCCCAGGGCGGTGGACCAAAGCCCACCGGTGATCTCGCGCTGGCAGGCACTGTTCAAGGCTATCAACTGTTCCTGGTAGCGCAGCTCAACCACCGCCGGTATGTCGTCAATCCAACGGTCACCGGTCCAGATCTGCCCCGGGCCTGGCACTTCCAGGGTGTAACCAGCCGGCAACGCACCCAGGCGATCGACCACGATCGGGGCGCGGGTCTGGGTGTTGTAAGCGGTCAGCCCCTGATAGGAGTCGATCAACTGCCAGCGCTCGCCGTCCCAGAGCGCGGCCTTGCGTTCAGGGATGACCGGCGGCGCAATCTCCACACAGCGAGCAGGAATCAACCAGACATCGGGCTCAAGCGGCGAGGCATCAGCGGTGGTTTCGCCGACGTAAATACCCAGGTGATCGGTTTGATAGACGGTTTTGATGGTCATGACTGGGCCTCAATACTTGATGCAGGCGAGGTAGGCGGTGTTGATAGGCCGGGTTTCAGCGCCACCCGTAGCGTTGACGGTGATGGCATGCGCGTGATCGCCCACGGCGTTGATGGTGATGTTGTGCGCGTGCGCGCCTGCTGATGTGGTGGTGGTTGCAAAGGCGGGGGCGTCAGTCCCGTTCAGCGGGTTTCGGGGTTCTCCCGGAGTGCCATAGTCCGCCCCGTCCGGGGTGAGGTCGCCGTAGTGGACGTTGTGGGTGTGCGCGCCCTGGGAGTCGCTCGAAGCACCGTGTGTATGACCGCCGGCGCCGGCGGAGCTGGCGGTGTGCCCGTGGCTCTGGAGAGATCCGTCCTGATCGCTACCCACCAGGCGGCCCACATCGATACCCCGGCCGTCGTCCCCAAACCGTGGAAACTTGGCGCGTGAATCTCGAAGATTGAACGTGGTGACGCCGTCGCCGACGCCGAACTTCGTGCCGATCTTGGCGAACAGGCGGGCATAGGCCACACGCGACACGGCCGCCCCGTTCTCTTTGAGCCAGCCAGGAGGTGCCGTTGCCGTGGAGAACAGGCCAGTCATCCCGACCATTTCTTCATCCATGACCAGCCTGAGCGCCTGCAGCGCTTTGGTCGTTGCCAGGATCTCGCTGCTGTTCGACGTCGGGTCGTCGCTCTTGGCGTTGGGCAGTTCGCCCAGGTCCACGTCGTCCTTGGTGGTTGCTCGAGCACGCAACAGCGGATAGTCACCCACGCGGGCGGCGAAGTGCTTCACCAGTTCCTGGGTGATCGGCTGGCTGGTCCGCAGGTCGGTGATTTCGCCCGAAGTGGCCACGCTGGCCACCTCCACCAGGTAGTGCTGGACACTGTTGTTGTCCTGGTAGTCCGACTTTGCATCGCCGAACACCACCTGCCAGGTGGCGAGCACATCGCTGGCGACTCGAGTCAGCGACACATCCAGCCAGGCCTTGGCGGGCAAGGCGGGTAGCTGGGTCAGCACGGGTTCAGTCAGCTGGACCCGAATACCCTCGACATAGGCCACACCAGCCTTGAGCTGGAACAAGTCGAAAGCGTTGCGTTCCATCTGCAGGCTGTCGGCCAGGAAGCAGGCGCGGCCAAACACGTCGCGGTTGCTCAACCGCTCGCGAGCATCGATGCCAGCCAGTCGCACCGTGAAGT
This sequence comes from Pseudomonas psychrophila HA-4, assembly GCF_000282975.1. Classification (GTDB taxonomy): domain Bacteria; phylum Pseudomonadota; class Gammaproteobacteria; order Pseudomonadales; family Pseudomonadaceae; genus Aquipseudomonas; species Aquipseudomonas psychrophila_A. Next base: position 9,934 of record NZ_ALJC01000006.1, read on the forward strand.
CATGCTGCCAGGTGCTCGCATCCACCACGATGCCAGTCAACGCTTGGGCGCCGGTGAACTCCACCAGGAAGTTGCGAGTGAGGTTGTTGCCGATTTGCTCCGGCGGGATGTTCTTGCGCTTCTGCTGCAGCGGCACGTAGGCAACGGCGAACAGCACGTTTTCAGCCGTCTCCAGACCGATCCAGTTGAAGTCCCAGTCGCCAATGTCGGAACTGACCATCAAGCTGTAGATCACCTGGCGCGGGCTGACATAGCCTTTGCGGTTGACGTTGGCGGTGTAGACGATCTGCGCGGCAGGCGGCTTGCCGGCGGCGCGATCGACCACACTGGTCGGATCCAGACCAGGCACGTTCGCCAGGACGAAGCGCGCAACCTCCAGGACTTCCTGCGCCCCTTGTTTCTGGGCGATCAGGCTTTCGCCGGCGAGGGTAATGCTTGCTCCCATGGGTGCTCCTAAAGGGGGTCAGTAACAATGGTCACGATGGCCAGCTCGTTGATCTGCACCAGGCGAGGCGTTTGCTCGTCCAGGGCGGCGATCAGCGTTTGCTGGTCATCGTTGAAGTGGGCCACGCCAAAGCTCAGGGTCACCGGGGTGATGGTGACGAAGTCATAGCGGCGACAGGTTCGGCCGTACTGCTGCATCAGCACGCGCAGCAGCACTGGGTTTTCGCTCAGTTGGCTGTCGGTCAGGTGCAACAGCACCACGTCCCAATCCAGCCCGGGCATGCGCTCCTCGATCTCGACATAGCCAACGCCCAGGCGCTGGAAAATCCGGACCATGCCGGCCGTGCTACCGGCATCGACGGCGTTGATGAAGGCGTACTTGACCCGCAACCGATACAAGCGCTCGGGCTCGCCGTGGAAGCGCTGGATATCGCGCTGCCAGGCCAGCAGATCGAGCACGGACAGGTGGCACGTCTCGGCGTCCAGCTGCAGCAGCGGCCAGTTCAGCCAGCCTTCGGCCTTGCTCCACCACGACTGCGCGGCGGCCTTGAGCTTGGCCAGCTCCGGGCCATCCAGCCAAAACGGCAAAATCAACTTAAGCACCGATGGCCACCTCGACTCCGGACAGGCGCGGGATGGTCAATTCCGAGATGATGTCGGCGTTCTCGAAGCGCAAAGAGTCAATGCCCAGGAACTGCTCATGCAGCTCTTCGCCCAGGCGGCTGAAAGAAAACCGCGACTGCGGGTAGGTGACAGTCGGCTGGTAGTCGATGGCCGTGCTCTCGCGAAAGGCAGCGCGGATGAACAGCTCGATATCGCTGAGCAGTGCGGCATGCTGCTCGATACCCACCTGGGCCTTCGGCCAGACCGTCAGGCTGATGGTGTGCAATGTCTCGGGCATCTGCTGCACCAGGAGGTCATCGCCGTGGCCATGGTTGCCCTGGTCGCGGATGTAAGCATTGATTGTTTCCAGGTAAGTCGCCGCCGGCGCATCCGCTTCAAACAGCACCAGGGCATTGGCGCTGCCGGGGCCCCGGGGCGCGTTGTGCTCGAAGTAGACGCCATCAGGCTGCACGCCCGGAAAGGAGGCAATCATGGCGCGGTACACCGCATCGGTGTGCCACTGGTTGACCGCCGAGAACTGGTTGCGCGTGCGCAGACGCAGATCGTCGTCGTGCTCGGTATCTGCCCCGGGCATGGTCAGCCAGCCATCGGCGTTGACCACCTGGACCACGCCCGGTACCGGCTCCGGCAGAATGGAGAAATAGCCCGGTGCCAAGTTGAAGCCGCTGCCGGCTTCTTTGGCCACGGCCGGAACCAGCAACTGGGCCGCCCCATCGGCAAAGGTCGCTGCAGCGCTGGTCAGCAGCTCGTAAACGTTGCCGTTGATGGCGATCGACTGCACCCGGGTGCCGGCCGGAACTTCCAGCGTGCCGGCGATCGCGCTGCGGGTGAACAGCAACAAGCCTTCTGCCTTGGTGGATGGCTTGCGGGTGACGTCCACCGCCCAGGCCAGCATATCCAGCCACGCCTTCTCAGCCGTTTTCACGAAGAAGTTCGGCAGCACGGTGGCTACCAGGAACTCGATCAACCACATCACTGGCTTGGTCACCAGAGCGGTGACTACCCGCCAGAACGGCGACCAGGCGCCGGTGTTGCTCAGCTTGCTGCCCTGGGCGACCACTTCCGCTTCCCAGGCCTGGCGAAGTTTCGCCTCGGTGGTCGGGATGCCGGCATCGGCCAGCGCTTGCTTGAAATCTACGTCGCTCACAACACCACCTCGACGGATCCGAATGCTACGGTTTTTGCGGTGACCAGGTACTGACCAGGGGATTGGGTGATGATCCGGACGGTGCCCGGTACCAGGCGTTCATCGGTCTCCACCAGCAGCTCCAGCTGCTGGATGCAGTCGGCCTGGCGAAAGCGATCGCGCTCGGCGACCAGCGTCACCAACAGCCCGCTTTCGCGGATCATGTGGGCAATGTCCTGGGCGATGCTGGCCCGGTCCTCGACCAGCACGGGCTGGTTGGACGGGTCCAGCGTCAGGTCGTTGTTGGTGATCAGCAGGTCGATATAGAGGCTCATCCGGCCACCCCCATGCTGATCATGTTTTCCAGCTCCATCGGGGTCATGGGCTTGGCCGTGTGGATATTCACGTTCTCCACATGGGTGCCCTTATTCTGGGTCTGGGTGGTGTTCTGGATGGTCTTGAGCAGGCCGCCCTGGGGTACGGCTGTCGGCCGGTTCGGCGAGAGGCTGCCCACGCTGCTGTTCATCGACTCCTTGGCTGCCATGGCGCGATCGCCACCGTCAGGCAGCGAATCGGTCAGGCTGCCCAGGTGCGCGTCGATGCTCACGCCGGGGATCTTGTTCAGCATCTCGACCAGGCCATTGATCGCGTTCTGGAAGATCGACGCGATGCCGTCCCAAGCAGCCTTGGCCATGCTGGACCAGCCCCCCATGCTGCCGAACCAGTCCGATACGGCCTTCAACTGGTCGACCACCCACTTGAACGCCTCCGTGTTCATCAGCGCGGTGGTCCAATCGTCCCAGTAGTAAATGGCGGCAGCCACGGCTGCGACCAGGGCGACAACGCCCAGGACAATCAACAGGACCGGGTTGGCCATTAGCGCGCCGTTGGTGAGCCAGATCGCCGCCTGCCACAGCAACATCGCACCGCGAACCAGGCGACCATCGCAATCAGCCCAACGGTAAAGGCCGCGATCATGACCACGTGATAGAGGAACATCGCGATACTTTTGAAACCGGTCCAGGTCAGCACCTTCCAGATGGTGAGCATGGACAGCCAGACCATCTTGCTGGCCCCCACGGTGAAGGTCAGCAAGGCCATACCAGCGATCAGTCCCAACACCGTCAGCACGGTGATACCGACCACCCGCGAGATGTTCGGGAACAGCTGCGACCAGCGCAGCAGCGTGCCGGCGATCCCCGTCAGGCGCTCCATCAGTGGCGCAAGCATCGGAATCAACGCCTGGCCGAAGACGATGCGCAATGCCTGCACCGCCGCACCAAACTGCTGCCATGGGTCCACCATGGCCTTGGCCATGCGTTCGGCATTCTCCAAGCCGCGGACTTTCCCCAACTGTTCGATGCCATTACGCAGCCGGTCAGTGTCCTTGGCCAGGGCGCCGATCACCTGCGCACCCTCCCCGCCAAACGCATCCATCAGCTTGGCACCGGCGGATGCGCTGGTAAGGTCGCCATACTTGCCTTCCAACTTGGCCAAGATGTCCAGCATCGGCAGAGCCTTGCCCTGTTGGTCGGTGAATTTCATGCCCAGCTTTTCAGAGGCCGCACCGATGTTCTCGAAGAACGCCTTGTAGCGGCCGCCGGCATCGCCGCCTTCCATGGTGCTGCTGAGCGAGCCGATCACCGCCATCTGCTCGGCCAGGTCCACGCCGGCGGTGGTGGCGATCGCGCCGACTTCCTTGAAGGCATCCTTCAACTGGGCGCCATCGGTGCGAAACAGCTGTACCGCCAGCGCTGTCTGCCCACCCAGCTTCTCTACCCAGGTGTTCTTGCCCATGGCGTCCGCCTGGGTCTTCTGCAGGTTGTAGAGGGTGCCGACGTAGTCGCTCATGGTGTCGGCGTCGGACTTGGTGGCCTTGGCCAGCAGGTTGCTGGTGTTGGTGAACACCGCCAACTGGTTGCCGGCCAGACCCTTGATCGCGCCATCGATCTTGTACGCCGAGGCCACAAAGGCCTGGGCGTTCTCGCCGTAGTCCACGGAAAACTGCAGGGACTTCTGCTGCAGCGACGTCAGCGCGTCCTCAGCCACGCCCAGGGAGCGAACCTCGCCCAGGGCGCGGTTCATCTCCAGGGCAGGCTCCAGTGATTCAGTGATACCCGTGGCCGCGCCCCAAACACCGGCCAGGCCGACGCCCATCTGCTTGATGTTCTCCTCGCTCTGATCAGCGAGCTCGGAAAAGCTCATCTTCACCCTGGCCAACGGCGCGGTAACCTTGTCAGTCAAGGCAAGGATGAAATCGAGACGGGAGCTGCGATCTGCCATGGTTCTCTATCCGTTAAACGCATGGGCAATGCCGTTGGCTACGGCGATTTCCATGCGTTTCCAGTGTTCGTCTTCCAGCCACTTGGCCGTACCCATGTTTTCGATCGTGGGTTCTGCACCAGGTAGCCAGCGATTGGTCAGGGCCATCAACTGGCCCAGGCCGTCTTCCTTCAGGCGCTCAGCGTGGCTGAGCGCTTTTTTACGATGATGTCGATGTCAGGGGCATACTCCTCGAGCAGAGAGCCCACCAGCTGCATGGTCATGACCGGGTTTTTCAGAAGCTCCTTGAGGGTGGCGCGCTCGTCCTGGTGCACAGTGCCGACCAGGAGGTTGTGCGAGGGCGAGACCTTGTTGTTGGCGGTCATGCTGTTGAAGTACTTGGTCACGTCCTGCGGGGTCAGGGTGAAGTTGAATTCCTGCTCGCCCACTTCCAGGGTGATTTCGCGGCGTTCGGTCATGGCTGTTGTTCCATTGGTTCAGGTTTAAAGGGGTCCACAGCGGCTATCGCTGACAAACCTTGAGAATGTGGTCCTGCAGGCCCAGCACCATCGATCGGGTCAGGGCGAGCTGGTTTCGGAGGGTGAAATAATCCGATCGAGCGTCTGCTGCGAGTTCGGCGGTTCCTGCATCAGCCAGGCTGCCGGCGCCGGAATCGGTGGGCACTGGGGCTGGGCAGGTAGCTTTGACGCGCAGCCGCTGACGGCCATCGTCAACAGCGCGCTGCAGGCGAAGGTTGTTGTCTTTCTCATCGTTTAGCTCCTGGGTACGCTGCAGGTCGATTGCATCGCGATTGGCCAACATCTCGCCGCTGACCTTGGCGGCCTCGCGCAGGCCGGTCAGTTCGTACTGGGCGGTGTCGAGTTCGCGGCGCGCTTCGTCGCGCTGATCGGCCACCAGGTCGAAGCCGACCCAAGCCAATAGCCCAATCAGGAGCACGAAAAGCACCAGGCGCACGGGGGAAATAGTCATTGAATGCAAAGCTCCGCTTCCGCCAAGCGCCGGTTGTGCAACCCAGGTACGAACAACTTGCGGCCCTGGGCATCGGTGACATACGCCCAGACCGGGGTTTTGCCATCAGCGCCCCAGGCCAAGGCCTTGCAGCCTTCGGCAATGCGTCCGGCGTTGATCAGGCCCACTGCACGACTGGCGCAGGTGCTGGGCACGCCCACGTTGTGGCCATGGCTGCTCAGCGCGTCAAAAGTGTTTTGACCGACCTTGGGGTTGGTCAGGCAATCGGCCAGGGCAAGCTGCCCTTTCTCGATCACCAGCTGCTCCACCTCAGCGCAACGAGCCGCTGACCAGTAGTCACCGACAATCACGGGATAAGGGCTGGTGTGGCGGGTGATGCCCTTGCACACAGTGGGCAGACCACGGGCCAGCTTGTCCGGATACACGACGTTTTGACCGTCGCCTTCCCACTTGCCCAGAAAGCCGATCAAAGTGGCGCTGGCCAAGGCAATGGCGCCGGTGGCGATCTTGTTGCGCAGGTTCATAACTTGCGCTTCCAGTCGCGCAGCATCTGACGGTACTTAGGGGCCAACAGCAAAATCTGCAGCACCATGTAGAGCGCGGTCAGCATGTAGGCTACTGCCGACCAGTCGACGGCACCTGTCGCACCGGTAGCAGCCACGCCGATTGCCGGTGACGCCTTTACGAATGCAATGGCGGTGTCCTGAGCGGCCTGATTCGTGCTCATCGGCGAACCTCTTTCTCAAAAATTGACTGGCATGGCACGCAACGCAAGATCCCGCCGAGCGCCTGGCGCGCTTTTGGGATCTCGCCGTCACAGTCCAGGCATTCGCTACGGCTTGGCCCGTTCGGGCGCGGCTGGGCCAACTGGGCGGCAATAGCCTGGTCACGTTGGCGTTGCTCCGTTGCCTGGGCGCGATCGAACGGGCAAGTCATCAGCTCAGCCCCTCAATCTCGGTAGAGTCGAGATAAGGCACGCCATTGATGTGGACGAAGTCCGGGCTGGTGACGTCGAACGGCACCTTGTGCTTGGACGTCTCCCCGCCTTTGGTATCGATGTTGAGCAGGCTCGATACGCGCAACTTGCAACCGAAGGCCTCCACACGCAGCTCGTCCACGGGGGTCTTGGCGAAGAACACCATGTCGAACGTTTCCAGCGCCCGGAAACTGCCGGCAGTGCGTGCAGCGTCGATCAACAGGTTGAAGTTGGCGGTGTCGAATTCCATCTCGCCGCCGGCGGCCACGTCGCCGTCAACGTGCCCATTGGGCACGCCTCGCGATTGCGCCACGGCGGTGTTGTCGGTGATATCCAGGGTGCAGGTTTGGACGTGAATCAAGCTGTCGCCCAGGTTCACGTCGAAGTTTTTGCCGCCAATGCGTGCAGACATGCGGGATTACTCCGAATCGTCGGTGGAAAGGTCGAGGGCGATGTTGGCCGTCAGATCCTTGGGGCAGTTGTGCGGCCGCAGCGTGATGTAGGCCTCGATCTTGGTCTTGCTCTGCCAGACCAGGACAATGTCGCCGTCCTTGGGTGGCTGGATCTCGCCGGGGAACACCTGGCCTGCGAAGGTCACGGACTTGGCCATGGCCCGCAGCGGCGCCATCAGCGCGCTGGTGTTGGCGGCCATGCTGTTGGCCGTGTTGTTCAGGCGGCGATCGCCCACCCGCTGGATCAGCAGGATCCGCACCTTCCGCGCCGCCTTGTCGGCCAGGCGCAGGTACTCGACCACCTGGTAGTCGCTACCTGGGGCATCAAGCATGTTGGCGTCGGCCCAGAACACGCCGGGATAGTCCGGATAGGTCTGAGTGACCGAGAAACGCGCAGTGTCCAGCTCGGCGCGGATCGCGGAGGGCAACGGGATCGACTCGGAGTCGACCGGAACAGCGCCCAGGCCAAGCACGGCACCGGTGGCCACGCGCATGGGGCTGTCGGCAATGCTCACGGCCGCGTTGGCCAGGCGGCCAGCCAGCACGCCCTGGTCGTTGCCGTGCAGCAGCGGCACGACACACACACGCGGTGCCGCGATGCTGTCGGTGATCTGGCGTTGTTCGGCCAGGTACTGCGTCCAGGTCTGCACCAGCTGGATACCGGCGGTGGCCGCAATCACAAAGGCGCGGCGACCGTAGGTGTTGTTCAGAGCCACAGCCGCGTCATGCATGGCGGTCAGCTCGGCACCAGTGGTCACCGGCTTGGTGATGATAATCGCCTCGACCGAATAGCCTTGCTGCTGAGCGTGAGTCAGTGCGTCTTGCCAGTTGCCATCGGCAGCGATCGGCGCGGCCAGGCAGGCCCAGCGGTCGCCACCATTGGCGCGGGCAGCGGTGACCTGGGTTTTCAGGCTGCTGTCGGGAATGCCCAGCTGGACCGCAAGGTCGCTCTGGGTGTTAAGCGGAATGAGCTGGCCGACGTTTTTAGCGCCTGGCCCGATGAAGAGGAAATAGCGCTCGATCTCGGTCACGGCACCTTGGCCGAGGTTGAGATTGTTGACGCTGACTTTGCCGAGTGCCATGCAGTGCCTCGCTAGCGGGGTGAGTTGAGGATTTGTTGCAGCACCTGGTTGAGCAGCAGACGGGTGTCGCGCTCAGTGCTTGCGCCGAGGAACTGGCGTTTGGGCAGGGTGATTTCCCAGCTTTGCTTGCCGGTTGATTCGGATTGTTCTTCGCTGAGGATGCGGATCAGCAGCCCGGCCTGGGCGTAGTTCACATGCTCCAGGATCCAGGCCACCGGGGGCCGGCTCAGACTCTTCTTGCCCGCTTGGCGCACCTTGAAACCCAACCGACGCAGGCGCTTGGCCTGCTTTTCGGTAGCAGCCAGGCCTTCAGGAACCCGGTTCCAGCGCTTCATCTGGGCAGCGGTGCGACGTTCGGATGTGCCGTTATGCTGCTGGGCAGCGACCCAGCTGGTCAGCGCATTGCGCCAGCCCAGGACAGCCTGGTCAGGCGTCACGCTGGTGACCTGCAGCAGCTTGCCCAGGCCGGCTTCCATCTTCTTCTTGCCCTTCCCCGGATTCTTGCGAGCTTCGAAGGGCGAGCCGTCCAGGTTCTGCTGGTTGCGGATGTTCTTGCGGCTCATGGTGCGTACGCGCTTGCTGACGTTGTTCAGCAGCCGCCGGCGCAATTGCGGCGGAAGACTGAGCAATGCCAGTTGCTCACGCACGCCCAGTTGGCCACGCACGTCCAGCTCAAAGGTGCTACGCGCCATGGGTGGCCACCTCGCCCTGCTCCGCGACCCAGAGGACAAACGGGATGAATGACCAGGTGGTGTCGAACGCCTCGATCTCGCCGGCCGGATCTTCGGCGAGATACTGCGGTTCAACGAACTCCAGGGTGATTTCGACGTCGGCCAGGTCCTGGTCGAGCATCTCGATGGCGAATGCCGGAGCGGCCAGATCTTCATCGCGATCGGGGTCATTGCTGGCCAGCCAACTGCCCACCAATGCCATCAGTCGGCCAGGGTGATCGGCGAAGCGCTCCATGATGATGACAGCGCGATAGCGCATATCACCCATGTGCAGACCGGCCACGTCCGGCTTCCAGATCAGCTCCAGGTTGACCTGATCAGTGAAGCTGTCGAGCTGCTCAGGCAGTACCAGTTCGCGCTCGATCAGGTAGGTGGTAAGCGCGCGCAGCTTGTTCATAGCAGCGCCGCCGTGATGCGGCCACGGCCCTGCAGCGTGCGGACGGCCTGCTGACTGAAGGCCAGGAAGGTTTCCTTGCGCTCGGGGTCTTCTTTGCCGGTGTTCTCGGCGATTTCCCGGCGGGTGACGGTGGCGAACTGGGGCAGCAGGCTGGCTTTGGCGCGGGTGTAGACGGCGCGCTTGTAGAGCATGACCTTGTAGGCGTAGCCAAATTCGGCAGAGGTAGCCACGCCAGCTACAGCCTCTAGGTTCGATACTCCAGAAACCTGCAGGACGGATTTCACGGTGGCCAGATCGGTGTTCACCTCGATCATGGCCGTGGTCAGCTCAGTGACCAGCAGCTCAACCAGGTACTCCGCCGGCAGGCGGTACCCCTTCTGGAACTCGGACACGGAGAGGTTCGGCCAGAAGCCGTCATTCTCAATTGCCTGCTCCACAAAGGTGGTGGGTTTCCCGGAAAAGCTCATTGCTGGGCACTCAAATAGAGGCGAGAAAACTGCTTCAGTGGGTCAGGCCATAAATGGTTGGCTCACATCCACAGTTTCTCGCCGGGGGGGGTAGTCGGTTATTCGGTGGCCGGTTTGGCCGGTTGTTTTTTCAGTGCACGCAGGCAGTTTTCGACGCGGGTACCCACGCCGGCACTCGGATACAACTCAGTGGCGCGTTTAAAGTGCAGTAGCGCGGTTTCCCACTCTTTGGCCTCCATGGCGCGGATGCCGATCAACTTGTGGCACTTGGCTGGAATCTGCTCCGTCAGATCCCATTCACCATCAACACGGGGCAACAAGTCAGACAGGTAAGGCTCCGGGCTGCGCTTGGCGTTGTATTCCGCGTAAGCCCAATCGATCACGGCATCTGCGACAAAGGTCTGAATGTCGCGGCGCTTAAATCGCTCAGGCATCTCCTGCCCCTGCTCCATCGCAAAGTCGGCCAGCTCCAGGCCGTCTTCGAACTGTTCGGTGTCGAACAGCCAGACCATCACCTGCACCAGGACGCGATTCGGAAAGTTCATGCCCGATTCGCAGTAGCGCTGTACGTATTCCTGGTACTTGGGTAGCAGCTCGTCACGCTTGAGCGATTGGCGCCCAGCCAAGCCCTTAATGGCACTCAGCCGTTCAAGGTCTTGATCCAAGGCTGCTTCCTGCAACATCAGATGCTTGCGGGCATTGGCCGGGCTGCTCAGGGCATCGGAAGGCGAGTACGCCACCGGTGCACCTGCAGCAGCGGCTACTGCAGCAACACCCACGGCCAGGGTGCGGCGCTTATGCGCCAGGGCCAGACTCACGCCACCAGCTCCACGTTTTCGGTCAGCGCGAATTTCTCCAGCTGCTCGATCACGTAACCTTCATTGCGGCTGTTGTAGTCCTCGACGCGGGAGCGTTTCGGGTTATCCACCGTCTGTTTGCGCCAGCTGGAGTCCTGGAAATAGATCGACAGGTTGTCGAAGCTGGTGACCAGTACGGCATTGACGGGGAAGAACGGCACACTGAACGCCGGCATGCCGCCATAGGTGGCGATCACCTGGGCCTCTTCAATGCGTTCTTTTTCGGTAGGTACATCGCCTTGTTTGGCGTAGAGCTTGGCCTTGTCGGCTGCCAGCAGGTCGGTACCAATGATTGCTACCAGGTCGCCACCGTCGCGAAGGCGCTCGTCCACCATTTGCTTGGTGTCGTGTACCAGGGCATCGAGGTTGGCGTAGTCGCCGCCCACACCCAGCAGCACCTTGCCAGCAGTCTTGCCTTCCTTGAGCACCTGAGCCGGGATCTGTTCGCGGGCCTGCTGCAGCCAACCCTTGTTCACGTCCTGCAGCATTGGGTTTGCGGCGATATCGGTCTGCGCGGCAGCCGAGGTGCCATGGAAACCAATCATGATGCGGTCGAGAGCGATCTGCTTTTGCACAGCCGCGGAATAACGCTGGTGAAAGTCCGGAAACTTCGCCCAGGCGTCAATTTTCGCGTATGGCATCCCCACATCGGATTCGGTGGAATGCAGTTCGTAAGTGGTCTGGTCCAGCGCCGAAACATCTTTGGCAATGCGATCAGAGGTGTTGGTGTTGGTACGGCCAGTGACCGGACCGGAAACACCGATGAACACCTTCTGACCTTTGATCTCGGTCACCGGGATGATGTTGATGCGCTGCAGGAAGTCCGACTTGGCGGTGATCGCGTCGTTCAGTTCCTGGGCAATGGTCGGATCGACACTGAATTGCTTGCTGGCCAGCTCAACACCGTAGTTTTCGGCGATATCGAGCAGCAGCTGTGCAAACATCTTGGCGCCGTACGCGCTCAGAGAATACGCCATATCAAAGCACCCGCTTTTTGGTGGTCGCCGCTGGACCAGTGGTTTTTGGCAGCTGACGCCCGGTAGCGGTGTTCTGCAGGGTGGTGAACTGCTTTTGCAGGTTCGACAGTGCGGCCAGCACGGCCTTGTTGGAAGCACCGCCGTTACGAGCGAATTCGCGATCTGCTTCTGCAGTAGTGACGATCTCGTCCACTGCAGCACTCACGTCGTCGATCGGGGCTTGATCGGGTTCTGGTGCATCTGCGGCTGCAGGCTCAATCACGGCCTGAATGCCGGCGGCGACAACCAGCAGCTGCGCCAGCAGGGCTTTTAAGGCCGTTGCAGTAGCTTCATCCATTGGGGGTTTGCTCTCGGTTGGGGGGTCGGTTTTGTCGTCGGCTGCTGGGGGCTCGACAGCGAAGCGCTTGAATAGGCTGGTGATCATCGTCGCCAGCTTGACGAGCTCGCCTTGGGGCTTTTCTTCATTCAAGTTGCCCAGCTCAACAGAGGCGGCGTAGTACGCGGCTTTGTTGGTGCGGTTCGAAAAGTACAGTTCCTGGGTGCCCAGGCTTGCCGGTTGATCGGTGACGGCCAGGCCGGTGAGATAGGCTTTGCCGGAGTTTGCGAAGTTCGGGAGGATCTCGACGCTGGTGAACAGTTTTTCGCCCTGATCGTTGAGCCAAAGCAGCTTTTGGTTCGGCTTGAGCTGGGCTTCTAGCGCAACTTGGCCAGGCTCCAGATCATCTGCTTCCTCCACCAGGCGCACCGCAAATACAGTGCCGTGGGAGCCGCTCCAGCGTTCGTGCTCGGCCCAGATCACAGCCGTGTATTTGGATGGTGAGTACGTCTCAGCGACATCGCGCAGTTCCTGGGGAAGGATCTCTCGGCCATCTACGGTCGGGCCGCTGGTGGCGACACGTTTCCAGAACGAAACAAGGGAACGGGGCATGGGCGATAACTGCGCTCAATCGGTGATTTGAGCCGCCACGATATGGAGCCGTTGAGCTCTGAACAAACGATTCAACTGCGCGCTCCTCCTATATTCGACTTATAGGAGGAACGCGGAATTTAACACCGCGTTTACTGCGTTTTCGCCGCATAGACTGCGGCCCATGCTCTACTCAACCGAAGTAAAAGAAGCCGCTAAACGCCTGTTTCTACGCCGCTGCAAGGCGAAGGAAATTCAGGCGCAACTCAACCTGCCTAACATCCGGATCGTCTACTACTGGATTCGCCAGGGTGGTTGGGAAGACATGCTGTCGGATGAAGAACCGCTGACGGCGATCGGCCGGCGTATCACCCTGCTCCTGGACAAGACCACAAGTCTGAGCAAGGACGATCTGAACGAACTGGACCGGCTGACCAGCATTCGCGAACGCCTTCTGAAACAAGCGGCCAAACCATCGCTGGCACCAAACTCAGACGGTCCGGTTGAGCCCCAAGAACGCCGCCAGGCCTCACGTGGGGAGCGCTCCGGTCGAAGGGATAGTGGCGAGAAGAAACGAGAAAAGAAGGCCAAGAACGATATCAGCGGCCTGACCGAAGTGGACTTCCTGGATAAGTTCATCTCCAAGATGTACCGCTACCAGCAGGAACTGTTCGCGGCCAAGCAAAACCCGCTGACCTGCCGGATCCGGAACATCCTCAAAAGCCGCCAGGTGGGTCTGACCTACTATTTCGCCGGCGAAGCGTTCATGGACGCGGTGCTGTCCGGCGACAACCAGGTGTTCCTGTCGGCCAGCCGATCGCAATCGGAGATTTTCCGCAGCTACATCATCCAGTTTGCCCAGCAGTGGTTTGGCATCGAGCTGACCGGCAACCCCATCACCCTCAGCAACGGCGCCGAACTGCGCTTCCTCAGCACCAACAGCAGCACCGCCCAGGGCTACCACGGCCACGTTTATGTGGACGAGTACTTCTGGATCCGCGACTTCGAGAAACTCAGCACCGTGGCCAGCGCCATGGGCACCCACAAGAAGTGGCGCAAAACCTACTTCTCGACGCCCAGCGCGGTGTCACACCAGGCCTATCCGTTCTGGTCCGGCGAAGAGTTTCGCAACAGCAAGCGCGGCAAAAAGGCCGGCGGCACCTGGCCCGTCGAAGCGGCGTACACCCAGGGCGCGCTGTGTCCGGACGGCCAATGGCGCAAGACCGTCACCATCCAGGATGCCATCGACGGGGGTTGTGATCTGTTCGACCCCGAGCAGCTGCAGTTGGAGTACGACGAGGACAAGTTCCAGCAGCTGTTCTATTGCAAGTTCATCGACAGCTCGCAGAGCGCGTTCGGCCTGAAAGACCTGGAGCGCTGCTACTCCGACCTGACGTTGTGGGAGGACTACAAGCCCGACGACGATCGCCCCTACGGCAACAGCCCCGTCTGGATCGGCTACGACCCCAGCCGCACTCGCGACGACGCCACTTGCGTGGTCATTGCCCCGCCACTCGAAGCTGGAGCGAAGTTCCGCATCCTGGAGAAGCACAGCTGGCGGGGGCAGTCGTTCAAGTACCAGGCCGAACAGGTCAAGAAGCTCACCGAGCGCTTCAATGTGCAGCACATCGGCATCGATACCACCGGCATCGGTTACGGCGTGTTCGACCTGGTGCGCGACTTCTACCCACGGACAACGTCGATTCACTACAGCCTGGAAACGAAAAACACGCTGGTCCTCAAGGCGCAGGACACGATCCAAGGCAGCCGCATCGAGTGGGATGCCGGCTGGACCGATGTTGCCCAGGCGTTCCTGACCATCAAGCGCGGCACCACCGGCAGCGGCCAGATCACCTACAGCGCTTCGCGCACCGAAGCCACCGGTCACGCCGATATTGCCTGGGCAATCATGCACGCCCTGGCGAACGAACCCTTGAACACGAACAAGCGGCGCCGGAGCCGCTACATCACGAGCGGAACCCATGCCCAACCGACGCAAAAAGCACCAGGTCAATCAGCAGCCACGCCAGCAACAGCCAATGCGCATGTTCACCTTCGGGGAACCCGAACAGGTGCTCAGTGGCAACATCGGCGAGTATGTGGGGGTGTTTCCCAGCGACGACGGCGAGATCTACAAGCCGCCAGTGTCACGCACGGGTCTGGCCAAACTGTTGCGAGCCAACGCGCACCACGGCGCCATTCCGAAGTTCAAACGCAACTTGCTGTTGCGTGAGTTCATCCCTTCGGACGGCTGCAGCGCTCAGACCATGGGCCGCGCAGGTCTGGACTACATGGTGTTTGGCGAAGCGTACCTCTACCGGGATACCAACGCTTTCGGCCAAGTCCTGGAGCTGCAGCACCTTCCAGCGATCAACATGCGGGTCAAGGTAGGTGGCGGCTTCAGAATGCTGCTGCCGGACAACAAGTTTATGGACTTCGAACAGGACGAGATCGAGCACGTCATGGACTACGACGTGGAGCAGAACATCTATGGCATCCCGGACTACTTGGGCGGTCTGCAGGCGCTACTGCTCAACGAAGCAGCCACCCTTTTCCGCCGGCGTTACTACAGCAACGGCGCGCACGCGGGTTACATCTTCTACACCAACGACCCGGATCTGACCGAGGAGGACGAAGACAATCTGCGTGCCCAGATCAGCTCCAGCAAGGGTGTGGGCAACTTCCGCTCGATGTTCGTCAACATCCCCAACGGCAAGGAAAACGCCATTCAGATCATCCCGGTGGGCGACTTCCAGGCCAAAGACGAACTGGAAAAGGTGAAGAACATCACGCGCAACGACGTGATCGCCGCCTGGCGTATGAACCCCGCACTGGCCGGCATCATCCCGGAAAACAACGCCGGCTTTGGTGATATCGAAAAGATCGATCGGGTGTACACCAGCAATGAAATCCGGCCGATCTGTCAACTTTTCGACCAGGTGAACGACAGCTTGCGAGGTGACAGGCGAATTAGCTGGAGAAATCCTGATTATGCAGATGATTCAACTACATCCAGTGCTTAGCTAAGAGATTACCACTACATACTGTGGCAATATAGCGGCGATTGGTTGCCCTGGGGAGGGACACAATGCGAGTTACATGCAAATGCGGACACAAGGGCCGGATCGCTTCGCGAGAGCAGTTATCTGAGGATTTTTCGAAGCTGTACTGCCAGTGCCTGGACGCAAAGTGCGGGCACACATGGGTCGCGAATCTGACGTTTTCACACACATTGAGCCCATCGGCTCAGTCATTCGAAAGGATGTTGTTTGACCGCTTGAGGGATATGCCCAGGGCAAAACAGCGGGAGTTGTTTGAGCAGCTTGGATCACAGGCGGTGGCGTGAGGCGCAAACGCCGACTCAAGGTTGTCGGCGATCGGTTACATGGAATGGGCTATCAGCGATCGGGAATATCAGCTGATGGCGGGTTCTTTGGGGTTGGTCGCGAGTACTTTGGACATCCGCTTGAGTTGAAGTTGCTCCGGCTCATTCAACAGGCGGAACAGGCGGATAAGGCGACGTTCAATTTCTGACAGATCCAGCCATTCGAACTCATTGGTTTCAACGCTGACGAGTTCAGTTTTCGTGCGATCCAACATGCTTACTACTCCATAAGGTGCATTGCTGAATCGACGTTGACGGGGCTGGATCGGGCTTTAGTACAGGGGGTCGACGAATGACATACATGATTTGTTACAAGTTAATTCCGATGACGGGCGGCGTCGTCGGCCATGGCTTGCAGGAAACGACGAATCGCCTCCTGGTCGAATGGTGTGATGCTTCTGTATTGCTTTACCAGCAGGTCTTCGACGTTGCTGAGAGCGTCCACCGCCAACGTAGTGCGCAAGCCATTGAGAATATAGGGGACATCAAAACCGAACTGGCTCGCGACTTTGCTCAGGTAAGACGCTGTCGCATCACTCGTTCCAGCTTCGTAATTGGCTTGGGTCCGTTTGGCTATTCCAAGCGCATCTGCAATCTCGTTCTGCGTCAAAGCGCAACGCTTACGTTCTTCCTGCAGTCGGGAGCCTATCTCTTCGGAAAGGTGCAAAATTTTTCATCTCTTATATTTACAAATGCATCGTAGTGCATCATTCTGCATCTCACACCACATGAAAATGCACGGAACTGCACTATGCCTAACTCAAGCATCACCGAGCAAGCCCGACAACAAGCGCGTGAAACCTTAGATAAACGTGGCCAATCCGCAAAGGACTTTGCTGAACAGCATAATCTGAATCCCAGCACCGTTTACGCGGTGCTGAGTGGCCAAAGCCGTTGTCGCCGTGGGGAGGCACATCGCGCCGCCGTACTACTTGGAATCAAAGACGGCGTGATTGAACAGTAATGGTGCTGAGCCACAGGGAAAACCAGAACATGAAAAGTTCAGTTCTAAAGACTCGCCGGGAAGTAGTCAGCGCAATCATTTGCAGCTATCCAGGTGGACGGGAATGCGCTGCAGCACGGATCGGCTTGGCATTGAAAAAGTTCGATAACCACGCTTACGAGAACAACAACAGTCGCCCGCTATCAGACGCCCAGCTCTATCAGTTGGAGCAGGAGGCCGGCACTCAACATCTCCCAACGTACATCGCGACGATGTATGGCGGTTTGTTCGTTCCGGTGGCGGATCCCGAGAGCTTGGACAACGTGGAGATGTACACCCTCTCGGTACACGTCGCAGCCAAACGCGGATGTGTTGACCAAGAAATTGCAAAGGCGTTGGCGGACGGCTGCATTTCCGAAATCGAAGCGGAACACATCCTCAATGCCCATAACTTGCACATGGCAGCACGTCACGCCGAAGTGCTGGCAGCCATCGACCTGTACCGAAGTAAATCAGGGGGTGCTCAATGAACAACGTTTCCACAGATATGGATTATCAGGACACCATTCGCGCTGCCGCGCTGGCGTTCCTCGAACGTCACCAGGGAGAGCACCTGGGCGATCTGGGCCAGTTTCTTTCCCGGACAATCAATCACCTGGTCGAAAGCCTCGGAGTAAAAGAGTCTCTGGCTACGCACCTGGTGCACCACGCCCACAGCGACCTTGTGACGATCAACACACGCCAACGGATCGACCTGCAGGCGAGCAGTGACTACCACGTCGTGATTACTGACCCCATTCGTGGTTGCACCTGGTCAGTGCCCACCTACCTGATCTACGAACACCTGATTGCTGCCGGCCACGGCAGACGCCTCACCCCCGCCACCTAACACCCCTTTACCAATGTCCTGAGCCCCACACCCTGTGGGTTTGGGTGAGCTTTGCCTGATGCCGAGGTTTCACTATGGGAAACGCCGTGATTGTCACCACACAAATGCCTCCGGCCCACGCCGAAGCGCTACTGGCTGCCTTACGTGCGCAGTACCTGATGAGCCTAAACGAACACTGGTACGCAGACGAATATCGCTACGTCCCTCAGATCTCACGACACAAATCGATTCTCGAAAGATCCCCTGTGATGGCCGCCCAGAAAAGCCTGATGGCAGCCCTATCCCTCAGCCTTAAAGCAGTGAAGCAATCATGAGAGACGATCTCCGTCACGACGTCCTGCAGCGCATCGAGTCCGAATTCGGCCTTAAACACCGAGCCCCCACTAACTACATGCGAGGTGGGACTTGTCCAAAGTGCAACAAAAAAGAGCTGTACACCCGCTTCGATAGCCCATGGCAGCTCATCTGTGGTCGTCAGGAAAAGTGCGGCCACACGGTGCATGTAAAAGAAATCTACGACGACCTCTTTGAAGACTGGAGCAAGCGCGTTCCCGCCACTGAGAACGCCCCAACAGCAACTGCGCGTGCATACCTAGAGTTTTCCCGCGGCTTCAATATTTCATTGATCGGCGGTTGGTTTACACAAGAGACGTACTACTCCGCCCAGCACGATGCAGGCAGTGCGACGGTACGCTTCGCCCTAGAGAAAGGCGGATATTGGGAACGCCTGATCGACAAGCCTTCGCGCTTCGGCAAGATGAAGGCCCGCTTCAAGCCTGGGGAGTCCTACAAAGGTGTGTGGTGGTGCCCGCCATGCGTCGACGTGCTCGAGGCGAAAGAGATCTGGATTGTCGAGGGCATCTTCGATGCGCTTGCCCTGGTGCACCACAACATCGCCGCCGTATCAGCGATGTCATCTAACGCCTTCCCGACCGACTCTCTGCAAGCCTTGGTGGCGGCTCGCCCAGGCAACCTGCCAAAGCTGGTTTGGGCGCTTGATAACGAACCAGGTGCACACGCTTACACCAAGCGTTGGGTCCGTATGGCCCGTGAACTGGGCTTCACCTGCGAAGCAGCTCAAATCCCCCAGCGGGATAACAGAAAGGTCGACTGGAACGATCTGCACCAGCGTTGGCAGTTCCTGGACGAAGGCGAGAAGCGTGATGCTCAGGTCGACAAAGACATCACCACCGCCCGGCACCACGGTGCCCTGCTGATCGCTGAGAACGCCACCGAGAAGGCCCTGGTGATGTTCGACTGGAAGCGCCGCAGCGAATTCCACCTGGAGTTCGGCAACCGCCTGTACTGGTTCAAGCTCGACCTAGAGAAGTACAACAAGGCGATCCAGGAGCTCGAGGACAGCGACCACCACGATGACCAGCAGCTGAACAACAAACAAATGCGGGCCAAGGCCATGCAGCAGTGCGGCGCGCTGCAGCGCATTGCTACCTGCAACCCCAAGGCTCTGTACTACCAGGAAAACAAACTCACCGACGAGTCCTGGTACTACTTCCGAATCACATTCGCCCACGATGCTGCGCCGATTAAGAACACCTTCACCAGCTCGCAGATCGCCTCGTCTGCAGAGTTCAAGAAGCGCCTTCTCGGCATTGCCCCGGGCGGGATGTTCACTGGTACCACCCAGCAGCTGGATGCCTTCATTGAGGAGCAAACCGACGCCCTCAAAACCGTACAGACCATTGACTTCACCGGCTACACCCGTGAGCACAGTGCCTACGTATACGGCGACGTAGCGGTTCGCGATGGGAAGGTGTTCAACCTGAACGAGGAGGATTTCTTCGACATGGACCGGCTGAGCATCAAGACCCTCAGCCAGTCGGTACTCCTCAACCTGAACACGGACCTGGAGAAGTTCGACACCGAGTGGCTGGACATCATCTGGCAATGCTTCGGTGCCAAAGGTCTGGTCGCGCTCGCATTCTGGTTCGGTTCTCTGTTCGCCGAGCAGATCCGTCAGCACCAGAAAAGCTACCCCTTCATGGAAATCATCGGTGAGCCAGGCGCCGGTAAGTCCACGCTGATCGAGTTCCTATGGAAGCTCTGCGGTCGTATCGATTACGAGGGTTTCGACCCAACCAAGGGTACCCCAGTTGCTCGAGCACGTAACTTCGCCCAGGTCGGCAATCTGCCAGTGGTGCTGATCGAATCGGAGCGGGAAAAGACCGATGGCAGCCAAACCAAACAGTACGACTGGGACGAACTGAAAACCGCCTACAACGGCCGCAGCGTCCGTTCCACCGGCGTGAAGAACAACGGCAACGACACCCGCGAGCCTCCTTTCCGTGGCGCTGTGGTCATCGGACAGAACCACGCGGTGAACGCTTCCGAACCCATTCTGCAACGCCTGGTGCACATCGCCATGACGAAGGACGGACAGACCCCGCAAACCAAATTGCTGGTGGAAAAGCTCGAGCGTATGCCGGTCGACCGCGTCAGCGGGTTCCTGGTCAAGTCCACCATGATGGAAAGCAAGGTGATGGAGACCGTCCGCGAAAAGGGGCCCAAATACGAACAGCAGCTGCTGGCCCTGCCCGAGATTCGCACCGTCCGGATCGCGAAGAATCACGCCCAGTTGCACGCCCTGGTCGACGCCCTGGTGCACGTTATTCCGCTGAAAAAGCACCAGGTGGAAGCGACTCACACCGAGATTCAGAACATGGCCAAAGACCGCCAGCTGGCGATCAACGCTGATCACCCGATCGTCGTCGAGTTCTGGGAGCTGTACGAGTACTTGAACAGCACTGCAGGTGGGCTCAACCACTCCCGCAATGACGGCCTGATCGCGGTGAACCTCAACGACTTCGCCAAGGAAGCCGCAGAGAAGCGCCAGAAAGTCCCGGACCTGACTGAGCTCAAGCGCCACCTGAAAACAAGCAAGTGCCCCAAGTTCGTTGAGACCAACAGGAACGTCTGCTCGGCATGGGATACCGATGCCGCCGACAAACCGAAAACCGTGCGGTGCTGGATTTTCCAGGCTGGCTAAAACCACCAAGGGAGAAAGTGCAGATGACTGCCATCGCACTACTCGTCCCATTGAGCTGGGTGCTCTTGGGACACGAACTCACCTTGTAACCACCCTCCCCACCTTCTGCCGCCACGAACGGCATGGAAAAAATTATGGCCAATCGAAGCGCAGCTCAAGTCGCCCCCATCCTCCCGCGTTTCATTCGCGCTGGCGAGGCATACGGCTATCTCGGCATGTGCCGGGAAGAATTCAACAAAACCGTCCGGCCTCATGTTCGAGAATTCCCGATCGGAAGACAGGGTGTGGGCTTCGACCGACTTGAACTTGACGCGTGGGCCGACGCCTACATTCAAGCCATGGCGATTGATAAAGCAGCCAATCAGGACAACAATCGGCCCCGCAGCGAGCGCCAAGGCGGATCCAAAGGAGATACGCAATGGCACATAAAGCAATCACTGGGCTCCAGCAAATGCCGAGCGGCATCTGGAAAATCGACAAGAAGTACCGAGGTGAACGAATTCAAGAGAGCACTGGCACTCGTGACCGCGCCGAAGCGGAGCAGCACCTGATCTATCTCTTGGAACAGCGCCGACAAGAGAAGGTGTACGGGATCAAAAAGGTGAGAACCTGGCGGGAAGCGGCAACTCGCTTCCTGCTTGAGGTGAAGGATCAGGCGTCAATCCATATATCTGCAACCTATATGGCCCAGCTCGATCCGTTCATTGGGGATATGCCGATCACACACATCGATGACGACTCCCTGGCACCGTACATTCATTCCAAGCTGCACCCTGCCGAGGGCAAGCCTGTAACGAATCGCACGGTCAATATTGCCCTGCAGAGGGTAATCAGGGTTCTGAACCTGTGTGCACGCAAATGGCGGGACGAAGAGCGCAGACCCTGGCTCGATGTTGTGCCAATGATCTCGCTACTGGATGAGAAGACGAACAGCCGGAAGCCCTATCCGCTTTCATGGGAGGAGCAATCGATTCTGTTTGCAGAGCTTCCGGCACATCTGCAGACCATGGCTATGTTCAAGGTCAACACCGGGTGCCGGGAGCAGGAAGTCTGCAAGCTTCAATGGGACTGGGAGATTGCGGTACCGGAGCTGGATACCGTGGTGTTTTTGATTCCACCCGGGTTTGGCGGTCGAAGTGTGCGGTCTGGCGTTAAGAATAGGGACGAACGCCTGGTGGTGCTCAACACCGTGGCCAAGTCGGTCATTGAGAAGCAGCGAGGCCAACACAAGCTGTACGTTTCCCCTTTCGGCAAGCCAGACGGCGACGGAAACGAAACAACGGTTCACCGGATGAACGACTCAGCCTGGAAGAAGGCTCGCGTCAGAGCGGCGAAGAAATGGCAGGAGAAGTATTTACGGCCAGCACATGATGGCTTTTCCAGAATCCGCATTCACGACCTGAAGCACACCTTTGGCAGAAGGCTGCGTGCAGCAGGCGTGACTGAGGAGGATCGCAAAGCATTGCTCGGCCACAAGAACGGCAGCATCACCAGTCACTACTCAGCGGCAGAACTGGACCAACTGATTGAGGCTGCAAACAAGGTATCAGTAACCGACTCACGCGCACCAGCGCTGACGATCCTGAAGAGGAGGCAGGCATAGCAGAAAAACCCAAGGTCACTTGAAAAGTCACTAGGGTAGAAATGAAAAAGCCACCGAAAAGGTGGCTAAGTCATTGAAAAATATGGTCGGGACGGAGTGATTCGAACACTCGACCCCTAGCACCCCATGCTAGTGCGCTACCGGACTGCGCTACGCCCCGACTAGGCGTTACATCTATGTTGCGACTTGCTAGAACGTCGAGAAATATACCTTAAGCTTTTGAAATACGAAAGTATTTTAAAACCAGGTTTATTTGCGGAGTACCAGTAAAACATCCTCCAACTCTGTGATCGTTTGACGGATCAGTTGTTTGTATTGGGTGGTGTCATCTTTGGCTTCATCACCAGACAATCGCTGGCGTGCGCCTCCGATGGTAAAACCTTGGTCGTAAAGCAAGGCGCGAATCTGCCGGATCATCAGCACGTCTTGTCGCTGATAATACCGGCGGTTTCCGCGTCGTTTGACGGGGTTAAGTTGAGGAAACTCTTGCTCCCAGTAGCGCAGCACATGCGGTTTTACCGCACATAGCTCGCTAACTTCGCCGATGGCGAAGTAGCGTTTGCCTGGAATCGGCGGGAGCTCGTCGTTATGACTTGGTTCCAGCATAGGCCTCTACTCGGGCTTTCAACTTCTGCCCTGGACGAAAGGTGACCACACGGCGAGCCGTGATCGGGATTTCCTCTCCCGTTTTCGGATTGCGGCCAGGCCGCTGTCGCTTGTCACGCAAATCAAAATTGCCAAAACCTGACAATTTGACCTGTTCATTGTCTTCAAGAGCGTGCCTGATTTCTTCGAAAAACAACTCCACCAATTCTTTGGCTTCACGTTTATTCAGGCCCAGCTCTTCATAAAGACGTTCCGCCATTTCAGCTTTCGTCAGAGCCCCCATACGTCACTTCCTTAACGTGGCGTTCAACCTTTTTTCGAGCGAGGTGAGGATATTATGTGTCGCGGTGTTCACCTCATCGTCATTAAGAGTGCGCGATGGATGCTGCCAGGTCAAGCCAACTGCAAGGCTTTTTCTATGCGGATCAATGCCTTTACCCTGGTAAACGTCAAATAGCCTGAGGTCTGTCAGCCATTCACCTGCATTTTCACGGATTACGCTCAGCACATCACTGGCTGCAACATCGCGATCGGCCAATAATGCCAAGTCACGGCGCACTTCAGGAAAGCGAGATAGCTCGTGGAATCTCGGCATTTTACCCGAAGCCACTTCTGCCAATACCAGTTCGAAAAGGAATACTGGACGGTCAAGACCCAGCGTTTTTGCCAGCTCCGGGTGAATCGCCCCAACGTAACCGACTTCACGCCCGTCGCGCTCAATACGTGCAGTTTGGCCAGGGTGCAAGGCAGGGTGACTGCCAGCTACAAAGGTGAATGCGTCAAGTGCACCGGCAAAACCCAGCACCGCTTCTACGTCAGCTTTGACGTCAAAGAAGTCGACAACATCGCGACCTTGCGCCCAGCCTTCTGGCAAGCGACTACCGCAAATCACACCTGCAAGCATTGGTTCTTGCTTCAGACCTTCCAGTTGACCGACAAAACGCAGGCCACTTTCGAAGAGACGGACGCGATCTTGCTGACGGTTGAGGTTGTACTGCAAAGACTTAACCAAACCCGGCCACAAAGACGCGCGCATTGCTGCCATGTCGTTTGAAATTGGATTGGCCAACAACAAAGGCTCAACGCCCGGGCTGAACAATTCGAATTGCTTCGGATCAATGAAACTGTAAGTAATTGCTTCCTGATAGCCACGAGCTACCAGCAGCCGACGCAATTCTGGCAGTTCGCTTCGCGCTTCAGCTTTCGCTTGCGGTGCAAGGCGAGCTTGCGGGTAACGAACCGGTAGGCGGTTGTAACCATAAAGTCGAGCCAATTCTTCGATCAAATCAACTTCAAGGCTGATATCGAAACGATGGCTAGGCACTTCTACACGCCACTGCCCTGCCCCGTCAGCGGAGATGGCCAGACCCAAAGCACTGAGCAGACGCTCGACTTCAGTAGAATCAATTTCCAAGCCGAGCATCTGAGTGATGCGTGCAACGCGCAAAGTGATGGGTGCAATCGATGGCAGGTACTGTTCATTAGCAGTTTCTACGATTGGACCGGCTTCACCACCGGTGATTTCCAATAGCAAGCCTGTGGCACGCTCCATGGCTTCACGCGCCAGTTTCCAGTCCACACCACGCTCATAGCGATGCGAGGCGTCTGTGTGCAGACCATAAGAACGCGCTTTGCCCGCAACGGCAATTTGGTCGAAGAACGCACTTTCCAGGAACACATCACGAGTCGTCGCCGATACGCCGCTATGCTCCCCACCCATCACACCAGCAATCGCCAATGCACGGGCGTGGTCAGCAATCACCAACGTATCGCTACGCAGGGCGACTTCCTGACCGTCGAGCAGTACCAGCTTCTCACCCTCTTCAGCCATGCGCACGCGGATTCCACCATTGATCTCGGCGAGATCGAATGCGTGCAACGGCTGACCCAACTCCAGCATTACGTAGTTTGTAATGTCGACAGCGGCATCGATGCTACGAACGTCTGCGCGACGCAGGCGCTCAACCATCCACAGAGGCGTAGGACGGGACAGATCGACGTTGCGGATGACACGACCCAGATAACGCGGGCAAGCAGAAGGTGCCAACACGTCAACCGGGCGAACCTCATCGTGTACCGCAGCAACAGCGGCCACTACAGGACGAGTCACATCTGCAGCGTATAGCGCGCCAACCTCACGAGCCAAACCTGCCAAAGATAAGCAATCGCCACGGTTAGGGGTAAGGTCGACCTCAATGCTGGCATCTTCAAGCCCCAAGTAGGAACGAATATCTTCGCCTACAGGAGCATCGGCCGGCAACTCCATCAAACCATCGTTACCTTCGCCAATTTGCAGCTCTGCTTGCGAGCACAGCATGCCATTGGACTCAAGGCCACGTAGTTTGGCTTTCTTGATTTTGAAGTCGCCTGGCAGTTCTGCACCAATCATGGCGAACGGGACTTTCAGGCCGGGACGCACGTTCGGCGCACCGCAAACCACCTGAAAAGTATCCGAGCCATCGCTGACTTGGCACACACGAAGCTTGTCGGCGTCTGGGTGCTGCTCAGTGCTGAGCACCTCACCCACGACAACGCCACTGAATACACCGGCGGCCGGCGTTACGCTATCGACCTCAAGACCAGCCATCGACAAACGAGCAACCAGCTCGTCGCGATTTACCTGCGGGTTAACCCAACCACGCAGCCATTGTTCACTGAATTTCATCCTGCTCTCCTAAGAATTCGTTACGACTAGCGAAATTGCGCGAGGAACCGCAAGTCGTTGTCGAAGAACAGACGCAAGTCGTTCACGCCGTAACGCAGCATGGCCAGACGTTCAACCCCCATGCCGAAAGCAAAACCCGAGAATTCTTCTGGGTCGATGCCAGACATACGCAGTACATTCGGATGAACCATGCCGCAGCCCATGACTTCCAGCCAGCCCGTCTGCTTGCAGACGCGGCAGCCTTTGCCACTGCACATCACGCATTCCATGTCCACTTCAGCCGAAGGCTCTGTGAACGGGAAGTAGGAAGGGCGGAAACGTACGGCCAATTCTTTTTCGAAGAACACTCGCAAGAACTCTTCAATAGTCCCTTTGAGGTCCGCGAAATTGATATCGCGATCAACTAGCAGGCCTTCAACCTGGTGGAACATCGGCGAGTGAGTGATATCGGAGTCGCTACGATAGACACGGCCTGGGCAGACGATGCGGATCGGCGGCTGCTGCGATTCCATGGTGCGGACCTGTACCGGAGAGGTATGGGTGCGCAACAGCATGTTCGCATTGAAATAGAAGGTGTCATGCATCGAGCGGGCCGGGTGATGGCCTGGGATGTTGAGCGCCTCAAAGTTGTGATAGTCGTCTTCAACCTCAGGGCCTTCGGCGATGCCGTAGCCAATGTGGGTGAAGAACTGTTCAATACGCTCCAGAGTCCGGGTCACCGGATGCAGACCGCCTGAGGTCTGTCCACGGCCAGGCAGGGTCACATCAATAGACTCGGCAGACAGTTTGGCGGCCAGCTCGGCCTCTTCAAACAGCGCCTTGCGTGCATTAAGAACCTCTGTGACACGCTCCTTGGCAACGTTGATCAGGGCTCCCACTTGTGGGCGCTCTTCAGCCGGCAAATTCCCCAGGGTCTTCATCACCTGAGTCAATTCACCTTTTTTGCCGAGGTACTGAACCCGGATTTGCTCCAGGGCATTAATATCTTCAGCGCTTTGCACAGCCTCTAGTGCTTGAGAGACCAGCGCATCCAGGTTTTCCATGTACAGACTCCAGATACAAAATAGGGGAAGAGCTTGAAGGCTCTTCCCCTATTTAAGACGTTTAGCACCTGAGCCCACAGAGGTGAGCACAAGAACTGTCGGGGGTACTTAAGCCAAGGTGGCTTTAGCTTTCTCGACAATCGCAGCAAACGCCGCTTTTTCGTTCACTGCCAGATCAGACAGAACCTTACGGTCGATCTCGATGGAAGCTTTTTTCAGGCCAGCGATGAAACGGCTGTAAGACAGACCGTTGATACGTGCACCAGCGTTGATACGAGCGATCCACAGAGCGCGGAACTGACGTTTTTTCTGACGACGGTCACGGTAGGCGTATTGGCCTGCCTTGATTACCGCTTGCTTGGCAACACGGAATACGCGTGAGCGTGCGCCGTAGTAGCCTTTAGCCAGTTTCAGAATTTTTTTGTGACGTTTACGGGCGACAACGCCACGCTTTACACGAGCCATGAGTTACTTCCTCTAGTCTTAACCAAAAATTAACGAAGGCGCAGCATGCGCTCGACTTTTGCCACGTCGGACGGATGCAGCAAGCTGCTTCCGCGCAGTTGACGCTTACGCTTGGTCGACATTTTGGTCAGGATGTGGCTCTTGAAAGCGTGTTTGTGCTTGATACCGTTAGCAGTTTTCAGAAACCGCTTAGCAGCACCACTTTTAGTCTTCATCTTTGGCATGTTCGGATACTCCGCATTCAGTTGATAAACATAACCGCAAGGCCTGCCGTGCCCTGGTGGTTACTTCTTCTTTTTCGGGGCGATGACCATAATCAGCTGGCGTCCTTCCATCTTAGGATGCTGTTCGACGGTCCCGTATTCAACCAGGTCAGCTTCAACCCGCTTCAACAGTTCCATACCCAGCTCCTGGTGGGCCATCTCACGGCCGCGGAATCGTAACGATACCTTGGCCCTGTCCCCATCACTCAGGAAACGTACCAGGTTGCGCAGTTTTACCTGGTAATCCCCTTCCTCCGTCCCTGGACGAAACTTGATTTCTTTAACCTGGATTTGTTTCTGGTTTTTCTTCGCTGCGGCAATCTGCTTCTTCTTTTCGAAGATCGACTTGCCGTAATCCATCAGCTTGCAAACAGGGGGTACTGCATCAGCGGAAATTTCCACCAAATCCAGTTTGGCTTCTTCAGCCTTAAGAAGCGCTTCTTCGATCGGGACAATGCCAAGTTGCTCGCCCTCAGCTCCGATTAACCGAACCTCGCGTGCCGAGATATTCTCGTTGATCGGGGCTTTCGGTGCAGCTCGTTTATCTTGTCTCATTTCACGCTTAATAATAATTACTCCGAATCATGGCGACCACGCCGGGAAACCGCTTGTGCGAGGAATTCAGCGAATTGCGCGACGGGCATCGAGCCCAGGTCAGCACCTTCACGTGTACGCACAGCGACAGTCTGCATCTCGACTTCCCGATCTCCGATAACCAAGAGATAAGGAACCTTGAGCAAAGTATGCTCGCGGATTTTAAAGCCGATCTTTTCATTTCTCAAGTCAGACTTGGCACGAAACCCGCTCTGATTGAGAGTTTTTTCAACCTCAGCGGCAAATTCTGCCTGTTTATCAGTGATATTCATGATCACTACCTGAGTTGGCGCTAACCACGCAGGGAACGCACCTTCGTAATGCTCAATCAAAATACCGACAAAGCGTTCGAACGATCCGAGGATCGCGCGGTGCAGCATAACGGGATGCTTACGGCTGTTGTCTTCAGACACGTATTCTGCGCCAAGACGGATGGGCAGGTTAAAATCGAGCTGCAGGGTACCACACTGCCAGACACGACCAAGACAATCTTTTAGAGAAAATTCAATCTTCGGCCCGTAGAAGGCGCCCTCACCCGGCTGCAGGTCATACGCCAAACCGGCACTGTCGAGTGCTGAAGCCAAGGCACTTTCAGCACGATCCCAAAGCTCATCGGAACCTACGCGCTTTTCAGGGCGAGTCGACAGCTTGAGCTCGATATCTTTAAAACCGAAGTCTGCGTATACATCCAGCGTCAGCTTGATAAAGGCTGCGGACTCGGCCTGCATTTGCTCTTCAGTGCAGAAAATGTGTGCATCGTCTTGAGTAAAAGCGCGAACACGCATAATGCCATGCAAAGCACCCGACGGCTCATTGCGGTGGCAAGCACCGAACTCAGCAAGCCGCAATGGCAACTCACGGTAGCTTTTCAGGCCTTGGTTAAACACCTGAACGTGACATGGGCAGTTCATCGGTTTGATCGCGTAATCGCGGTTTTCCGACTCAGTGGTGAACATGTTTTCAGCGTAGTTAGCCCAGTGCCCGGACTTTTCCCACAGACTGCGATCCACTACCTGAGGCGTTTTGATCTCCAGGTAGCCGTTCTCGCGCTGCACTTTACGCATGTACTGCTCAAGTACTTGATACAGGGTCCAGCCATTGGGATGCCAGAACACCATGCCCGGCGCTTCTTCTTGAGTATGGAACAGACCCAGGCGCTTACCGATTTTACGGTGATCGCGCTTTTCAGCCTCTTCAATACGCTGGATATAAGCTGCCAACTGCTTCTTGTCGGCCCAAGCAGTGCCATAAATACGCTGCAACTGCTCGTTTTTGGCATCGCCACGCCAGTAAGCGCCTGACAGTTTGGTCAGCTTGAATGACTTGAGAAAACGCGTGTTCGGAACGTGAGGACCACGGCACATGTCGACGTATTCTTCATGGAAGTACAGACCCATGACTTGTTCGTTCGGCATGTCTTCGATCAATCGCAGTTTGTAGTCTTCACCGCGCTCAGAGAACAGTTCGATCACTTCAGCACGCGGCGTCACTTTCTTAATGACGTCGTAGTCTTTTTCGATCAACTGCTGCATGCGCTTTTCGATAGCGGCCATGTCATCCGGAGTAAACGGACGCTCATAGGCGATGTCGTAGTAAAAGCCTTCATCAATAACAGGGCCGATCACCATTTTGGCTGTCGGATACAACTGCTTGACTGCGTGACCGACCAAGTGAGCGCAAGAGTGACGAATGATCTCCAGCCCCTCTTCATCCTTGGGCGTAATGATTTGCAAGGTGGCATCATTTTCGATCAAGTCACAGGCATCAACCAACTTGCCGTTGACTTTGCCGGCTACAGTGGCCTTGGCCAAACCTGCGCCAATTGAAGCAGCAACCTCGGCTACTGAAACCGGGTGATCGAATGAACGTTGACTGCCGTCGGGAAGAGTAATAGTTGGCATGGCGCCTCCTCTCCTAGTGGTGACCCCTACCAAAGGTCACGTGGGTTGGGATGAGCCAGTACGCGATTCGGTGGTATACCTGCCTCACAGTGGCAGGAGCCTTACGGCCAACCCAAAACCGAACCAGAGTGACTGGAGTTCAAATTAAAAAAGGTAATGGCTCTGCTTCGTGGCTCAAAGAGCATGCACTAACAGAAAACTGCCAAGGGCGGCATGCTAGCACAGATGCCTTGGCATCTGCGCCTCCCCTCTCACTCACGCCAAACATCTTGGCTAAGTTTTGCAAAATGATGAACTTGAGCTTCATTATTCCCTCAGATAATGAGTGAAATCATTTCGCAATTAACGATCACAAGGAGCATCACATGCGCATGACTCACCTACTGGCTTTCGCAGCACCTCTCGCACTCCTGCTACCTTTGAGCGCTCAGGCTGCCTGGCCCAAGGATTTGAAAGCCAGCTACATGAAGGATTGCACTGCTGCGGCAGCGCCAAAAATTGGCGAAAAAGCCGCTCAGTCACATTGCTCATGTGGCGCAGATAAAATCGACAAAAACTTTACGACAGCTCAGATCAAAGAGCTTATGAGCCCGGACGGAGCAAAAAATCCTCCCCTTCAGCAGAAAGCACTCGACGTAATCGCAGAGTGCCGAGCTGCACCTCAGCCAAAGAAATAGGGTGTACGAAGGTGTTAATCAAGGCAAATACGGCCTGAAACCCAATCCAATCCAAAAAACACGTCTCATTTGCTGCTTTTTTTAAAAGCGATTTTGAGCCTGCAAGCCCCATAAAACGGGGCTTACAGACTTTTTAGACGTTGGACAAAAGCTAACAATGCGTCAATCTGAGGCTTAGGGGGGCTCCCAAACCGCACATTTCGACTATGATAGCCAAGTGTGCCCAGTTGGCCTGAGCAGCACAGTACTACTGAAAATATAAGTTTCTTGGAGATACACCATGTCTAATCGCCAAACCGGCACCGTAAAATGGTTCAACGATGAAAAAGGCTTCGGCTTCATCACTCCTCAAGGTGGCGGTGACGACCTGTTCGTACACTTCAAAGCTATCGAAAGCGACGGTTTCAAAAGCCTGAAAGAAGGCCAGACCGTTTCCTTCGTGGCTGAGAAAGGCCAAAAGGGTATGCAAGCTGCACAGGTTCGTCCGGAGTAAATCTCCCGCGAACAAAAAAACCCCGTCCATGTGACGGGGTTTTTTATGCCTGAAACTTCGCTAGGCGTGATTAACCGCAGTTAACACGGGTAATGATTGCGTTGTCATCAGCATTGAGATTCAAGCGATCAGAACGGTACTCCAGGGTCATGACGTCGTGTGGCAACAAGATGCGGGCGTTCTGAGCACCCGCTTTGATACGGGCTTGCTCCAGCAGACCAGACGATGCCTTCTGGCCAATTGCAAAAGCGGCTGCTTTGGCATCGCATCGCGTGTGCCCGGCCTCAGCCACAGGTGCCTTAACAGCGTCGCTCGTGCTGCTACACCCAGACAGCGCGACGACTGCCAACAATGAACCCAATGACACTAGCTTCCAAGACATGAAGCCTCCTTAAGATGAAAAGTCGGAACCCTTGCGACAGCTTTTACGCACATAGGTTGCATGGGGTCTGACAGCAAAATCCGATCAGCCCTAGGGCACGAGATTTTGCCCCACCGAATGCAAACTGCGCTCACCTAATCGTGACGAAATATGTACAAACGCCTAATAGACATCAATGTAGTCGAAAGGAGGATTGGGCCAGTTTTCTTTTAAGGCATTGAAAATCTGCATAACCCAGACTTCATCACTCGCTGCAACATTACCGACATACCCCGAACCTGCCGCCCACGTTTCGAGCCTAAACAGCAGCCCATCGATATCGACACCGCCCACCACACCTGAAGAAATATAGGCGACACCCTGCTTGGTAACGCGCAACTGAGTGTGCACATCATCACTGGCTGAGGCTAATAATTGGCTAACCGCTGAAAGGGTCAAGCTTTCTGGATTTTTTAAATCAATCTGCATACAGCCTCCCCATACAAAACGCTAGTGTGTCATGCAGCAGCGACATCTTGCGAAAGTTAAGACCCCGAGAGAGCAATGCCATGATTAATTTTGCTCTTCTGATCGCCTCAGGATGGCATTTTGCTAAAATTGCGCTTTCGACACCCTCATGAGATACCCATGACCACAGTCACCATTGATGCAGATATCAAAGCCAAATGGCCTCAAGGACAATGCTCCTACAGCCCAGGTAGCCCTGAAGAGCTAGCCATCATCGGCATTGATCTGTTGGTCAAAGAACTCGGTACAGAAGCCGCACGTGCTTTTGTCAGTCAGGTTTTCGAAAAGTACAAAGACCCCGAAACCTCAAAACCGGTTTAAGCACCGCACTCCCCCACACGTGCAATTGATTTGGTGTGCCACCCCTCTCAGGCACACCTTGGCTGAGACAATAACTGTGTAGCCATCTCGGTCAACTGCAGAGCCGACTGCACGACCGTCGCAAGCGCCGGATACACACAGCGGCTGACCAGCAATTCATACAGCCAATCCACGACAATTGCTCAAGCGTGCGGGCATTGCGCTCAGAGCGCTGTGCGCAAAAAAGCCATTGGCAAACCACTACCCAGTCGAATCTCCGAACGAATAGCACCTTCAACGTTCGGGAATCCGCACCGTTTCAATACAAGAAAAAATCCAATAGAAATATCTCCTTAAAAATCAATTATTTAACAACGTAACTAATCATTTCTGAATTTGGCATAAATAGTGCCTTGATATGGCCAGCACTTGCCCAGAGATGGCACGCGCCGCGCCAACCTGTGCAACTGTGCGCTCACCAATAAGAGAGAAAACAATGAAAACAGCTGTCTTGAAAACTATTGTTCCGGGCGCCTTGGCCCTTCTGTTGTCCCTGCCGACTGTGCAAGCTCAAGAGGCCGTCACCAAGCCAAATGTGGTCATTCTTGCAACGGGCGGCACCATTGCCGGCGCCGGCGCCAGCGCTGCCAATAGCGCAACTTACACCGCAGCCAAAGTGGGTATTGATCAACTGATCGCTGGCGTTCCGGAGCTGAGTCAATTGGCTAACGTGCGTGGCGAACAAGTTATGCAAATTGCCTCCGAGAGCATTACCAACGACAACTTGCTGCAACTGGGCCGCCGCGTCGCCGAACTGGCCGACAGTAAAGATGTTGATGGCATCGTTATCACCCACGGCACCGACACCCTCGAAGAGACCGCTTACTTCCTCAACTTAGTCGAAAAGACCGATAAGCCAATCATCGTTGTCGGCTCCATGCGCCCGGGCACTGCCATGTCCGCTGACGGCATGCTCAACCTGTACAACGCAGTGGCCGTTGCTGGTAGCAAAGACGCTCGTGGCAAAGGCGTACTGGTGACCATGAACGACGAAATTCAGTCTGGCCGTGATGTCAGCAAAATGATGAACATTAAGACCGAGGCGTTCAAAAGCCCTTGGGGCCCACTGGGCATGGTTGTAGAAGGCAAATCCTACTGGTTCCGCTTGCCCGCCAAGCGTCACACCATGGATTCTGAGTTCGACATCAAAACCATCAAAACCCTACCAAACGTGGGCATCGCCTACTCCCACGGCAACGTAGACGACACGGCCTACAAAGCTCTGGCACAGGCTGGTGCAAAAGCCATCATCCACGTAGGTACAGGCAACGGCTCTGTCTCGTCCCGCGTCGTACCGACCCTGCAAGAGCTGCGCAAGGATGGCGTACAAATCATTCGCTCTTCCCACGTAAATAACGGCGGCTTCGTACTGCGCAACGCAGAACAGCCTGACGATAAATACGACTGGGTCGTCGCTCATGACCTTAACCCGCAAAAAGCTCGCATCCTGGCCATGGTTGCACTGACCAAAACCCAAGACAGCAAAGAGCTGCAACGGATGTTCTGGGAATACTAAAACCCTCGCGCCAAGCGCTGCCCGGCGCTAGGCATCCCACCACTCATTCGCCCGAATGAGTGGTCTATATTGTTGATTTTCCTCTTGTTCGTGCACTAAACCTAAAAAACGCAGTCCGATCCTGGCAGTGAGAGATATTCAAAGAGTTGCCAAATCTCTCGCAGTTAAATACTGTATGCACATACAGCTAACCAAGGATCGCATCATGGCTAAAAAAGCGGCGAAAGAACCGACCCTTCCGAGCCCGTACGAAGTTTTCGGCATGCGCATACAAAAAATCATCAGCTCGCCTAAGGCTCAAAAAGACCGAATGGCGGTGCTGGACCGGCAGGAGGGTGACAACCCGGAATTCTGGGAGCGCTTGCTGGAAGAAATTTCCGAAAACGATAACGTCACCATCGCTCACCGTGATTGCGGCGGCGTCAATGTTTTCTGGACCGTACCTGAGGAAGACTGAGTCAATGAGGGTTCGTTTACTGGCATTTGCCAGCCTCTTTACTGTGTTAAGTGCACACGCCGCCGCCCCGCAGACATTCAGCGAAGCTAAAAAAATCGCCTGGAAACTCTACGAGCCTCAATCGACAGAGTTCTACTGCGGCTGCAAATACTCCGGCAACCGTGTTGATCTAAAAGCATGCGGTTACGTACCGCGCAAAAACGCCAACCGCGCAGCGCGTATCGAGTGGGAGCATATTGTTCCTGCCTGGCAGATTGGTCATCAGCGTCAATGCTGGCAAAACGGGGGACGAAAAAACTGCACCCGTAACGACGCGGTCTACAAAGTGGCAGAAGCCGACCTGCACAACCTTGTGCCGAGTATTGGCGAAGTAAACGGCGATCGAAATAACTTCAGTTTTGGTTGGCTGCCGACACAACCTGGCCAATATGGCTCGTGCCTGACTCAAGTCGATTTCAAGGCTAGAAAAGTCATGCCGCGTCCGCGCATTCGCGGAATGATTGCACGTACCTATTTGTACATGAGCAAGCGCTATAACCTGCACCTCTCCAAACAGGACCAGAAACTGTACGCAGCCTGGAACAAAACCTACCCGGTGCAGGACTGGGAGCGTCAGCGCAACCAAGCTGTGGCCTGCGTGATGGGTCGAGGTAATGACTTTGTCGGCCCAGTCAATCTCAAGGCCTGCGGCTAGCCACGCGTTGCTATGTGCCCTGTTGAGCCCGCAGGGCATGTAGCAACGCTTGAAGCCGTTGTTTGAGCTATAGCCCCGCGATTGCGTTCACGGCTAAGATTGCGAGCTAACTCTACTTCCTCAAAGTGGCGAACTTACAACATCTATTATCCTTCGTCTAACTGTCACAGCGAGCACAACAATGCGCCAGCGACCCGCCTCCCGATTACTCGTCATAAGCCCTGAAGATCGCGTGCTTCTTTTCCGCTTCACCCACAAGAAAGGAGCATTGCAAGGCCAAGAATATTGGGCCACGCCCGGTGGCGGGGTGGAGCCTGGAGAAACCTTTGAGCAGGCTGCCATTCGAGAGCTCTATGAGGAAGTTGGTGTAACTGCACACGACGTGGGGCCCGTACTCGCTCAGCGGTTGTTTGAGATGCAACTGCCGGAGGGTGAGTGGGTAATGGCCGATGAACGCTTCTTTATGGTCCGCGTTGACGCCCAACACGTGTCCGATGGCGGCTGGACAGACCAGGAGCGTGAAGTTATGACTCAACATACGTGGTGGTCGCGGATGGAGTTACAGCAAACATCAGCCCTGGTTTTCCCACAGGACTTACTGTCGATACTGGGTTCACATCTTCCGTGAACCTGTTACAAACGGGACATCAACGTCTGGGTTTTTCCCCACAAAAGAGGTTCAGGGTCATTCCCTCATGCGCTGAATCGTTTTTGTCTGTAAGTAGATGAGATTTCATGGATCTCATTTATTGCCGAACTGTTAGGCCTGAGCTATTACTCTCGGGATGATAAAACAAGCTCGATTTAACAAGAAACAACAGGTCGTCAATGAGCTCGTCCGCCAAATCGAAAACGGGCTTATGGAAGACGGCTATGTCTTGCCTGATGAAGATCAGTTGGCTCAAGAACTGGGTGTCAATCGCAATACATTACGACAGGCGCTGACAGAGTTGGAGCGACGCAAGTACATCGCTCGAAGTTCCATGGGAGGCTCTGTCGTAACCTTTGACGGCATACCGCTTGATCAGAAAAATGGTTGGGCGCAAGCACTGGCCAGCACTGGAGCACGCATCCATACCGAACAACTCAAACTTGAGTCCGTCGATCGCCCGGAGTTAACCCTTCGGTTTGGCCTGAGCCATTTCATCATGCTGGAGCGTCGTCGGCGCCGCAGCGATGGAACTGCTATTTCCCTAGAGCGTTCATTTATGCCAGCTACCGGCGGGCTTGAAGGGTTGCCACGAATTGGCATGATTGATGACTCGCTCACCATTACGTTGGCCGCTTATGGCTTTATCGGCGATCACGGCGACCAGTGGATTGGTGCCGAGCCACTCAACGAAGAAGATGCGCAGTTGCTTGGACGCCCCGCTGGCACGGTGTTCCTTAAAACTTTACGCACCACCTATGACCGACATGGTCGACTCATGGAGCATGTCGAAAGTTGGCTGGATCCCACGCACTTTCGTATGCATCACTCATTTGGAGCCTCGGCATGAAGTTGACTGAGCGCGCACTCGGCGCCTTTTATGGTCTGGCATTAGGCGACGCCTTGGGCATGCCCACCCAGTCCTTTAGCCGAGCGCAAATCCTCACACGCTTTGGTCCGATTACTCACTTGCTAGATGCGCCAGCCGATCAGCCCATCGCCCCCAACATGCCCGGGGGTTCGATCACCGACGACACTGAACAAGCCATTCTGGTCGCTCAATTGCTGGTGGAGGGCAACGGCAATATCGACCCCAGCACCCTTGCGCAACGCCTAATCAACTGGGAGGCCACGATGCAGGCCAAAGGCTCGCAAGACCTGCTGGGGCCCTCAACCAAACGCGCTATCGAAATGATTCTTGCAGGCCATAGCTCAGAAGAGTCCGGGCGTTATGGCACGACTAACGGCGCCGCCATGCGCATCACACCGGTGGGCATAGCGGCCGATATTAACCAGCCAGAATCATTCATCAAGGCTGTGGTTCAAGCCTGCCAGGTAACACACAACACCAGCCTGGGCATTGCCAGCGCTGCGGCGGTGGCCGCAGTGATCTCAAGCGGCATCAACGGCAGAAAACTTCAACACGCGCTCAATGCGGGCACTGAAATGGCCTACATAGCAGAACACCACGGCCACTGGATCGCTGGTGGTCGCATCGGGCCGCGTATTCGCTGGGCCAGACAGGCCAGTCATGAATGCAACCCCGACAACCTCGGCGATTTGCTGTACGACGTGATTGGCACCTCAGTCGCGTCTCAAGAGTCTGTGGTGGCCGCCTTTGCTCTTGCGCAACGGGTAGCCAGTGGCAACCTCAGTAGCTTCAGTGCGTTGTGCATCGCCGCCAGCATTGGCGGCGATACCGATACCATCGCCGCTATTCTCGGCGCCATGCTCGGCGCGTGTGCGGGCCTGGAGCACTGGCCGAACGCACTCATCCAGCAAGTCAAAGCAGTCAACAACCTACAGTTGGAGCCATTGGTACAACAGTTACTAACGCTACGCAGCGTGTAATAAACCCGCGAAGGACCGCAACACGCCAGGACTCACCCAGAGCCCCAACCTCTGCGCCTGGGAAGACAACATCCGCATGAGGAACAGCATCCCATGAGCAATCCCAACGCCGGGCACAGTGCCGGGCAACTGGAAACCCGTGGTATAGAACCCGTCCCCGAAAACGAGTGCAAGGGCAACCCGCTGCAACTGTTCTGGGTTTGGTTTGCGGCCAACATCAGCATTCTCGGCTTGCCGCTCGGCGCAACGCTGGTGGCCTTCCACCAACTGGCCATTTGGCAGGTCATCCTCGTTGCCTTGATCGGTGCAGCGGGCTCGTTCGCGGTGGTTGGCGTGATATCCATCGCCGGACGACGCGGTCGAGCGCCAAGCCTGACACTGTCGCGAGCGATCTTTGGTGTGCGCGGCAACATTGGGCCTACGCTGATTTCTCTGATATCACGCGTCGGCTGGGAAACCGTCAACACCACAACCGCCGCGTTTGTACTGCTGGCGTTGTGCGCAATCGTGTTTGGCACGCCCACCGAAGCTAAAAACGCACCACTGTTGACCCTACTCTTTATCGCGATTTTCACTCTGTTGACCCTGTCCGTTTCAGGAATGGGCCATGCCACCTTGCTGGTCATTCAAAAGTGGGCGACCTACCTGTTTGGTGCACTCAACCTGCTGGTGGGCGGTTTTCTGTGCGCCACCATTGACTGGCACGCTGTGTTCAGCACCAGCCCAGCGCCGGTCAGCTCAGTGGTTATCGGCATTGGGATCATGGCGGCAGGCACCGGGATCGGTTGGGCGAATGCCGGCGCTGACATGTCGCGCTATCAACATCGCAGCGTCAGCGCGACCCAATTGGTAGCCTCCGCGGCCTGGGGCGCAGGCATTCCGCTGGTCCTACTGATCACCTTGGGCGGCTTGTTGTCAGTCGGCAACCACGACCTCGCCTCAGCCACCGATCCCATCGCAGCAATCCGCAACATGTTGCCCGCATGGATGGCAGTGCCCTACCTGCTGAGCGCGTTCGGCGGCCTTCTGTTGTCCAATCACCTGTCAGTGTATTCGGCGGGGCTCACCACCCTGACCCTAGGGATCAAAATCAAGCGAGTACAAGCCGTTATTGTCGATATCGTGGCCATTTTTTGTGGTTCCATTTACTTCATGCTGTACGCCGATAGCTTTTATGGCCCCTTCATCACCTTTATTTCACTGACGGCAATTCCGATTACTGCATGGGTCGCGATCTTTGTCGTCGACCTAATCCATCGCCAGTACTACAGCGCCAAAGACCTGCTGGATGTCAGCCCCAGCTCCTTTTATTGGTACCACGGCGGTATTGAATGGCGGGCACTGAGTTCCTGGGCGCTGGCTCTCGTACTGGGCCTGTGCTTTACCCGGGTCGGCAGTTCAGATGCCGACTGGTTCGTCGGGCCACTGGCAGACTCATGGCTGGGCCATAACGGCCTAGGCTGGATCGTGACATTTGTCGTCGCAGGGGGGGTGTATGCGCTGCTCGGTGGCGCCAAAGACCGCCGACATGCTGTACCGGGGCCTGCCAATGTCTAGATTGCTGCACACCGGCCAAGTAATCATCGACTTGGCTATGGCACTCGACACCTTGCCCCGCTCCGGCGGCGATGCGTTAGCCAAAAGCGCCAGCTTCCACGCCGGGGGCGGCTTCAATACGATGGCGGCCGCGCAACGCAACGGGCTGAAAACCTATTACCTTGGCCGTCATGGCCAGGGGCAGTTCGGCGATATTGCACGTCTGGCCATGCAGGCGGAAGGCATTGAGGTCATCCAGCCGATTGATCCAAACATGGACACCGGGCTCTGTGTGGCATTGACCGAGGCCAACGCCGAGCGAACGTTTATTTCCTACATTGGCGCAGAAGGTGCTCTGTCGAGCGATGACCTTGCAACGGTGGCTGTTGAACCCGACGACTACCTGTATGTCAGCGGCTATAGCCTGCTCAATCCGGGCAAAGCCAGACCGCTGCTCACTTGGCTGTGTGGGCTGGATCGCAGCGTCCATGTCACATTCGATCCGGGGCCATTACTGCAAGATATCGACCCCACCTTGATCAGCGCTTTATTGCCCCGGCTGCACCTGTGGACCAGCAATCGGAGCGAAGCACAAGGTTTCACTGCCAGCTCCACGATTGCAGACGCCCTGCTCGCCCTGAA
Source organism: Pseudomonas psychrophila HA-4 (assembly GCF_000282975.1). GTDB lineage: Bacteria > Pseudomonadota > Gammaproteobacteria > Pseudomonadales > Pseudomonadaceae > Aquipseudomonas > Aquipseudomonas psychrophila_A. Next base: position 49,351 of record NZ_ALJC01000006.1, read on the forward strand.
ATCGCAGCTGCCCAGCGACTGCCTGGTGGTAGTCCGCGACGGCCCGCAAGGCTGCTGGATAAACGACGCTCAAGGGCCGCAACTGATTGCCGGCTTCAACGTTCACGCTATCGACAGCAATGGGGCTGGAGACGCTCACACCGGGGTCATGATTGCCGCGCTCAGCACAGGCAACACGGCGCTGGATGCGGCCAAACGTGCCAATGCGGCAGCCGCTTTGGCCGTCACCCGCCGAGGACCTGCCACCGCTCCACATGCCAGCGAAATCGACCTGTTTATAAAAAGCCCCCACACTCAGGCACACAATCAGTATTGAGACAGAGCAAATCATACAAAACGTTACCCGCAACCCGACCAAAGACTGTAAGCAAATAGCCATAAATCTGTAGCCAAATGCTGGAAAAAACTCAGGTTGCTGTTTTAACCTTACGCTTTGGCTCCATTCCAGCAACACCAGCGCCCGACAACTCCTACAGGATGCCGGGCCACTTGCGTGCAGGTCGGGCGGCGCCTCTCTTACTGTGTGACGATACTTTTGAAATTCATCATTATTGCTGTTTACGTTTTGTCCATCGCATATTGTAAGCGCGCGATTGATTTGGCACTACCTAACGGGATATTTGGCATAGCCTTTTCATGGTGGTAGCTCAGTTATTCGCGATTGATTTGGCACCTAATTTAACCAAAACAAAATATAGAGACTACGTAGGCGCAGTTGCTGGAATTTCGCTAGGTGTAAAACTGTTTAAGACCACACTACCTAAAAGCTTCTAGGCCACGAAGTATGCCAATAGCCACCTCGGCGACTCTGGCGGCCCCCATTTTATTAGGGTGCAACAGTGCCCCATCGTCATTGATATAGGTTCGGATGTTCAACGCATTCCAACCTGCATTACCCTGCACATCTACACACGGCAAGCCCCAGCGCTTGCAAGCAACCCGAATTGCCTCTGCGTAATCCAGCGTCGTCAAACCTTGCGTGTTGGTATATGCGTTTGGCCACCCGCGCTTGGCAAAGTCGTAAATTTCGCCATATGGAAGGGTGAACAGTGCCACCCTCTTGGCCGGGAAACGGGCCATCAACTTGCCGATCAGGGTATTAAGTGCGCCGTAAAAAGTCAGCGGATCAGTGGAATCCTGCGCGCCTAACGGGACGTTCTGCGCCCAGTCGTTAGTACCGGCCATGACTGTAACCAAATCCTGTGTGACCGGAATTGCGTTGATTCGGGTGTCCTGACACATAGCGGTGGTGTCTCCCACAGGACCTGACAGCTTCGTCCCACCAATCCCGAAGTTGGACCACTTTAACCCCAGGCTTGTTACTACGTCGGGCTGCCATGTCCCTTGCGCTGAGATGCTATCCCCCAAGGCCGCCCACGTTTTACCAGACCATTTGCTGGAACTCGCAGCGCCTGATTCTGAGTTTACCAGCGTCTCGCCATTCGGGCCTTCTACCTTCCAGCCGTAAGATTCAAAAGACGTTGATACGGCTCCTTTTTCCAGCTGGAACATATCCAGGTCGGTATGCCAGAGTGTGACTCGCGCATACGCTGCGCCAGCGGGGACAGCAAAAGTGAAGACGCCGCCTCCGTCATTTATCCCGCCCGCTATGACGGTAGAACCATCTGCGGCGAAGTAGCAGCTAAATCGCATTCTTCTGTTCGATACATATTGCTGTCCTGCTGTTACTGCGATTTTCTCTGTGGTGTCGTAGGTAGCCGAAGACGTCAGCGAGCCGCTAATCGGGTCAACTAGCTGACCAATAGTGGCCGCTGCTTTATTGAAAAGGTTTTTTCCTGCCTTAAGAAAATTGGTTTTTTCTCGCGTGACCGAGGCATCTTGCAGAGACGCAGTACCGACTGGTTCTTGAATCAACTTCTCGCCATTCGGGCCTTCTACCTTCCAACCGTACACCTCAAAGGATGTGGGTGCCGAGCCATGCTCAAGCTGAAATAGGTCTAAGTTGTTGTGCTCTAGGGTGATTCGCACATAAGCGGCGCCTGCTGGAGTCGTAAAACTGGAAATGTACTCGCTGGCTCCTCCTGATACCACGCCACCATCTGCGGCGAAGTAGCAGCTAAATCGCATTCTTCTGTTCGATACATATTGCTGTCCTGCTGTTACTGCGATTTTCTCTGTGGTGTCGTAGGTAGCCGAAGACGTCAGCGAGCCGCTAATCGGGTTAATGAATTGACCAATAGTGGCCGCTGCTTTATTGAAAAGGTTTTTTCCTGCCTTAAGAAAATTGGTTTTTTCTCGCGTGATCGAGGCATCGGCCATCGTCCTTCCACCTAAGGAGTTATCCTTTACCGCAAGCGGATCGAGAAATGCTCCTGCTATAAAAGGCTCAAAAGCGCTTTGCACTGAGCCGCTCTCTACCTGCGCAAATGCCCACTTGGATCCAGCACTAAACGAGCAGCGCATAAAGGCCGCCCCAGACGGAGCTGTCTGCGTTTTGTTCTGGTTGGCATCGCTAGTACCTGAAATGAAAACCTTTCTGGCGTTGTACCAGGTCCAATAATGCTTTTGCGAGGCGGTGTACACCTGTCCAGCGACGACAGGAATGAAGCCCGAACAGTTATAGGCGACGTTTGCTTGTAGGTCTCCCGCTATGGAATTAGGGAAGAATCCTAGCGCTACATCAGGTGCCGCAGGATTGAGTAAGTTCTTACCCTTGATCCCATTAACCTTCTTGTTGACAGCCTCTGCGTTAGGGTAGCGATCTACCTCAATCGCTACGCCAGCGCTGTTCTTGTACAAGATCAGGTACTCTCTCGACTCAGGGCTGGGCACGCTGAAGTAGCCGTCGTTATTGGTCCCTAGCAGCCCCAAAGCAGTGCTTGCGTAAGTCATCGCTCCAGCCGTCTGCGAAGCGACTTCAGCCAGAGACGCGGTTACTTTCGCCTGACCCAGCAACGCTTGCTTGGCAATCGTAGGCACAAGGCCAGACTCTGTAAGCACATCCTTTGAAGCGTCACCATTGATGTACTCGTGCTGTTTCCCGGCAGAGTCCTTGGCTTGGGCAGCAGCCTCCGCCAGTTGCCCGGCATAGGCCTGCAGCGATTCAATATCAGACATTTATGTTTCTCCAGGCGAAGAAATACCGCAGCGCTGGCCAGGTAATCGTTTGGGGTAGTTGCTGTTTGATGACTCGCAACGGACTAATATCCGGGGGCCTTGCCAATCGCACGCCAGTGAATCGTGGCGCTATATTTGTCGGTGTCGTTGAAGAGTTGGTATTGCGTGGCACTGATGGCTCGCGCACCTGCTGCGTTGCCGTCACCATCCTCAGCATTAGGCGTCACCTTGTTACCAAAGCAGTTGTAGACCTCTGCGAAGGGCGTCGGAAAATTGATGGCTGCACTCACGCTATCTGCGCCACATGCGCCGCTTCCCCATTGCTCTAGAAAGCCCGTGGCCTTATCAAGGTGCCAGCCCGTGGCCGCCATAAGCGCAGTATTTTTGTCTTGCTTGGTTGTCCCTAAGTTGTCTATCGCGGCTTGCTTCGCAACCAACGAGGTGTTTATGGCTGCCAAGAAGTCATTAATCGCTAACTTGGTGTAAGCATCTCCAATGCCATAACCGGCTAACGTAATCGCGTTGTTTGCCTTCTTCGAAAGCCACCAGTCCACTTCAGGCTGTGAATACGTCTCAAGCTTTGTATAGGCATCAAGAATGCCGTACCCGGCCAATGTCGTTGCTTTAAGTGGGAAGCTCGCCCCAAAGGCCTGAATGGCCTTGAGTAGCTGCGTGTTGTCGTTGGCATCAAGCTCAGGCAGGTAAGCCAGAATGAAGTTGGCCAGCTCTTCCTGAATCATGTTCAGCCACTCAGCCTTAAGTGGCGTTGGTGCCACTCCACCGGCAGCGGTGCCGTAGCGGAACAATCCCAAGACCGTGACTAGATCGGTCCAGCTGGAAATTCTTTGCATGCTATAGGTCCTCGATGCCGATCACGGCGGCGGGCACCACGTAATGGATGGCGTTAAACAGTTGGTCCACTTTGTCGGCAATGCCGTCGACGACTTCTTTGCCGTATCCGAAGACCACGTCTGTATTTCCCGGTCGGCGGTCGGTGATTCGAGACTCCATGGCCACGGCGGTGAATGCCGAAAGCGGCGCATTCATGCGCCAGGTGAAGGGCCAGTCGCCTGAGTAGATTGGATCGCCCGTGTTCAACAGGCCGACTACGGGAACCCTGAAGCTCTCGATGGTGGCTGGTACGCCGAAGAGAGAAGCCAAGCGGATGAAGTACGGAATGGACTGGCCGCCCAGGTCAGCCATGGCAGCCTCAACAGCCCGCACGCGCTCTTCCTGAGATGCACCGGCAGCCGGAGTCAGGTTGTAGGTCCGCTCCCAGTCGGTAATGTAGTCACCTGCCGTGCTGGGGAAAATAGCGCTCTCTATGGCTTCAAGGCCTTCCAGGGCATCGCCTAAAACAGTGCCTTCGGCAGTGAGTTGGGCCACTAGCACTTTGCCTTCGGGGTCATATGAGACCGGAGGTAGCAGCGTTTGAAGCTGCTCGATCAGGACATCACTCATCAAGGGCCTCCAAGGCAACGGTGCCGAGGCGAATCCAACTCACCACTGCGGGGTCGCTAGAGGAAGAGACATTGGTTGCAGGCGTGACCAGGTCGAAATCCACGACCCCGGCCAGGCTGCTAATTGCAGCTGTCAGGCGAATGCGATAAAGAGTTTCTTGCGGTATCAGCGGGTCGATGACGCCAGCAACCGCAGACTCAATAGGCCCTTGCAGGTCATCCAGCGCGTACCCTGTGGCCGGTGCCAAACGTAGCGCCAAATTGACGTCCAGGATGGCGGGAGTGAACACCCATATGTCCGCCCCGGCCGGTGCCACGCTGTCGATAAAGGCTTGGCAGGCAGCGATAATATCCGCCGACGACGGGCCCCCGGCCGAGGTGATCACCACATCAATGGCGTTGCCACCACGGCGCTTGGGAATGACCAGGACAGTGGATACACCGTCCACGGACAATGCCCAACGTCGATAGTCGGCCAGGTTTCCACCGCTCGGCGGGTTGCGCAGTACGTCCAAGTAACGGGCTAAAAGGCTCTCCTGCTTTTCATCGTCTGTGCCGCCCTTGAGTGCCTCCAAGGTACAGGCGCTGTCCACGCCCAAAGGCGGGCTGGTAAGGGTCGCGGCACCTGATAAACCGTTAAGCGCGGCTCCCGTGTCGATGGTTGCCACGGGAGCGACTGCGGTTCCGTTCGGGGCAAAGGTAACTGCCGCCGTCGTTGTAAGCACTGTGCCACTGGCGGTATGACGGGCTTGTGATCCGACGGGAAGTGGCACCCCCGCAGCGCCAGTGAGCGCGAGAGTGCTACCCGCTACCGTTGCTGATTTTGGGTACACATCACGTGTGGCCGCGTGCCTTTTGAGTTCGTCGAAGTCCGCGCTATCGGGGAAGATCTGCCTGGCAGTCCATGCCCCTTGCTGGTGAATGCCTTCGGCGACCGCAGAAACCGAACTGGCGCGGACATAGTGGTCGCTGTCACTGGTGATGTCGGCATCAGGTACTAACGCACGAATTTCGCGCAGGGCGCGGGTTCTAATAGTTTCGAATGGGGGAGCGATGTAGGGCATCAGATCACTCTCACTGATTGTTCAAAGGTCTGGCGACCGGTCGGTGCTTCGACTTCGATGAGCAGCCGTAGCCAGCCGTCATGCTTCTGCTCTGCCGACACATCGACAGAGGTTGCTCGGCCATCATCAATAAGTCCTTGCAGCGCCTGCTGGGCGTACTGAACGGCCAGCGTGCCGACACGGGCTTTATCTTTTTCCCGACGCAGTTCATGAAGTAGGGAACCCAACAAGGGATCGGCCCAGTAGCTACCGAATGGAGTCATAAGGCGCAGGTACACGGCGTTTGCCAGCGTTGAAATCCGCTGACCTGTCAAATCGCCTGTAGTTGGGTTTATGCCTGCATCCATGGGAAAACAGAGTGCCCCGCGTGCGTGCGGGGCGGAGTTTCGTCGGGGCGTAAGAATTTCGCCCCGGAAGGGTTACTGCTGCTGGGTTGGGGTAGGGCTATTGCCGTGTTGGTGGCCGTTGTAAATGTCACGGTCGGCTTGCATGCTACGGAGTTGGTCGATCACCTCGGCGTCCGATTGAATGTCGTCTTCAGCATGAATCTTTCCAGTGCTCTCAATCAGCGGTGTTTCAAAACGGACCTTTGTACCGGCTTTGATCAGTAGAGTTTCGGTCTCGACCTCGATCACACGCCCCCGCTTAAGATGAACGTGGTCGCCTTCGTCTGAATAAATGGCCACCTCGCCATCTTTGAGCGTGATCCGATACCGGGCGTCCTCACTCGCAACAACAACGGCATGATTACTGTTGCCGCCAACCGGAATGACTATGTATTCAGCTCCTGGTAAAGGCGCAGAGGTGTATCCATAGTGTTGGAACAACTCTCCCGTCACGGGCTCTCCTGCCAAGCCTTGAGCCTCGATACCAATCAGTTTGCCGTGAGCATTTCGAGCCGCCACCGCACGGAACGCCTGACGAAAATTGGCACGCTCAGCTTTGGCTTGCTCGCGAAAAGAACGCCCTAGACTTCTCATTGAATGCTCCTGATCATTTCAATAAAGGCCGCGTCCTTGTTCGACTTACCTTTGTGCTTTTTCAGTGGGTTCCCATCAAGAACCCACATCTTGTCTTCTCTGAACCGCAACTCCGTCATCGACCCTTGCCGGGTTAATCGCAACGTTCTAGACATAAGAAAGTACACGGCATCAAGGCCATGAGGCTCACTGCGGATAATGACGCGCTGACCTGGTGTCCAAACACTCCCATTGCCTGCTCGATGACCTTGAACGACAGCGCGAATCTCAAAGCCCTCCAGCTTGCTGTCAGCCAAAACCTTGCGTGCTCTCGTGGTGGCCATGCTTTGGTTTTCACTCGAACTGTCGATCACGACCTTGGGCCTGAAGATTCCGCGACGGGCCAAGGTGTCGTCCTGGACAACGGACTTCAAGTGCGAACGCGTAGTGTCCAGCCCGTCGTTGTCGTACTGCCCATGCTGCCCCAGCACAGTCACCTGACTGAATCGATTGGCGATAGATCGACGTACAGACAGTCGCTCGACGTTGTTTCCTACACCGTCCAGCCGCAGGATTAGAGTCGCAACTGGAGCCGATGTGTAGTCAGGCCCACCAACAACCAGCAAACCGTCCGGCTCGACCCAAGGCCACAATCCATTCGCCTCAGCTACCTGCAGAAGAGCCTCCCACGCTGATTGACCAGGTTCGATTTGAATACGGCGCCTGATTTTTGCATTGGCAGCGCGAATCTCAACACGTGTAATACCCAGCGGTGTTACTACTTGCTTGATGATTTCCGCCAGAGAGGCTTCTCGCATCGCCACAAATGGAGCTGAACAGTCCACCAGTACGGCAGCCTTATCCCGGCCAGTGACCCGGATCGCAATACCCCGACGTGAAATGTCGTGCTCAATCTCGTCTATCTGACCGGTCAAGACACGGTCTCGACCAAGCGTTAGTTCGCAACTCGCGCCCTCAACCAGGACTTTAGGGAGCTGTATCGTGTCACGAGTAAACAACTCCAACTCAAATGCATCAGCAGGCGTCAGCAGGTCAGACTCAACTGACCAGCCGTCCCAAGTCTCGTGAGTCAAACCACCGATAGACAGGCGAATGGTTTCGTCAGTTTGCATAAGCCCTCAGCACCGTTCCCGTCGCGACACCGTAGGGCGTGCGCAGTGTTGGATTAAGTCGCAGCAGCTCTTGGGCACGGGTGTTGTCACCGTACCAACGATGCGCCAGCAGTCGCAGGCTTGCAGTGCTTTCTACACGGCGTGTGATCAGCGGTGGGCGTTGTAGAATCACTTGACGTGCTCTTATCTGGATCAGAGCCGCAATGGTCCTAAGCCCCTCAATCACAGGCAAAGCAGTCTCAATCTCGTAAAGGCGACGGTGCAGCAAAATTGCGGACTGGATCAAACTCCGCACCAGGTTAACCAAACGCTCCAGTTCCTCTGGGCTCAGCGACAACTGATCCGTCTCGGCCTCGATCACAACACCTACCGCTTCGGCATAGCTCAAGGCAAACTCAGTGATGACCAGGACGACCAAGGCAAAAGCCACGGCTTCAATAGGATCGTCTGGCATAGCGTCAGGCAATGTGTCCTCATCAGGTTCCTCTCCCTGACGCCCTTTCGCTAATAACCCCGAACCAGTACGTGCCACTTCGGCGGGTAGAGCATCTGATCCAGGCATAGTGGACGGTATGCCTGACCTGGTTAACAGTTCAGTTGATGTACTGGGAGTACTCCCCTGAATGGCAGAGCGTATTTCGGTTGGCGTGCGTGCCAAGTCAGTCAACGGATCAAATGCGGTTGAAGTACTTTTAGCCATCGATGCAGCGCCGGAAACAACCCCGAGTATTTGTGACCGTAATTGCTGAAGGCGCAATGTATGACCTGGCAGGCCAAGCACTTTTTCCATCAACCCTGTCCAACCGCCACCGATCCATGACTGTATTTCGGAGACCAGGGAGTCAAGTCGACCGAACAAATCCAACACACCATCTTGCCACTTAGCCTCATCAGCCATGTCCAAAGTGCTGGTGTCGACAAACTCGAACTGCTGAGCAAAGAAAGGCTGGCCCGGCTTGCTCTCTAAGAACTGAACCGCGACTTCCGCATAGTCTCGGCGCTCTGCACGGTGGATCACCTGGTAAGTAGCATTGGTGACATTCACACTCCCGTAAATGGGGTGGATCAGTTCAGCTGTACCGCCGGTGTCTAATGCTCGGAGTAGGTTCTGCAACTCCAGCATGTAGTTTTCGCCAAAGATCACCACTTGCAATGCAAACTGGCGAGCACCCCGGCCCAAATCTTCTACATCATCACCATCCACATACGGCACACCATGCTGGCTAAGCGCTCGTTGTGCGGATAGGTCTTCACCGACCACATTGATAGGGACGCCACGATAAGATGCGTCCAGAAGGTTATCTGCCCAAGTCATTGGCCGCGTCTCAACTGGATGTCCAGGCGACGCTCGACCTCAGCAAAGATGTGGTCAGAGTCGGTTCGCAATTCAATTACCAGAGGCTTGCCAAGCAATTCGTTCAGCCTTTTGGCTGCCGCAATGGTGGCCATTCCAGAATCGACAGCGCGGTTGGCCACACCAGCCGCCCAACTGTTGGCTCCCTCGACTGAAGACCCGGCAGCAGTAAGGCCTGTTTCATTCTGTGCCAGACGCCGAGCCTGCTCTGAAGCCCAACTGGATGATTGGTTGGGATTTTGATCGAGCAAGGAAATACGATTGCGGTAATAAGAGGTTTGATAAGTGCGCTGGCCATCATTAAGAAGCTTGTCGCGGGCAACCATTGCCAAACGATCTTGGTCCGTTTGCTGTGCTGTCGAACCGCCGATCTGTAGAGCGCTTAAACCCAAGGCTGCGGGAGCAAACCAAGGCGCTATAAAACCACCAGGCTTACCCTTACCAGGCCCCGAAGGTAGATCAGGGGAACCAATACCGGCCATGTTGGAGGGCCAGTTGGTAACGAACACCGACGTAGTGCCCGTTGCTTCTTCTAATACCTTGCCCACGGCAATATTTTTCAAGGTATCTGCACCGCCAAGAAACTTGTTAAACAATGCCCCCGCGCCAGCTTTGGCACCGCGCCCCGCATAGTAGCCGCCAAGGCCCAGTGCCGCTCCACCAGCCAGCATCTGCTCGCCCGACAAGTTCAAGTCATCCAGGAGGTAGCTACCAATGTCAGCAAACCCTTTGTTCAAGGGTGTAGCCATGCGGTCAATCGCTTGGCCGAGCGTGGCTTTCACACGAGTGGCAACACCACTGGCACTTTCCGTGTTTTCCTTCAGGTCTCGACCAATAATTGGTCCTGAATCAAAAATTGCCGAAGATCCAGACGAGAAGTTCTCAAGCCTGTCGCCAGTTAGCATATTCCTTACACCGCGAACTGTGTCTTGGTCCATTCCCTTAAAAACAATCCCCATGAATCTAGCGCGCTCTTCATCAGTTTTCATTTTCTCGAACTTATGCTTCAAGTCACCAAATACGTTTTCAGGGTTCCTTGAACTACCGTCCTTATTAAAAAAACTGACGCCGCTAGTTTTTGTGATCTGATCACGATATTGCTTGACACTAAATATCCGAAGCGTTGATTCAGCTAGTGTCCCCAACCGATCGGGCTGTTGCTCTACGAGAGATAAAGCTTCAGTAAATGCCAGCGCCTGTGACAAGGACATCCCTGCAGCCGCTGCCGCACCACCAATTTTCGGGAATAAATCAGCAAGGTTTTCAAGCTCAGCATTACCAAGACGCCCGGCAACTGTCATTTTTTGCAGAAGATCTAAAGCAGCTCCAGATTTGTTTAAATCAATGTTGAAAGCACTGGCACCGGCAACGACAGCCTTTCCCAAAACAGCAGAGTCTGCCCCTGTAACTGCTGTTGATTGACCAATGGCATCCGCTGTCTTTTTGGAGGCGTCATAATTAACGCCGGAAGCAATCAGGGTATTGAAGCCGCTATCTACGTCTTCACGGCTTACTCCATATGTTTTGGCAATTCGCCAGCCTTCATTTCTCCATTCCTCTTTTTGCGCAGGCGTCATATCTGCAGTTTGCTTAGTACGGATTAATTGGCGATCTAGACGTGCATTGCCAGTTAACCCCGAAGCCAAGCCCAGTCCAACACCGAGTCCCGCCAATTGCCCCTGAGCTGTTGAACCAAGGCCTTTGACTCGGTCGAATTCTCGCCGGACACCTGCCGCCACAGTTTTCAGCATGCGCAGGTTACGGCCTCCGTTTTGCGCAAGACGACGAAGGCTGTCATCAGTTCTCTCAACACTTCGACGAAGAGGCTCTGTACCTTCTTTGGTCGTCCGCGCTAACTCTGCTTTTGAATCGCGTGCCGCTTTACGCCCAGCTTTAGCCATTTCCTTTAGTTCGTCATTGGTCTTACTGACCTCAAGACGGTTTTGTGAGCCTGCTTTCGTGGCCTCACGCATCGAAGTGCGAATGACCTGGTAACTGGCTGCGCCAACTTGTCCAACTTTGGTAATGGCAGCCCCGGCTTTCCAACTCTCATTGGCAAGAGACTTAGCGCCTTCTTTACCAGCCTTACGCAGATCACGCTCAAGTGCCTGAACTTCTCGTCGACTGTTGCCAGAACTGGCCTCAATGCGAAGCGCAACGCGCAGATCGGAACTCATCGAAGTTACTCCAGGTAGAATTACGGGCGGACTTAAGGCCCATGAACGGGCCTTATTTACTGCGTGCTTGGTCTTTTTTCTTTTGCCGCTTACTGACGTAACGCGGACCTTTGCGCTTGCCTATGATCAGTTCAATCCTGGCATCAACCTCGGCCTTGGGCATGCGCCTGATCTCTTCTAGGCGGTACCCATGTCGGACGAAGACGTGCTCGATGCGCCGCCAGTCAGCGAGGCCTCGCTCGGCGGCTTGAGCTTTTTTTCCAGCTCTTCATCCGCCGCAGCAATCAGCGCCAGATCTGATTCGGTCAGCGACTCGCGCAACAACTCGGTTGTCAGGACTTCTGCAGGAATATCACCGACAGCCAAAAGCTGATTGCGGTAAACCTCAAGCGTCACCAACTGAAACGGACCATTGGGATGACGCTCCTGGGCTTTGATCAGGTCGCCAGCCATACCGACACGCAAAGTGAACGACTTGTGGAATGTGCCCGCATAGAAGACACCAACACCCAAATCCTTGGTAATAGTCAGGCCTTCCCATTTTTTATCAATTTGGCTCATAGCCTTACTCCTCGTAGTAATTCAAAGCACTGACAGTCAGGTCGCGAGTGGCTTCACCCTCAACCTGGTACTTGCTACCCATCTCGATCAGAGAGCAACCCGTCCAGGTCTCACGCTTGCCACCACCTTCCTGTGGATAAATGGTGATCTTGGCGTCTACCAGGGCACGCCAGTTAGGCTCGCCGTTTTTAGGAATGGCGACTGCGATACGCAGTTCGTGCTCTTCCATCCCCTTGGCTGTTCCAAGCGGGCGACCAGTGCGGTTCATCGTTTTGACGATGGTTCGACCGGTCTTGAGCGATGGCTCAAGGCTGGTCACTTCATAGTCCGTGCCGTTCAGCTCAAGCACGATCTGGCCTACATAGTTATCGGACATCTAAACTCACCTCTTACAAGAGCAGGTCGATACGACCGGCGAATACATGCAGGCCGTTTACGACATCAATGGGAATGCTGGCATTGAGTCGATTCACGTCTTGGTCCGAACGCTCGACGACCAGGCCAGCCGCGTTAGCATCGACTTCCTCGACAATTTCCAGCTCTTGCATCTTTTTAAGGACGTCCAGCAGTTCGCCGCGTACAGCTGCAGGCGTCTTGCTGGACAGCTTGGAGCGAGGAAATCGAAGGCGGATACGAGTGCGGCATGCGTTGCGTACGTAGTACAAAGTCCGCATGGTTGTCAGATCCAGCAGGGAAACGTCTTCAGCACCTGCTGCTGACTTTGTGTACGTACTGACCGCACGGACGATCTGCACGATATCGCCGGGGCCGACCTCAAGCGGCGTTACACCGTTGGCCAACGCTGTTTCTTGCTCTGTGCGACCCAGGCGGCTGCTGATGGCTGGAGCGCTGATGCCTGCCAAAGCCAGCGTATTAAGCGGACGGGCAGGATCTTCTTCAGACGCAATCATTGCCGCGTACGCCGCTGCTACCTGACGAGCACTGGAAGTGGTGCCCGGCAAAAGAGCCACGCTGATTGCCCCAGCATTGAGTGCGGTAGCCAGTGTGGTGGACGCTGACAGTGACGACACAACCGCACCAATACCCAAGATGCCCTGCTGCTCAATGGAGTTGGTATAAGTTGCGATGTGGGTTCGCAGCGCGGTCATGGCAGTTGCACTAAACCAAGCCGGAACCAAAAGGGTGAAACCGCCCAAAGCAGTGGAGTCTAGTGCCGGGGCGATATCTGGTTCAGCCTCGCCCTGGACGACAACCCCGACCAAAGAAATGGCGACGTAACGATATGCCTTGATGGCTGCATCTACCATTTCGGCGGCAACAGCACCGGCCAGGGCCTTTGCCTCTTCAGCACTGTAAACCTGAGTGGGAACGTTGGCAGCCAGCGTTGCACCTGCTCCCAGTGGAACAATCAAGCAAATGCTTTGCGCATTGGTTGGAAGCGTACGCACGGCCAGGCTGGTGTTGAACTCAAAATATGAGCCAGGCTTACGAATAGACGGCGGGATAGTGTCAAAGGCGATGCTCATTCAGCAGGCTCCTGTGTGGTTCTTTTGGCACCGCTGCGGCCTTTCTTGACCAGTAACTCGCCTGCAGCAATACGTCGACGGTAGTAAGAGGTGTTCAGCACCTCGACAGGCTCTTGACCTGGCTCTATGTGCTGACGTGGATACCCCTCCATGGGGACCCGGTGACCAGGTGCGGCGGTGACGAGCATTACAGCCCCTCCAGTTTAATGAGGTCGCTGGCCACGGGATCTGGCTCACCGACCTGTTGGTACAGCATGTCAACACCTTCCAGATCCGGCAGTTGTTGTTCGGGTTTGGTCCAGTCCAACTCAATCGAAAAGGACTGCCCAAGAACGGACATGTAGTCCGTCTGGAACTTGCCAGTGACCAGGTTAGAAAGTTCAGTCGGCTCAATCCGGGCACGATCAGGCCAAGGTTGCCAATCCACCAACTGGTGCATGCAGGCCTGCCACAGGTCGTAACTGCCAATGTCTTTGGCCGTTGAGCCACGCCGGGTCTCCCGCTCACCGCGTGGATGGCGGGTAACAATCACCAGGCGAAACGTAATGGGCATGCTGTAGCGGTTCTGGCTGCGCTTACGAAATCCTGCCTTTGGCACCATCAGCAATACAGCCGGGCAACGTTTCAGCAGGCCCGCAATCAAATCAGAATCGCTGAGTTCACCGCCGTAACTCTCCACGACCAGGCGGTGCACCTTTGGGATCAGCTCCCTTAACCGCGCCTCAATCAGATCCTCCAGTTCGCCCAGCATCAGAGACGCCTCAATGAGCCACGATCCATCAGCCGTGGTGCTGCAATGATTTGCAGACCTGAGCGCCCGGCCTCAGCAGCGCCGCGTTCCTTGTCCTCTGCGGCTAAAGTCTCCAGCCGCTTGAGCACATCCTTGTAAAGCACTCGGACAGTGGACTCTTCCTTTCCCGCGTCGTCGTAGAGGTGATACCGGGCGATCTCGGCTAGATCGTCAGTCACCCAGGCCGGAGCATCTTCATCGACCGGACGAAAGCGCAAGTAGAACGAAACCTCACTTCGCGCCCTGGTGACGGCATCGGCGATCCGTGCCATTGCAGCCACCGCAATAGCCACATCCTCTGCGGCCCATTCATCCAGAGAGGCACCTGACGCTGCCGCCACCAACAACTCGGGTTCAATGGAGCGCTTGTTATCAGGGACAGCTACTTCAGTGATATCACGGGCGCCGAAGCGCACCATGAGCTGACTGGCTGACGGCAGCGAAAGATTCACTTGGTCGCGCTCCCAGGCTTAACAGGTTTTTTCTGAGGCTTAGGATCATCCTTTACCTGGCCGGTGGCACGCCGAGCCTCTTCGGCCAAGGCCTCTTCCCAAAGAGCATTGATCTCAGCCGCCTGCTTGTCGGCAGTGCGCTGTAGATCCTCCAGCAGTGCTGCGGCCCAAAGGGTTTCGATTTCCGTCGACAGAATGAAGGCATCACGTTGTGAGTTTTCAAGCAGGGCTTCCTCCCAAAGACCTTCAATGTCACTACGCGACAGGCCACCTGCTAGCGATGGATGATCCTGCCCAAGGATGGCAACGTCCTGGTGCTTAGACGCTGTGTCACCCATAGCCGCAATGCCTGCCTTACCCAAGACCGACACGGTAATTTCACTGGACAGGCCCGCTTTCTGAATCGGCGAAGTGCCATTGAGCAGCTCCTGTTGATCGTCCAGGTCTGCATCAACGTAAGACACAACCAGTTGCGGATCTTTGCCCAGTGCCTGGAGCTGGGCAGCCGTAAAATGATCATCCCGGTACAGGGTTGGCTCAGAGGAGTGAGCGATACCACAGCGACGAAAGCCATGCCGTTTGGCTGCAATGATGATGGCCATGTTTGTCCCCTTAACCTAACCAGGCTGGTGAAAGGATTTCAGCTGTACCGGCCCACGGGTTGCCGCTGTTCGCATCTTTAACCAAGATGGTTCGTGCGGCGCCTTCCAACTGCGATGGCACAACGAGCAGGCCAGGGTTGATGCCCAGAGGGCGACCGCCGTCAGCCTGGAAGTTCTTCATTGCAGCGCGTGCCAGACCGTAGTTTTCGGCGGTCAAAGGAGCGCGGGAGCAATACGCAAATTGCCAGAAGCCGAAGCCAACGTTCACACGAGCGTCCACACCGAAGCGGTACTCGTCACGCATGAAGACCTGTTCATCGTCCATGCTGGTCATTGCCTTGAGAGCATAGGGACGACGGTTCTGGAAGATGATCGGTTTAATTGCACGGCTGACATCGAGCAAGTACCAGGCAGGGCCTGTGCCTTCTTGGTAGTTGCTCACGGACACTGCATCACCGGTACCGTCTGTCGACGGATAAACAGGGTGATCGGTATCGAAGAAGAACTGCCCGTCGTAGCACAGCGTGGTCAGCCCTGCTTTCAGTAGGGCGAACACCAACTCGTCAGGATGTGCCGTGGATGCACGGCCCATTTCAGCGAACAACGGCTTGTATACGCCGATCTCGTCGTCTTCGATGGCATCGCGAGGGACGCCAACCGACGACTCGTACTTCTTGTTTGTGATCGAGTAACCGTGTGCCGCCATGTTCTTGAGCACACGCTCGCCAATCCACTCACGGAAAGTCGGGAATTGCCCCAGCCAACCATAGGTGTTACTGGCCGACGATGACGGTACGAGCGTTGCGATACGCGCCCAGTCGGTTGGCGTTGCGGCTTGAGCATTTTGGAACTCGGCCTTGAACGCTGTGAAGAGCGCGGACAAGGTGCCTGAAGTAATGATCATGAATCGCTTCCTTTATATAGAGGGTGTTACGCCTTGCCCTTGATGAAGTCCGCTTCGCTCATACCCATCAGCTTGGCGACCTGTTGTTCTTCAGCATTGAGTGCTGTTTTGAGGTGCTCAGATTGGCGATCCCCCAGATCCGACGGCGCTGCCACCACGGGCGCTGCAGTCACAAATTCTTTGAAGCGAGCCAGACCCGCTTCGTCTTGGCACATGGCACGGTGATAATCCACCGTTGCCGGGGTGATCTTTCCGGCCTGAGTGGCAGCAGCAATCACTGCATCAACTTCCTTGTTGTGCTCAGTCTTTTTCTGAGTGGCCAAGGCTTGCTCGGCGTTGACAGCGCGCACGCCCAGGGCGTCGTAGTCGGCACGAGGGACGAACTGCGTAAGGTTTGGCTTTTCGGCGTTTGCCGCTTGAGCCGTGGCCTTGAGCTGCGTGGTAGCCGCAATGGCTTGTTCTTCGGTGGCTGTCTCCGGCAAGCCGAGTGCAGCCAAAAGCGCAGGTGAAAGCTTCACAGGCGTGTTCTCCATGGTTTCTTGATTGAGTGCTGTCAGCAGAAAGTTGGGTTTGTTGGTCAGCCCGGCGCTGACCAGGCGCGCAATGCGGGTCGTGTCCGGATCGAAGTCGAAGACAGGGGAAAGGAAGCGGTACTCGCGGTTGATGACTTGCTCGGACGCACGGGGTGTCCAGTCAACCAACCCCCACAGCGCCCCGTCACGCAATTCCAACTGCTTGATCCAACCAGCAGCAGGAGCTGACTCGCCCTTTGTCGCGCGATGCTGGGTTGCGTGCTCCCAATCAATAGGCAAGTCGATAGCTCGGCCCATAAAGCTGGACTGAACCAACATCCCGGCTTGCTCATCGAACAGCCATTGCCGACCGTCGCGGCCAATGACGTTGGGGCCTGCCGGGATTAGTTCGACCCACTCCGGGGCCTTGCCGTCAGAGACGGTGGCGGAAAGGTCGGTGTTAAGAGCGAGTTGAGTTTTCATGCCGCCAGTGTCGGCGGTCTATCAAAGGCGGGGAGTTTCGTCAGGACGTAAGATCTTTGGGGCCCTGAGACAATAACCGTGGCGAGAGACACCACGCGGGCGCGTACAGGATACCGCTTAAAGCAAATCTAACGCGGGTCTAACGCTTGTATAACACTTGCATGGCAACGGATGTACCCAAAACCTCTGTGCGCGCCGCCTACGCGATTACAGGCAGTTAACCTGAAAACCCTTCCTTCAAGTAATCACCCACGATGGCCAGGATTTCGGTTTCGTCTTCAGATGACAGTCCGAGATAAGGCCTTGCTGGCATTTCCGTGGTGCTGGCACCACGGGTCACCCATTGGGCAAAGTTGGATTTGCTCTTCTTTACGAACCGGTTACCAACTGTTCCGTCTTTGCCTTGTCGGAAGTATGCCTGCTGAGACCGGGGGGCTTGCTCGATCTTGCCGCCGAACTGGTGGATGGCCCCATAAGGACGATCAGTGCCGAAGGCCAGTTCATTGTTGCTGACGTTGTGACGCATCGTGTCCTGGAGCGTTCCCTTTTCACGCAGGATACGAGTGCTTTTCTTGCGGGCCAGGGTTGATGCTGCCAACGGCGCCCAAGGTGATCCATCTGGGGCAATCTGCTGCCTGAACCGGTCGTCGGTCGATTGATGCAAGTACTCGGCGATATCGTTAAGAGGGGTCGTTAGATTGCCTAACCGCTCAATCAGCTCATCAAAAGCTTTGCCTACAGCACTTTCATCAATAGAGACTTCAAGCATTGCCCCGGCCATTTGTGACTCCTTACTTGGTTCGGCGGTAAAGCAGAACGCCCAGGCGCAATGCTTCCAGATACTGCTCGCTATCATCCACAAAGTCGGTGACACCAGCCCAGTCTTCAGCACCTTGATCGAAGACTGCCACAGCGGGTTCGGCTTTCCCCTTTACTTGGAAGTGCGCCAGGTAGCGACGGCGTAGCACTGCCTTGCCCTGGTCGGGAAGCCACTCCAGTCGTGCCCAAATCTCGTCAGGCGCTTTGATAGCCTCTGCCAGCAACGGTAGCTCTCGGGCATTAAACGCTTGAGCCACAGTCTTTGCACCGGTTTTGGCATCACCAAACATTCCCCGCCCAATGACAAGCGGGTCTCCCGTTACGTCACGAAATACCGCTGGAGCGGTATCCGTTGCGCCAAACTCGCCCAAGAACTGGGTGATCGCCTTCTGCTGCGTGACTCTTGCTGGGAGTAAAACCTTTGCAGGCATCTGACGCGGCTCTGGCAACGGGCCTGTCGGTTTTCGATTGGGTAAGCCAGCAGCCGCTACAGTGGCAGGGCCTACTGACGGTGCAGGCAATGGATGTTTAACGCTTAACTGGGGCACGTAGTTTGTCAGCCGTGATTGACCTGGTGCGTATTCGAAGCCTGGATCGATACCCTTTGGCACCCGGACTGTACGGGGACCATTCGGGCTATTTTTGCCAATGACTCTATCCTCCCATTCAATCGGCGGTGCATTGCCAACCGTGAGCCCCATACGGTCCAAGTCACGCTGGCTTGCCATGAACTTCTTACATTTGCAGCCCCAACCGTTCTGCGGGTTATGGGTTGACCACCATGGGTCATCGAGCGGCAACGTGACACCGTTCCAAGCCAAGTGTTGTGGCCGTGGGTGGGCACTATCGCCGTGGCGGTACACGCCATAGGGTCGGCGCTTACGCAGCTCAGGGTCAGCCATTTGCGCATCGCGGCCAGCGTTATAGGACTGACGCAGGTTGGTTTCCCAAATGACATTGGTACGCCAACCCCGCTCACCGTTGTACTGCCAGCCATGTTGGCCAACGACCTTGTCAAAGTCCTTACGAAACTGCTCCAAAGTGGTGCCGCTGGCGATGGACTTCTCGACAGCACCTCGCAGATCGGCCAGCAGGTCGCGCTTTACAGCACCGGCCACAACAAATGCATGGTCATGCTGGGCGTTATAGATGTCCGTCCAGGAACGGGTTGGTAGATCGACCTTGCCACGGAAGTAGTCGATCTGCTCCTGAAATGGAGGTGAGCCGTGAGAGACCGCCACTACAATCCCCTCAAAATATCATCACGTCCGGCCAGGCTGGCGGCAGTCAGCCCGTCAGCAATGGCGTCCGCCAACTGACTGGTGGTCATGGTCGGGTACGTTTCGATCAGTCGATCCCGGAACTCTTCAAGACTGGATACTGTGTCGAGTAGCTCTTTGATCTGATCAACCATGTCATCCAGTTGGGCGCCCACCACCGTCTCTAATGTGCGGACCTGATTGTCCACTACGTCGGGTAGCACTGCTGGTTTTTTCGGTACTTGCTCTTGGTTGATCGCCTGACCAAGCGATGGAGGTACTGCTACGACTGGAGGTCCTAGCAGATCAGCCCCCTTGGCCGGTTCAGGAATGCTGAGTTTGTCCCGGACAACCGACTGCTCAACTTTCAGTCCTAGTGGCACCAGCTTTTCCAAAGCTGTGACCAACAGCGTTGTGTCCTCTGGCTGTGGCACGTCGATGATCAGCTTGGGATATTTGCGACCTGGTGCAAAGTTCAGGTCACACCAAGGCCGCACAAAGAACCGATTCAAAGTGTTGGATTCGGCCTTGGCATCAGCCTGCAGCAGATCGAGGCGAACCTCATTATGAACTTTGGCTTGTGCTTGGCTGGAACCATCGTCGGTAGACATGGTTTGGCCGACCACGGCTTTACTGACCTGTTTGTCCCACCACTCAGCCAGTCCCTTGAAGAAGTCACCGGCGCCTGCAACGTTGGACGCATTCTGAAAATCGATGCGCATACTGTCCGGGATAACTGCAGCGGCATCGCTGCCAAGGTTCGCCACGGCAGACATCAGCGTATTGATGTCCTCTTTACTTGCACCTGGCCCATAACGACCGACACGCATAGGCATGCCAAAGATGTCGGCAAACCCCATCCAGTCTTTCCATGTCCAGGCTTTGCACATGTAACCCACGGCAGCGAGACGAGCCAATCCACCCCGAATGGGCAAGCCTGAACGGATTCGCGGGTAGTGAACGATGAATTTATAGGGCGCCAAGGCGACACCGTTAACCGGGTCAGCCTCATCAAGCAGGCGCAGTTCCCGACCGGTGTCACGGTCGAATTGGAAAAAGCGTTGGTCGCGAGGCTCGAACCGGGACGGCATCCACGTTTTACCACTGCGGTCCCACATGATTTCAGAGACTGCATAGCCCTTGCCGAGGGCGTCGGTCAGGTCTGCTTGCAATTCCCCAAACTCAGGTGAACCCACCAGTTCACTCAGGGCATCGGCCCGACGCACGTCTTCTGGATCATCGCTGGCAGCTTCGACACGGATGTTGAGTCCTGAGATAGCCAGCTTACGAGTGCCCAAAACGGAGGCGTAATGCAGATCACGCTCCTCCATTTCCTCGGCAAGGGTCAAGTAATCGTGAGCAGATCCCTCGGCAGCAGCCTGCAGGATGTTGGCAAGTCGACCAGGTGTAAGACCGCTGGCCACCGACGAGTGCCATATCTGACGTATGCCGGTGGTGCGCGCAGCGGCCAGCTCTTCAGTGAGCTGGTCGTATTGGATTGGCCGACCGTACTGGTC
The DNA here is from genome assembly GCF_000282975.1 of Pseudomonas psychrophila HA-4. Classification (GTDB taxonomy): domain Bacteria; phylum Pseudomonadota; class Gammaproteobacteria; order Pseudomonadales; family Pseudomonadaceae; genus Aquipseudomonas; species Aquipseudomonas psychrophila_A. The sequence continues at coordinate 69,962 of NZ_ALJC01000006.1, forward strand.
AACTATTTTGGATTGGGCCATTACCAAATGCCTTTCTTGGAGCGCCAACCAGCACCCGTCTGGATCTCTCGATCACTGTCGGCAGCAGGCTGGACACGGTGATATTCGAATATTTCGGTTTCTTGCCGAGAGGCGTAGTCGGCAAGCACTGCGGCAATACCGGCGTCACCGTGACGCTTGGGGCCGGACTTCTCGCCTTTTTCATTGGTGCGCTTTTCAGGGATGCGGGCCACACCCTTGACCATACGGAAGGCGCGCACGTCGCTGACCACGTCCTTGTCAGCCGGGATGTCGTAAAAGGTGTCGTCTTCAAGTGCGGCCTTGAACGGCGGCATGTTGTCGCGATACCAGCCCTCGCTGAGCATCACCCGTTCTACACGGTTGAAGCCAAACTCGATGGCAGTGTCTTCAGACAGCTGCGAGCCATTGCCCCTGGCATCGTCAGCGCCTTTAAGAAAGTTTGGCAAGCGACGGAGGATGTAGAACTTGATCTGGCTCTGCTGTTTAAAGGGAACGTTACGCAGCTCGACCACAAAGGGCGTGCGTTTGCGTAGGTTCTGCTCTTTGACCAAAGGCCATATCACAGACAAGTCGCCGCTACGCCCAAAGTCCATGCCGTAATAGCTTTGAACATCCAAGGGGATTGCAGTCAGCAACGGCTTGAGATGTTCCTCGCACCATTCAAGCGACTCGGCCAAGCGCATGTGTTCGGGCAATGTCTCGTAGCCTTGCGGGTAGGCCAGGCGCAGTACCGGCACGTCGCGGTTACTGCGCTGCTCGACCAATGCCAGGCTCAAGAAGGCACCACCGCCTTGGGACGGCACGCAGTCGAGTTCTTCCTCGGCAGCATCGCCATAGAAGTCGTAAACATCCTGAACCCAGGCCGCCTCTTCTTCAGGCTTGTACTCAATGCCCTTGCGCAGACAAACCCTGTTGTAAAGACCATCAGACACCGCCTCACGAAAGGGGCAGCGAAACAGTGCGCCCTTGCGCTTACCTGCGCGAATATCGTTGATCAGTTCGTTGAAGGCGTTTTCAGTACCGTCGTGCGTGCTGATGACATGCACTTCACCGCCCCAGATCAGCAACGCCAAGGCAGCTTTGAGCAACTCGGCCAAGTCCTGGTGGAATGCGGCCTCGTCGATCACGACCACACCTTGACGACCACGCAGGTTGGAGGGGCGACTGGTCAGCGCGACTATTCGATGCCCACTGGGGAACACTATGGTGTAGGTCTTGATGTGCTTTTCGGGATCACTGTCCGGCCAGATACCTTCTTCTATTTCCCCGGCGGCATAGTTGAAAGCCCGCGCCCACATTGCGCAGGCCTGGATGTACTCGACCGTCATGTCCTGGTTGTAGCCGAGGTAATAGACGGTCTGTCCACCGGCTGGTTTTTCAGCGGCGGCGACCAGGACATTATCCGCAGCCTCTGCCCAGGTGAGACCAATCCGGCGTGACTTCTCACCAACCTTGAGAGGGGCTCGAATACCGATCCACTCTTTCTGATAGTCGAGCAATACCGCTGGCGCTACCTGGTTGGCAGTACTGTCTAGAACAGTGGGTACGCTCATGCTTTCTTCCTTCGCCCTAGATACCAGGCGAGGGTTAAAAATATCGCAACATTGATGTCACATGAGAGAAGTTGGGCTGCATTGCTTTCATTTGCACCAAGAGCAGTCAAACCTGCACACATTGCAAAAGACATGAAGTAATTCATGAGGCCATCCCCAGAATTTCGCGACGGATCTCATCAACCGTCGCTTGGTTCAGGCCGCCTTTCTTGGCGATTTTCTCGACACGCGATGCGGCTGCTTCAGCTTTTTCACGATATTCGGTTTGCCATTTCTTTTGGGCAATAGAGGCTTTACCCAACTCTGCTACCGCTTTCGCTACTTTTGGTAGGTCGAACGATTTACCGTCGGCCATCAGGATCTTGAATAGATGTTCTTGAACCAAGCGCATCAAGGCTTCGTTGACGGCACCTTCCTCATCCGGCGCCGCAGCCACTACGGCGCGAGCCTGTTCACTCGCCATCTTGAGCGCTGACAGTTTGGACTCAAAGTCCTGGCCATAACGATGCAGTGCTGACTTGCTGATTGAAAAGCCTTGGGCTGAAAGCTCAGCCGCTAAGGTTTCATATTCACTAAAACCGTTTTCAGCTAGGGCTTTGTCAAGCCAAGCCTTAACTGGCTTAGGTAGGCCGGCAACTTTGCTACGTGGCGGCATAGTCGATCACCAGTACTTTTCAGGACGGGCAATACCTGGATTGCAATCAATGGTGTACTCGGCGATATCAACGCCATAGTGCGTTAACCCGCAAATCCAGACACCGACTGGTTGCTTCTTCAAAGTTACCAAGCTGCGATCAGCCAAGTAGTCCAGCTCACGACGCAGCTCCATTGAAGTAGCGTCCGGGAAAATGCCTTGAATGGTCGAGAGAACTACCGCTTCATGAGGATCGACCGGGCGCGAAGTATTAAGGGTCAGCAAAATGTACCAGCGCAAGGACTCCCGGCGCACTTTGGCAGGATCAATGTTCATGAGCGTGCTCCTTTAAGTTGAACGTTTTCTAACTTGAGAGCCAAAGCATCGAGCTTCGCCTCGATCACAGTTTGGTTTCGGACGTAGTCTTCGCGTCGCACATAATGCAAAGGCATATCTGCACGCAGCCGCTCGAAGCTAAGTTCCAAGTTGCGCAAGCGTTCACCGTCTTTGGCGACAGCGTTGAAGCGGTCATCCATGACTGCAAAACGCTGATCTAACCGACGTTCAGTCTGAAGCAGTAACAGCTTCACCAGCCCTGCAAAACCACTGAGCACGCCGACAGCGATACCGATTAGCTGGTACAGCGGCATTTCAATCATCGACATCGCTTACTCCGTTTCTCGCGGCGTGTTTGGCATTGAGTGCAATGCTGCACACCTGGTATTGCTAATCGCCGTTTTTCAGGTATCGGTGACTGGCAATCCTCGACCACACAAAACTCTGCCGAGGGTCCAGTCAGAACTTCCCGTTGTGCCAAATGTGTCGCTAAAGCGCTCTCGTTGTGGATGGCTTCAAGCTTGCTGGCAAAATCACTTGCTTCCATTAAGTGTCCAGTCGATCAGGCGGTTGAGTTGGGATCTGCAAGAGCCATGCAGTTCGCCATTGTGTATCTGATTGGTAAGTACAAGAGACTGGGTGACGCCTGAGTCGAGGCTGTCAGCGGCTCCGGGTTCATTGGGCGACGTAGTAGTTCTGCCGGTGGCTGAACCGTTGGATTGGGCAGGCATTGAGGTGTCGATGCCGTTGGCGGTGTTCCACACGCGGACAAAACCAACAGTGAACACACCAGAAGGCAATGGCTCAGGCAGCGAGTCGAGGGTGCGGCGATATAGAGTCGTGACACGGGTAACTTCTCGAGAGAGGGTGTCTGTGGTTTTACGCAAGGCTTCTTTTGCATCAGCCAACTGGGATGCCAACTGATTGCCTCTGGCTTGTTCATTACGCAACAGAGTATTTGCTTGAATGGCGGCAGCCGTTTGTGCATCCGCCGCATCCATTTTTTCAACGGCATGTTTTTCACGAAGCTCAGCAATGGCCTTGTCGCCCGTTTTTTTGGCAGAGGCATAGCCCGCGTCGTATCTGCTCTGACCGAAGTCATCGAGCGCTACCAGCACACCACCCAAAATTACGAGCATGACTATGGCTGGTAGGGTTTTGATTAGAAGGTCTTTCATAGGCAGATACCTTTGCCCCAGCCCGCGTTTTCATAGAGCGGCTCCCAGCGCATAAGGATCAAGCGCGGATAGTCACGGTTCTCTTTGAAATTGGCAGCCGAGCGGCCAGCGTTGAACCGCTCGACAGACTCAAACCAAGTCAGCGGATCGGCACCCTTAGCCGATGCCAACTTACGGTCACGAATCACCCAGCCCAAACCGCCGTTGTAGGCCGAAAGCATCATGGCTGCTCGGTCACAGGGTGTATGTGCCTGGACGCGGCTTGCCAGCCAACGGTCATAGCTGACCAGGGCTTGCATAGACCATGCGGGGTTAAAGGGCTCAACCTTGCCAAGGGCTTTAGGAAACAACTCGGCGAGCCAATTCGCGGTCGAGGGCATCACTTGGCCCAAGCCTTGCGCGCCAACAGGTGACTTGGCATCAAACTTCCAGCGGCTTTCCTGATGAATCTGCGCCGCAAAAGTTGCCACGGGCGCATCCAGTCCCCACTCAGCTTGAGCTATGCGGGTCAGGTCGCGGCGGTAACGATCTGCATCAGCTGGAATTTCTGCATGCGCCTGTGCTGCCACTGCAAGGCCGATAATTGAGGCCATGCTGACGGCCCCTATAAGAAGAATTCTGCGCATACTCAGAGCCCCAGGGTCAGGCCAAGAACGCACGCAAGCACGACCAAGGCGCGACGAATGCCTGCCAGTGGCTGCGCTGTACGCATCACCCGGTTCGGTCGGGCATAGGGAAACAGTGCCCGATCAATCCAGTAACCGAGGACACCACCGAGCGTGACCAGACCGGCTTTGTAGAGCACCACCGGCAATTTGGTCGGCGCAACAACCGACAAGCCAATCAGAAGAATCAGCGTGATAACGGTCCAGTTGGTCATTCGTGGCGCGTGAGGTCTGCGTTTTAAAAAGTGAGGTCTCATTGATGTGCTCGTGGCGAGTTGAGGGAACTGCGCAGTGCGCTTAGGTGTTGCGCCGCAACGACGGGATTACCTTGAATGTGTACCGGCTTGCGGTATTCACCGATGGCGGGACCAGCAGGCGCAGCGGCAGGGCGGAATCGCTCTCGCTCCCGTACGTGCTTTTCAGCAAGCGCTTCACCCTGGAGAACATAAGAGCGCACCATTTCCACCCATTCGGACGGGACCTTTTCCCACAACGTTTTACGGGATAGATCATCCCCGGCAGCGAGAATCAGGCGCGCATGCTGACGCGGCCACTTTGGCCGTGTGACTTTTTGGGGAGCGGGATCTGAGCGCATGGTGCGAACCTGCCGTTATGGGGTACGGAGGTAAGCTTCGCGTGAAGAGCTGGATGCTGGCGTTTCGTCGCCGCGCAAGAAAAACCCCGCTCGATGGCGGGGGCACGTGGTCATAGCTGGCGTATTTTTTTTACAAAGGCAATGTCTTCCTCAGACTTTCCCTCCTTTCGTAACTCAGCTTCAACATCTGCATCTGAATGATAGCCTTCATCAGATGAGAGGCTTAGATCAGGACTACTAATTTCTGATGTGCACTGGACTGAGTCTTTCTCCCAATTCATTCGTGAGTAGTCAATTTCGTGCTTTGTGGGTTGCTTGTTCAGGCATGCACCACTGATAAATGCAACATCTGAGAGCATCGACGCACATCCGGAATAGACGAATCGCGCCCTATAACTGAGGTGGTCTGTTGGCTGTGCGGTTCTTTGCGAGTTAATTGTTTTGATGATTTGGAGCAGATGAGGGGTGCTGCCAATTTTGCAGGCTTCGCTGCTCTCTTCCCACAAACGATTCGCTAGCTTCAGGTTGAATGACGCCTCAATAGCAGCCTGCTCAGGGCTGATTTTTAAAATGCCGTCAGCAAGGCATAGCCCGGATATTGACATCGACACAACCAGAATTAGAGAAGCATTTTTTCTTTTCATTCAATGCCTCGTCCCTTCATCAAAACCAAACAGGTCAGGTTCGCTCTTCCGATGAAGTACGCGTTGACGAGCAAGGATGTCATAGATGGTCTGGCTGATAAGGCGATACTTTCGAGCCAGGTCAATCGGGTGCATGTTGTTTTCTCGCCAGTCATGGAAGATCGCAGCATCACGCATGGCCCTTTTCAATGAGTCGCCTCGGGGTAGATAAACGACACTCCCACCCAACGTATCGCAGATCGCAAAGACCACATGACGAGCTAGCTCAGATGGAGTCGCTCCGTCTTTTAACTCTGTCTTCAACTTAGCCTCGGCGATCTCGACCATTTCTTTCAGCGTACCCTCCCAGCGGGTGATCACAGCAGGATCTTGCATATGCGCCAGCACCTTGGCCGGATCGAGCTTATCGCTGTCGTCAGGGAAAAGTTGCTCACTCATGACTCTGGTCTCCCGTGGCGTCGCGCATCATAAGTCAGCGCGGCAACCATTTTTCGTAATTGGTCTGGGTCCAGCCATTCGACCCGTTCTACCTTGAACATACGATACGCCATGCCATCAGCATACGCCCAGGATCGTTTTGCCTCGGCAAGAAAAGCCTCAATTTTACCCACCAGTTTTGCACGATCTGGTGCAGCCACAGGAGCTTTACGACCATGTTTTTTGGATGGCCCCGAGGTCCAGCCCAAGCGGGCGAACTCGGCCAGGACAACACCAATCTGGCGGGGATTCAGATCTTTCGCCGAACGAACACCTGCCACACGGGCCAGTAAGGAGCGATACGTTTCATCGTCCAGGCCCAAATCTTTTTTAGCTATGTGGATTTTGCTGAGTTGCAGATTTCGTGTGCTCACGGTCTTGCTCCATTCATAAGTGCCCTGAATGCAACTGGGTCGCTTCGGGACAGTCTCGCAGCGCCATGGATGACCATGGTGAGCGCGTGTTCTGTTTCGTCGAGTTCCCCGGCGATACGGATTTGTTCCAGCTCACTTTGGGTTCCACGGTAGAGTTCTATCTTGAGTTTTTTGGCACCCATAGCCACGCGCTTATCCTTCTCGCGCTTGCGCTGAGCGCGTTTTCGCTCGCGTGCCAGACGGGTCTTTCGTTGCTTAGGGGTTTCGTCTGTCATTGGTTGGCTGCTCATCAGTACCGGACAACCACGTCCGGCAGACAGCCCCGGCGTACCAGGGCGGTTTCGCTTAGTTGAGTGAGAGCTGATCCTGGCCGTTAACACCGTGATTCAGACGCACATCGCCCGCAGCGATAATTCCGTACAAGGCATCGGTCGTGGATCGCATTCCATTGCTCTTGTTAGCGTTTCGGTCTCGACAATCAAGCTTTTCCGTATCCGCGTGATTCTTCAGCATGTATGCCACCGTTGCCTGGGACGGTTCATCCTTTCCAGCAAAAGCCATGACCTGCTTACGTACAGCCGACACCCAGGCCGAGCAGAACACATCGGCGCGCTTGGTCTTGGTTGCGGGCTTGCAGCGCTTCAACTGAGTGCTAATAAAGTCTCGGCGCGACTGGCGAACCTGACGGAGCAAAAGAGTCATGGTGTAGCTGGCCAGCTCCGCCAGTTCGCCGATGAAGCGCCACTCACCAATACCTGACATGAAAAGAACTTTGCAGGCATAGGCTTGGCTCACGGCCCCCACAAGGTTGGCTTCCCACTGTGGCGGGGTGATCTTGGAGCCACTACGAGCCGCGCACTCGTACACGTCGGAAAGGTGAACATCAGATTCTTCCAAGCGGTACTTTTCCATCAGAGCACGGGCTTGGCGCATCGCGGCAGCGGCTTCGTGGGGGTTGTCGCTTGCTGCCAGGCGCAGCAGTTTCTTGATTTTTTCCAAAGCCTTGTTGTGGTTCATGTCGTCACATCTCGTTGATACGGGTGATGCTGGTGTTATTGGCCAGCAGATGTTTTTTCAGTGAGTTGAAGCTTTTCCAAGACCAGTCATAGGTGATGAATTTGACTGCCTGAGCTTCGGCGGCTTTGCGTTTTCCGTAGACCTTTTGATAGAACTCAATTTCTTTTTTGGTATGAAGGGCACGAGTCACCTTGCGGTAAAAGCGGCGAGCCTCCTCATGTTCGGGCTCCCCGGTTCTGTGGTTGCAGGCCAACCAGGCCCCCTTCAAATATCCATCCACATAGACCAGCGTTGACCAGCTTTTTTTGGTGCTGTCAGTCTGCTGTGATAGGTGGATCTCAAAGCCATCACACTTGAGCTTCATGAAGCCCCAAGGGCTTGCCATCTGCTCTTTCAATGCATCCCAATCGGATTGCTCCATCGTTTCCTCGGCTGCTCATCAGTACCAGGCAACCACGCCTGGCAGACCGCCTCGGAAGACCGGGGCGGTTTCGCATCAGTGAATGGTTGGTTTAGATGTTGCTTGTGCACGGTCTGCTTGGCATTGCTCGCAGCTACAGGCAGTAGGTTTCAGGAGGCTTGGAGCTATGGTTGCCAAACTAAGAGCAAGCCGTGCCGCAGGACCTAGCCTGTCCGTCAGCTTGGATGAGCCCGAGAGATTTATGGTGACGCCCAAATCATCGTCGTCATTAATGGTGATCGTGTACTGAGCCATGGGTACTCCTGGAGATACTTGATAGGTTCTTGGCATTTCTGCCGGGTTAGATGTCGTCAGCGTTTTTGAAGTGGTAGTGGTAAAGAGCCAACATTGCTGGACCGCCTTCCTGAGTTTCCTCTACGCACTCAACTTCTGCGTCAGGACACAGTTTCTGGATCAACCGATCAGCCGCTTTTCTGGCTGACTCCGCTGAAGAAGCTGTGGTTTTGTAACCTGGTGCTTTGGCCTGGTATGCGCCCGTGCTGTAAAAGCACCTGATGGTGATTGTTCTCATTTCAAACCCCCGCGATATCGAGGCTGATGGGTTCGTATTGATCGGTATCGCCGACACGTTGATAGACGCGGATATAGGATTTAGAACCAACTACCTGGCAGGCATCGCCGATGGCCTGCATGGCACGCTGCCAACGCTCATCACTGATCTCCATCCGACGCAGCGCCAATACACGCGCTGTTCGGATATCGCCTTTTTGGTCAGTACGAAAAGCATCGTTAACCAAGGTGACGACTTCAGGGCGAGCGCCTGTTGTCCAATCGCGCAGGCATTCGTCGATCAGGGCACGAGCCGCCTGTAAGCGCTCGTCAAAGGCAATACTTTCCTGCACAGCGCGCATGATCTTGTAACGCCCATCGAAGCTGATCAGGCTGACGTTTCCTTTCTTGCCGCCGATCTGTGCGCCGTATTGCTCCGCACTAAGCTCGACAAAGGCTTCAATGTCGCCGAAGGCACAAGCCTTGAACTTGGCCAAAACTTCACTGGCTGCACGTGCTTTTTCAACCAGACCGAGCACCAAAGCATCTCTTTCAAGGTCGATGGGCTTGATCATGCTTTCGGGGATCAACCGCTTCTGAGCATCAATGCGGTAGCCTTCTGGAATGGTCTGTTGTGTATTCATTGTTGAATTCCTTAATGCAGAGTTGGGCGCGACCATTCGGAAGGTCGGGAGGCGCTGATGGATTCACGCCATTTCAAGGTCACGCCTTGAAAAAGCACGCTGAAGTGGGTGCTGCCAGCAGTCTTATGCCGCGTATAACCCGTGGAGTGGCCCTGCTTAACCAAGCCTTGGCCTGACTCGGGACTGATGACGAGGATGTTTTCGGCTGGATAGAAACCCTGGATGCGAATGCCTTGAGCCTGCAGGGCACGGGCTGCGGTGTTGAATACGCGCAGACGGTCAGCCAAGCTTTGATTCAGCACTTTCAGTTGGATGCGACTATTGGAGGCGAGCATGGACGATCTCCTTGTTGATGCAGTCGGGGTTGATTGAACAGTGCTGACAAGCGCGCCAACGCTGCATGGCCTGCGGGTTGTGGGTTGGCGCTGGTTTTTCGCGATAGCTTTGGCACTGGTCAGAAGTGACAGTCGCTTCCAGAGCTACGCACTCGATGCGCCCCAAGGTCTCCATTACGCGGCGCTCGACACCTGATGTGCTGGGCGAGCTGTAGCGATTTGCCAAAACCAGACTGACAGCGGTTCGGCTCATGCCGATGCGTTCGCCGGTCTTGGTTTTATTGCTCGCTGCAACTTCAGCTGCGAGCAATCGCACAAATAAAGGAACCTCGTTACCCCAAGCCGAAAGGTTGACCTGACTCATTTGCGCACCACCTGGTCAGCGTGACGCCAAACCACTTGATCTAGGTTAGGGTCATAGACCTGCTTGAAGTCACGCTGATAGATCGGGTGCTTCGGACCGGTATAGCGCGAAGGAACCAGGCGAAATCGGGTCTTATCACCCGCTGTGCCACCGCTACGAGTCAGGTATCCAGCCTTGGCAAGACCGCTCAAATAAACATGCGCCCCGAACTCACTGATGGTGACGCCATTGACACTGGCAGCAGTCGCAGCCTCGGCGGCGCTGAACTCACCGAGAATGCGCAGCGCACGCCAAATGTTCTCGGCACCGGCTGCATATTTGGAAATCTTTCCATCTTTGGTGACACGGGGAGCTTCGACGCCTTCATCTTTAATAAGAGTCCACTCAGCATCAAAGCGGTCCACGTTACGGACCTTGCTTACAATTCCTGCTTTCTCCATGTCACGGAAATAGGCACGTACTGCTTGATCATCCAGCCCCGACTTACGTGCAACCGCATAGGTTGTCAGGGCTTTAGGACCTACATTAACTGAGCGAATCGCTTCCCAGATATGTTGTCGCGGGGATTTACCGCCGACCATAATCAAGTGCGCGGGTCTGTTTTTAGCCATCACTCAAGCCCTCCGCGATGGCGCTTCGCCGGTGAACCAACCACGTGCGCCCCAGCCAGCAAGATCAATACTGTCGACGCACAAGGCTTGGGTCTCGCTATAGACCTTGTACAAGTTGACGGCAACGCGGCGCAGGCAGCCGTTAACTTTCTTGCGCAGGTCATCAAGCAAGTCATCAGCAAAGTGCAGTTTCGGGTAGCTTGATTCGGCCAAAGCCCGAAGATCATCAAGAGTGGCGCGTTGGGCAGGCACCCACTCCAGAACCCGGTTGTGCAGGCGTTCAAGCTTGGCAAGACTGCTGGGGACGCGCTCTTCTCCAATCAAGACAATGGTGCCTTCGCTTGCGTTGTAGAGGTCCGTCAATACGTTGGCGACTGCCTTCTCCAGCAGGTATTGCACGTCGTCAATCAGCAGAGGACGTCCACTGCGAGACAATTGTTCGGCGACCTGGTCAACCATCAACGAAAGGGTTGCAGCAGGAGCAATACCCATCTCACGCAAAATGGCCTGCAGAAAAGCCTTCTTGCTCCAGGTATCACGGCACTCTACGTAGTAGGCGCGGTGCTGATTCGCTGCGAAGGCAGCGCCTACGCTTTTACCCAAACCGCTCGCGCCGTACATCACCACCAGCCCAGGCAAGCCCGCAGGGCGTGCATGAGTGCGCGCGATAGCGGCAGACAAAAGGCCAACGTTAGTCAGGGGCACAATCTTGGTGATACTCATAATTTGACTCCTAAAGGTCTTTTTAAGCGCTGGCTTGTTTGGCGAACTCGAACATCTGACGGATCGACATGAAGTCCGGGTGCTGCGGATAACGGGAGTGCCACTGTGTCTCTTCGGGATTCAGCGATTCGCCGCTAGTTAAGCGGGCATCGAGTTGGTTCCAAAGGCGATAGCGGGCAGTTGGGTCGGTGGGAAGCTCAAAGGTCGGTGCTTGCGGTGCTGACAGTTGGGCAAAGCGCTGAGCTTCGGCCAGTTGCTCAAGCGGCAAGTCATAGGGGGAAGATGCAGATCCAATGACATGCATTTCAACGTCCTGGCCTGTGATGGTTTTTGCCTTTTTGACCAGCCGTGACAGTTGCCCGCGCTCGCGTTTTTCGCTGGCTTTTTCCAACATTGTTTTCGGCATTGCAGGGCTAGCGTTTCCGTCAAGCAGAGCTTCTCCAAGCAGGTCTCCATCCTGGGAGTGGATCCATACACGGCTGGCATCGCGGAAGTCATAGGCGACACGGACCTGTTCACCGTGGAAGCCGTCCAGATCCTTGAGGAAATAGGTGCCGGTGTTCCATTGCACCTGACAACGGTGCACGGTGCGCTCAACCTGTGGGCGGGTCAGGCTTTCAACGATGCGGGGGTCAGCCAGCAATGGCTCCCAACCCTCAACCTCGGCGGACTTCCACGCTTCCATAGGACTCTGGTGGCGTTTGCGCATGGTTTGGAGGTCACGAAACTTGGGCAGTCCACGGTGCGGGCGGCGGTTGTACTCATCGAGTGCCTGCTGTAAGTCTGAAAAAAAGACCGCGAACTCAGGGACGACTGTTGGGGCAATACCCAAAGCAAGCTGCTTGCGTGAAAGCTTATGCGTTTTAGTGGCGGCCTCTTTATCCATATCGGCGCCAATGTAGCTGTCGAAGGATTTGGCGAGCCTGACAAGGATTGTTTTGTGGGGGCGCTCAATCACGCCTCGGGCCTGTGAGTTGTAAGGCAGCGAGTGGGTGATGGTGCCGCCTAGACGGTCATTGACTTCGTAGACGGTGGCGTTATCAAAGCCGCTACCGTTGTCGACGTAGAAGATTTTATACATGCCACAGCGGCTTACGCCGTCACGCAAGGTATCCAGCGTGGCCAGAGTTGATTCGGCCAGGTTGACCGAAAAGCCCACGATTCGGCGCGTGGCCCAGTCAATGACCATGGTTATTTCTGGCCGAAAAATCTGCCCGGTCAGCGGGTTAATAACCTCAGCATCAAAAGTATGGCCGTCAGCCACCCAGACATCATTCGGCCAAAGCACGTCGGCTTGGCGGCGGTTGTAGGCTTTTAGAGCATTCAGCTCATGTGGCCCCATACGGCCGCGCTCACGAACCGATGGACTGAGCTTTTTCAGCCAGCGGCGTACGGCGTGAATGCTTGGGCAAACACTGGCTTGGATGTCCTGGTGCAACTGCTTGAACTGCTCGTACGCCGCTTCAACGCTCGGCTTCTGCGGGCGCTGGTAGTGTTTGAGGAATTCTGCTGCCCAAGCCGGGACGCTCATGTCTTTTTGGCGGCGGGCTGGAGCCAGGCCTGTTTCGCCGTGGGCGCGGTAATCCGCAAGCCAGCGCTTAAGCGTGCGCTCGGACAGGGTTCGGTCTTCAGTCTTGCGGTCGTTGGCGCGTATGACGCGGTCATTCAAGTAGGGGCTGAGGTCGCCAGTTTTTGCCAATGCGACCAGAGTCAGGATGGCGCGGTTTTGGCTGACTACCTTGCTCATACGTTCAATTTCGCGTACGAACGCGAGTCGCGCAGTCATCACGGATGATTGAGCATCACTCAACCGTGACGCATTTTCTACGTCACGCCCTGAGATAAGTACATGAGTGTCGGCAAGGATCTCCGGGGTGCTGTTAGCTACTGCCGTAGCGATAAGTGCCGCTTGTGTTTCCTTGGGTAAAACTGCGAATGCATACTCTATGGCTTTACTTCCAAGGCGGCGCTGACCCTCCCAGCACTCGCGCTGGGCAACTTTGCGGATACCTTGGACAGTGCCCGGCATGCTGGGCAAACCAGCAAGCTCCTGGGGCGTGTACCAGCTACGCATTATGATCACCCAACATTTTCTTCAACTCGCGAGCTTGTCGAGTGGCATTAGCAGCAACCCGCTCCAGTCTGCCCAGCTCGGTATCCAGGGCTTCACGGCCATAAGCCACGCGGCCACCACGCAAATGCACTTGCCAATTTGTCAGAACATGGCTGGCACAAACTTCTTCTAATAGCGCTGCTCTATATAGAGGAAGGTTGTGATCTGTTCGGGCAGGACTCGACCAAGCGTCTAACATGTTCTTGCTAACGTCGTCGCCTGACAGGCGAGACATGCGAGCAGCAATCTCATAACGGTCCAGTTCAGATCCTTTGAGGATCTCGCTCACCAACTCGCTGACTTGCGATGCGTAGTTGCCAAGTCCAGGGACTGAAAGTACTGGTTGTGGGACTGAGAAAATGTCTAACGTTTTGTCATCTTTTGGGTGACGCATGTTCAGGCACTCCTTGCCGCTTTACAGTGTCCAACCGGATAGAGTCCGGTATCCTTGCTGTAGGGGGCGTTTACTTCCGCCCGCGTAGGGCGCTGTCGGTGAGGTGTGCCGTCAGAGTTCCAACGCTCGGGCCAGATGTCGGCGGGGGCTAGACTTAGAGCGTCAGCCAAGGAGCGTTCGATACGCGGGTAAGGAGTGCTTTTGGCATTGCGGATAGCGCGGTCGGTGACTTTCAACACGCGTGCAAGTTCGGCCATAGAGGTGCCACGAACACGGAGTTGGTATTTGATCCACTCCCATCGGTTATCTGGGTCAGTGGGCATGTCGATATCGCTCATAGTTTTGAACCATCTTCACGGGTGGCTTTTTGGACGTCAGACGTCCTTTTTTTGGGATGTCTAACGTCCTGTTGCGGATAAACATATCTCGAAAACAGGATTCAGTAAACCGTTTTCGGGAGTTTCTATTCCCTTTTTCGGGCGCGTCGCCCGTAAAGTAGATTTAGAGCATAGAAATCAATGGCTTATGGCGAAAAGAAACAAAAGAAACAGGCTGGAGAAGATGTTTCTTTTTCATATTCGGGATTAGAAACCCGAATAGCGGCTGTTGCAGACCTTTATGAGTCTCGAAAACAGGCTGCTTTAACGGCTGGTGCAGCGCTATCGTCACTCCAGCGCTGGATAGCTGGCGACGGAATGCCAGCGTTTGATTCCGTAGCCTTGCTGGCTGCGGCAAAGAAGGTTTCCCTCGACTGGATAGCCACGGGAAATGGTGAAATGTTTTTGAGCGGCGGCGCTAAGGTGCGCGAGGTAAACGTTGAAGATGTCTATTCGTATGTACCGCTATACGATGCTCACTGTAGCGCTGGCCATGGATCATGGACCGAGGGCGCACAGGTATTGACTCAGCTCGCCTTCACGACCTACTCACTACGTAAGCAAGGGCTTGACCCATCAAAGCTTTCAGCAATTCGCGTAGATGGCGATTCGATGGAAAGCATACTGAGCCATGGGGATACGGTCGTGATTGACCATGGTCGAAACTCGCTTGAGGGGGAGGCGATCTATGTCATCCGCCTCGATGACCACTTATATGCTAAGCGCTTGCAGCGACAATTCGACGGAGCCGTCAGTATCATTAGCCAGAACAAGGAGTACCAGACGATGACCGTCCCAAAGGAGCGCTTAGGTGATCTAGAGATTATCGGTCGGGTGGTCTGGGCTGGTGGTTGGATTTAGACAGTTACCGACCTATGCCAAAGAGCTCGCTAGATTCGGGCTCTTCGCTCTAACGTGACTGTTTATTGTTTTGCCGCTCTTTGGCACCGTTTCCAACTCCCAGATCAATCATCACTTCTTCCAATCCCCCCGGCCTACTCAGGCTGCCCAGCTTTGCCCCGTTAAATCTCAGTTCTTCCCACCGGCTTCCTCACTGGTGTCAAAGCTGTCACTAACTCACACATA
This sequence comes from Pseudomonas psychrophila HA-4, assembly GCF_000282975.1. Classification (GTDB taxonomy): domain Bacteria; phylum Pseudomonadota; class Gammaproteobacteria; order Pseudomonadales; family Pseudomonadaceae; genus Aquipseudomonas; species Aquipseudomonas psychrophila_A. The sequence goes on from NZ_ALJC01000006.1 coordinate 85,073, forward strand.
TGTCCACCTGCGGGGTAAGGTTCGCCACAAACTCGGTCGCCAACTGAGCGACCACTCCACCTTCCTGGCGCCGATCAACTGCTTCTTGTATCTATTCTCCAAAGTGCCCAGCCAGCCTTATTTGAAGCCGGCTGACTTCCCCCAATTGCAGGTTCTTCAAGACCACTGGCAAGAGATCCGCGAAGAAGCGCGAAACCTGATGCGGGCCGGTGAGATTAAACGTTCCGAACAGCCGAATGACGTGGGTTTCAACTCGTTCTTCAAAAGCGGCTGGAAGCGTTTTTACCTCAAGTGGTACGGTGACAACCACCCTTCTGCCGTAGAACTGTGCCCACGCACTATTGAACTGCTCAATAGCATCGGCACCGTCAAGGCCGCCATGTTTGCCGAATTGCCGCCCGGTTCAAAACTGGTTCGTCATCGCGACCCATACGCGGGCTCGCTGCGTTACCACTTGGGCTTAGACACACCGAATGACCCTGGCTGCTACATCAGTGTCGATGGACTGAACTACGCCTGGCGTGACGGCGAAGCAGTGATGTTTGACGAAACGTTCATTCATTACGCCGAAAACAGCACCGATAAAAACCGCCTCATCCTGTTCTGCGATATTGAGCGTCCAATGCAATACCGCTGGGCAACAGCCTTCAACCAATGGTTCAGCCGTACCGTCATGGCATCAGCCAGTTCACCCAATGGCGCCAATGATAAAACCGGCGGCCTGAATCGGGCCTTCACCCGGCTGTACAAAATTCGCTTGCGCGGCAAAGCACTTAAAAAACGCAATCGCACGCGCTACTACTTGGAGAAATGGGCGATCTTCGGTGGTTTATTAGCGGTGTTCCTACTGATCTAGCCCCATGTTGGAGCGAGCTTGCCCGCGATCTTATAAAGATCAATACATCGCGAGCAAAGTCGAGGCGATTCAGAGCCACTTGCCATCAAGGCCTCAAGCATGGCCTCCAAAGCGACTGGAAGACCCAATAAAACGCATCACAAAACCGGGCAGCATGAAGACTGAGACAGGTGCAACTCAGCGTATGAGTAACGGCGGCAAGGTCCCGAGCAATGAAACAGCGGCCACAGCCGATACCCCCAAGCACCACTCAAGCGCCACACTGTTGCGCAACACAGCAAAATGACCGGCGCGGCTCATCACGAGATTGAACAAGGCCAACAGCAACATCAGTGCGACCAGCACCACCTTGACCAGCAAGATCAGTGCGAAACCTTCAAACAAAGGTGTAGGCCACAGTGCTCCAGTCAGCACCCGCGTATTGATCAGGCCTGTGAGAATGATCCCGGCCACGAGCACAAACCCACTATTGCTGAAGCGCCGCAGCACCGCATCGACCCCAAACCCGGCAGGGCGCATGAGTACATGCCACAACACCGGCAGGCCGCCCACCCAGGCCCCGACACAGAGCAAATGGATCAACTGGTTAAGAATCAGCAACTGCCCCTGCCACCCGTCCAGCATCGCGCCATGTCCGACCGGGGCCAAGGTGGCCAGCAATAAAAAACTCAGCGCACAGACCACGCTAAAACGGGCGGAAACGTACAACGCCAGCAGTAGCAGCCCATTGAACAGCAAATGCCCTGCCCACACCTGACCAAAAAAAGTACTGCCGAACACCCGTTTTAACGTTGCCGGATTAAGAGTGTCTGCCCAGCTACCAGCCATAGAGTGGGTGGTCAGCAGCAACCAGGCGATGCCACTGACCAGTGCCATCCATGCCAGAGCGCGATAAGCACAGCGCAGTTGTTGCCCCGAATCAGACCGCACACCCAGCAATAAAGGCCTGCACACCCAGGCCCCAAACAGCAGTAACACCGCGCTGAAATGCACAAAACGACAGACAACCATGGCGCTGAACATCAACTCAGTTGCTCACCGTGAAACGGTATTGACCGGCACTTTTATGGGTGTCGACAGACACCGCGCTCCATTTCACCTCGTACTGACCCGCTGAGAAGGGCTGCTGCGGCGTCACGATCAACACTTTTCTGTCCGAAGGCTCAGTTTTCACACTGCTCAGTGCGACAGGCGCACCGTCACGGCTGATGGCTACTTTTGTGAAGGCTTGCTCAACCCCCTCGCTAAACTGTAAACGCAGCTCTCTAACCTCAGCGGTGCTGCTATCGGCAGCCGGGGTAGCCTGCTCAAGATGCGCGTGAGCAAATGCCGCGCTGGCACCCGCCATCAGTGTCACCAAAGCAGCTGTATTGAGGACTCTTTTCAAGAAAGCGGCAGACATGTGAAGTACCTTGAGATTGGAATACGCGGCAATAATACTCGCCTAATCTCAATTGAGGAGCGCTCGCACGCCGCCCAAGAGTTAACAACGCTTTCCGCGCAAGGACTTGATAATGCCCACTCGCCTCAGCTTTATTTCTCACGCCCGCACTGAAGCACAGCGTCTAGCGCGCTTTGCACTGGATGAGCCACCTGAGTCCAAAGGTTTGGAAAAAGCGGCACTTATTGCCTCAGCTCTAAAGAAGCCCGTTCGCATCCTCTGCGCGCCCGAAGCGCGGACCCTGCAAACAGCCCAAGTCCTGGGTGGACAAATTGAAATCATCCCCGAGCTCGAAGATTACGACGCCGGTGACTGGAAAGGTCACAGCCTAGCAGACCTTCAACAAAGCATTCCCCAGGCGCTGGCCGACTGGATCAGCGATCCCGGCAAGGCCCCGCATGGCGGTGAAACGGTGCAAGACCTGTGTGTGCGGGTAGGCACTTGGCTCGACTCATTTCGTGAAGAAGGCCACTTTGCAGTGGTGACTCACCCCTTCGTCATCCGCGCCGCAATCTTACATGCACTGAAGGCCAGCACCGCCTCCTTTAACCTGATCGATATAGAACCGTTGGCGATAGTCGACCTGCGCTTCAATGATCGCTGGCGCCTGCGGTTTTAAGCTACGAATGATCCGCAGGCGTTTATGTGCACGCCTTGGGAAATCACTCCTCCAACATCAACCCGCCCGGCGGCAACGGCAGTGCGGTTTTATACCGCACTTGCTTGAGGGCAAAGCTGGAACGGATGTTCGCCACGCCGGGCACTTTGGTCAAAAAGTCCATCATGAAGCGCTCCAACGCCTGAATGCTCGGCACAAGCACCCGGATCAGATAATCCGGGTCGCCTGCCATCAAATAGCACTCCATGACTTCCTGGCGATTTGAAATCGCCGCCTCAAAATGTTGCAGCGCCTCCTCGATCTGTTTCTCCAGGCTGACATGAATAAACACGTTGACGTGCAAGCCCAACATGTCGGCATCGAGCAACGTCACTTGCTCACGAATCAACCCCAGCTCTTCCATCGCTTTGACCCGGTTAAAACACGGCGTCGGCGACAGGTTGACCGAGCGCGCAAGGTCCGCATTGGTGATCCGCGCATTCTGCTGAAGGCTGTTGAGAATCCCTATATCCGTTCGATCTAGCTTGCGCATGAGACAAAAACACCTATTTTTTATGTTTATGCAGAATTCTTATCTTTATTGACCTCAAAGCACAACGAACTACAGATAAATATTCTTCACTGTCAGGAATATGATTGTTGTAGGACAAGATTTGGAGTTTCAGTCAGCCAGACCTTTGCCGTACACCCTAGCTCCCGCGCCTAATAAACACGACAAGATCGAGCGTAGAGAAAGCCATGACCGACTATGCACCGCTGCGCCTGCACGTTCCCGAACCCTCCGGCCGCCCAGGCTGCAAAACCGATTTCAGCTACCTTCGCCTGACCGATGCAGGTCAGGTGCGCAAACCCCCTATCGACGTAGAACCTGCCGACACAGCTGATTTGGCCAAAGGCCTTATTCGTGTGCTCGATGATAAAGGTCAGGCACTTGGCCCATGGGCCGAAGGCATCTCCAGCGAGGTATTGCGTACCGGCATGCGGGCCATGCTGAAAACGCGGATTTTCGACACCCGTATGGTGGTCGCCCAGCGTCAGAAAAAAATGTCGTTCTACATGCAGAGCCTTGGCGAAGAAGCCATCGGCAGCGCTCAAGCCCTGGCACTTAACATTGATGACATGTGCTTCCCAACGTACCGCCAACAAAGCATTTTGATGGCCCGTGATGTGCCGCTGGTCGACCTGATCTGCCAGTTACTCTCCAACGAACGCGACCCTCTCAAGGGTCGGCAATTACCGATCATGTATTCGGTACGCGACTACGGTTTTTTCAGTATTTCCGGCAACCTTGCCACGCAATTCGTGCAAGCCGTCGGCTGGGGCATGGCCTCGGCGATCAAGGGCGACACCAAAATCGCCTCGGCCTGGATCGGTGATGGCGCAACCGCCGAATCGGACTTCCACACCGCACTGACCTTTGCCCACGTATACCGCGCCCCAGTCATTCTTAACGTGGTGAACAATCAGTGGGCGATTTCGACCTTTCAGGCGATTGCCGGGGGCGAATCCACCACCTTCGCTGGACGCGGCGTCGGCTGCGGCATCGCCTCATTGCGGGTTGATGGTAACGACTTCATCGCCGTGTACGCGGCCTCGGTCTGGGCGGCAGAGCGCGCCCGGCGCAACCTTGGTCCAACACTTATTGAGTGGGTCACCTACCGTGCAGGTCCGCACTCCACCTCGGACGATCCGTCCAAATACCGCCCGGCTGATGACTGGAGTCACTTCCCGCTGGGTGACCCGATTGCCCGCCTTAAGCAGCACCTGATCGCCACGGGCAACTGGTCAGAAGAAGAACACGCCGCGGTTAGCGCCGAACTCGAAGCCGAAATCATTGGCGCGCAAAAAGAAGCCGAGCGTTTCGGCACCCTGGCGGGCGGACAAATGCCTAGCGCGGCGACAATTTTTGAGGACGTGTACAAGGACATGCCTGACCACTTGCGTCGGCAACGTCAGGAATTGGGGTTATAACCAGATGAACGACAACAATAAAATTCAGATGGAGAACGCCGTGAGTACCAGCACCATGACAATGATCCAGGCCCTGCGCTCGGCCATGGACGTCATGCTTGAGCGCGACGATAACGTGGTGGTGTTCGGTCAGGACGTGGGCTACTTCGGAGGCGTATTTCGCTGCACCGAAGGCCTGCAAGCCAAGTACGGCAGCTCGCGGGTTTTCGACGCCCCGATCTCCGAAAGCGGCATCGTGGGCGCTGCTGTGGGCATGGGTGCTTATGGCCTGCGCCCGGTCGCCGAAATCCAGTTTGCTGACTACTTCTACCCCGCTTCCGATCAGATCGTTTCCGAAGCAGCGCGCTTGCGCTATCGCTCGGCAGGCGAATTTATCGCGCCCATGACGCTGCGCATGCCATGCGGCGGCGGCATTTATGGTGGCCAAACCCACAGCCAAAGCCCGGAAGCAATGTTCACTCAAGTCTGCGGCCTGCGCACCGTCATGCCGTCCAACCCGTATGACGCCAAAGGCCTGTTGATTGCCGCCATCGAAAACGATGACCCGGTGATCTTCCTGGAGCCAAAACGCCTGTATAACGGCCCGTTCGATGGTCACCACGAGCGCCCGGTGACGCCATGGTCCAAGCACCCGGCCAGCGCCGTACCGGATGGCTATTACACCGTGCCGCTCGATTGCGCCGCCGTCGTGCGCCCCGGCACTGAAGTCACCATCCTGACCTACGGCACCACGGTCTACGTAGCCCAAGTGGCTGCCGAAGAAACTGGCATCGACGCTGAAGTGATCGACCTACGCAGCCTATGGCCGCTGGACCTGGATGCGATTGTTACCTCCGTGAAAAAAACCCGTCGCTGTGTCGTCGTGCACGAAGCCACCCGCACCTGTGGCTTTGGCGCCGAGCTGATTGCACTGGTTCAAGAGCACTGCTTCCACTACTTGGAAGCACCGATTGAACGCGTAACAGGCTGGGACACACCTTACCCGCATGCTCAGGAGTGGGCCTACTTCCCAGGTCCGGCACGAGTGGGTGCGGCTTTGCAACGGGTTATGGAGGTTTAAATGGGTACGCACGTTATCAAGATGCCGGACATAGGCGAAGGCATTGCACAGGTCGAGTTGGTGGAATGGTTTGTCAAAGTCGGTGACATGGTGAGCGAAGATCAGGTGGTGGCCGATGTCATGACTGACAAGGCGACTGTCGATATTCCCTCTCCCGTGGCGGGTCGGGTACTGGCGCTGGGCGGACAGCCGGGCGAAGTGATGGCCGTGGGCAGCGAGTTGATTCGCATCGAAGTCGAAGGCGCGGGCAACCTGCGTGAAAGCGTTGCACCTGTGGCGGTAGTTGCGGAGCCAGTTGCAGCCCAGAAAGCGGCGCCCCAAGCACGGGTTGAAGTGGCGATTGTGTCGGCTCCCGTGATCAAGGCTGCACCCACCCCGCGTTCAGCGCCGGTGGCCCGCGAGGCCAACGAACGCCCGCTGGCATCACCTGCTGTGCGAAAACGCGCATGGGATGCCGGAATCGAGCTGCGTTTTGTGCAGGGCAGCGGGCCTGCGGGCCGGGTGCTACATGACGACCTCGACGCCTACCTGGCCCAAGACACCAGCACCAGCGCCGCACCTGCCAGCGGTTACGCCAAACGCAACGATGAACAGCAGATCCCAGTGATCGGGCTGCGTCGTAAAATCGCCCAGCGCATGCAAGATGCCAAACGCCGCGCCGCGCACTTCAGCTATGTCGAAGAAATCGACGTCACCGCCCTCGAAGAACTGCGCGCCCAGCTCAATCAGAAATGGGGCGACAGCCGCGGCAAACTGACCTTGCTGCCTTTTTTGGTGCGGGCCATGGTCGTGGCCTTGCGCGACTTCCCACAGATCAACGTGCGCTACGACGACGAAGCGCAAATCATCACCCGCTTTGGCGCCGCCCACATCGGCGTGGCGGCACAAAGCGATGGCGGCCTGATGGTGCCAGTGGTGCGACACGCCGAAACCCTGACCTTATGGGGCGCAGCCGATGAAATCGCCCGTTTAGCGAATGCCGTGCGTACTGGCAAGGCTACCCGCGAAGAACTGACCGGCTCGACCATCACCCTGACTAGCCTGGGAGCGCTAGGCGGGATTGTCAGTACCCCGGTGGTTAACTTGCCCGAAGTCGCGATTATCGGCGTGAACCGCATCGTCGAACGGCCGATGGTGGTTAAAGGCCAGATCGTGATTCGCAAAATGATGAACCTCTCCAGTTCTTTCGACCATCGCGTGGTTGACGGCATGGACGCGGCACAATTTATCCAGGCCATGCGTGGCTTGCTCGAACAACCTGCCACCCTGTTTCTGGAGTGAACATGCAGCCAACTCAACACACCACGCTGCTGATTATCGGCGGCGGTCCTGGCGGCTACGTGGCAGCTATTCGCGCCGGTCAGCTAGGCATTCCAACTATTTTGATCGAAGGCCAATCGCTGGGCGGCACCTGCCTCAACGTCGGCTGCATCCCGTCCAAGGCGCTGATTCACGTGGCTGAGCAGTTCCACACCACGCAACGCTACAGCGGTAATTCGTCGCCACTGGGGATCAAAACCCAAGCGCCAACCCTGGACATCGGCCAGAGCGTGCAATGGAAAAACAGCATTGTTGACCGCCTGACCACCGGCGTTGGCGCCTTGCTGAAAAAGCACGGGGTTAAGGTGATTCATGGCTGGGCCAAGATTATTGATGGCAAGGCAGTCGAAGTCGACGGTCAGCGCATCGAGTGCGAGCACCTGTTGCTGGCCACCGGTTCGCAGACGGTGGACTTGCCGATACTGCCAATTGGCGGGGCCATCATCTCGTCCACTGAAGCACTCAACCCTGCCGCGATCCCCAAACGCCTGACTGTCGTGGGCGCCGGTTATATCGGTCTGGAGCTGGGCATCGCCTATCGCAAGCTCGGTGCTGAAGTGACCGTGGTTGAAGCGCGAGACCGGATCTTGCCGACTTACGACAAAGAATTGACCTTGCCGGTGGCTGAATCACTCAAAGCGCTGGGCATCACCTTGTACCTGGAACACAGCGTTGAAGGCTTCCAGGCCAGCACCAAAACCCTGTCGATGCGCAATCGCATGGGCGAGAGCCAAACCCTAGAAACCGATCAGGTGCTGGTTGCCGTCGGTCGTCGCCCACGCACCCAGGGCTTCAACCTAGAAAGCCTGGCACTGGGCATGAACGGCCCGGCGATACGCGTCGACAACCGCTGCCAAACCAGCATGCACAACGTGTGGGCCATTGGTGACCTGACCGGCGAGCCGATGCTCGCCCACCGGGCGATGGCGCAAGGCGAAATGGTGGCAGAGATCATTGCCGGTAAACACCGCGAATTCAGCCCAACCGCGATTGCGGCCGTGTGCTTCACCGACCCGGAAATTGTTGTAGTCGGTAAAACCCCGGCTGAGGCAGAGGCTGCGGGGCTGGATTTCATCAGCGCCAGCTTTCCGTTCAGTGCCAACGGTCGAGCCATGACTCTGGAATCCAAAACAGGGTTTGTGCGGGTGGTTGCGAGGCGTGACAACCACTTAATTGTGGGCTGGCAAGCCGTGGGCGCCGGGGTCTCGGAGTTGTCGGCAGCGTTTGGACATTCGCTGGAAATGGGCGCGTGCCTAGAAGACATCGCTGGCACCATCCACGCGCACCCGACCTTGGGTGAAGCGGTGCAGGAAGCGGCCCTACGGGCGTTGGGGCATGCGTTGCATCTGTAACGCCCTCTAACCCAGCCCTGTAGGAACGAGCTTGCTCGCGATCTTTTAAAGATCAAAAGATCGTAAGCAAGCTCCTACAGGCCGTACTGGGCTTTTACGATCCTTTAAACAGGCTCCACAAAAACGCCAGCAAACCTCCCAACGTGGCAATCCCGGCCAACCAACCGACTGCCGACAAGCCTTGCCACACGGGTCCGGCGGCAGCGATTTGCGGACCGAAGGCGATCAGCAGCGCGCTGATCAGCAACGCCAGCGACAATCGGGTCGATGCCAGTCGCAAGGAGCGCTCCAAACGCTCCAGCCCCGGCATGTCAACCTTAAGGTCGAGCACCCCATGCTTTAGCCTGTGCACCATCAAGCGCGTCAGTTTGGGCAAGTCTGCCAAAACCCCTTGCCCCACTTGCAGACCCTCAATGCCTAAGCGCTTGGCGGCGTTCCAGTCGAACTGCTCACGCAGCATTTTCTCGACCGCAGGCTTGGCCGTCGCCACCAGGTCAAGGTCAGGATCCAGTTGGGTCAACACGCCATCAGCGGTGATTAACGCTTTGAACAACACCAATAAATCTGCTGGCAATGACAGGCGGTAATCACGAATCAACCCCAGGAAATCGGTGATCAAGGCGCTCATTTTCAAAGGCCCGCCCGTTTGGCGCGCCATGTATTCGCGGGCGGCCTGTTCGATAAGGGACACGTCTTGCACCCGCTCGCCGCTCCAGTCGATCAATACGCCAATCAGTGTCTCAGTGCTGCCTTCGGTCAAGGCCCGCATAAAGTTCATGACCTCAAGACGACGACGTTCATCGAGGCGCCCGACCATGCCGAAGTCAATAAAGCCCACACGGTTATCGCTCATTGCCCGCAAGTTGCCGGGGTGTGGGTCACCATGAAACAGGCCATCTTCAAGCAACATTTTGATAAACGCCTGCGCCCCGCGCTTGGCCAGTAGGCTCGGGTCCAAGCCTTGAGCAATCAAGGGGTCACGTGACAGCGGCGTATAACTTGGCAAAAAAGCCTGTACCAGCAAGCGCTGACTGCTGAAAGCCCAATAAATAGTGGGGATCACGATATGCGGTGTTTGCGCGAAGTTGCGTGCGACGCTGTCGCAGTTTTGCCCTTCCTGAGTGAAGTCCAGCTCTTCGAGCATCGCTCGGGCCAACTGCCGGACCATCTGACGCGGCTGATACAGCGCCAGCGCCTCGTTCTGCTCAACCAATTGGGCCAAGCTTTCAAGCAACTGCAAGTCGGCGGTCATTTGTCGGCGCAAGCCGGGTCGCTGGACTTTGACCACCACCGCTTCGCCGCTGAGCAGGCGCGCACGATACACCTGAGCCATCGATGCGGCCGCCAAAGGCTGGGTGTCGAATTCGGCAAACGCCTGATCCAGCTCGCAGCCCAAATCGTCCAGCACCTGCGCCTCCAGTTCAGCCCACGGCAAGGTCGCGGCCTGACTGTGCAAGGCTTGCAGCTCATCCACCCACTGCGGCGATAAGATGTCACTGCGGCTCGCCAGTATTTGCCCACACTTAATAAACGTCGGTCCCAGTGTTTCCAGCGCCATCCGCACCCGCTGCGGGGTAGAGGCAGGCAGCGACTCGCCGGGCTCGACATCCACCCCGGCCAGCAAGCGCCCCAAACCCAGCCGGACTAACACGTCTTGTGCGCCAAAGCGCACCAAGGTCGCCACAATTTGCTGCAGCCGGCGGTGATGTTTCAAGGCGGTCCAAGTGGGTTCAAGCATCAATAACATCCTTTTTAAGTACTGCAGCGTGACCGTTCGAGCCTTTAACTGCGACAGCAGCGAGCCTTAATCATTCGATTGATTTAAGTTCGCGTGCGGTCACAACGAAAGCCCGTGCAAGCAAACACTGTGCGTGATGGCCTAACACCAGTAGAATCGCGCTCTTTTTTCCAGGGCGCTCGCCATGACCTCTCCCAACACACCGCATGAAGCCGAGTCCCAGACCAGCGAACTGGTCTTTGGCCTTGAAGACCGTCCCAAGCCGTGGATCGGCTTTCTGGCAGCGCTGCAACACTTGCTGGCCATCATTGTGCCAATCGTCACGCCTGGTCTGCTGATTTGCCAAGCGCTCGGCGTGTCGAGCCGCGACACCAATATGATCGTGTCCATGTCGCTGGTGATTTCCGGCATCGCCACCTTTGTTCAGTGCAAGCGTTTCGGCCCTTTCGGCGCAGGGCTGTTAATTGTGCAGGGCACAAGTTTCAACTTTGTCGGCCCGTTGATCGCAGGCGGCGCGTTGATGGTCAAACAAGGCACGCCGGTTGAAGGTGTGATGGCGGCGATTTTCGGCGTGGTGATTGCAGGCTCGTTTGTCGAGATGGGCATCTCGCGGGTCTTGCCGTTTGTAAAACGCATGATCACCCCATTAGTCACCGGGATCGTGGTGCTGATGATTGGCCTGACGCTGATTAAAGTCGGCCTAATCAGCATGGGCGGCGGTTTCAGCGCCATGGCCAACGGCACCTTTGCCAACGGCGAAAACCTTATGCTGTCTGGCCTAGTGCTGGCGATTATCGTGGTCCTCAACCGTATCCCGCTGGTTTGGATGCGCAGTTGCGCAATCGTCATCGCCTTAGCCGTCGGCTACGCGCTCGCGGGCTATCTGGGCCGCCTAGACTTCACCGGCATGCATCAAGCTGAAGTGTTCCAGGTGCCAATGCCCCTGCACTTTGGTTTGGGTTTCTCGTGGGCCTTGTTCATTCCCATGTTGGTGATTTACCTGGTGACCTCCCTGGAAGCGATTGGCGATGTGACCGCCACCAGCAAGGTGTCGCGCCAGCCAGTTGAAGGCCCGGTGTGGATGCAGCGCATTAAGGGCGGCGTATTGGTCAACGGTGCCAACTCGTTACTGGCCGGCGTATTCAATACCTTCCCAAGCTCGATCTTTGCCCAGAACAACGGCGTGATTCAGCTGACCGCAATTGCCAGCCGTCATATCGGTGTCTGGATTGCTGGCATGTTGATTCTGCTGGGCCTGTTCCCAAGTGTGGCCGGTGCGATCCAAGCGGTGCCTGAGCCAGTGCTGGGCGGTGCAGCCATGGTGATGTTCGGCGCGGTTGCTGCCTCGGGGATCAATATTCTGGCCAGCATTCACCTTGACCGCCGCGCGCTGCTGATTATTGCCGTGTCGCTGGCCTTGGGTCTCGGCGTGTCCCAAGTGCCTGAGTTCCTGGCACACATGCCCGCAGCCTTGCGTAATGTGCTGGAGTCCGGCGTGGCCACAGGCGGCATCTGCGCCCTGCTGCTGAACTGGTTCCTACCAGAAACAGAGAAAAGCCCAGCTCTATAAACGTTGCTGGCGGGCAGGATTGCGACACCGCATCCTGCCCGCCTCACAGTAAGCGTCCTACATCTTCATGGACGTTTATGAAGCCCGCCCTTCCCCTATCCCACTACTTGAATTAATCTTTTTCGTGACCCTTTTGGTTGTCTTGAGCTACAGCTATGAGCACATACGGATCACGATTAAGACAAGAACGCCTGCGCCTTAAATTGACGCAAGCGCTTTTCGCGACAGCGGGTGGCGTTGGGCGCTACGCACAAAGTTGTTATGAGCGGGACCTGAGTTTGCCCCGTGCAGATTACTTGGCAGCCATCACACAGATCGGCGTCGATGTGCTGTACATCGTCACGAAGCGCCAAACCTTGCATTTAACCGAACAATTGGAGGCATCTTCGAGTAATGGCGAGTTCTCCGAAAACTAGCCTGCACCTTTAAGCATGCACCCAACGCCGGTGCAGACTGCGCGCGCATGTGTCCAAGGCAAAGCCGAGCAGACCCATCAAAACCATGGCCGTCAACTCGAAACAGGCCAGAAGCTCGCGCGTGGCCAGAATGAAGTCGCCCAGACCTGTGCTCCCGCTGAGCATTCGTAGGTCAGGAGCACCGCGGCAAACGTCAGCAAAAAGTAGATCGGTTTAGCGCCCACGCCCATGGGTGAACCACCCGTAATGGCGGGGCGATTGGCAGATAACTATTACGTACGGGCGCATCCAGCTCGGCAGCGGCCACTGATCGCAAACAGCACGCGCGACGCTGAACCCTTTGCTGCGCAAGGTCTACGCTGTGCTTATCCCTTACTGAATATGGAGATCTATGTGACCGAACCTGGCACTCATCATCAAAAAGCCCTTGATCGTTTTCTTGGCGAACACCCGGAACTGGCTGTTGAACTTGAAAAATTAAATCCATTGGCCGCCCGCGCAGTAGGCCAGTCAATACAGGAATATCGACAAGAGTACTTGAACGAAGCCTTTGAGGCAGAAGCTGAGCGGTTGGGCTTTTTCGCGTGGGAACTCACGCTGCAATTGACCACGGAAACAGCCGAAGAATTCGAGGTAAAACGCCTTGAAGTCCACCGTGAGGTGGCACAAATGGCCGGGATGGAGTGGGCCGAGTATTGCGATTTGTACGGCCTTGAATATCACGTCTAAAAAGCCCTGAACCTCCTACAGGGCTATTTCCCGTTGTGGCGTCCAGATGTTTGAACAGACTTTGTCCAGCAACGCCGAGTTATGGCTAAACACAATCAGCCCCAGCTCACGGCGCTGGACTTCTTCCAGCAATACTTGCCACACCTGTGCCTGCAAGTGCGCGTCCAACTGGGCCGTAACTTCGTCTGCAATCAGGTAACGCGTGCGCGGATCTAGCGCTCTGAGCAACGCGATACGCGCCAATTCACCCCCCGACAGTTCGTCCGGGCGTCGCAACAGCCAGCTCGGATTCACCGCCAAGCGCTCAAGCCATACGGGGGCCGGCGACCACGCATCACGCAGGCTGTCACCTGTGGTGCGGTAAGGGTTGAAGGTGAGTTCGGGATGTTGCGGCACCAGTTGAATCGGGCAATACCCTTTCTTCGGCAGCGATCTTCCATCAACGGTGATACTGCCCGCTGTTGCCGCCTGCCATTGCGCCAGCACGCGGCCCAAGGTGGTTTTGCCAAAGCCGCTGGGCGCTGAAATACCCTGGCGCTCGCCTGCCCGGACCTGAAACGAGACAGAATCCCACAAGCGTCGGCCGTCTTGCACGATGGTTAATTGCCGAACATCAAGCATAGAGCGGACTCTCAACGCAGGGAACTCGCCGCGTAAAGAACTGCTGTTCAGGCAAGGCCGCCCACAGTGACTGTAGCCATGGGCTGCCGCCATGTTCGCGCAGTTCCTGGGCGCTTAGCGTTTCGTGCAATTGACCTTGATGCAGCACAGCGATTTTGTCGGCAAAACGCGCAGCCAGTGCCAGGTCGTGGGTCACCCACAAGATCCCCCGCCCTTGCGCGCAGAAGCCCTTGAGATGGGTCAACAGTTGGCTGGCATGTTCATCGTCCAGCCAGGAAGTCACCTCATCCGCCAAAATGTAACGCGCGTGGGTCAAAGCCGCGCAACTGGCCAGTACGCGCTTGGCCATGCCACCCGACAGTTTGAGCGGAAACTCATTCACCACTTCAGGCTGCAAGTTGTACCTTTCGAGCTGTTGTGCAACATCGCTCAATCCTAGCGTTGCCCCGCTGAGCTGCGCCGCTCGCATCAGTTGTGGCCCTACTTTAATCAGAGGGTTCAAGGCGCTGACACCTTGCGGCACATAGCACAGGCTTTTGCCGCGTTGGTCGACCTTGCCCGCCTCACCCAATAGTTGGCCGTCAAGCACAATGTCGCCATGACAACGCATGTTGTCGGGCAATAGACCCAAGGTACTTTGCAGCAGCAAGCTCTTGCCCTCGCCGCTGGAACCCACTAGAGCAACCAACTCGCCGGGATGAACCTCAAGGGAAATATTGCTTAACAACGAATGCCAGGTTTTATGGCCCAGCCAGTGGTAGTGAGCGATATCGATGGCAAATTGGTCGAACTTCAGCATCAAGTCATCCTTATCCACAGTTGCTGCAAAGCCCGGGCGAATTGGTCGAAAACCAGTACCAGACCAACCAGAATCAACCCCGGGAAAAACGCCAACCACCAGGCGCCACTGCTCAAATAACGCAGCGCGTCTGCCAGCAACAACCCGAGTGACGGATCATGCGGCGCTAATCCAAAGCCCAAAAAGCTCAGTGCCGCTGAGTGCAGCACTGCGTGCGGAAACATCAATAACGTGCCAACGATCCATTGCGGCAACAGCAGCGGCAACAAGTGATGGCGCCAGCGATAAAACGCAGAGTTGCCCAGCCGATGAGACAGCATCACAAAATCAGTCTCGCGAATGCGCTGGATTTCAGCCCGCAAAATCAGCGCCAGACGTGGCCAATGGGTCAGCGCCACCGCCAAAATCACGCCCTGCTTACCGCCGCCCAAGGTGAAACAAATCAGGACCAGCAACAACAAGTGTGGCAACGCCAGCAGGCTGTCGATTAACCCGCGAATCAGGTAGTCCAGGGTTTTGTTGACGGAGCACAGGCTGGCCGCCAGCATCGCCAGCACCCCACTGCTCAGAGCCGCCGTGAGGCCGATTTGCAAGCTGGTGGTCATGCCTTGAAAACAGCGCAGCCACAGGTCACGTCCCAGGCTGTCAGTGCCAAACCAAAACGTTTCAGAGGGCGCCTGACGCCGCGCCAGCAAGTCCATCGGAATGTCGACGCCAGACACCGAAAAGCCGTAGGCAATCAAGACCAGCAACAGCAGCAACGAGAGGCACAGCCTTAGCAAAGCGCGATTAGGGTCGTAGGTCATGATGTACGTACCGCCCCACGGTTGAGGCGCAGCAACAACGCGTTGGCAATGCTGTTGCCGGTAAACACCAACACCGCGCAAAACATCACAATGCCCATCAACAGCGGAATATCGCCCCGCAGCCCGGCATCAATCGTGGCCTGCCCCAACCCCGGATAAGCAAAGACTTTTTCAGCCAGCAATGAGCCGCCCAGCAATTCCCCCACCGATGCAAATTGCAGGCACAGCGCAGGCGTGACGGCGTGGCGCAAAATATGGAAGTTGATCAGCGGCCAGCCTTTGTCGCCTTGGGCTTTGGCGTATCGAATGAACTCGCTGTTCATCACCTCTGCGACCCGAGCGCGGGTGTGTAAGGCGATGTTGCCCACCCCCAGCATGCCCAGCGCCAGCATCGGCAAAATAAGGTGATGCAGCTTATCGCCCCACGTGGCGGTTTGAGCATCGTTGCCTGGGGTCCAGGCGCAACAAATAGGGGCCCAGTTCAGGGTGACGGCAAACAGCGAGAGCAACAGCAGGCCGATCCAGAATGTCGGTAAAGAAGACAGTACATAGGACACCACTGATATCAGCCGATCAGGCCACCGATTGAGATAACGCCCGGCGGCCAGCCCCATCGCCAACCCGACAACCCCGGAAAACAGCCACGCCGAACACAGCAGCGCAAACGAGGTGGCGAAACGTTCGCCAATCACGTCAGAAACCGGCGCGTTGTACAGCATCGAATAGCCTAAGTCGCCCTGCAACATTTGGCCAAACCAGTGAAGGAAGCGTTCCCACAACGGTAAATCCAGGCCCCAGCGTGCCGCAATTAGCGGGTACTGCTCAGGCGGTACGTGCAATAAATCGTTACCGATATAGGCCCGAATCGGGTCCACCGGAGAAAAGCTGAGCAAGGTAAAGGTGCCCGCCGCCGTAACCAGCAGCACGCACAACAAGCGCACTATAAAGAGTGCGAACCCGCGCATCACTGGCAGGTCCACTTCCAGCCATCGAGGCTATTCAATAGCGACCAGGAGCCGTGGATTTCCGGCGCCCCTGTGCCTAGGTCGATGCACGCATCGGCCAGATAGGTGTGTTGTACGTTGAGCAGCCAAGCCCAGGCGGCATCGCCTTTTACCCCAACCCCGGTTTTACCGTCCCACTCCACTTGCTGCCAGAACGGCACGGCCTGTTGCCAGGTCGGCGCATCCAGCGCTTGCTGCAAATGCTGATCAACCACAGGGTTCTGGTAATACCCAGGGTTGTAGTACTCAACACCCGCGGCCTTGCTGCTGTAGTGATGATAAAGCTCCATAGGGTCAAGGCTGCCCCAGCCGAACAGGGTTGGGTTGGCGTGCATGTTGCGCTCGACGGTTTCCCAACTGCCCGACTTGAGGTCCACGTCAATGCCAATCGGCTTGAGCATCGAACGCACCGCCTGGGCCAAATCACGGCGCGTCGCATCGCCACTGGCGTACCAAAGCGTCACTTTTGCGGGCAGACCATTTTTCTCACGCACACCACTGGCCGTTTCAACCCAGCCTGCATCATCCAAAATCTGCTTGGCCTTGGCCACATCGCCATCCTTGAAGGCCGCATCTGGGTTATCCCACGGCAACCCCTGCACCCCGGTGAAGGCCGGGATCGCATGCCCTTCAAGAATTTGATCCGCCAGCAGTTGGCGATTAATTGCGTAGTTGATTGCCTTGCGGATCGCGCCATCCGAGGTCACATCGTTACCAATCGGATTACCCTGTGCGTCTTTTTTACCTGACACGGTGGTAGGCAACACAATCCCACGGTTTTCAACGCTGGGTCGCACCCACAACTTCATCCCCGCCGCCGGTGTAACAGCCAGCGACGGCGCAATCCGCACGATGCCTAATTGCTTGCTTTGAGCGGCCGCGAAGGCGCTGTCCTCGTCAAGGAACACAAAAACCAGCGTGTCGAAATCATTTTTATGGCCCGCGTAAAAAGGATTGGCTTCAACAATCAATTGCTGGCCCGGCTGATAACTGACCAGCCGATATGGCCCGGCACCAATCGGCTTTTGCGCGTAAGTTTTGGCGTCGTACTTGTCTGCAGAAACAATACCCAGCGAACCGAGCACGTTGACGAACGTGCTTTGCGGTGCCTTGAGTTGGATACGCACGGTGAGCGGGTCAACCTCCTCGGCTTTCAGGAAATTGCCCATGTCGACCTTGCCACCACTGGCCGCCGCATTGTTATAGGTGTATGCCACGTCCTTGGCGGTCAGGGGCGAACCGTCAGAGAATTTAAGGTCGGGTTTGAGCTTCAAGGTCCAGGTTTTGCCATCGTCACTGGTCTGATAATCGCTGAGCAGAAAACCGCTCCAGGACAAGTCTTCGTTCTGCCTTAGCAACGGACTGTGTAACAGCAGATAACTGCCATGGCTCCAGCCGAGCATAGGGTCAAAACCCTCAGTGGGTTCATCACCAATGGCCAGTTTCAGCGTACGTTCCTGCGCCGAATACACAGGCGCTGCGAGCACACTCAACAAAGCCGCGGCCACTAGGGTGTTGCGCATCCATGCAGGCTTTGACATCCATCCTCCTGAAAATAACCAGCCTCTGCGAGGCGCGTGCGTCCATCTACGGGCTCATCAGTAATAGCAGCCGGGGTTTAAATATCCAATTATCCATCTGATTTTTTTAGTATTTCCCGCCCCCTCCGCATCACTCAGTAACACTTTTTTACGCCAAATCCTCTATAGATTGGCTCCTAACTCGACCGGACAAGGCTCATGTCAAGGCTTGTGCTATACCCATAGTTATAATTTCTGAGCTACAGCAAACCGCCCTTACTGACAGAGGTCCGCATGTTCAAAGGATTCGCAACTTCAGCAAAAGAAAAAACCGCGCACGACATCAACGGCCTACCGTCCAACAACATAGAACTGTTCGACAGCTATACCGGCTTAATACTGGGCCGCCTGTACCGCAACTTCCCGCTGCCTATGACCCTTAGCGGGGAACACTTCATCGACTACAAAGGCGTGGAAGCCAGCAACCGCGAGGCCCTGGAAAAAGAAGAAAATCTGTTCATGGCCACCCTCAAATGGCTGGCCGACGTCGGTTACATCCACTTCGACGGAATGTCAGGTGTTTCGTTTTTTGAAGTCGTTCTCACCAGCAACGGGCTGCTGATATTGCGCGCCTTTGCCGAAGGCAATGACGGCACTCTCACCATTGGCGAAAAGCTTTCGCACTGCGCCCAGGGTGAAAACACACAGGAGTTGAGCGCACTGGTGATACAAGCGTTGAATCTGGGAAGCCAGATAATCAGTCCGATGACGCGGTCTGGGATTTAAACCACGTGCATTGATCAGCGTGCCACTGAAGGGCTTCAACACTGGGCCTAGCGGATGCCGGTGTAGGCGTAATCAGTGGCAGGCCTTGGTACTGTGCATAGTCCGAACCGCTCAGTGCCGGCGCAAGCTGAATGAGCTGTGTGCTGGGCTCAATGGCTATCAAGTACAAATCGAACAACGTATGAAGATCGGCACGCAGCAGCAAGCCGTTCGATACCACATGCGTGTGCTGCCCTTTATAGGGATGAATATGCGCAGCCTCTAGCACCTCAGCCTGATTACATCCTGTAATCGAGCACCTCGTGTCATAAGCAGCCAATAGTTTCTTGCGAAACGCAGCCTGACCCCGTCGACGGACCAGGCTCGCGACGACTCGTTTACGAGCATCTACAACGTCTTTGGGATCAAATACATTGTGGTGTTCTGCTTCGGCTTCAGCGACTTCAAGTTCACGTGCGACCGTGTTGCCCAAAGTTTGCATTTCGATCATTTCAACAAGCTGAGCCTTAATGGCCGAACCAATATTTTTTTGGGGTTTTAGGCCTACAACCCACTCAAGGCCACTTTCCTCGTATATCGCAGAGATATTTTGCATTCTCCGCTCGAAGGCTCCCGCTTTACGGCCAAAACGTTCTGCTAGTCCACGATAAATGTGCGTCTTAACACACTTGATTCCCCTCGCCTGTTTTTCCAACATTTCGTGGTAGGCCTGTACGGAAGCCTCAAGCTCTTCATTACCCCAACCGTCTGACATGACCCCGTCCCTATGATCTGCGCCTAAGCACGAAAGTAGGGAAATTTACCCGATCAAGTAAGAGACAAGAAATCGATACGACGGAAATTTAAAAAAACACGCTAAATAACTACCCGCCTCCACCCAAACCGCCACCCCAACTGTATCCCTGCTGCTGCCAGCAATATCGCCGCAACCCCCACCCATTGCTGCATTTCAAGGCGATGCCCGAACGCAAACCAATCAACGAATATCGCAGCAATCGGGTAGATGAAAGTCAGCGCACCGAACAAAGCTGTAGGCAGTTTCTGGATTGCGCCGTAGAGAAGTACGTACATCACGCCAGTGTGAACCACTCCAAGTGTGACTAAAGAACCCCATGCCTGTACGCCACTGGGTAACTCGCTGAAGTTGGCCATAGGGGCCAGCAGCAAGACACCGGTGCTGACCTGGATCAGGGCGATCAGGTGGGGAGGCACGCCTTTGAGCCGTTTGATGATCAAGGCTGCCACGGCGTACATCAGTGCAGCTCCCAATGCTAGGGCGATGCCCTGAAGGTAGGCACTTCCACTCTCGCCTTGCTCGGTGTGGGCGCTGACGATAGCCAGCATTCCAACGAAAGAAACGGCCAGCCATGCCAGTTTTGGCACGGTGATTTTTTCACCCAGAAACAGCGCCGTCAGGCCTATCAATAGGAACGGCTGAACGTTGTAGACTGCGGTGCTGATAGCAATAGAGGCCCGCGAGAAGGACGCAAACAGCATCACCCAGTTGGCAACGATGGCGACACCGCTGAGCATAATCAGTAAAAAAGTGTGCCGGGTTAATAACCCAGGCCGCAGAAAGCCCATCAGTGCACAGATCACCAGTAAGGTCAACGCACCGAACGCACAGCGCCAAAAAACCACGTCCGGGACTGCCTGCCCGGAGACTAGAACGAACCAGCCGATCGTGCCGGAAATCAGCATGGCGGCGACCATTTCCAGCGAACCATGTTGCGTCGACTTATCCATAAATGCTCCCGGTTATGTAGGAAACAGTATGGCTATGTCGTCAGACACCGCGCCATAATCCGCAAAAGGCAAACGGGCGGGTGCGCCTTTACTGTTGAGGCATTTTGCCTATTTTGCCTAAGGAGCGAGAAATGACTGACGAGATTGATCAGCTGTTGATTGGCGCATTGATGGAAGACTCCCGTAAGTCCTTGAAGGCGCTCGCGGCCCTAAGCGGTTTATCGTCACCCAGCGTCGCGGAGCGGATACGCAAGCTTGAAGAACGTGAGGTGATCAAGGGTTATACCGTGGAAGTGGACCCCAAGGCATTTGGCTATCAATTGCAGGCCATTATTCGGATTCGTCCGCTGCCCGGACAGTTGCAGGAAGTGGAGCGTCAGATCCAGAACATTCCTCAGTTCACCGAGTGCGACAAGGTGACAGGTGAAGACTGTTTTATCGCCCGTCTGTGTGTGCGCTCGATTGAGCAATTAGACACTCTGCTTGACAACTTGAATGCGTACGCCGAAACCAATACCGCCATCATTAAGAAGAGCCCGGTGAAGCGCCGCTTGCCCCCGATGGCGTAAGCGCACACTCGCGTTCCATGCCCTACGAATACGCGTCTACCACCCACTTAACCTTCGCCAGCCCCTCACGCAGGGACTCCATGTCAACCGACCCCAGCGCCAGCCGGATGGCGCGCGGCACATGAATCGATGTGGCGAACGGCTGCGCGGACGAGACCGAAACCTGTTCGCGCATCAGTGCCATCACCACTTGCTCGGGCCTGGCATCGTCTGACAAAGGCAGCCAGACAAAGTAGGAAAATGGATGACGCACAGTCTGCAGCCCTGCCAATAACTCATCAGCGATGATCTGTCTGGCGTGTGCGTCTTTGCGCTTTTGCACCTCCAGCCGCCCCACGGTTCCATCGTCCAGCCACGCGCTGGTGATCGAGGTCATGACGCCGGGCGTATTCCAAGCGGTCACGCGAATGACGCGCTCCAAGGCAGCGATCATATGAGCGGGGGCAGCGATGTAACCGACCCGCAAGCCAGCGGCCACACTTTTAGATAATCCGGACACGTACAACGTGCGTTCTGGTGCCAGCTCCGCAATCGGAGACGGTGGATTTTCTACAAGGAAGGCGTAGGCAGCATCCTCAATAATCTGAAGGTCATGCCTGCGCGCAATCGACACCAACTGCTGACGTTGCTCAATGTCCATCACCCAACCCAGCGGGTTATGCAAGGTCGGCATGCTGTACACCGCGCGGACCGAGCGGCTGCGACAGAGGTTTTCGAGAGCATCGAGATCGGGGCCTCGGTCAGTGGTTGGTACAGGCAGCACTTCCAGGTGCAGTGTTTGCGCAAGCGCCTTGAACCCCGGGTAGCTCAACGCATCAACGGCCACAACATCGCCTGGTTTTAACAGCGCCATCAGCACTACCGTCAACCCATGCTGTGCGCCGTTAACGATCAATACTTGCTCAGCAGGAATGTTCAAGCCCCGCGTCAAAAAGTGCCGCGCCACTGAGGCTCGGTCATGCAGGCGTCCGCCATGGGGCTGATAGCGCAACAACGACTCTAAGTCGCCGGACAACGCCAGTTGGCGCAAGGCCGTTCGCAACAAATCGGCCTGCCCCGGCACAGACGGATAGTTGTAATTGAGGTCCAGCATGCCTGCCGTCACGTCTGGCTGGTCGATCCCGTGCCCCGGCGGCAGCGACGTTTCCCTGACAAAAGTACCGCGTCCGGTCTCGCCGCTGACCAGGCCCATGGCCTCAAGTTCTGAATACACCCGGCTTGCTGTCACCAATGCCAACCCTTCTGTCGCTGCCAGTTGACGATGTGTTGGCAGGCGTGTGCCCGGCAGCAATCGTCCTGAGCGGATGTCCGCGGCAAACCTATCAACCAACAACTTGTATCGGGAACGAGGCATAGAAGGATGTATCCATGACAATATTTTGATTGTCATCAATCTTCAGCCATAGCATGAGCGCAATGCAATCCTGCCATTAGCCTTGAGCGTGAGACCCGATGGAACGTACCTCCAGCCTGCACACCCAATCGACGGAGAAAAATCTTGCCGGTTGGATCAATGGTTTTATCGGGGTGGTGATATTCAGCGCGTCATTGCCCGCAACACGCGTGGCGGTGATGGCGTTTAACCCGGTTTTCCTGACCGTTGCACGGGCCTCTAGCGCTGGCCTTCTGGCGTTGTGCATTTTGTTGCTGCTGAGGGCCAAACGTCCGAATAAAAGCCAGCTTGTGCCACTGTTGATCGTGGCAGTTGGCGTGGTCGTGGGGTTCCCATTGCTAACGGCATTAGCCCTGCAACACGTGACCTCCGCACACTCCATCGTCTTCCTCGGCATGCTGCCGCTTTCGACGGCAGCCTTTGGTGTGCTACGCGGCGGGGAGCGTCCGCGTCCGGCGTTTTGGCTTTTCTCAATCTTGGGCAGCGCGCTGGTGGTAGCGTTTGCCCTGTCTCAAGGCCTGACTGCCTCGCCAAAGGGTGACATCCTGATGCTTCTGGCGATTCTGGTGTGCGGCCTGGGTTATGCCGAAGGCGCAAAACTGTCCAGAACATTGGGCGGCTGGCAGGTTATTTGTTGGGCGCTGGTACTGTCGTTACCCGTCACAGCAACACTGGCTGTGATGTTAGCGCCCCCCACCTTTGCAGGTATTAGCCTGCCTGCGTGGTTTAGCCTGGCTTATATCTCACTCTTCAGCATGCTGATCGGTTTCTTCTTCTGGTACCGCGGACTGGCCCAAGGGGGCATTGCCGCCGTGGGGCAACTGCAACTCCTACAGCCCTTTTTTGGATTGGCCTTAGCAGCGACCTTTCTCCATGAAACCGTGACTGCCGGCATGTTTGGCATCACTGGTGCGGTGATCGTATGTGTGATTGCGGCTAAGAGATTTGCACGGTAAAGAAAAAGTTAAAGAACAGCGCAGCCAAGTTAAATAACGTTATAAAAAAGTCAGCAACTATGCAGTGGCGTTCAAACGACAACACGGCGCACGTTCATTTAGCAAAACACGCTTGTTAATACATTGCCCATAAACAGCGCACCCATCAATAGCCCTTGTCTCATCAGTCATGATCTAACGCGTGTGGGCAGTTACCTCATCACATTCAAAAAGGGGGATTTATTAAGTAATGTTAAGAAAAGCCACATTTCTTAACATTTGTAAAAAGCCTAGATAAGTCTTCTGGAACAGCGAGGGCTGCCACCTATGATGTGATGCTCAGTATGTGGCACAGATGAATCCTACCTATATCCAGGCTAACTGACAGAATCTTCATAAATACAGTCCGTTTCCTACACATATAATGGACATACCCTACATATGGCTTGCGCATATGGGAGTACCGTTTTTCAGTTTCCGCTCCCGAGGGCTGAAAGCCATGAGCACTGTCAATAAATGCTTACCCTTCCCGGAAACTGTTCCCTCAGACCTTTCGGAATGCCGAGATATTGCAGAAGGCGCTGTGTTTATCATTGCGTCTGGAGCATCGGCCAAAGACTTCCCTTTATGTGAGTTCCAGCACGTACCGATGATTGTGGTAAATGGCGCAATTTCGATGTTTCTGAACACGCCTGTCAGCCCTTATTTTTACGTGTGCACCGATTCAGGTTTCTTTACCCAGCAAACCCGGTTATTCCACGCAGCATTGGCGAAAAGCCAGAGAGTCGTGCTGCGAGAAGACTACGCGCAGCACAATATTCCGCTAGCTACGGGTGAGTTTTACGCCTTGAAAAAAGCGCCTAAAGCTACCTGGAAAGACCTGTTTTCAGGTGCTCCCTCCAACCTAATACGCCGCTCAAAATTCTATAAAGGTCGAAATAGCACTATTGGCTTCAGCAAGGATTTACGCGAGGGGTATTTCGATGCTCGGACGGTCGCCTACCTCGCTTTACAAGTTGCGTTCCATGCAGGCTTCAACAAGGTATTTATGGTCGGCGTAGACTTATGCCCTGAAACAGGGCGTTTCTATGAAACCGTCGAGTCTGCAAAATCGCCGTGCGTGCTGGATGAACATTTGGAATCCCGTATTATCCCTTCATTTGAGTTAATGGCCGAGAAAGTGATAAACCCTGAATTCAGTGTCTATAACTTGTCTACTATCTCCAAGTTACCCAGCAGCATAATCCCTTACATCTCCATTGAAGAGGTTAAAACACTAGTCCCTGCGAAAGCGCTTGATCATTAATACATAGCCAGCGCGCAGGTAATTAACACGGCGAAGGCAATCAAGCTGTCGTGACTGCGCTCGACAGCCCCCAACTCTCACAAACGTTCACAGCGGCATCGAACTAAAGATGCGAAGTGTGAATGGCGCAATCACCCAGCCTGCTCTGCATATTGAAGCGATATATAAACGCCATACCGATTCAAACACGGTTGAAAACAGCAACCCTTATTAAAGTAAACTCCTGAGCGCCTCTAGCTATTGCACCCTGTTCGAAACAACAACTCACTCGGCACTCCCAAACGATATATCTCTGACTAACGAGGTAGAGGTGTTTTCTGCCCACCTGACAAGACAAAACATAAATGGCGATATATATTTGACGCTCACTCATTGAAATCTGTTCGCACACTGAGAGGCTGCATGCAAATCGAGCTACAGGAAATCAGCGACCATCTTTCTCGTTTCGCGCCCTTTGATACGCTGTCCAAGGAGTCGGTTGACAATATTGCCCGACACGTTGAAGTGAGCTATTTCAAAGCGGGAACTGACATTCTTGAAGCCGGTTCGTCCATCCAAGACTTGCATTATGTGCGCAGCGGGGCAGTTGAGATTTACCGGCGCAATGGTGAATTGCATGATCGGCTTGTTGAAGGGGATATTTTCGGCCAGGCCGGTCTGCTACGCAGTAACAAGGTCCGATTTCCAGCAAGGGCGTTGGAAGATAGCCTGATCTATTTCATTCCTGCCGATGTATTCGCTGAATTGTGCGCTCACCATGATTCATTTGCTGATTTTGTAGAGGCAGAAGGTCATTCACGGCTAAAGTCCGCCGTCGAAGCACAAGGCAGAGCCAGCGAGCTTATCCAACTCAAGTGTCGAGCGATTATTTCACGCTCCTTAGTATGGGTGAATGCCAATGCAAGCGTGAGCGACGCAGCCAAGAAGATGACCGAGCAAAGCGTTTCTTGCGTATTGGTTATGTCGACAGCAGATCTGCAAACAGCTCAGATCGAGGGCATTGTTACCGATCGAGACTTGCGAACTCGCCTTGTCGCTGAAGGCAAAAACGCTGATGAAACACGTATCAGCGAAATCATAACTGCGGCCCCGGTGACTATCAGTGCCAATGACTCGGTGTTCGAGGCCATGCTGATGATGCTGCGCCGTAATATCCATCACCTGCCTGTTTTACACCAAGGTCGTCCCATTGGCCTGATCAATCTATCGGACATCATCCGATATGAGTCGCAGAGTAGCTTGTACTTGGTTAATCGAATCTCGAACCAAACATCCGTTGAGGGGCTGAGGATACTGTTACAAGACTTACGCGGCACTTATATCCGCATGGTCCGCGATGGAGCGACAGCCCACATGATCGGCAGTGCGATTTCAGGCATTGGCCGCGCCTTTACTCAGCGTATTTTGGAGCTAGCAGAAAAAAAACTTGGGCCGCCCCCAGTGCCGTATTGCTTCATGGTTCTAGGCTCGATGGCTCGTGACGAACAGTTACTGGTCACAGATCAAGACAATGCTTTGATATTGGACGACGCGTTCAACCCTGAGCTTCATGACGCTTACTTTCGAAGTTTGGCAACCTTCGTCAGTGATGGCCTTGCTGCGTGTGGTTATAGCTACTGCAAAGGCGCAATCATGGCGACTAATGACCAGTGGCGCCAGCCCTTAAGGGTCTGGCGAAATTATTTTGAAAGCTGGATTGAAAAGCCAAACCCCACGACACTTCTACACAGTTGTATTTTTTTCGATCTCGATGGCGTTTATGGGCAACTTGAGTATGTGCGAGAGTTACAAAACTTATGTGCTACGAAAGCGAGAGCACATCCTAGCTTCCTAAATGCAATGGCTAGAATTGCGCTCAATCGCACCCCGCCTCTGGGGTTTTTCCGTACGTTTGTCGTTGAGACAGACGGACAACAAAAAAGAATCATCAACCTTAAGGGCCGCGGCACAGCACCGCTCACCGACCTTATTCGCATCCACGCGCTGGCATGCGGCAGTAACGCTCAAAATTCGTTTGATCGCCTTGACGCTATAGCGGCCAGCAATTTAGTACCTCCTAAGGCAATCAAACACCTGCGCTACACCCTAGAATTTTTATCAATCGTGCGTATTCGGCACCAAGTTGAAGCACTGGAACAGGGCGCAACACCTAACAATTATATTGAGCCAAGAAGCTTCTCTAATAGCGAGAGGCACAACCTCAAAGAGGCCTTTCAGGTATTAAGTAACGCACAGAATTTCCTGCGATTCCGTTACCCTGCCAAGGGGCGGGTCTAACAGTGAAGGTCATGAATAAAAATATAACCTCTGATGTTCTAGACTGGTCAGCTCGATTCGAGGTTTTGGCACGCCAAGCAAAGAGCCCTTGTTTACGTCAGTTTTACCAAGCAGGCGCAGTGTCAGCCCAGACACCGATAGAACGTGTTCAACTGCTGGCAATGGACATAGAAACTACCGGGCTGGACCCACAGGCCCACAGTATTGTCAGTATTGGCTTGATGCCATTGACCTTAGAGCGCATACATTGCAACCACTCGCTTTATTGGGTACTGAAGCCAACATCTGAGTTGAATGACAAGTCGGTGACTTTCCATCACATCACGCATGCTGAAATATCAAATGCTCCGACTTTTTCACAAATTAGTGAACAGCTTTTGGCTGCAATGGCAGGTAAGGTGATGGTGGTTCATTACCGAAATATTGAGCGAGGTTTTCTCGACCAGGCATTGCGCAAGTCTCTGGGTGAAGGCATAGAGTTCCCGGTCATTGATACGATGCAACTGGAGGCTCGCGTTTATCGCAAGAAACTGAGTTGGTTTGCTCGAATCATGGGACGCAAGCCAGAATCCATCCGATTGTCTGACAGTCGCGAGCGGCTCAATCTTCCTGCCTATCAAGCCCATCACGCACTGACCGATGCCCTTGGAACCGCGGAGTTGCTTCAAGCACAAATAGCCAATCGTTACAGCCGCACGACGCCTGTTGGCGAGTTATGGGACTGACCCATCTATTGCAAAAGCGCGCCTTCAGCCTTAAGGGCTGAAGGCGCTGTCTGTTGTTACGCTTAGATAGACCGAGCGGGCTATACCCACTCAATTAATCTTTAGCGCGGTTCAGACATCAGACCTTTAACAAGGGATATACAGCCGATCAGCAATACTATTGCGAAAGGCAACCCCGTTGATACAGCCATTGCCTGAAGCGCCACCAGTCCTCCCCCCAACAAAAGCGCAATGGCGATCACACCCTCAATAACAGCCCAGAACACGCGCTGAGGTACTGGCGCGTCAACCTTGCCACCCGCAGTGATTGTGTCGATGACCAGTGAGCCTGAGTCCGAAGATGTAATGAAGAATACAAGCACCAGAACAATGCCTAAGAATGAAGTGATGTGCATAAGAGGAAGCTCTCCGAGCATTGCAAACAGCTTCAATTCCAAAACAGCATCCTTAACACTTGAAAGCCCCTGTGCAGTGGTTTGATCGATGGCCGTTCCACCAAACGTCGTCATCCACAAGATAGAAACCAATGTCGGAACGAGCAACACTGAAACCAGAAACTCCCTTACCGTTCTGCCACGACTGACACGAGCGATAAACATCCCTACAAACGGAGACCAACTGATCCACCACGCCCAGTAAAATGCCGTCCACCCTTGGGTAAACTCGACATCACTGCGGCCAAACGGATTGGACAGCGCAGGAAGGTACTCTACGTAACTAACTAGGTTTTTGAAAAACCCGGAAAATATCACCAATGTCGGCCCGGCCACGACGATAAACACCAGCAAAAGAAGAGCCAGACCCATATTTATTTGGGACAGCATCTTCACGCCTTTATCCAAGCCTGAAAGTACAGACCAGAGAGCAATAAGTGTGATAACAACAATGAGTATCACTTTACTCAAATTGTTAGACTCGATACCAAACAGGTATTCAATACCCGCTGCGGCCTGTTCAGCGCCAATACCTAGAGACGTTGCCAAACCAAACAAAGTAGCAAACACAGCCAAAATATCAATCAGGTGACCTGGCCATCCCCAGACGCGTTCACCCATTAACGGATAGAAGATTGACCGAATAGACAGTGGCAAGCCTTTATTGTAGGAGAACAGAGCCAATGACAAAGCGACGATCGCGTAGATCGCCCAAGGGTGTAAGCCCCAATGAAATATGGTAGAAGCCATCGCCAAGTCAGAAGACGTCTTCATATCTCCTGCCGCGCCTTGCAAGGGAGCCCAGTCAGTTCTTACACCGCTTGCATCAACGGTAATACCGCTCATAGACGCGGCATAGTGAGACATGGGTTCCGCCACACCATAAAACATTAAACCAATGCCCATGCCGGCGGCGAAGAGCATAGAAAACCAGCCGATATAAGTATAATCCGGCGTTGCATCTTTACCGCCCAACCTAACTTTACCCAGCGGGGATAATATCAACGCAAAACAGAGCAGTACGAAAACATTGGCGATACTCATGAACAGCCAAGCAAGATGCCCCGTAATCCAAGCCCGAATAGCGCTAAATAAAGGCTCTACTTCATTCTGTAACGACAGCGTCAGGATGACGAACAACAGAACAGTGGCAGCCGAAATGATAAAAACCTTGCCGTGTATATCCAGTGAAAATGAAAACTCCCCTTTAATATTATCTTGACCAATGACGTAGTCAGTATCAATCAGGTTGGCTGCCCCGCTCGGCGCCGGGATCCCATCCTCACTCGAGGTGTGAGGGCTTGCGGGTTGATCATTCACAGGTTTTTGCCCCATGAGAGCCTCCTTATTTGTGGCACGCTACAGCGCACGATTATTCCTGTCCCTACTCAACATAGGCAAAACGAGTTGCTAGCACAGTCGAGTCTATAAAACTCTGTGAGTTAAGCGTTCACGTCCTCTTATGTAAATCTCTAAATTCCAGAATACCTACCTGAAACCTCTCTCTCAGTCAGCATAGATGGCCTATTAGTTCCATACCATAGACCTCAAATCTTGCCCTTAGGCAGCGCTGCGTGGGTTTCGATTCCGGGCCGAATCTGCATTTCATAATGGTCCCACGTCAGGTTTTATCCTGCTCTGGCCCCCACCTCATCGAGCAGACTCGGCTCATTTTAAGGCGCAGTGAAGTAGTCGGTCGTCTGACCGGATGCCTGACAAAGGCTACAAATCGGGGTATGAGCGCGGGATGGTATCAACCGCTGTGTGGCGCGCTACAACAGCATTAGGCGCCACGCTTACAACGGTGACCACTCACCGGTAGAGGCAGAAAGACTAGCGGCGTGAGCATCGAAAAAATGTCCGAAATAATGGCATCCGTTCAAGCTCACGCCTACCGTTCTGAACGTCCTAGGCCTAAGGGATCAGGATGCAGCTTCCTGTGCTTTAGCAATGGAGCGGCTGCGAACCCAGTTGAAGCAAATAGCGAGAATCAGGGCAGAACCCACATAGCCGAGTAGCGGATAGACAGTGCCCACCAATTTACTAAAGCCCCCCAGGCTCAAGCCCAAACCTATGCAGACCGTGACCGCGCTAATCAACTTGAAACGGCTAGTTTCTGGTTTAGCAAAGCGGGCGCTGAATGCAAAAAACATCCCCACGGCCGTACTGTAGATCATGCAAACCAGTGCCAACGCCATCACGACCGAAAGCATTGGCGAGATTCGCGCTGCCAGCGCAAGAGTAGGCATTTCGATGTCTTGCAGCTGATTGATATTGGCAAACAGCCCGATGTTCAGCAGCAAGATCAGCGCCCCCAGACCAAGGCCGCCGAGTATGCCGCCGAGTGCGGCAGCCTTGGGTTGCTGGGTCATCCCACCAATAACAGCCAGCATCGGAAAACCGACAGCAATGTTGAAGGACGCATACAACAAGGCACCTACAAACCAGTTACCTGTGACCGTTTCGTTGTTCTCGCGTGCCACCGCATCGAGGGTTTCGATGGGGGCGTTGTAACTGAAAATCGAGTAAGTGGTGATGATCAGCACCATCGCCAGCAAGAAGGGCATGACCACACTGATCAAGTCGATGATGCGCTTCACGTTCATGCACAACGTGGCAATCACCAAAACCATCATCAGCGCGCCACCGAACAAGGGAGGCAGATCGTACTCCTGGGAAAAGATCGAGCCGCTACCGGCCAACATCACCACGCCGACGCCGTACAGGAAGAAAGACAGCACTACGTCGACGACCAGGCCGAGGCGTGCTCCAAACAGAACGTAGAGAACCTCCTTGTGCGAGCTCGCTTGCATCTTTGAGCTCATTCGAGCGATTTGCATGCCCAGGAAGGCAAACATCAAACCGCTCACCAGAGTGCCGACAATACCTATAAGCCCATAGCCGGTGAAAAACTGAAGTACCTCCTGCCCAGAGGCAAATCCACCACCAATAACAACGGACATGTAAGCAAGGGCAATCTGGATCGATTGTTTATTCATTAAACTATTTCTCATTCTTAGACTTATTAGATGCATGGCAATGAGAGGCGGTGACGGCTTCTCATTTCCAAGGAGCAACTCGCTTCTGTACAGAACAACCCTGAACGCAGGTTTATTGTTTTAAACATGGGTAAGGGCCCGCCCGCAGTATAGGAAGTGTTAAGCAGGTTTTTTAACTATATAAATCAATTTATCCAGTGACAAACAGGCAACAAGCCTCCTAAAACAGCACAAAACCATTAAACATGGGTATAAAAACAGCATATTCACTAGAAACATTAAGAAACAAGTAGTGTTATATAAATCAATCCCTTAGCGAACAATCACACAATGCTCGATTAATGATTGGCAGCTACTGACTTAATCAAAACCACCATTCAGCCCTTGAGCGAGCACGATTTCAGCCTTGCAATTGACCGAGTTGCGCGTCACCGCCAGCGATTGCTCTTGGCTCATTTACAGCCTGCTGACTTGATCAAGTTTGATCATAAAACTCATCACTTAAGGTAAGCCCTGCCTACTGTTCCACCTTCTCCGGCCCAGTAAATACAGCCTTTCCAGCCTTTGGCACAGCCTGTGCAAACGGTCTCTAATGCCTGGTTGCGCTTGCGTACCAGCCCTATAAAAAAAATGATCCGAGGCCTCTCCATGTCCAATACCGTTAAGCCAAATGTTGTTCAACTGCCCCCTGAACCCCATGCCGCCATCGTTGATCGATACGCCCTGCACGGCGGTCACATTGGCATCGGTGAAAACGAGTCACCCTGGGTGCCATTCGGCGACAGTGCTGCGATCCGTCACCTCAGCTTTGATGTTCGCACTGGCAGTGTCTGCAACATTCTATGGGTCAAGGGTGGCGGTCGCATTGGTACCCACCGCCACCGCGCAGCCGTCTCAGCCGTCACGCTTGAAGGCAGTTGGGGCTATTACGAATATGACTGGATTTCACAACCCGGCAGTTTCGTCTACGAAACACCCGGCACCGCACACACCCTCTATTCCGATGACCCTCAGGGCATGAAAGCGCTCTTCTGGATTCACGGCCCCATCGAGTTTTTTGACGAACACGGCAATCACACCGAAACAACCGACGTTTTCTGGTTCATCAATCATTACGTCAGTCATTGCGAAAAACATGGCTTGCCGATCAACAAGGCGTTGTTTCTATAAAGGTGATTAGCATGAAATGTTGGGAACGATTTGCCGTAGAAGGCCTGACGTGTGTGGTCACCGGGGCCGCCAGCGGCATTGGCCTGGCCTACGCCGAAGTCATGGCCGAAGCGGGCGCCAAGGTCACACTGCTGGACATTGATGGTGAGTTATTGCACGAGCAAGTGACGCGCCTGGCAGCCCAAGGCTTGGACGTGCACGGCGAGGTCGTGGACGCCACCGATCGCTCGGCGATGTATGCCTGCTTTGAGCGCATAGGGGAACGCTACGGTCGACTCGACGTGGTATTCGCCAATGCTGGCATCGACTCCGGCCCAGGCTTTCTCGACAGCGACGGCCAGCGCTGTGCACAAGGCGCCCTAGAAAATCTTGAGGAAGCCCATTGGGACAAGGTACTGGCGACCAATCTGACCTCCGTGTTCACCACCCTGCGGGCAGCCGTGCGCTTGATGAAACCCAAAGGCTCTGGACGCATCATCGTTACCACCTCAAACGCTGCAATGATTAACGAAGCGATCGTCGGCACTCCCTACATGCCCGCGAAAGCTGGGGCAGCCTCGCTGGTGCGCCAAGCCGCCATGGAGTTGGCTCGTTTCGGCATTAACGTCAACGCCATCGCCCCCGGCCCCTTTGTCACCAATATCGCCGGGGGACGGCTGCGTAATCCCGCAGACCGTGCCGCCTTTGCACTGCGCGTCCCTCAACACCGAATTGCCAGCACCGAAGAGATCAAAGGTCTGGCGCTTTTCCTAGCGTCACCAGCCGCAAGCTACGTCACCGGCGCTCAGATCGTGATTGATGGCGGACAAATGCTCGGACGAGTTGATTGAGGAGACCACGATGCAAGCAATTGTTTTCAAGGCTATGCAGCAACCCTTACAACTGGCCACCCTACCCACTCCGACACCTCGGCCCGATGAGGTATTGATCGAAGTCTGCCGTTGCGGCATCTGTGGCAGCGACCTGCACATGACACATGACCCGGCGTTCGCCATTGCGCCAAACACTGTCCTAGGCCACGAATACAGTGGCCGCGTGATCGAATGCGGGTCACAGGTCAGCGGCCTGCGCGTTGGTGACCACGTAGCCGTGGCCCCGCTGCGCGGCTGCGGGCAGTGCGACAGTTGCCGCCGGGGCGAGCCCGCTTGGTGTTCGGATTTCAGCCTGCAAGGCGGTGGTTTTGCCGAATTTGCAACTGCCAAGGCTCACCAATGCGTGGTGCTCCCATCCAGTATCGGCTTAGCCGACAGCGCACTGGCTGAGCCACTGGCTGTGGCGCTGCACGGGATTGCGCGCGCGCGGCTGCGTCCAGGCGCCAAGGTATTGATCTTGGGAGCAGGTGCTATTGGCTTGGCCGTCGCTTTTTGGGCGCGGCGCTTGGGGGCAGCCAAGGTCTGCATCACCGATCTGGGAGAGTGGCAGCGCGAGCGCGCTTTGCACCTGGGGGCCAGCACATTTCTGGTGAATGACGCCAGCCTTGAGAGGCGTATTGTCGAAAGCCTGGGAGCGCCCCCAGACATTGTCTTTGAATGCGTCGGCCGCCCAGGGTTGATTGCCCAGGCCATAGAGTACGTGCGCCCTCGTGGCACGGTAGTCATCCTGGGACTGTGTACCGTGGCAGACAGTTTTGTGCCCTTTAAGGCGCTGTCCAAGGAGGTCAATCTGGTGACCTCAGCCTTCTTCAATCTCGACGAATTTCGCGCTGCCATCGACGTACTCGATAGCCCTCACGCGGTGCCTTTGGGGATGGTCAGCAACACCGTTTCGCTTGCGCAAATGCCGCAGGCCTTTGAAGCGCTTAGGCAACGCACTGATCAATGCAAGGTCATGGTTGCCCCTCAATTTTCCTGATGATTTCAACCTGCTCGCAGCCCTTAGGCGGCGAGCAC
Source organism: Pseudomonas psychrophila HA-4 (assembly GCF_000282975.1). Classification (GTDB taxonomy): domain Bacteria; phylum Pseudomonadota; class Gammaproteobacteria; order Pseudomonadales; family Pseudomonadaceae; genus Aquipseudomonas; species Aquipseudomonas psychrophila_A. The sequence continues at coordinate 119,124 of NZ_ALJC01000006.1, forward strand.
TCTAAACCTGTGCTGGAGAATCAACATGAGTGTGTACACCCACGTAACGGTCGGCAGTAATGACCTGGCCAAAGCGCGCCAGTTCTACGACATCGTGCTCGGCCAACTAGGCTTGAACAGGCTAATGGACTTGGAAGAAAACGGTTCGATCTGGGGCGATAAAACCCCCGCCTTCTTCGTGCTTCGCCCCGCCAATGGTGCGCCTGCAACTGTTGGCAACGGCGTGACTGTCAGCTTCCAGGCGCCGAATCGCGAAGTCGTGGCAAACTTTCACACCGCGGCCATATCCGCTGGCGGCCGCTGCGAAGGCCAGCCTGGTCCTCGCAGTTGGGCACCGCATGCCTACGCAGCCTATGCACGCGACCCGGATGGCAACAAGCTGGCTGTCTATTGCTTTGAACCCGCCTGATTCACGTTGAGTCAATGGCCCACACCTGCGGCAACCGCCGCCGGTGTGGGCTCATGCGTTACAGCCCCAATGCCGTGCCCAAGTCGTACATCACCTCCAAAGCAATTACCGCACCGTTGCCGCTCACCGGCGCCTGCGGGTTGTAAAAGTTGTCTGGGTTGAAGACATATTGCACGCTGGGCTCCAACGCCAAGTCGCGAGTCACTTGCCAATGGGTATTGAGCTCAATACGCGAGACACCCCGCCGCGTACGCTCATTCTCTCCCGTCGCCAGCAAGCGCGTTTGCTCCTGCCACTTCGCCTGACGTGCTCCAAGGAGCAAATAACTGGCCTTTAAATTGATACTGTCCTGAGGCCGATCAAAAGGTCCCAGCCGGGTGATTCCCACCTCGGCGAAGTGCTCAAACGGCTGCATGTCATCGGCGCTCCACGACCAAGAGCCGAACCATTGCCACGCTTTTTCCGGCACCCGCGCATCGCCCTCGCGAGCCAGGGTTTGACGAAACTTGAAAAGTAATCCACTGCTGCCCCGACGAGACTTGCCATCTAGCGGGTCGGTCTGCTCGCCGCTGTTGTAAAAACCATTGAACTCATAATGGTAGGCGTATGGGGTCTGATCGAAGCCCTGCTCACCGCCCCATCCGGCCAATATCGACACACCGCTGGCATCGCCCGGGTCCCAATCAAAACCTTTGGTGTCCTTGAAATAATGCTGTGGGTTGGACTCGAACACGCCAGCATGCACATACCGCCCTTGGTCTGCTCGATAGCGCGAATACAAACTCCAACTGCCATAAGGGAACGGCAAGATACCCGTGGAGTTATCGATGACAGGATCGTTGCAGGTCACCACGTTGTTGCAGTTAGACATGTAGAAGTGCTGCTTGGCATTGCTACGGCCCACCACCAACTCCAGACGGTCTTCTAGCAGGCGCTGATTCCAAGTGAATCGCGCCAAATAACCGGAATCGATGTCGTTGTGCATGGGCGCTCCAGCAAAAAAGCTACCGGCCTTACCCTGCCAACTGTCCTGTGCTGGCTGACCTTCGCCCCGCATCCACGGAAAGAACACGTACTGAAAAGACACTGAAGCCCCTTCAATACCAGCTAACTTGGCCATGTCCGCCTCGGCGCCTGCGAACACGTTGCCGCTGTTGCCATACCTATACGGCTGCGGGCCGGTGTTCAGGTTCTTCACCGAGAGATTCCAGACCTGCAGGTTGAGTTTGATCGCATCCTCGGGTGCCAGGGCCTCAGCCATTAACGAGGTGCTGGCAAGTGACAGGAGTAATGCAGACAGAGGGGTAAGGCAAATCCCGGACATAGGCATGCTGCGCTGCTTAGCAATCATGATGCTCTCTCTATTGTTGTCATTATCAAGAGCGGCCATCGGGCCGCGAGAGCTACATCGCAAAGGCTATGCCAGCACTGCTGGCCACCGGCAACACCTTTAAATTCGGGCGTGCGGTGGCCTTTGAGGCGAAAAACATTTGATCAATTCAATCGGTTTTGATCATCCTCAATGATCAAGCCAAACCATAGGTCTTGAGCCGATACGCCAGTTGCGGTCGTGTCACGCCTAATTGCCGTGCAGCGGCCGAGAGATTACCCGCGCAGGTCTGCAGCACGTGCCGGTAATGCTCCACTTGCTGGCACTGGATCGATTGCTTGAGCTGCGACATGGGCGATGCGTTTAGATCCAACTCGGTCCCGCTGGCCTGGGGCGATGACACGCCCAAGCTGCCGTCGCCTCCTATGCTCAAACCGGGGCGCGGTGCCTGCTCCCCGTTGGGAAACAGGTGCTGAGTTCGAACTGAAGCATTGTTGGGGGCCGCAATCACCCCGCGCTCCACCAGATTTTGCAGCTCGCGTATGTTGCCGGGGTAATCGTGATTAAGCAGGGCTTCAACGGCTTGCGCGCTAAAACCGGTAACCTGCTTGCCATGCAGCGTTGTGAAGTGCTTAAAGAAATGCTCCATCAGCAACGGTATGTCATCACGACGTTCTCGCAACGGCGGTAGATGAATAGGAAAGACGTTGAGTCGGAAAAACAGATCCTCGCGAAAGGTGCCTTGAGCGATAGCGGTACGCAGGTTGATGTTAGTGGCCGCAACCACCCGCAAATCAACCTTGATTGGCTTGCTGCCTCCGACTCGCTCGATCTCCCCCTCTTGTAAGGCGCGTAGCAGCTTACTCTGCGCACTCAAGCTCAACGCCTGGATTTCATCGAGAAACAGCGTGCCACCCGAAGCGCGTTCAAAGCGCCCTGCCCGCGCTTGAGTCGCCCCCGTGTAAGCACCCTTTTCGGCACCGAACAATTCGGCCTCCAATAAACTCTCCGGCAGCGAAGCGCAATTGACCGCCACCAACGGCTGATCAGCTCGTGGGCTGAGTCGGTGCAAACATTTGGCAAATACTTCCTTACCAACACCTGACTCACCACTAAAGAGCACGGTGGCACGCGTTGGGGCAACCTGCGCGATCTGATGGCGCGCGACGCTGAATGCCGCCGAGATGCCCACCATATCGTCCTGCACTGGGAGGCTGCTGATGGTGGTGGTCGCTGTAGTACTGGCAGGTTGTGGCGCGTCGCTTTCCGTTGAGGACCAGATCGAATTCATCCGGATGAAATGGGCTGGGTCCCAATATCGTTGGGCCTCACTGTGCTCATGGTGAGGCAAGCGGTCGGCGGTATCTCCAACAATTCGACAAATGCTGCCACCTGCTGCAACGCATTCCACTTCGCGGTACACCACCAGTTTGCCTATAAACGCGCTGGCATAACCCGCCGCGTAACCCAGGGTCATCCAGCACACGGCCTCGTCACCAATACCGTAGTGCGCAATATGCTCGTGGGCTTCGCGAGAGTCATGCCACAGGTATTCGCCATGAAAATGGCCCTTCTCGATGTTCAGATCCAGGTCGACCGTTTCCACCCGCACCATGCCTTGCAAGGCATGCAGGCGACCGCCAGCAATGAATGAACTGCGCTCGTCGCCGCTTGGCCAACGCTTGCGCACTAAGGCGGCATCCTGGGTACCCGCGGAATAGCCAATACGCATCAACATGCGCTTGGCGCCCTCATGGCCAACGCTCTCGATCAATTCTTGGCGCAGCGCTCCCAGTGCTGTGGAGTGCAGCATGACCATGCTCTGATCATCCAGCCAGATACGCGCATCCTCATCGGAAAAGCGCAGAAACCGGCGAAGGTCTGCGGGTGTTGGGGCGCAGGTTTCATAGCCTTGCACGAGGCGAGCAGGCTGATGATGGGTAACCGTCTGAGGCGAGCGATTCATGCAATCTCCTAATTATTTTTGTTTTCCACCGCACGTGGCCGCGAAGGGAATTGGAGGCATCGGATTTGATCATCAATTTTTTCCCACCTTCATCAACGAAGATCAAGGTAGAAGCGCTGCAGAGCTCTTTAAAACTGTTTAACTTCAATAAGTTAGCTAATTAAATGAGTACTGGCCTGCCCTTTGCTATGTCATTGCCGACTGAGGCGTAACTCGCATCAGTCAACCCATAACAATAATCATGCCGGAGATTCACCATGCGCCGCTGGTTCTCTCATTATGAAAACCGTCTGTTGTTTGTTCTTAGCCTGAGCTTTGGCTTTGTTTTCTTTGATCGAAATGCCATGAGTTTCCTGGCGCCCTTCGTGGCGAAAGACCTTAATTTAAGTAACACACAGATCGGCCTGCTGGTATCGGCACTTTCCCTAACTTGGGCACTGTCGGGCTACCTGCTGGGCGCCCAGTCGGACCGCAGCGGTCGTCGTAAACCGTATTTGCTGGTGGCGGTCATTGTCTTTTCAGCTTGCTCATTCATCTCTGGCCTCGCGGGTTCATTCTTCATGCTACTCGCCGCACGCTTGTTGATGGGCGTGGCCGAGGGGCCAATTCTGCCCATCTCGCAAACACTGATGGCCATGAACTCGACCCCGACACGACGGGGCCAGAACATGGGCATCATGCAGAACTTCGGCAGCAACCTGCTGGGCTCGTGCATTGCCCCGCTGGTGCTGGTGGCGATCGCCAGCCATTACGACTGGCGACTGGCTTTCTTCGTGGCCGGGATCCCCGGTCTAATGGCGGCGTGGTTGATCTGGAAGTACGTCAAAGAGCCCAAAGCCGTCATCGCCCCGGTAGCGACAACGATTACGGCCCCTGGCAATGACGCGCTGCGTGATCTACTGCGCTATCGCAACGTCTGGCTAAGCATGCTGATTGCTTGTTTTTATGTGGCATGGATGGTCCTGGGCTGGGCCTTTATGCCGGTGTACTACATGAATGAGCGCCATTTTAGTTCAACAGAAATGGGCATTCTGATGAGCGTACTGGGTGCCAGCGCGACGATTTGCAGCTACATCGTGCCCGCACTCTCAGACCGCCTAGGACGTCGAACCGTGGTTGTCGTGTTTTCCTTGATCGGGGCGCTCACACCGTTGGCGGCCCTGTACTTCGACGGGCCTTTCTGGATGCTGTGCCTGATTCTTTTTCTGACGTGGTCAGCCAGCGGAGTGGCGCCTATTTTTATGGCCACCATCCCTTCCGAAACAGTCCCCGCGCACCGCATCGCTGCTTGCGTGGGGTTAGTGATGGGCATGGGGGAAATCGTCGGGGGTGTTCTGAGCCCGATCGCCGGCGGATGGTTGGCTGACATCGCTGGGCTGAGCGCGCCTCTAATGTTGCAGGCTGCTTGTGCAGTGGTCGTGGGCCTATTAGGCCTATGGCTGCACGAAACCGCCCCATTGCGAGCCAAGCACTCACAGCAGGACGGACTAACGGTCAAAGATGCCACGCGTCCCTGAAAAGCAACGTGCCTGAGGTGCATTAACTAACCAGTCACGCGGCTAGAAGCCTAGTACACCCCGTACTTCGTGAACCGCGTAATACGTCGAGGGAGCAAGTTAGACAGTCAGCAGCAGATGAACATCATCCGCTGCTGGCCGCCGCCGTTCACGGCTTCAGAAATTCAGTGACAGCTGCGGCGAACAGGTCTGGCTGATCAAGCATCAGGAAGTGAAAACTACCGTCAATACGGCTGAAACTGATGTTGGGTGTCGAGACATAAGCGTTACGGAACATTGCATCAACGAGGGATGTCGGTATGCCATACAGCGTGTCATACGCATAAACGACCTCGACAGGCACCGTGATGCGTCCAAGCTCAGGCCGCAGATCGGTGGTCATCAGTTCATACATGGCATCGGCCATGGTCTTTGGGTCCGAACGTGTCCCCGACGCGACCAGGCTTGGCCTGACCGCTTCAGTCTTGGCGAGACGGGCGACAGAGGCTATCTGCATCGCTAGCGCCTGCTCAGGCGTTGCAACTAGCATGGCATCACGCATCGCAACAGCATGCGGGGTCGCCGTTTCAGGCGTCGCTGAAGGGTCAAACAGCAAGGTATAAAAAGGCAACGCATCTACAATCATCAGACGCCCAACTTGCTCGGGGTGACGCGCCCCCAGCATCAGCGCCACCTCCCCCCCCAACGAATGACCGATGATGACCGGCGCCTTGATGTGCTGGCTGCGGATATAGTCAGAGATCGCCTCGGCCGTCGGGGCAACGACTTTACCGTCTAGATCGGAAACCGCGGGCGAGCCGGCAAAGCCCGCGACCTGCACGAGATGCAGGCGGTGGTTCTGGCGTAATCTGGAGGCCAAATCGGCCCAAACTTCAGAGGACGACGCAAACCCTGGAATTAAGATGATGTCTGTTCCAGAGCCTTGTACCTGCACTGAGATACGACCCTGGTTGACCGTGTCTGCTGGCAGGGTTGCTGACTGGGCTGGTGATGCTGACAGCAGCGCCAACGTGGCGCCTATCCCGGCAAGGATGCTTCCTGCACGCATAGCGTTTCCCTAATGAGCTGAGTAATCGGACACATGCTAAACCGTTTTGGAGCGTACTGCTTTCGGCCAATGACGAGCACGCCAAGCCATTAGAACCCTTCACCTTTCTCTCAAAGCACCGCTGACCTTAATGCACCACTCTTAAGTAGCATCCGTACCCAATCAAAAAATGATGAAGTTTTAGAGACGAAAAACGACAAGAAAGTTATACACTTAATTATTCTTGTACAAGAAATTACGCCTTCCTTCAAAAAAACGCTGCTTGGATGAAATCTTCGACGTCATTAGGCACGTATGCTCACCATCAATTGGAACCTGCTTGATGAATACGACTCGCCGATTATGTCTCGTCTTGGGAGACCAATTATCCTTCGACCTCGCGTCTCTACAGGCCTTGGATAAAGAGAGCGATACGGTACTCATGGTCGAGGTCATGGAGGAAGCCAGCCATGTCACCCATCATCCGCAAAAAATAACTCTTATTTTCAGTGCTATGCGTCACTTCGCCGAAGCTTTGAAGCAGAGGGGTGTCAGGGTGCAGTACGTGGCGCTTGATGATCCGAAAAATACTGGATCCGTACCCCGCGAGCTATGTCGCTGGCAGGAACAATTACAACCGGATGAACTCCACCTGACGGAGTGCGGTGACTGGCGGTTAGAGCATTCAATCAGGGAATGTGGCTTGGCTATCGAGTGGCATTCCGATAATCGATTTCTTTGCTCACGTGCCGAGTTCTCTAACTGGGCGCAAGGCAAAAAGCAGCTACGCATGGAGTTCTTTTATCGGGAAATGCGCCGCAAGAGCAGATTGCTACTCAATGGTGACGGCAGCCCTGTAGGAGGCGCCTGGAACTTTGATGCTGAAAACCGCAAAGCTTTGCCTAAAGGCGTTAGGCCTCCCTCGCCAGCCCGTTTTTCGCCGGACGCAATCACTCGGGATGTGCTTGAGTTAGTGGCCAATACCTTCTCCAGTCACTATGGCTCCCTTGACACGTTCGACTACCCGGTAACCCATGCCGAAGCTCAGGCTCTATGGGACTACTTCCTCGACTGGGGGTTGGCAGCCTTCGGCGATTATCAAGATGCCATGGCTAGCGATGAGCCCTTTCTGTTCCATGCCCGTATAAGCGCGGCGCTCAATATTGGCTTACTGGATCTTCGCCAACTTTGTAGTGATGTGGAGTCGGCATATTGGTCCGGCAGCATTGCACTCAACGCTGCAGAAGGCTTCATTCGACAACTGATAGGCTGGCGTGAATATGTCCGAGGCGTCTACTGGCTAAAGATGCCTGAATATGCGAATGGCAATGTCTTTGGTAATACGAGGTCGCTTCCAGAGTTCTACTGGACAGGTGAAACACGGATGAATTGCATGCGCCAAGCCATAAGTCAGAGCCTTAAGCATGCCTATGCACACCACATCCAAAGGCTGATGGTGACAGGCAATTTCGCACTGCTGACGGGTATTACGCCGAGAGAAATCTGTGAATGGTATTTGGCTATCTACATGGACGCCTTCGACTGGGTAGAGCTACCCAATACACTGGGCATGGTCATGCACGCCGATGGCGGCTATCTAGGCTCCAAACCTTATTGCGCGAGCGGCCAATACATTAAGCGCATGTCCGACTATTGTCGTGACTGCGCCTACAACGTGAAGGAAAGTACAACTGAAGACGCCTGCCCTTTCAACGCACTGTACTGGCACTTCCTAATGCGCCACGGCGACCGCCTGCGCGGCAATCAGCGTATGAGCATGATTTATAAAAATCTCGATCGTATGCCTGAATCTAAACAACAGGCGCTTTGGCTGCGCGGCCAGTTGTTACTCGATACGTTAGATAAAGGTGAGGCGCTATGAAAAAAAGTGAGCTACCCGTCAAAACGTGCGTGCGCTGCGGCCTTCTTTTCACATGGCGCAAGAAATGGGCTCGCTGCTGGGAGGAAGTGCGCTACTGCTCGGAACGTTGCCGACGTAGTAAGTCCTTCATAAATCCGTAAATAACCTGGACGAATGACCTCTATCGGTTCAGGCAGCTGCCGAAGCCTTCATCAAGCCCCTGCGGGAACAGGTCTCTGGCAGATTGCAGCTTGTCAACCAAGACGCAGGGCAGTCGAGACTCTCAACTGGGCTCCCGCCGGAGCGATCACCCACAATCCGGACAGGGAGAAATCGCTGTAAAAGTAAACTGATCTAAAACGACAACGACCTTGAAAAACGCAGCTAGAATGAGATAGCTCATTTTTTGTTATGCCATCCAACACACACCTTCAGATATTCCTTAAAAGGAGATCGACTATGAAAGCAGCTGTTGTCGCAAAAAACAAAACTGTGGTAATAGAAGAAAAGAAACTACGCCCTTTAGAATATGGAGAAGCACTATTAAAAATGGAATGCTGCGGTGTATGCCACACTGACCTACATGTGAAAAATGCAGATTTCGGTGATGTATCCGGCATAATACTTGGGCATGAAGGAATCGGTGTAGTGACTGAAATATCGGCAGGTGTAACATCACTTAAAGTTGGAGATCGAGCGAGTGTTGCTTGGTTTTTCCGTGGCTGTGGAAACTGTGAATACTGTAACAGCGGCAAAGAAACATTCTGTCGCACAGCCAAGAACGCAGGTTATACAGTCGATGGGGGCATGGCAGAAGAGTGCATTGTCAATGCTGATTATGCGGTGAAAGTTCCAGACGGTCTGGATTCAGCCGCAGCCAGTAGCATTACGTGCGCGGGAGTTACCACGTATAAAGCCATTAAAGTTTCAGGTGTAAAACCAGGGCAATGGCTGGCGATATACGGCCTAGGAGGACTGGGTAATTTAGCACTGCAATATGCCAAAAATGTTTTCAATGCCAAAGTTATTGCCATTGATGTTAATGATAAACAACTGGCGTTGGCAAAAGAGATGGGGGCAGATCTCACCCTTAATCCGAAGACAGATAATGTCGATGAAATTATTCAGAAAGAGTTGGGCGGCGCCCATGCCGCGGTGGTAACGGCAGTCGCAAAATCAGCATTTAATTCTGCAGTGGCCAGTGTCCGAGCTGCGGGGCGTGTCGTGGCAGTAGGCCTCCCCGTTGAAACGATGGACCTGAGTATTCCGCGCCTAGTCTTGGACGGTATTGAGGTGGTCGGCTCTCTGGTGGGTACTCGTGAAGACTTGAAAGAGGCCTTCCGTTTCGGTGCAGAAGGAAAAGTCGTACCAAAAGTACAAATGCGTCCGCTCGAGGATATTAATACTATTTTTGATGAAATGGAGCAGGGGAAATTTACCGGTCGCATGGTTATTGATTTCAACCATTAAAATTAAACCATAGATACCACCCTGCTTTTTATTTAAAAGCCGCCCCTGGATTTCGTGCTGAGCCACTTAATCCGGGGGTATAAACAGGGGCAAATTGCTTCTATTCAGGTATACAAATAAAATACCAAACAAAGAATTTTTAAAATCATCTATAAGCAGAAAGATATTGTTCCGCCTGCGACTTAAGAAAGTTACCTATCGCTTATCTTATTACACAAGCATCTCCCACCAACGACATCAACATCAGCCCCGAATCGATAACTGTATTACCCCCTAAACCATAGCCACATTTACTTCTAAAAAACTGCAAAAAAACAACGCCTCAGCACAAACCGGGAACTCCTCACAACTGCGTTAAACACTACTTAACGGTAAGCGCTCCATAAACCCCACCGATCTTGAAGTCGGTGGGGTTTATGGAGCGCTTACCAAAAAGATGCGGAAAGGCTGGCCTCCACGCAGGGGCTTCCCCCAAACCCCAGAAACGACAAAGCCCGCTAAAAGCGGGCTCTGTCGGTGTAGCAATATGGCGGAGGCGTAGAGATTCGAACTCTAGGACCTGTTACAGTCGACGGTTTTCAAGACCGTTGCCTTAAACCACTCGGCCACACCTCCTAACGTTGTTGCGGGCGCCATAATACCCGAATGAAACACATTGTCAAACTCTCTTGATCGCTTGTTTCAGAGCCTCTGCTATGATCTTTGCTACTTAACATTTCAAACCACAGGAGTTTCGCCATGCGCGAACAGGATTACGCAGTTAATAGCAGCGTGCAGGCTGAGCAGCTAGAGGTTAGCCGCGTCCTGCGCAACACTTACGGTTTACTGGCTCTCACTCTCGCTTTCAGCGGTGTGATGGCTTATGTCGCGCAGCAGATGCGTGTCGGTTACCCCAATATTTTCGTGGTGCTGATCGGCTTTTACGGGCTGTTCTTCCTCACCAACAAGCTGCGCGATTCGGCTTGGGGTCTGGTGTCTGCCTTTGCCTTGACCGGCTTCATGGGATTTCTGCTGGGCCCAATCCTTAACCGTTACCTGGGCATGCAGGGCGGCGCTGAGGTAGTTAGTTCGGCATTTGCCATGACGGCGCTGGTGTTTGGCGGTCTGTCTGCTTATGTACTGATCACTCGCAAGGACATGAGCTTCCTAGGCGGCTTCATCACCGCCGGTTTCTTTGTCCTGCTAGGCGCGGTAGTCGCCAGCTTCTTCTTCCAGATCAGCGGCCTGCAACTGGCTATCAGCGCTGGCTTCGTGCTGTTTTCTTCGGTCTGCATCTTGTTCCAGACCAGCGCCATTATTCATGGCGGCGAGCGTAACTACATCATGGCTACCATCAGCCTGTATGTATCGATCTACAACCTGTTCATCAGCCTGCTGCAAATTTTCGGCATCATGAGCCGCGATGACTGATTGACAACAGCGACACAAAAGCCCGCCTCGGCGGGCTTTTTGTTGTCCGCGGCAAGCATCTTTAGGCATCTGGCTTTATCATTGCCGCAGATTTGCTGACAGAGCCCCATCATGAAATTTGCCATTGCCCTTTATTCAGCGGCCCATTCGCCCTCCTCTCGCCGCGCTCTGCGCTTTGCTGAGGCGGCGTTAGCGAGCGGTCACGAAATTGTGCGGCTGTTCTTTTATCAAGACGGTGTTCACAACGCTTCGAGCAATGTCGTCACGCCACAAGATGAGCAAGACCTCACTCAACAGTGGGCTGCGTTCGTCAGCCATCACCAGCTTGATGGTGTGGTGTGTATTGCCGCTGCTCTGCGCCGCGGGGTGCTGAACGAGGACGAAGCTGCGCGCTATCAGCGTCCGGCAGTCAATTTAAAAGCGCCTTGGGAATTGTCTGGTCTGGGGCAGTTACACGACGCTATTCAATCGGCTGATCGACTGATCTGCTTCGGAGGGCCTTGATATGCCTAAGTCGCTATTGATTATCAGCCGTCAGGCTCCTTGGTCTGGCCCAAATGCAAAAGAAGCGTTAGACATTGTGCTGGCGGGCGGCGCGTATGATTTGCCGATCGGCCTAATGTTTATGGACGACGGCGTGTTTCAGCTTGCGCCAAAACAAAACGCCACCGCACTTCAACAAAAGAACCTCATGGCCAATCTACAAGCCTTATCGTTATTTGGGGTGGATGATGTATATGCCTGCCACCACAGTTTGGCCGAGCGTGGGATTTCGCCCACAAGCCTGGCAGTCGATGACGTACAAGCATTGTCAGCAGATGAAGTACGCATCCTTATTGACCGTTTTGATCAAGTGATTACCCTCTGATGTCGACCCTACACGTCCTGAGCCATTCGCCCTTTTCAGACACGCGTCTAGGCAGTTGCTTACGCATACTGGGCACTGATGATGCGCTGTTGCTCTGCGGCGATGCGGTCTACGCGTTGCAGCCTCATAGCAGCATCCTTAAAACCCTTGAGGCAAAGAGCGACACACTCAAGCTCTTTGTCCTCGAAGAGGACCTGCTAGCGCGCAATCTTGAATGCCTGCCATGGGCAACCTGTGTTGACTATCCACGTTTCGTCGAGCTGTCGATTCACTATGACAAGGTCAACAGCTGGCTATGAATACGCTCCCCCTCGACGGTAAAAACATAGCGCTGGATAAAGACGGCTATTTGCTCGACCTCAATGATTGGTCTGCCGAGGTTGCTGAAGCCCTGGCAGCGCAGTCACACATTGAGTTAAGCCCCGATCATTGGGAGATCCTTGAACTGTTGCGCAGTTTTTATCAGGAGTTCGAGCTGTCGCCGGCTACGCGCCCACTGATCAAGTACACCGCGCTCAAGTTGGGCCCCGAGAAAGGCAACAGCCTGCATCTCAACCGTCTGTTCAATGGCACTCCCGCCAAACTCGCCGCCAAACTGGCGGGCCTGCCAAAGCCAACCAATTGCCTATGAATATTGCGTCTCCATTGACCCTAGAAACACCGGCTGAACACCCTTTCGCGCAGTTCGTGCGTATTTTGGGCAAGGGCAAACGTGGCGCCCGCAACTTGACCCGCGTAGAAGCCCGTGAAGCGATGGGCATGCTGCTCGACGAAAAGGCTGAGGATACGCAACTGGGTGCGTTCCTGATGTTGCTACGGCATAAGGAAGAAAGCCCCGAGGAATTGGCAGGCTTCACCGAGGCAGTGCGTGAACGTCTGACAGCGCCTAAGATCAGCGTCGACATTGACTGGCCAACGTACGCGGGTAAAAAGCGCCACTTGCCTTGGTATTTGCTGGCCGCCAAATGCCTTGCGCAAAATGGTGTACGCATTTTGATGCATGGGGGTGGAGCCCACACGGCTGGGCGACTCTACAGCGAGCAGTTGCTGGGCGAGTTAGCTATCCCGTTGTGCCGCGACTGGCAAAGCGTTGACGCCGCGCTAGACGCCGGCAATCTGGCATTCATTCCACTGCAGGATTGGGCTCCCCAATTGCAGCGCATGATTGATCTGCGCAACACCCTTGGTCTGCGCTCGCCGATTCACTCATTAGCCCGCATCCTGAACCCCCTCGGCGCGCGCTGCGGCCTGCAAAGTATCTTCCACCCTGGGTACCAGAGCGTACACCGTGAAGCCAGTGGTTTGCTGGGCGACACCAGCATCGTGGTCAAAGGCGATGGCGGCGAAATCGAAATTAACCCCGACGCAGCCAGCCATCTGTATGGCACGACGGCAGGCGTCAGTTGGGACGAAGAGTGGCCTGCTCTGTCGGCTCAGCGCCATGTGAAGCCTGCGTCACTTGAGCCCGAACACCTCAAAGCGCTGTGGCGAGGCGAAGTCGAAGACAGCTACCCGCAACTGGCGTTGCTCTCGACCATGGCCCTAGCGTTACGCGGGCTGGGCACGCCGCGTGAGCAAGCGTTCGAATTGGCTCAGTGTTATTGGGACAATCGCAACAAATCGATTTAATCGATCGTTAAAGCCCACGTTTTGCGCTATTCCTTCGAACTCAGGCCTTTAGACTGGACTCCAAAGCAAAACGACCAAGGAGCACTCTATGGGCCTGTTGATTGATGGACGCTGGCATGATCAGTGGTATGAAAGCAAAGACGGCAGTTTCCAGCGCGAGCAGGCACAGCGGCGCAACTGGGTAACTGTCGACGGCTCGCCCGGCCCAACGGGTACAGGCGGTTTTGCAGCACAAGCAGGTCGCTACCACTTGTATGTGTCTCTCGCCTGCCCGTGGGCCCACCGCACCTTGATCACTCGCCAACTCAAAGGCCTCGAATCGCTGATCGACGTTTCAGTGGTCAGTTGGTTAATGCTGGAAAATGGCTGGACCTTCGACCAAGCCTTTGGCTCAACAGGTGACCGCCTGGACGACCTGAGCTTTCTGCACCAGCGTTACACGTTGGACACACCCGACTACACCGGTCGCGTCACCGTTCCCGTGCTTTGGGACACGCAACGCCAGTGCATAGTCAGCAACGAGTCCGCCGACATCATTCGTATGTTCAATAGTGCTTTCAATGAGCTGAGCGGCAATACGCTGGACATGTATCCCCTGACACTGACAGCAGAAGTCGATCGCTGGAATGACAGTATTTACCCAGCACTGAATAACGGGGTCTATCGCGCCGGATTTGCCACGTCGCAGTCTGCCTATGAGCAAGCATTTACGGATGTATTCAGTGAACTGGGACGTATAGAGGCTCACCTCACACAGCATCGCTACCTTGCTGGCGAGTACCTGACCGAATCCGATGTACGACTATTCACAACGTTGATTCGTTTTGATGCGGTGTACTACAGCCACTTCAAATGCAATGAGCGCCGTATCGCCGACTTTCCAAACCTTTCCAACTGGTTGCGTGAGCTTTACCAGTGGCCGGGTATAGCCCAAACGGTGGACTTTACCCACATCAAAGGCCACTACTACGCCAGTCACCGCACGATCAACCCGACAGGCATCATCCCAAAAGGTCCGGCTCAGGACTTCACCACATCCCATGATCGTGCCCGGCTGGCTGGCAGCGGCATCTGGCAACAGTAACGACACGGATAAAATCAGTACGGGTACGAAGCTGCAGGACTAGCCGCACGCGCGCTAGGCCAGTAGCATCGCCCGCACTGTTTACGAGAGTTTCCCATGCTAATTCCTTACGACCAGCTTGAACCTGACACCCTCACCCGACTGATTGAAGACTTCGTCAGTCGCGATGGCACCGACAACGGCGATGACACGCCTCAAGAAGCGCGCGTCCTGCGGGTTCGCCAAGCCCTGAGCAAAGGGCAGGCCGTTATATTCTTCGACGCTGAAAGCCAGCAATGCCAGTTGATGCCCAAACACGCAGTGCCAAAAGAATTATTTGATTAACGCTTAACAAGGGGCCCGATAGTCAAGTGTCCAGGGTCCTGGTTTTTTATCCGCTCATAAATTTCAGCCCGGTGAACACTGATATTCTTCGGGGCTTCAATCCCCAATCGAACATGGCTGCCATTTACGCCAATTACACTCACGGTAATGTCTTCGCCAATTGAAAAGTGTTCGCCTAATGCGCGCGTCAATATCTGCATGGCTCTCATCCTCTGGGGTAGGTGACCTCAGAGACTGAACCGCGCAAAACGGTACTTCAATCCCTACAAAACAATTCAGCCATGACCTACATGTTTGGATCTGAAGTCCTACAGGCAATGATTAAAAATCCTACACATCGGCTGCCAGATACGCGTATTCAAAGGGAAAAATCTGTCATGGCGTTGAAAAACGCGGCCCTAACAAAATAATCGTTGCGCCAATCACACACAGCCCGAGCCCAATCCAGTCAGAACCCAGCGGCCGAATACGCTCTACAACCGCCAGCCAAGCGATGGACGTCACGATGTAAATGCCGCCATAGGCCGCATACGCTCGCCCTGCATACGCCGCTTCAATCTTGGTCAAGAGCAAGGCAAATACTGCGAGGCTCAAGACGGCGGGTACTATCCACCACGCACTATTGCCTTGACGTAACCACATCCAGAACCCGTAACACCCAGCGATCTCAAACAGTGCCGCCAAAAAAAACCAAACATAATTAAGCATGCGGTACGTCCTTCAATAGGCAAGCGCAACCCTACCCGCGCACTAGTTACCAGGCAAGGTCCAACTATTGGGTTAATAAAAAATGAATTTTTTGTGCACTGAACAAGTCGGACTTTATAAGCGCGCACCGACCGTGATTAAAACACCACTGAACGCTGCGCATTCTGGAATAACTCAATAAGGAAATAGTCATGACCCTGATTCTTCTGATCATCCTGATCTTGCTGCTAGTGGGTGGACTGCCCGTGTTTCCTCACTCAAAAAGCTGGGGTTATGGCCCGTCCGGCATTATCGGCACCGTACTGGTTGTGCTGTTGATATTGGTCCTACTCGGCAAAATCTAGCGCTGCGGGGTTTTATTGCCCAGCAATAAAAAAGAGACCCTAAGGTCTCTTTTTTATTGAACGACTACTTATTTTGGATCGGCGACACCCGCTGTGTTATCCAGCAAGCTTTTGGTCGCCGTCTGCAAGAAGGCTTCAAGCCGCTTTTTAAGCTCCGCTTCGTCAGGCGAATCGGTCACAACTTTAGCTGCAGGATTAGCACCCAAGTTGTATTGCCAAACCTTGGCAGGCATATCTTTAGGCTGAACCAACAGATGATCGCCATTGATGATGGCCACCGTCTGATCATTACCCGATGGTTTGATCACGCCTGTGCCCTTATCACCTTCCGGTAAGTTCAGCAGGTCACGCCCCCAGCATTGCTGACGGAACTCGCCACCCAGACGACCCATGATGGTCGGGACAACGTCGATCTGAGTGCCCACAGTGTCAACCCGTGCGCCAAACTTTTCTTGGATGCCCGGCCCGATCAGCAGCAACGGAACGTTAAAGCGTCCAAGGTCCATCTCAGAGATCTGTTGCTCGTTCCCAAACCCGTGGTCACCAACCACCACAAACAAGGTTTCCTTGAAATACGGTTCTTTACGGGCTTTCTCGAAGAACTGGCCCAATGCCCAGTCCGAATAACGCATCGCCGTCAAATGCTCGTTCAACGACCCACGATCGGTCACCGGCTCAACCGGCAACGGGGTCGGCAGGGCGTACGGTGTGTGGTTGGACAGGGTTTGCAGCAACGCATAGAACGGCTCTTTGCCTTCGCGCTTCTTCAACTCTTCGAGGCCACGATTGAACATGTCTTGGTCGGACACGCCCCACGTAGGATCGGAGAACACCGGATTCACGAAATCGTTACGACCAACAAAGTTAGTCATGCCCTGGTTGCTGAAGAAACCGGACTGGTTGTCCCAGGCAAAATCACCGTTATACACATACACGTCGTCAAACTTGCGCGCACTCAGCAGTTCCGGCAGACCGGACAGCTTGTGGCTGCCTTCCGGGGTTTGCATCAGGTATTCAAAACCTGGCAAGTTCGGGAAGCACGCCATGGTGGCGAACATGCCCTGGTGGGTATGCGTGCCGTTGGAGAAGAAGCGCTCAAACAACAGGCCTTCTTTAGACAGGTTGTCGAAGTAGGGAGTGACATTACCCGGACGACCCAGCGCACCCACCGAATGACCGGCAAAGCTTTCCATCAGGATGACGACAACGTTTTTGATCGGCAGGGTTTTTTCCGCCGACGGCGTCGTATCACGACGCACAGCTGCGGTGTCCGGATCGACCAATTTGTCGTTCTCGGTCAACAGCATGTCGCGCACCACCTGTTGAGCCTCAGGCTGTTGCAGTGTGGCTTTCCAGATATTGCTGCGCTCGTCAGAAAAACGGCTTTTCGCCGCTGCAATCAACGACAAGGAACCATTGAGCCCCAACTGGTTAGCGAAGTTGGAGTCGGTTGTGTAGGCATCACCCCAACGCAGCGGAGGACCTTGGCGCAGCGTGCCGCGAGCTGCGACCACACACACCAGCAACACCACCACAAACACCACCGTGCGCGTATACCACGGTGCTACAGCGCCTTTAGTGCCCGATGCTGCAACTGCCGCAGTTGTCTGCGAGCGCGTCAAGCGATCTACACCTTTGAAGGCAAAATACAGAATGATCGTGCCCACGGCCCACGCCAGCAGATAACGCACAACCGGGAAGCCGTACCAGAGCATGCTCATGACGGTTTTCGGGTCTTCATTCACATACTGGAAGACCAACCCGTTGAGGCGCTGGTGAAACTCACGGTAGAAGTCCATTTCCATCAGGCCCAAAAACAGCGCCAGACTAGAAGCGGCTGTCAGCCAAAAGCGCATGACACCACGCCACTTCATGGCGTGTGCACTGAGCAGCGCCAGCAGTAAAGGAATACTGAGATAAACCACGATGCGCAGGTCAAAGCGCAGGCCGTTGGCAAATGCTTCAAGGAATGTCGAGGCCGGGGTATCGAGGATCATTTCCCGGTTGTAAACCAGCAATGCCACCCGCAACAGGGTAAACATCAGCATCATGATCAAGGCACTGAGCAGCGTAAACGCCAGATGCGATTTGACGGTCGGTTGCAACAGGCGCGAGGCAGCGTTCTGTTGTCTTAGGGCGTCCGGGTTTGCCATGTCGTTGTAGGACCCATTGGTTCAAGTTGAAGTGGCTTTTCTGTACATGAGCAGCACCTGAGCTGGTGGGCACAAGTGCAAAGCTGTCATGCGCGGGCGGGCAAATGTTGCACGATCATCGGTGGTTTTCCACTGATGCAGCACCATTAAATGCCCAAGGTTTGGCTCTGCATTTATCTGAAGGCTCAAGATATGTGCTTTTAAAAAAGCTGTAGAGCCGAAATTCTGCATGCAAATTGTCTTAAACAGCACGTGAAAATTTCGTGCACAGTATATTTTGAAACATAAGAAAGGGCCTTTCGGCCCTTTCTTATTGTTACGACATTTTAGCTGTTGCTTGGCTTGCTGATAGCCTGCAATACGTATTGCGGCAAAGCAAACGCACCAATGTGTACGTCTGGATTGTAGTAACGGGTCACGATGCCACTGCCCGCGAAACGCTGACGCAAGGTTTCAAGTGGCAACTTACGGTACTCGCTATTCGTCGAACCCCAAGCAAACGTCATCGCGCCGCCGATGTAAGTTGGAACGGCCGCTTGATAGAAGTGCCAGTCGGCGAACAGGCTGCGCATACGCCCTGCGGTAGTTTGGACTTCTTCCAATTGCATGAACGGCGTTCCGTTCTGCGTCACCAATACGCCGCCTTCGTTTAGGCAGCGGTGGCACGCTTGATAGAAGTTTTCAGAGAACAGCACTTCACCCGGACCAATTGGGTCGGTGGAGTCCGAAATGATCACGTCGAATTTTTCTTCAGTGGTCGCGACAAAACGCATGCCGTCATCGATCACCAGGTTCAGGCGCGGATCGTCGTAGGCACCTTTGGAATGATTGGGCAGGAACTCTTTGCACATATCCACCACCGTGCCGTCAATCTCGACCATGGTGATGTGCTCAATGCCTGAGTGTTTGGTCACTTCACGCAACATGCCGCCGTCGCCACCGCCAATGATCAGCACACGCTTGACCGTGCCGTGAGCCAGAATCGGCACATGGGTCAGCATCTCGTGGTAGATGAACTCGTCCTTTTCCGTGGTCTGAATAACGCCATCCAATGCCATGACCCGGCCCATCACCGGGTTTTCGAAAATCACCAGATGCTGGTGCTCGGTGCGCACTTCGTGCAGCAGCTTGTCCACGCTAAAACGCTGGCCGTAACCTTCGTAAAGGGTTTCGAGATAGTTGTTTTCGAGAACGTCAGTTTTAAGCACTTTAGTCATGGGAAGTCCCCTTGAATGCTGGTGGCACGGACGGTCACCCGCCCATGATCGACAGCCAAACCGCAGACCGCTGTGGCGGTACACGTTTTGAACTGCCCAAGAAAGGCGCGCATTCTACGTCGAGGAGCATGACAGGTGGAACCTTGATGCAGACAAACTCAGCGGACGGTGACGATTAAGCCGTCACAGCCCGCTGATTGATGGCTTATATGCGGACATTGCCTCGCGGTCCGGCAATGGCCCAGATGATCAGCCCCAGCACCGGCAAGAAGATAATCAACAGCACCCAAAGGATTTTCATCCCGGTTTCAGAGCCGCTTTTGAGCACATTGATAATGGCCCAGATATCCAGCGCCAAAATAATCAGACCAATCAGGCCGTTAAACGTCGAACCCATGATGATGCTCCCGAGTGAGTGCGTGTTCACTTAGGATAGCCAGCCACAGCAAGGGTTCCGTTTTTTTATTGCAGGGCCGGCAGAATCAAACGTGAACCGCTACTTTCAGCGCTTCCAACGAAGGGGCTGCACTGATACCGACTTCAGCACACAACTCCAGCACGCGAGGGACGTCATTGCCATAGACCAACACCAGTTGAATCTCGTCGTCCAAAGGCTGGCTCAGGTTCATCAGTACGTAGCCACCGTTTTCAGGGTTCATGCTACCCATCTGGATCTGGATACGGTTAAGT
The DNA here is from genome assembly GCF_000282975.1 of Pseudomonas psychrophila HA-4. Lineage (GTDB taxonomy): Bacteria > Pseudomonadota > Gammaproteobacteria > Pseudomonadales > Pseudomonadaceae > Aquipseudomonas > Aquipseudomonas psychrophila_A. Next base: position 139,131 of record NZ_ALJC01000006.1, read on the forward strand.
GCGGTCAACGCTTCGGTTTTGGCCAGCTGTTTAGGCTTGATATTGAAGGCTACGCCCGGGCCAAACGAAGCGACGATCTGCGCAAACAGATCCATGTACGTGTCAGCCTGAAACAAGACAGTTTCCGGCAAGCTGCCGATGACCACCCACTCCCCCAGCGGAATAGGAAAGGTATCGTCGTAGTTGATGTCTGGGTTGGCAGCGAGAAAACCATCCTGATCGGCGTAAGCCCGAGCCGCTTCGTCAGCGATTTTTACGATTTCGTCGTCGCCCATGCACCCAGAGCTGATTTTGCTGATGAGTTCAACGAGAGTGTTTTTCATGGGCAGGCCTGTCACAAGGAAAATTGAGGGCGCGCAGGATATATCAATTGCGCGCCTCAAGGGCGTGCAATCAGCCCAACAGCGTGTTCAACAACGCAATGCTGTCAGTGGCGCCCATGGTCTTGGCCGCATCCAACGCGGTAATGTCATTCGCATCTTTGGCTTTTGGATCGGCACCTTTGCTGATCAGGTACTCAATGATCGCGGTACGGTTGAACATCGCCGCCATCATCAACGCGGTACGGCCGTCAAATGAGGCGCCTTCAACTTGCGCGCCCCCTTCGACCAAGGCCTGGACCATCGCCAGATCGCCCTTGAAGGCAGCACCGGCAATCGGGCTTTGACCATTGTCATTGCGAATTTCGGGGTCGGCGTCATGTTCGAGCAACACCTTAACGGCATCGACATGCCCGTGATAACTGGCCAGCATCAACAAGGTATCGCCCTTGTGATTGCGCAAGTTAGGAGGCAAGCCTTTGCTCAGCAAAGCCGCCAGCATCGCCGCATCGCCTTCGCGAGCTTTATTGAACACCTGTTCGGCAAAGTCGGCCGCTTCCTCGGGGGTCATCTGGCGCTGTTGATTGGCTGGCTTGTCGTCTGACATGTAAGGCTCCACGTTGGCTGCAAAAAAACATAGTTTCGTGAGAGCGACCCTCCATGTCATCCCTTTTTTGCTCAACAGATCTATAGAGACAATCAATCAGCAACCATGAGTCAGATAAACATCCTCTCAATACTGGGCGCCACAACGTCAACAGTGGGCAAAATGCAGGATGCACGATGGCCATTCATGCAAAATGCACGAAAATTGAATTTCTAATAAATTATAACTTTATGATTTATAAGCATTTTTTTAATAATTGATGATGGCACAATCGCTGCAACCACTACTCCATGTAAGCCCTTCATGAGCTAATGGAGCTGAATCATATGAGCCTGATCCAAGAAAAATTCGCGTCTCTGTTCTCGAACCACACCGTCACCGTGAAACCTCGCCCAGATGGCGGCGTATTGCTGACGCTATGTGACAGCGAAGGCACACAAACCCAACGCTCTATTTCTTACGCGCAATTGCACACTGCAGAACAACTGACGTGGGTAATCAGCGCTATTCGTCGCGACCTGGCGGGCACCGCCAGTGAATTGCCGTCGATCTCGTTGCTGCAAAGCCAGCATCGCTTTGCCCTACCGACCTATCACACCCGCTGAGATGAACCTACGCTCGCGATCTTTTAACGATCAAAAGATCGCGAGGCTAGCTCGCGCCTTCAGGGTGTGGATTAACACGCTGTAGGGTCAATCTCGGCAAAACTGCTGACCGTAGTATGCCCACGCAACTCCCCGCCTTCTCGCGCCAAGCCGCAGGTTTGCATGCCAGCTTCTTGCGCCGCATCCAGCTCTTCGAGGATGTCCGATAGAAACAGGATTTTGCCCGCCGGGCAGCCAATCGCCTCGGTAATGTGTCGATACGACTGGGCTTCGCGCTTGGGGCCAGAAGTGGTATCGAAATAGCCACTGAACAGCGGGGTCAAATCGCCCGCTTCAGAGCAGCCAAAGATCAATTGCTGCGCCTGGATCGAACCTGACGAGTACACGTACAAATCGTAACCCTGCTCATGCCAGGCCTTGAGCGCCTGCACCGCATCCGGGTAGACGTGCCCTTTCAACTCCCCAGCCTCATAACCCTGTTTCCAGATCATGCCCTGCAACGCTTTTAACGGCGTGGCCTTGAGGTCTTCGGCAATCCACTGTTGAAGGATCTCGATCACCCGCTCAACGTCCGCCTCAGGCTCACCGCTGTCCAGACGCACTGCGCCTAACTGCTTAGCGACTTCAGGCTCTTCAGCATGCGTGCGGACGAATGCGGGCAGGTGTTTGGCCGCAAAGGGGAACAACACGTCAAACACAAAGCTGACAGCGCTGGTGGTGCCTTCAATATCGGTCAGGATAGCTTTGATCGGCATACAGATTCCTTAGTCTTCGAGGCGCGGAAAGCGGTTAGCGATGTCTTCGCCGGTAAAGTTCGCGACCCAGCCCTCAGGGTTATTGAACAACCGGATAGCCACAAAATGCGGGTGCTCGCCCATGTCAAACCAGTGCGGGGTGCCCGCGGGCACGGAGATCAGGTCGTTCTTTTCACACAGCACCGCGTATACAAAATCACCTATGTGCAAGGTAAACAGCCCACGGCCCGCTACGAAAAAACGAACCTCATCTTCGCCATGACGATGTTCGTCGAGGAACTTGGCGCGCAATTCGGCTTTTTGCGGGTGGTCGCTGTTGAGGCTAATCACATCCACAGTGACGTAACCGTGCTCCGTCATCAGTCGATCAATCTGAGCGCGATAGGCGCTGATCACATCCTCTTGGCTCGCACCCGGCTGAATAGGCGTGGCCGCCTGCCAGCGATCAAAGCGCACGCCTTGTTCGGCGAGCGTGGAGGCTATGTCATCAAAGTGAGTCAACACCTTGTTGGGTAAATCCGGGCTCGATACGTGGTAAACGGAAAGGCTGCTCATGGGGCGTAATTCCTCAGCTTCGGCGTACACTTTCGGCTTTTTCCAAACCGTTCAGGCAGACCGTTTAAATCAGGCGGTGAGCTTCTTCGCAGTGAAGTCAGCGTTAACGGTTAAGCACAGCGCGCGTTTTCAACTCGCATTCAAACAAAAACTCGAAAGCCTCGATCTGACGCAGAGCATCACTCATGCGTGCTCCCCAGGTGTAAAGGCCGTGGCCGCGGATCAAGTAGCCCGCACAGTCAGGGTGCGCATCCAGCCAGGGCTGAACCTTGGCTGCCAGGCGCTCGATGTCCTGATCATTGTCAAAAATCGGCACCCGCACTGTCGACTCATGGGTCGAGACGCCACTAAAGGCTTTTTGCAATTCGTAGTCTTCAAACTCGATGCTCTCCCCCGGCGTTAAACGCGACAGTACCGTGGCATTCACCGAATGAGTGTGCAGCACCGCGCCGATCTCGGGGCGCCAGCTGTAAAGCTGCGTGTGCAGCAAGGTCTCGGCTGAAGGTTTCTTACCCGGCTCAAGGCTGTTACCTGACAAATCGGTAGCCAGTACATCATCCAGGCCCAACTGGCCCTTGTGCTTGCCCGACACCGTTAACAGCGCTTCGGTGGCCGACAGCCGGGCCGAGTAATTGCTGCTGGTGGCAGGCGACCAACCACGACCATATAGAAAGCGCCCGGCTTCAATGATTTCCAGGCTCAAGTGTTCACGGGTAAGGCTCATGCCCTGTCCTCTTGCAATCGAGTTGCGATGATAACGGCTGCAGCCAACGCTGCGAGGCTTGCCATACTAAAGGTGATAGTCGGGCCAAGTGTGTTCCAACTGTAACCAGCATAAAGTGCACCGGCCGCGCCGCCGATTCCGGCCAAGGTGGCATACAGCGCTTGCCCCTGCCCTTGCTGGCCGGGGCCAAAACTACGTTGCACGAAGCTCATGGCAGACGCGTGAAAACTGCCGAAAGTGGCCGCATGCATCAGTTGCGCCAGCAGCAACACCCACAGGTATTGCGCAAAAGTCCCCAGCAATAGCCAGCGCAAGGCGGCCAACACAAAGCTGGCCATCAAGACGCGGCGCACTGAAAACTTCAGCAGAATGCGGCGCATGGCCAAAAACATCAGCACCTCGGCCACTACCCCCAAGGCCCAAAGCATGCCGATCACACCTCGGCTGTAACCCAGGTCTTCAAGGTACAAGGTGATGAAAGTGTAATACGGGCCATGGCTCATTTGCATGAGTGCGACGGTGACATAAAAGGCCAGGACGCCAGGGCTGCGCAGTTGCTTTAAAAAGCCGCCCTCGTGGGATTGGCGCCCCAGTTTCGAGGGTTGGGCATTGGGTACCCACAGGCTGCACAACACAATCGCAGCCATGATCACGACCAGCGCCACCGGGTAGATATCCAAGCTCAGCCATTCAAACAGGCGTCCCAGAATCACCACGGTAATGATGAAGCCGATCGACCCCCATAAGCGCACTTGGCTATAACGCTCGGGCTGTTCACGCAGATGGGCAAAGGTGATGACTTCAAACTGCGGCAGCACCGCGTGCCAGAAAAACGCATGTAACGCCATGACCAACGCCAGCCAGGCGTAGCTTTTGTTGATAAAAATCAGGCTGAAGCCGAGCAAGGTGCAGAGCGCGCCCAGCCTCACAATCAACAGACGCTTACCCGTGTAGTCCCCTAGCCAGCCCCACACGTTGGGGGCCACGCAACGCATCAACATCGGGATGGCGACCAACTCGCCTATCCGCGCACTGGAGAAACCGAGATGATGAAAGTACAGCGCCAGAAAAGGCGCTGTAGCACCGAGTAAGGCGAAGTAAGACAGATAGAATCCCGACAATCGCCAGTAGGGAAGAGGCGCCATCGTCGTCAGACCATAGCGCTCAACAACCCCTTTGTCACAGCTGACCTAACACGGGCGTGCTCACGCGCACGTCAGCATTTTGCCCGCGATGGCGCAGCAGGTGATCCATCAGTACGATCGCCATCATGGCTTCAGCAATCGGCGTGGCACGAATGCCGACACACGGGTCATGGCGGCCCTTGGTGATGACCTCCACCGGATTACCGTTCACATCAATCGAACGGCCCGCAGTGGTGATGCTCGACGTCGGCTTGAGCGCCAAGTGCGCAACAATCGGCTGGCCCGACGAAATACCGCCCAGAATGCCGCCCGCGTTATTGCTCAGGAAACCTTCTGGCGTCAGCTCATCACGGTGCTCTGTACCGCGCTGGGCTACGCTGGCAAAACCGGCGCCGATCTCGATGCCCTTGACCGCGTTGATGCTCATCAGTGCGTGCGCCAGTTCAGCGTCCAGACGGTCAAAAATCGGCTCGCCCAACCCCGGAATCACGCCCTCGGCAACAACGGTAATTTTGGCACCGACAGAATCCTGATCGCGACGCAGTTGATCCATGTAGGCCTCAAGCTCTGGCACTTTGTCCGGGTCTGGGCTGAAAAAGGCGTTTTCTTCGACCGAGTCCCAGGTCTTGAACGGGATTTCAATCGGACCCAGTTGGCTCATGTAGCCACGAATCAAAATACCCTGGGTCGCCAGATACTTTTTGGCGATGGCGCCTGCCGCAACACGCATTGCAGTTTCACGTGCAGAACTGCGCCCGCCTCCGCGATAATCGCGTTCGCCATACTTATGGTGGTAGGTGTAGTCAGCGTGGGCGGGGCGGAACAGATCCTTGATAGCCGAATAGTCCTTGGACTTCTGATCAGTGTTACGGATCAGCAAACCAATGGCGCAACCGGTCGTGCGACCTTCAAACACGCCGGACAGAATTTCGACTTCGTCGGCTTCCTGGCGCTGGGTGGTGTGGCGGCTAGTGCCCGGTTTGCGGCGGTCCAAGTCACGCTGTAAGTCTTCAAGAGACAGCTCCAGACCAGGCGGACAGCCATCTACAATGGCGACCAACGCCGGGCCATGGCTTTCGCCAGCGGTGGTGACAGTGAACAGCTTGCCGTAGGTATTGCCGGACATTCAGGGCGCTCCGTGAAAATCAGCCTATAAACTAAGCTTGGATAACTAAGCGCGCCAGTATACGCAGGCTGCCTCTGTAGTTCATCCTCCAACCTTACTCATCCGGTTTTGTGCAACCGGCACTTCACACAATGATGGCGTAATGATGCTGCGAATATTCCTCCTCGTTCTATCCCTGTTCGGGACTCAGGCCTTTGCGGCCCCACAATCCAATGTATTGCTGCGCCCCATTGAGCTGGACACCGGCTCGGGCACGCTTTACGGCTCGCTGGTACTGCCCAAGAGTGACAAACCGGTGCCGGTGGTGCTGCTCATTGCAGGCTCCGGCCCCACTGACCGTGACGGCAACAACGCCCAAGGCGGGCGCAACGACAGCTTGAAAAAACTGGCCTGGCGCTTGGCACAAAACAACATTGCCAGCGTGCGCTTTGACAAGCGTGGCATTGCACATAGCCTGGCTGCCGCGCCAGACGAACGTACACTGACCCTCGATCAATACGTCGACGACGCCGTGGCATGGGGCAACAAACTCAAAAGTGACCCGCGCTTCAGCAAAGTGTTTTTACTGGGCCACAGTGAAGGTGCGCTCGTCGCCGCACTCGCTGCACCGCGTATCAATGCCGCCGGAGTGATCTCCATTGCAGGCACCGGACGCCCGGTTGGCCAAGTACTGCGCGAGCAGTTGCAACGCAACAACCTGCCACCCGCCTTGCTCAAGCGCAGCTTTGAGCTGATCAGCAGCCTCGAAGCAGGCCACACAGATGACAATGTACCTTCTGAGCTACAGGTGGTATTTCGCCCCAGCGTGCAGCCTTACCTGATCAGTTTGCTGCGGGTTAACCCTGCTGCCGCGTTTACTGCACTGAAGATGCCCGCCATGATCATTCAGGGCACCCACGACATTCAGGTCGACGTCAAGGATGCACGCCTGCTCAAAGCGGCTAAACCGGATGCATCACTCACCTTGGTACATGGCATGAACCATGTAATGCGTATTGTGCCCATGGACATGAAACGCCAGATCTTGTCCTACAACGACCCCAACCAGCGTCTGGCGGGAGAAGTGGGTGACCGTATTGTGCGTTTCATCGCAAAAGTGAACGCCACTCAACCCTCTAGTCCTGCGCATAACGGCCGATAAATCATTGTCGGCCGAGTTGATTGGGTCGACATACCGGGCTTGCACAGGATTCAGCCGTTATGAGCGACACCCCATCACAACCTGCCGACGCTGAAGAGCCGGCAACGCCCGAGGCGCTTCCGCGACCTTGGGCAGACGTGCAACCCGAGCATTTCAGAATGCTACGGCTAGCCCCTTTGCAGACAGACCGCAGTACCGGGGCGCGCCCCTTGCGCTTTGTGCAACTGGGCTATGCCGAACGCCATGACAAAGCGCTGAGTTTGCTGCGCCTGCGTATCGAGTTGCCCGGCCAACACGTGCGTAAAGAGCAGAATCAACTCGATATCTGGCTCGACCACGCAGAAAAACGCATCAGCATTGATCCCGAGCGTGGCCTTTCAATAGAACCCTTGAATCGTGGCATCGGACGCTTTCTGATGGCTCAGGGCGTCCAGTGGGCGCAGAAAAAAGCCTCGCACTATCGTTTTGAGAGCCTGGACCTGCCCCCCAAAGATGCCTTGAGCGAAGACATGCGCTTGCGCCGCGATCATTGCCTACGCACGCAGGGGTTTGACGTGGTCTATGAAGATGCTCTGCATCGCAAGGCGCGCATTGAAACGGGGGTGATCGGGGATTTGTACAACACTTGGAACAGCGAAAAAATCCAGTTCATCGAGATTCTCGATGCAGCTCAGATGCTTCAGCAAGCCGAACAGCACCTGCAGGAGAAAGAACTGAAGCTGCGCGAAAAAGACGAAAAAATCAGCAAGTATCAGCGTGAAGACACGGGTTTGCGCTTCACCATCACCTGCCTCGTCGCTTTCGCGGTGTTTCAGGCAGGGCTGCTTATCTGGATTGCGACCCATCGCTGAAAGCAGGCACCCTTGCAGTGCCTGCCGGTTTGCCCCTTATACGCGTGCAGCAAACAGCGCTTGGTGAGCGCGGCACTGCTCTGCGGTCAGCATAAATACGCCGTGCCCACCGCGTTCAAACTCAAGCCAAGCAAAGTCAACTTCCGGGTACAACGCCTCAACATGAACCTGGCTGTTGCCCACTTCAACAATCAACAAACCTTTCTCGGTCAAGTGGTCTGCGGCTTCTGCCAGCATCCGGCGCACCAGGTTCAAACCATCATCACCACACGCCAGACCCAGCTCTGGTTCATGCTGATATTCGGCAGGCATATCGGCAAAATCTTCAGCATCAACATACGGCGGGTTGGACACGATCAGATCGAAACGCTGACCCGGCAAACCATCAAAACCGTCGCCTTGAACTGTGTACACGCGCTCATCAACACCATGACGCTCGATGTTTTGATTGGCCACTTCCAGCGCTTCGTACGACAGATCGGCCAGTACCACTTCGGCATTCTGGAACTCATACGCGCAGGCAATACCGATGCAACCCGACCCCGTGCACAGGTCGAGAATGCGCGCAGGCTCAGCCGCCAGCCAAGGTTCAAAACGGTTTTCGATCAGTTCACCAATCGGTGAACGCGGAATCAACACGCGCTCATCAACAATAAACGACATGCCACAGAACCAAGCTTCGCCCAACAGATAAGCCGTCGGTACGCGCTCTTCAATCCGACGTTTTAGCAAATGTTGCAAGTTAACCAACTCATCGTCTTCAAGACGGCAATCGAGGTAGCTGTCCGCAATTTCCCACGGCAGGTTCAATGCCCCCAGCACCAGTTGACGGGCTTCGTCCCAGGCGTTGTCGGTACCATGCCCGAAGAACAGATCTTCACCATGAAAGTGGCTAACGGCCCAGCGAATATGGTCGCGCAATGTGCGCAGGCGGGAAGTGATCAACGGTTTTACTCCTAAAAATCGACCGATGATTCTAACAGCCAAATTCTGACGCGGCTAAAGTTGTGCCCAGCGGTCAAGAAAAAGCCTCTATCAAGCACTCCACGTGCCTGCCGCAAAACGGAATAACGCTCCGTTTTGTATGTTTATTAGCTCGATCAATCGTACTTGACATCGCTGTAGGCCAACAACGGCGTGGCTTACACGACTAGCCATTCACATAAACGCTCTGCCAGTGGAGAATGTCACAAAAGCCCCACTCAAAGGAGCCCCCCCGAATGTCCGCTTTGAAGACGATGTTTCAACTCACTGGGCGTGGTCACGCCGCAGCTAATCTGAGCAATGCCAGCCTGCTGATCATCGATGCACAAAATGAATACCTAAGCGGCCCGCTGGCCCTGACCGGGATGGAGACCGCGACCGCCCACATCGCTCTGCTGCTCGAAGCCGCCCGCAAGGCAAAGCGCCCGGTGGTGCATGTTCGCCATCTGGGCACGGTCGGTGGCATGTTCGACCCGCAAGGACATCGCGGCCAGTTCATCGCTGGGCTTGAGCCGACAGGCGATGAGGTGATTATCGAGAAGCGCATGCCCAACGCTTTCAACGACACCGGCCTGCAGGATGCCCTGGAAAAACTAGGCCATTTAGACTTGATCGTCTGCGGCTTCATGAGCCACTCCAGCGTCAGCACCACCGTGCGCGCGGCCAAAGATCACGGCTTTCGCTGCACCCTGGTCGAAGACGCTTGCGCCACCCGTGACCTGCCGACGCCTAACGGTGTCATCAGCGCGGCAGATGTGCAAAGAATCGAGATGGCGATCATGAATGACAACTTCGCCACCCTGACCCTGACTGAAAATCTGATTTGATCTGATCCTGTAGCTGATAGGCGGCCTGCTTAAACCGCCTCTCTGTGCCCATTCTTCCCTACATGCGAAGTTCCGGTTTCAGAGCACCTCAGGAACAACCTCCCAATGTTCCTGTCGAAGGGCCGATACCCTATAAGGAAAGATCGGAATGAAGATCTCCGATGGTTTTGATGCACGACGCTTGCGTCCCAAAGAATACCGAAACTGGCGCGCGCGTTTTGTTCTGGCCTTTGCCGCCTTGCTGACACTGATGGGCGTGTTGTTATTACTGGCAGGCGCCAGCAGCCTGATTGGTCATCCGGCTGCACTGGGTGAGCTCAATAACAGCGCCACGGGTGCTGCACTGGTCTTGGTTATCGGCTTTCTGGTCTGTTGGTTAGGCATAGGGTTGTGGCGTCGTTGTCGACGCCGGATGCGCCAACCGTTTGGCTTGAACATCGCTCCACATCTGATGAAAAAGCGCGACTGAAGCACATCCGCCGCCCGGTTGTCGTCGACTTGGGTAAACTGAGCGCCCTTCGCGGAGGCTGACATGCAAGACGACGACTTTTCCCTGTTCAAAAACGAAATTCGCGGTGTTAAGCCGATCAAGCATGATCGCGCTGACACCGGCAAACCCAAAGCTGACCGCGCACAGATGGCCAAACTGCGCCAAAACGCTACCGTGCGCACCCATGCGACGATCATTGACGGTCTGTCAGACCAGTTCGTGATTGATGTGGGCCCTGAAGATCAGTTGCATTGGGCCCGCGATGGCGTGCAAGAAAGCCAGATGCGCAAGCTCAAGCTGGGGCAGATCAGTTTCGAAGGCAGCCTAGACTTACACGGCATGACCGTCGAAAAGGCCCGGGAAAACCTGTGGGAGTTCCTCAGCGAAGCTACCCGCCTTGAAGTGCGTTGCGTGCGCGTCACCCACGGCAAGGCTGTCCGGCTGGACGGCAAACGTCCAATGATCAAAAGTCACGTCAACACGTGGTTACGCCAGCATTCACAGGTTCTGGGGTTCTGCTCTTGCCAGGCCAAACATGGGGGGGCTGGCGCCGTTTACGTGATGCTTAAACGCACCATGATGGAGGGCCGCGACGAGTAACCGCGCATGCCCCACTTGCAGCGCCGTGTCAGCCCCCGTACCCTTGCCCTTTGCGAAAAATCCCACAGGTAGATTAATGTCCCTGGAACAAAACTATACGGCGATCCTCGGCCAACTCGGTGAAGACGTTTCCCGTGAAGGCCTGCTGGACACGCCAAAGCGCGCCGCCAAAGCCATGCAGTACCTTTGCCGCGGTTATGAGCAGACCCTCGAAGAAGTCACCAACGGTGCCTTGTTCAGCTCTGACAACAGCGAAATGGTGTTGGTCAAGGACATCGAGCTCTACTCGTTGTGCGAACACCACCTGTTGCCATTTATCGGCAAGGCGCACGTTGCCTACATTCCGAGCGGCAAAGTGCTGGGCTTGTCAAAAGTCGCACGCATTGTCGACATGTACGCTCGCCGCCTGCAAATTCAGGAAAACCTGAGCCGCCAGATTGCCGACGCCGTGATGCAAGTGACTGGCGCTCTGGGCGTTGCAGTGGTGATTGAAGCCAAACACATGTGCATGATGATGCGCGGTGTCGAGAAGCAAAACTCGTCGATGATCACGTCGGTGATGTTGGGCGAGTTCCGCGAAAACGCGGCAACGCGTAGCGAGTTTCTCAGCCTGATCAAGTAATACCGGCACAAAAAAACCGGCGTTCATCGCCGGTTTTTTTTCGCCTGGCAATTTCAGGTAAGCTGCGCCCCTTCTTTACTTGCCCATGAGGCTTTTACCGTGGTTATCAAAGCGCTTCGCATCGGCCTGGGTCAGTTGATCATCGCTGGCGATTTCATTACCCGCCCCAGTAAAAAACAGCGCCCTGCTGCTGCTCAGGCACAGGTTGATCAGGCTGCAAAAAGCCTGACCCTGTACCAGTTCCATGCCTGCCCGTTCTGCGTCAAAACCCGCCGCAACCTGCGCCGCCTGAACGTACCGGTGGCGCTGCGAGACGCCAAGAACAACGAACAGGACCGCCAAACATTGCTGGAACAAGGCGGCAAGATCAAAGTCCCTTGCCTGCGCATTGAAGAAGACGGCAAGACCACTTGGATGTACGACTCCAAGGTGATCATTGATTACCTGAACCAGCGGTTTGCCAACGTTTAGGGCGCCGTTCACTTTGTAGGAGCCGGTCGACGCTCGATTGCTCGCGATCTTCTAAATGATCAAAAGATCGCGAGGCAAGCTCGCTCCTACAGGGCCTCTTTGGCTGATAGGCTCAATCGAGCATCCCGACATACCGCGGATGGCTTGCCACCCGTTTCAGCCAAGCCTGAATTCCCGGATAACCCTCCAGGTTAAAGCCGCCCTGATGCGCCACGTGGGTGTAGGCATACAGCGTCACGTCGGCAATCGAGAAGTGCTCTCCCACCAAATATGGTGTTCGAGAAAGCTGCTGCTCCATCACGTCCAACGCCTTGTAACCGCGCTTCTGCAATTTGCGGTATTCCTCAAGACGCCCCTCTGGCAACCCTAGGTAGAACTGAATAAACCGCGCCACTGCAATGTATGGCTCATGGCTGTATTGCTCAAAAAACTGCCATTGCAGCACTTGGGTGCGCAGACGCGGTTCAGTGGGCAGGTAGTCGCTGCCGTCCGCTAGATAGTTAAGAATCGCGTTGGACTCCCACAGACACGTGCCATCTTCCAGTTCCAGTACCGGCACTTTGCCGTTAGGATTTTTCGCGAGGAACTCCGGGGTTTCGGTCTGGCCCTTCAAAATATCCACTGACTGCCACTGATACTCAAGCCCAAGCAAGTGCAGCATCAGCTTGACCTTGTAACAGTTGCCCGAGTTGTAATCGCCGTAAACCTTGAGCATCGCGTCCCCCTTAAGCAGCCTGTGTGGCTTGTGCTTGACGAATAACATCAGCCAGACGTTTCAGGCCTTCATGCAGGCGCGCTGGGTCGATGTGGCTGAAGTTCAGACGCAAACTACCCACGTTCTGGTCCGGGTTGGCGAAGAACGGTTCGCCCGGCATGAACGCTACGTTTTGCGCCAGCGCAGGTTTAAGCAAGGTACGGGTATCCAGCGGCTGTTTAAGTGTCAGCCAGAAAAACAGCCCGCCCTGCGGTACGTTCCAATCTGCCAGGTCCGAAAAGTGTTCTTCCAGCGCTAACTGGAAACCATCCCGGCGCACACGGTAGAAATCACGCAGCTCGGCCAGGTGGCGGGCCATTTTCTCAGTACCAATCCACTGCAACGCCTGCCACTGGCCCACGCGGTTGGTGTGCAAGTCTGCCGACTGTTTTAGACGCAACAAGTGCGGGAACAAGTCCGGGCTGGCAATCAGAAAGCCAACACGCAGGCCCGGCAACAGGGTTTTGGACACGGTGCCGGTGTAGATCCAACTGGCTTTTTTCAAGCGGCTGACGATCGGAGTCGCGCTGCCACCGTCAAAGTTCAGCTCGCGGTAAGGCTCGTCTTCAATAAGGGTCACACCGAACTCGTCCAGCAACGCGGCAACGGCGTCACGTTTGGTTTCGCTGTAACGCACGGCAGACGGGTTTTGAAACGTCGGGATCAGGTAGATAAACGCCGGACGGTGGTTTTCCAGTTGTACGCGCAGCGCGGCCAGGTCCGGGCCATCGGCCTGCAACGGGAAAGTCAGGCACTGCGCACCAAACAGTTGAAAAATCTGCAGTGCCGCCAGGTAGGTCGGCGCTTCGAGCATGATCTCGGTGCCCTTGTCGATGTACAGCTTGGCTGCCAGGTCGAGCGCCTGTTGCGAACCACTGAGCACCATCACTTGGCTCGCGTCGCAGTTAACCCCCAGCGCACGAGCCTCTGCGGCTAACACTTCACGCAGGGCCGGCTCACCTTCGCTCATGCCGTATTGGCCCATCGAGACCGGCATGTCGGTCCACTCGACCTTGGGCAACATGGCTTCGGCCGGTAGACCGCCTGCAAAAGACATGACTTCCGGCCGCTGGGCCGCGGCCAGAATTTCACGAATCAAAGAGCTTTTCAGGCGGGAAACACGTTCGGAGAAGGCCATACAGATCACCGGTAGCAGAAGTAATTGAAAATAAGTCAAACTGGTTGACCGAAATTACGCCGCGAAGCCTAAATACGTCAATATGCTTGACCTTAAAAATCCAACCACTCAGCGCGCCGCCATGCAGGCCTTCTTCTTTGGCTATCAGGCGTTTACTGCCAAAGCGGACGAAATGCTGGCCCGCCGCGGTCTCAGCCGCGTGCATCAGCGCATCGTTTTTTTTATCGCCCACCATCCCGGGGTCAGCGTGACTCAATTGCTGTCGTTGCTCGGCGTGAGCAAGCAGGCGCTTAACACACCATTGCGCCAATTGATCGAAATGAACCTAGTGCTCAGCGTCGCACCCGACACCGATAAACGTAAACGCCTGCTGGAATTAACCGCCGACGGCGTTCGTTTTGAAGCCAGCCTGCGCCGCGAGCAGGTCAAACTGCTGCAACGGGTGTTCGCTCAAGCGGGCGAGGAAGCGGTCAACGGCTGGCTGACGATTAATCAGGCGCTGGGGCAAAGCCGCTAAAACTTAAAACAATACTTGATTTATTTGTATACAAAAGCATAAATCAGCAGACCCCGGCACTGTATCGGGAGACGCGTGTACATGGAGGAAGTGATGAGTCTCGAAACCTGGCTGCTGTTCAGCAGCGCGGCATTGGTGGTGATCCTGATACCGGGGCCGCTGTCGTTATTGATGATCAGCAATAGCTTAAACTACGGCCTGCGCCGCTCTTACCCGGCGTTCTTGGGCGGTGTCATTGCCTCGATCTGCTTACTCAGCGCTTCAGCACTGGGCTTGGGCGCGTTGCTGCTGGCGTCGGAGCAGTTGTTCAGCGCCCTGAAAATCGTCGGTGCGCTGTACCTGTTCTATCTGGCGTGGCAAAGCTGGAAGCAGTCCCGCCAGCCGGCGACCGAGGCAAAAGTGCCCGAAGCTGCACCAAAACCGCGCTTTAGCGCTCTATTTGGGCGCGCTTTTGTGCTAGGCGCCAGCAACCCGAAAGACATTTTATTCTTCGCCGCGTTCTTGCCGCAGTTTCTTAACCCCGACCAGCCCTTCCTTGGGCAACTGCTGGTGATGATCGCCACCTGGACCGTGCTCGACCTGCTCTGCAAACTGGCCTACGGCCTTGGCGCGCACGGCGCAGCGAATTACCTGCGCAGCGGCAAGGGTCAGAGTTGGTTCAACCGCATCAGCGCCGGTTTGTTTGGCGTGGCGGGCACAGCATCGTTGTTAAGCCGCTAAATCACCCTCGCCTGTAGCTGCCAAAAGGGCATCAAATCGCGAGCGATAAACCCAATACCCTACGGAACCTACCCCTCTCCAATCGCCACTCAACCTATGTGCAGTGCATGCAATACAAACCGCATCAGCTATAGAGCGAGTGGCACCATGTTCATCTCAAATTCTTCTGTAAATCAAAAGCATCACACTGCAACTTCTGACACAACTTATGACGCGTCAAACGCGTTTAATGACATCAGATCCTTGGGCCAAAAGGTGGGCAGCGGCAGTCAAAAGGATGTTTTTCACTCCCGCCAATCCCCAACACAGTGCATATGTCTATTCCGTGCGGGCACGACCGGGAGCATCCCAGCCGAGCTCTATGCCCAGAAAGAGCTGGCGACGACCAAGCGTTTGAAAGAGCTAGGCTTTCCTGTGGTCGACGCACATGCGTTGGTGAAATACGGCAACGCTGTAGGCGTCTCAAAAGACTTTATCCATAACGCCATAGATTCCGAAGACATTGTTCAGAACCGTTCAAGCCTGCCAACCAAGACGTGGTTTAACGAAAATATTGTCAACGACTGCAAGGCAATCATCAGCAAGCTCAGGGCCCATAGTGTGCATATCGAGGATCTGCAATTTCTCATAGACACCAATGGCCGGGTGCTGATCAATGATCCGCGCGATGTCATTCGCTCATCGCCGGAAAAGAGCATCGGTAAAGTCAATGAACTGCGCGCTCATGCGCTGAACAATTTGCTAGATGACAGCGACTAGGCATCACGCAAGCGTAAGGGCATGACACCTACGCGGCTGCCGAATGCGGCTTGCGGCAACCAAACGTCGCAATGCCGCCCTCTCAGACCTCTCTGCGCACGCATGCGGGTTCAGCGATTCAATTTATGCTCAAAAAAAAGCCCGCAGTGTGAGCGGGCAAAAATCTACCACGGTGCGCAGTTCTTAACCCCTAACTCCCACGGTACGTCGAATAGCTGTACGGCGAGATCAGCAGCGGCACATGGTAGTGATCCTGCTCGGCACTGATCCCGAAACGCAGCACCACCACGTCCAAAAACGCCTGTTCAGGCAGCTCCACACCCCGCGCGCGGTAGTAATCACCCGCCTCGAATTGCAACTGGTAAACCCCGGAACGGTAGTCATCGCCCTGCAACAGGGGCGCATCGCAGCGACCATCGCTGTTAGTCAACGCATGCCCTACCAGCGTCAATTGTGAACCTTCTACCCGATACAACTCGACCTTGATCGAGCTGCCAGGGCAACCGTGTGCGGCATCTAAAACGTGCGTAGTCAAACGTCCCATTGGTTCTGCGACCTCCCCGACCTCGGTGAATAAATACGGCCGCTGCTCTCTTTTGGCGCACCAAAAGTCACAGCGAAGCTAAGATTAAGACACTTATCACAAAAATTGTACACAATTAAAAATGCAATTTTACCCAGCCCGTGACCGTTAGGGCCTATACGGTATTTCCTCTGAAAGCCACAGCCTTAATAGACTTTATGTTCATAAGCTGACTAGTTAGGCAAGTTTCTTGCAAGTACCTTTTCAGCACGAGACATGATAAAAATGCACAAATTCAGGGTTACAAAGACATTATAAAGTTGTATACAATCAGGCCATCGCAGTGACGCCAGGTCTGGCCAATCGACTGTTAACAACCACAATAAGGAAGACTGTAGTGAGCGCTGACTACCCACGCGACCTAATTGGTTACGGTCCCAACCCTCCTCACCCGCATTGGCCGGACAACGCCCGCATCGCTCTGTCTTTCGTACTCAATTACGAAGAAGGCGGTGAGCGCAACATCCTCCATGGCGACAAAGAATCAGAAGCCTTCCTTTCGGAAATGGTTTCGGCGCAGCCGCTACAAGGCGAGCGCAACATGAGCATGGAGTCCCTGTATGAATACGGTAGTCGCGCTGGCGTGTGGCGCGTACTCAAGTTGTTCCAGGAATTCGACATCCCGCTCACCGTGTTTGCCGTGGCCATGGCCGCGCAACGCCATCCCGATGTGATCCGTGCCATGGTCGCCGCCGGGCATGAGATTTGCAGCCACGGCTATCGCTGGATTGACTACCAGTACATGAACGAGACGCTGGAGCGTGAGCACATGCTCGAAGCGATCCGCATCCTCACTGAAATAAGCGGCGAGCGGCCGCTGGGCTGGTACACCGGCCGCACCGGCCCCAATACCCGCCGTCTGGTGATGGAAGAAGGCGGCTTTTTGTATGACAGCGACACCTACGACGACGACCTGCCCTACTGGGAACCGAACAACCCGACCGGCAAGCCGCATCTGGTGATTCCTTACACCCTGGACACCAATGACATGCGCTTCACCCAAGTGCAGGGTTTTAACACCGGCGAGCAGTTTTACCAGTACCTCAAGGATGCTTTCGATGTGCTGTACGCCGAAGGCGCAGAGTCGCCGAAAATGCTATCCATCGGCCTGCATTGCCGCCTCATTGGCCGCCCTGCGCGTCTCGCCGCCCTCAAGCGCTTCATTGAATACGCCAAGGGTCACGAACAGGTCTGGTTCACCCGCCGCGTGGACATCGCCCGTCACTGGCACGCCACCCACCCATATGTTGCAGAGACCGACCAATGAGCGCCTTCAAGACCCTCAAGCCTTCAGCCATGAGCCGTGAAGCGTTTGTCGATGCCTTTGCCGACATTTACGAACACTCGCCCTGGGTCGCCGAAAAGGCTTACGACCTGGGCCTGGATGCCAGCGTCGATCAGATCGAAACTTTGCACCAGCGTATGAGCGACATTTTATTGAGCGCCGATCACAACAGCCAACTGGGACTGATCAACGCTCACCCGGACCTGGCGGGCAAAGCTGCCGTACAGGGCCAACTGACCGAATCCAGCACTCACGAACAAGCTGGCGCCGGTATTCACCACTGCACGGAAGAAGAGTTTCAGCGCTTCACCGAGCTGAATGAGGCCTACAAAGCCACGTTCAAGTTTCCCTTCATCATGGCGGTAAAAGGCAGCGACCGGCACCAGATCCTCGCCGCGTTCGAGACCCGTATCCATAACCCGGCAGACGTCGAGTTCAACTGCGCGTTGGCAGAAATCAACAAAATAGCCCTGTTCCGATTACTCCAGCTCTAAGCCGAGCCGGCACCTGCCGGTGACGCATCTCCAGCCACTGACTTAAAGGCAGACCAGAAGAATGAAAGCTTACGCCGTACCGTTCGAGAAGTTCGTCAACTTGGCCGATGCCCGTCTGGGCACCAAAATCATCTCCGTAACCGATGATTGGTTCGCCGACGCCAACCGTCTGTTCCAGCCGACCCCGGCCGTATGGAAGGAGGGCGTTTTCGATGACAACGGTAAGTGGATGGACGGCTGGGAGTCGCGCCGCAAACGCTTTGAAGGCTATGACAGTGCTGTCATCCGCCTCGGCGTTCCAGGCTCGATCAAAGGCGTAGACATTGACACTTCATTCTTCACCGGCAACTTCCCGCCATCTGCCTCGCTTGAAGCCTGCTTTCTGGCCTCGGGCGAACCTGACGCCAACACTCAATGGGTTGAAGTGCTGTCGGCCGTCGAGTTGCAAGGTAACAGCCATCACTACCATGCAATCAGCAACGATCAGGCGTTCAGCCACTTGCGCTTCAACATCTACCCAGATGGCGGCGTAGCACGTTTGCGTGTGTACGGCGTGCCGTTCCGTGACTGGTCGGCCGTGGGTGACAACGAACAGGTCGACCTCGCTGCGGCCCTCAATGGTGGCCGTGCCCTCGCCTGTTCCGACGAACACTTTGGGCGCATGAGCAACATCCTCAACCCAGGCCGTGGCATCAACATGGGTGATGGCTGGGAAACCGCACGCCGTCGTACACCCGGCAACGACTGGGTCATCGTCGCGCTGGGGCATGCCGGTGAGGTTGAACAGATCGTCGTCGACACCCTGCACTTCAAGGGTAACTACCCGGACAGCTGCTCGATTCAAGGCGCGTTCGTCAAAGGCGGCACCGACAGCCAGATCGAAACCCAGAGCCTGTTCTGGCGTGAATTGCTGCCGAGCCAAAAACTTGAAATGCACGCTGAGCATACCTTCAACGAGCAGATCAAAGCCCTTGGTCCGATCACCCACATTCGGCTCAACCTGTTCCCGGACGGCGGTGTAAGCCGCCTGCGTGTTCTGGGCAAGGTCGCTAAATAACGCAAAAACTGTAGTCGCTGACGAAGGCTGCGATGGGTTGCGCAGCGACCTTGCTGTTGAAGGCCCTTCGGACCTTAACGCAGCCTGCGGCAGCGACTACAACAGCAAAACGAACACCTGACAGTCATTTAGAAAAAGAAGACCACCATGCGCACATTGCAGATTGAACCGCTGACCAAAGAAGCCTTCGCCCCGTTCGGTGACGTGATTGAAACCGATGGCAGCGACCACTTCATGATCAACAACGGTTCAACGATGCGTTTTCATCGTCTGGCCGAAGTCCAAACGGCTACGCCAGACTGCAAGGCGATCATCAGCATTTTCCGCGCCGAGGCGCAGGACATGCCGTTCACTGTGTGCATGCTGGAGCGCCATCCGCTGGGCAGCCAAGCTTTTATCCCGCTGCTCGGCAACCCCTTTCTGATCGTGGTCGCGCCAGTTGGCGATGAACCTGTATCAGGCTTGGTCCGCGCCTTTGTCAGTAATGGCAGGCAGGGCATTAATTACCATCGCGGCGTTTGGCACCATCCGGTGCTAACGATCGAAAAGCGGGATGACTTCCTGGTGGTTGATCGCAGTGGTGCAGGCAATAACTGCGATGAGCATTTCTTTAAAGAGGATGAGCAATTGATCCTCGCCCCCCACCAATAAGAGAAGGCCTCAACGTTCAAAAAAGAACGACGGGCAGAGGTAAAGACTGTGGAAGCACATCTGATGGAATGGCTGAATCTGAGCGTGCGTTGGATTCATATGATTACCGGTGTGGCCTGGATTGGCGCGTCGTTTTATTTTGTCTGGCTTGAGAACAACCTCAATCGAGCCAACCCCAAAGACGGTCTGGCCGGCGATTTATGGGCCATTCACGGGGGCGGTATTTACCACCTCGAGAAGTACAAGCTGGCCCCACCGACCATGCCAGACAACCTGCACTGGTTTAAATGGGAAGCCTATTTCACCTGGATGTCAGGCATCGCACTGCTGTGCCTGGTGTTTTACTTCAATCCGGCGCTGTATCTGATTGCTCCAGGCTCCACCCTAAGCGGCCCTGAAGCGGTCGCCATCGGTATCGGTTCGTTGATTGCAGGCTGGTTTATCTACGACTTTCTGTGCGACTCCGCCTTGGGCAAGCGCCCGGCGCTGCTCGGTTTCATCCTGTTTGTGTTGTTGGTCGCCGCAGCCTTCGGCCTGAGCAAAGTGTTCAGCGGACGCGGCGCGTATCTGCATGTCGGCGCCATCATCGGCACCATCATGGTCGGCAACGTATTCCGCATCATCATGCCCGCCCAGCGTGCATTGGTGGCCGCCATCAAAGAAGGCCGCTCGCCCGATCCGGCATTGCCGGCCAAAGGCCTGTTGCGTTCGCGTCACAACAACTACTTCACCTTGCCGGTGCTGTTCATCATGATCAGCAACCACTTCCCGAGCACCTACGGCAGCCAATACAACTGGCTGATCCTGGCCGGGATTGCGGTGCTGGCGGTTTTGGTTCGCCACT
>NZ_ALJC01000007.1 GCF_000282975.1 Pseudomonas psychrophila HA-4
GCTATCTCTGAATCAGGCTTATACTCCTTGCGCCAATGACGATTGAAGCCTACGTGTGTATTTTTACCTCCAGGCACCGTACATGTCTCGCCTTTTGCTGGCACATAAACAGCCGCAGCCCGGTAATAAAAATTCGGCGGCAAATCGGCAGTAAAAATAAAAGTATCCGATGGTTTTAAAGAACACCCGGAAGCAATCACACTCAATGCCAACAAGGCTACACGCTTAACTATTCGCTGCATGTACACGTCCTCTTACTCAGTACAGCCGGGATAGATAGTGCACTGCTTTCCGTCCGGCATCATAAAGCTACTAAAGCGCTTATAATCGCCATAACAGAATGCATATTGATCTTCAAAATTATCGCCCATACAACGCTTCCAACCATTAGGGACTTTAACCCAAGTATCTTTAATGGCAGGTATTTCTTCTTCAGCCAACTTAATTGTTAACTTCACCGTTTTACCCGGCAACTGATCCAAGGTATATCCAGCCGCAGGACGACCACGAGTCAACACACCCCCTGCATCCGTATCTTTACAATCCAGAATTTTTCTAAGAACGCGAGTCTTACCCGACGTACGAAAGAGCCACTGACACTGCCCATAAAAAGAACTTTCGCCCGACGCATTAAATTTTTCTCTAAATTCAATGGGCAGCACCTCACGAATTACAACGCCTGCACTGTCTCCATGTAAATCACTCCAACCCACTCCATAGACAGCATTGATCTCTAACTTAATTTGACTAATCACCATCGGACACCCACTCACGGTGCGATACAAGGCTATCTCTGAATCAGGCTT
>NZ_ALJC01000008.1 GCF_000282975.1 Pseudomonas psychrophila HA-4
CCTATGGCAGTTGGTAGCGTCCAGCGGGGCCACGCGCGCCTAAACCTCATGGCTTTGCTCATGAGCCTATTAATGCTTGCCGCCTGCAAACACGATCCGCTGTCGGGTGCAAACGACCCTAAAGATGATGGGTGGAGTATTGATTTCCAAGGCCCTACCTATATGCAAGGACTCGTAGAAATCACTGTTGTCGAAGACATCAAAGGCCGATTGTTCAGGAGACTTGGAGGCGGCTCTATTGGTACCGGCGACCCAGGCCTCGATAAAGAGCACGCCCGAGGCTGGGGACCCATTGGAGGGAATATCTACCCGATGACCGGCGCTGATTTGCCAAAGCGGATTTTCGTGCGTTGGCAATCCATCGTTGAACAAAGAACATACAAAGGCTGGATCGATATTCCCGAAGATGCACGCCGCATTATGCGCGGCTCAACGGCACGCCGTTGTCCGGACTGGCCGGATCATAAAGCAAACTCTATGGCAGCCGTTGTTGTGGGAATGACGCCAGGAGGCGCAATTCGGGTCTGGGTTAACGATAACTGCCTCAATGATCATCTGGTCGCCAGCGCCCAAGCAGAGATTGAGCCG
>NZ_ALJC01000009.1 GCF_000282975.1 Pseudomonas psychrophila HA-4
GGTGACGGTGTTCGGCATTCTGAATCTCACCGAGGACTCCTTCTTCGATGAGAGCCGGCGGCTAGACCCCGCCGGCGCTGTCACCGCGGCGATCGAAATGCTGCGAGTCGGATCAGACGTCGTGGATGTCGGACCGGCCGCCAGCCATCCGGACGCGAGGCCTGTATCGCCGGCCGATGAGATCAGACGTATTGCGCCGCTCTTAGACGCCCTGTCCGATCAGATGCACCGTGTTTCAATCGACAGCTTCCAACCGGAAACCCAGCGCTATGCGCTCAAGCGCGGCGTGGGCTACCTGAACGATATCCAAGGATTTCCTGACCCTGCGCTCTATCCCGATATTGCTGAGGCGGACTGCAGGCTGGTGGTTATGCACTCAGCGCAGCGGGATGGCATCGCCACCCGCACCGGTCACCTTCGACCCGAAGACGCGCTCGACGAGATTGTGCGGTTCTTCGAGGCGCGGGTTTCCGCCTTGCGACGGAGCGGGGTCGCTGCCGACCGGCTCATCCTCGATCCGGGGATGG
>NZ_ALJC01000010.1 GCF_000282975.1 Pseudomonas psychrophila HA-4
ACCCAAAAAGTTGGATGGGTGTCCAACTTTTTGGGGGCAGTTCAGAACCCAACATAAAGGCCCTGAGGTTTTCACACCTCAGGGCCTTTTGTGTTTATGGCTATTACTTACGCGGCTTTAGCGTCGGCTTCGCTCAGCGAGCGGTTCAGGGCGCTGAACAGAGCCTTGAAGCTGGCGGTGGTGATGTTTTCATCAATGCCCACGCCGTGTACAGCACGCTCGCCATTCACCCGCAGCTCGATGTAGGCCGCGGCCTTGGCGTTGGTGCCTGCACCAATGGCATGTTCGTTGTAATCCATTATTTCGGCATTCACAGGCAGGCCCGCCACCAGTGCTTCCAGCGCACCGTTACCTTTGCCGCTCCAACGCAGGTTAGTCTCGCCAGCGCCTTGAGCAGAGACCTCAACGTCGACGGCGCTGTGGCCGTTTTCTTCCTGCAGACGATGGCTCACCAACGCGTAAGGCGTGTTGGCTTGCAGGTATTCGCTGTGCAGCAAGCTGTGTATTTGCTGTGCGCTCATTTCAAGACCAAGACGATCAGTCTCGCGCTGAACCACCTGGCTGAACTCGATCTGCATGCGGCGTGGCAAGCTGATGCCGTATTCCTGCTCCAGCAGGTAAGCAATCCCGCCTTTGCCCGACTGGCTGTTCACCCGAATCACGGCTTCATAGCTGCGGCCAATGTCGGCCGGGTCAATCGGCAAGTACGGCACTTCCCACAGGGCGTCCGGCTTCTGCTGGGCGAAACCTTTGCGGATAGCGTCCTGGTGCGAGCCTGAGAACGCGGTGTGCACCAGATCGCCAACATACGGGTGACGCGGGTGAACCGGAATCTGGTTGCACTCTTCAACCACTTTGCGCACGCCGTCGATATCGGAGAAGTCCAACTGTGGGTCCAGGCCTTGTGTGTACATGTTCAGGGCCACGGTCACCAGATCAACGTTGCCAGTGCGTTCGCCGTTACCAAACAGGCAGCCTTCGACGCGATCAGCACCGGCCATCAAGCCCAGTTCAGTGGCGGCAACACCGGTGCCACGGTCGTTGTGGGTGTGCAGGCTGATAATCACGCTGTCACGGCGGTTGATATGGCGGCCGAACCACTCGATTTGGTCGGCGTAAATATTCGGGGTGGCGCACTCAACGGTGGCGGGCAAGTTGAGGATCACTTTGTGCTCTGGCGTCGGGTTCCACACCTCGATCACCGCGTCACACACTTCCTTGGCAAACTCCAGTTCGGTGGCGCTGAAGGTTTCTGGCGAGTATTCAAAGGTCCACTGGGTGTCTGGCTGCTCGGCGGCATATTTGACGAACAGTTTGGCCGCGCTGACAGCGATTTCCTTGATGCCGTCTTTGTCTTGGTTGAAGACGATGCGGCGGAACGACGGCGAGGTTGCGTTGTACAAGTGAACGATGGCTTTTTTCGCGCCGCGCAGCGATTCAAACGTTCGTGCGATCAGGTCTTCACGGCCTTGGGTCAACACCTGAATGGTGGTGTCTTCCGGGATGTGGCCGTCTTCGATCAGCGTACGCACAAAGTCAAAGTCGGTCTGCGAAGCGGCCGGGAACGACGCCTCAATTTCTTTTACGCCAACGCTGACCAGGGTTTTCCAGAAGCGCAGCTTCTTTACCGCATCCATTGGCTCGATCAGCGACTGGTTGCCGTCGCGCAAGTCGGAGCTGCACCAGATAGGTGCTTCTGTGATGGTTTTCGAAGGCCAGGTACGGTCAGGCAGGTCAATGACCGGGAAAGCGCGGTATTTGGACGAAGGGTCTTTGAGCATGGTCATCAGGCAATCCTTTTTAGGCGAGCCGGCTATTCAAGAGGCGGCTAGCTGAAGAAATACAAAGCAGAAGGCGAGGCACCGCAACTAGCTTTGCAGTCGTGCACTGACGAGGCAAAGGCTGCGGTGTTGGCGAAGCAGAATGAGGATGTGAGGTGCGTTCATGGACTCAACCCTAACCATTGGTGAGAAAGATGGCAAGTCGCCAAAAAAAATTGAGAGGACTGCTCGATTTTGGCGGTTAATCGGTTTTTTATAGCTCTATAAAGTTGAAATGGCTTTTTTAATTGCGCTGTCTACGTATCTTCCAGCGATAGGCTGCCGAGGTAAGCAGGCGTTACAAATGCGTGCTGTTTGAACGTGAATGGGGGACTGCCGGGCTTTATGAACATTTAAGTGTTGAAGAGGGTCTGCAAATCCTTGTGAAAAACCCTGAAATACCGTGAAAAGCCCTGTGTTGCGCTGCTCAAGCATGAGCACTGATGAGCGTTTTCACTTCATCACTCAAATTGTCGCAATACTTATTGGCGCTTCCACAGCAGCGCCACACGCTCTGGAGAGAACAATAATCAGCAGCCAGGTATTTCGATGCGAGCTTATAGCTATCTGTTTCTGATGATGGGTTGTATGTGGGGGGCAGGGGCAATTGCTTCGCCGTCTATCAATCCGGGGCCAATGTTCGGTTTTCTTGATAACGGTAAAAGTGCAGTCCTGAAACGTATTTATAACGCTGGGTCCAGTACGGCGTTCGTAAAGGTCGTGGTTCAGGAAATCATTTACGACAATCGGGGGCAGCCTATAGAACAACCCCCCAAGGCACTCTCTACAGTGCCAATGGCTCAACAGAACACTTTGTTGGCGAGTCCGGCGCGGATGATTATTCCCGCCAATGGTATGCAGTCGACGCGGTTGTTATTTCTGGGCAGTCGCGAACAGGAACGTTATTACCGGGTTCGTTTTATTCCGGTGTTGCCATCGAGTGATGACCGTTTCGATCAAAGTGACGATGACCAGAAAAATTATAAAGAAGCGCTGACAGCACAAGTGACGCTGTTAACAGGCTTTGGCACGTTTATGTTTGTCAGGCCCGATAACGTTATTTTTGATACCCGTCTTAAAGACGAAAAGGGCACCTACAGCGTGCATAACGCTGGCAACAGTGTTGTTGCTTTAGACTTTGTTAAAAGCTGCCATGTTGAAAAGGCCAGTGAGTGTTCGCCGGTTGCGCAACATTACGTACTGCCTGGCCGCACTTATACATTTACCAAAGAAGAAAATAAAACCCATAGTTTCGTGCTTCAAGAAGGTGCGTCGAAACGCGCTATCTCTATCCCGACTACTTGAGTTAATCCGTCTTTGACACTGTTTCACCCTGTACACCTAAACTAAAAAAGGAAGTAATAATGAAACGTACTTTTATGGCCACTGTCAGTCCTGTGGCCCTTGCGTTGTTGACCTCGCTGAGCGCTGCACATGCTTTGGCGGCTGATCCTATTGAAGTACAGGTTCAGTTGATTGCCAGTGTGCCATCGACCTCATTTTATGTGGTACCGGCTGATACAGGCTGGATTGGCGTTCCACAGCGTCTGGAATGGACGCCGGATCCGGTCGCACCAGGCGGCGGCAAGCTGAGTACACTGCGTAAAGCCTTCGATGTTAAAAACAGTTCGGGGGCGATTGCAGCACGTCTCACCGACAGTGGCGGTGCCTTCCTTTCAAACGGAACTGGCATGGTGCCCCTTGATGTTCATTTCAACAACCAGGAACTAAACCCCATTACCGCTCAGGAGGTGATCAGCGCCACTGAAGCTGCTGCCGGTAAACGTGTTGATTTGACTATTGCTACCAGTCAAACCGGCGTCGGTATTCCGGCGGGAGAGTACACGGGTATTGTGAATATGACGTTTGATGCCGTTCCCCCTCGATCACTGTAAGTCGAGTTGAGTAATACCTAAGTTTTAAGACTCTCTTTTCAGGCAGTCGAACTGTCAGCGACGCGTTCGGCTGCCTGAAAAGCGGAGGTGCAGGTTTTACATAAACAATGTCCGTGTGTCTGGATAATTACTATTGAACTCTTTAATGGGTCGTGCCCTGACTGTAGGTTGTTCGATTATTCTGTCGGTCGGCATTAACGCTGAGGTCCATCAACCTTCAACGTTGGGAGTATTGCGTCAGGCTGAGTCTTTGCCCGCTGGCTTTCAGGAACACTTCTTTGATGTGCCGCTCGCGGTACGGGTCGATGTGAATTCACAGGTGCTGGGGGACGCGTTGGTCATTCTCAGTCGTGAAGAAAAAGTGCGTTTGCTCAGCTTCACAGATACCCAAGAAAGCCAATTGCCCGAGTCTGAGCGTGCCGAATGGTTGGCGATATTGTCCACACCCACAGTGCTGGGCAGTTGCACTAATAACTGTGCTAACGGTTTGCTGGCCTTGCATTACAACTTGCAAGACTCACAGTTTTCAATATTGACCGATGATGCTGAGCGCGCGCTCGCTCCGGCTCAATACCATGCCCTGCCCGAAGGCGGGAGTGCAGGTTTGATTCTGCATAATCAATTAAACATTGCGCGCGGCGGTGGCTCTCAAACCAGCACGGCGGCGCGATATAACGTTCAGGCCACCAGCAGCATCGGCAACTGGACGCAGATGGCGTCGGCCGAAATGGCGCGCACCGGTGAGCCCGACTCACCCACGTATCATTCACTGAACCAGCTTTACGCGCAGCGCGAATTTGCCGGCAATTTTTTCCGCCTGGGGTATTTCACCCCGGATGCGCTGGGCGTCTATCGGCGGCCGCGTAATTTTGGAGGTAGCCCTGACACTACGCTTGGCGTTATGTACGGTACCAGCGATAGCCTGGCGGTTAACAGTTCCAGCCCCAGTACCTATCCTGTTTATGTGACGGCCAGCCGTCAGGGTCTGGTTGAGGTGTATCGCGGCGGTGTGCTGATTTACAGCCAGGCCGTGACTACTGGCTTGCAGACCCTCGACACTCGGCGGTTGCCCGGAGGCATTTACCCCGTTCAGGTGCGCTTGATTGAGGACGGACACGTGACCTCCACCACCGAGGAAGTGATCTACAAGCCCAATAACTGGCGTAATGCCGATCAACCTTGGCGCTACAACGTCTTTGGCGGTAAACGGCGTCAACTATTGAATAACTGGGGTGATAACCAGCGGTACGATCAGGGTTTGACCTATGGGGCTCTGGTCAATTACCTGCTGCACCCACGGGTGATTCTTGGTGTGGATGCCCAGCGCGTGGCGCAAAAGATGCAATACGGCAGTTCGATCGACTGGGGTTTCACGGACAAGATCAGCCTCTACAGCAATGTTTATCAAACAGCTGGCTATGGCACGGGTATGGATATTCAGGCCCGTTATCAATATCAGGGGGGGAGTGCGCTGCTTTCTCACTCACGTGCTTGGTTAGATACCCGAAATGACATTGATTACCTGGACACCGTCGCGATTCGTCCAAAATATCGCTACAACGGCCGCACTCAGAGTACGGCACTGTCACTGAATCACCATTTGAACGTGACCAGCAGCCTGACCGCCCGAGTCAGCCACAGCAGCGGCAATACCAATGGAATAGGGGTTGATTTGAGCTGGTTGCGTCGCAGCAGGTTATTTGGCAGCGATGCGAACTGGCAGGTGTCAGTGTTTGACCGACCTGCAAGCATCAGCACTGGCAGCCAGCGTAATCGCGGAATCGACGTCAGTATCAACCTAGCGCTGGGCAAACCTGGCGGTAGCCTTTCGGCCAGTATCGGTAGCCGCACATCCCGCGAGGGCGCACGCGAACTCAATGGCTCGTTGGGCTACAACAAGGTCCTTGAGGGCGACTTCTTCAAAAGTTATTCCGCTGGGCTTACCGCGGACAGTTATGGCGCTGGCCTGAATGGCTCGACCCAATTCGAAACCCGAATGCTGAACGGCGATGCCTATGCTCTGCGCTCTTCTTATGACGGCGAAATCAGCGGCGGTTTAAACCTTGCCAGTACCGTGGCGATAGGGGCAGGTGCAGTGGCGGCCAGCGGTAGTTTTTATGGGGGCGAGGGGGCAATGATTGTTGACCTTGAATCGGATGTCGACAGCGTGCTACTGCGCGCCGATGAGATGGGCGGCAGTTACGGTGCGCTGCTCAAGCCAGGGCGTAATATCGTCCCGGTAAGTGCTTATAAGACCGGCACTGTGCATTTCGATTTTGCAGGGAGCGACGACCCTGCCGCGACAATCTACCCAAACGTCAGCCGCTACCACGTCAATAAAGGAGGTGTCGCCTACCAGCAACTGCGTGTGCATAAAACCGTGTCAGTGCTCGGGCGTCTGGTCGACCCCCAAGGACGGCCAATGGGCGGTGCCCTTATTCAAAATCCTGTCGGCAGCGGAGTCTCGGAGGTGGACGGGTTCTTTGTCCTAGAAATGAGCGAGTCATCACCCACGTTGAACGTGAGTCATCGAGGTCAGCCCGCGTGCAGTGTTGTGCTGGAACCGAATAAGCATAAACGGGAAAACAATGTGCTGGTGGTGCCAGATATTGTGTGTGTGTCGGCTTCAACCGTTGCAGCAAAGGGAGTCTGAGCCGTGAGTGTATTAATCATCAAGCGTGTGCAATGCACGCTAAAGCGCCTGTTTTTAGAGAGAGGGCAAGCACTTAGAGCGGTCAGCCTCAGTTGCCTGATGTGGGCAGGGCAGGGCATGGCAAGTGAGTACACGATCACCGCCGAATACACGCCGGATCCTGACAATCCCGGGAATACGATGTTTATTAATACCAGCGTGGATGGAGGCGTTTGTGTTGAAGTCCCGCGGCTGTGTACGCCGGACAGGCTGAGAAGTTTTCTGACCCAATTTGGCGCAGTATCGGATGTTGGGCTTATTGCCAGAGAGGCGTATGCCAATGAGCGTTCAGGTGCTTTTTTCAGTATGGATGGCGCTTTTCGATTTGTGACATTGACCAATGAAGCAACGGGCAATACCCGTACCCTCAGGTTTGCGCTGGCGGGCTACGGTGGCCGTTACGTACTCAATAAGCCCGTGGACGGTACTAAGGGGCACGACCAACTATGGTGGGGCAAAACTGATCCGGGAGGGGCGTGGTGGCAAGCGCCTATTCCCTGTTTTGGCGGGGCGACGCCAGGGTATACCAACCTGACGTTTGACTTCTTTTGGCGCACGCCGCATGAAAAACGTTCGTGCGTCAAACTCCCGGTCTTTGATATTTCCGGACCGTTCCAATACACCAACGTTAATGTGGCCTATTCGCTGCTGACACCCAACCCGGTGGACATGGATGCCGGTACTTATAAAGGAAGTCTTATGTACAGCGTGGGTCCGGGCGCGGACATCGATTTTGGCGACAGGACTGTTGCCAGTGACCATGCCCTGATCATTAATTTTGAATTGCGGGTTAATACCTCGCTAAAAGTTGAATTTCCAGCAGGGTCTTATCGAGCTGTTTTACAACCTGAGCAGGGCTGGGAAAACAGCATGAGTGGCGGGAAATCGGCACCGTCGCTGAGTGCGCGTCATCTCTTTAAAATAGCCGGCACAGGTTACTTCAAGGCGTATCTGAACTGTGAATATGTGATCGGTCTTGACTGCGCAATCAGCACAGATACAGGCACTGGATCTTCGCAAGTACCGGTCGATATTTCAGTCAGTTTGCCGGCCAGTATTGTTCAATGGCCGGGGAGTTCACCTGCGTTAAAGGTGCCTCTGAAGTACGGGGCTGAGCAGGCCGCGGTGTTTAAAATGGGCGGTTTGCATGGGGCGCAAACAGCAACCATGCATTACGACGTAAACGCGCAACATGTCACAGAGATGATGCGTTATCCGGGGAGTACCTACAGCGGTTTAGCGACGCTTATTTTTGATGTGAACCTGTGAGTAGAGTGGGGGTGAACGGCGTATCAGCAGGTGAGGAAATTAAAAGTTTAAATGTAGGCTTTGTCTGACATGAATAAAGAGTCGGTGTGTTACTAAAGTGTGTATTGTCGCTGATTGACCAGAGTGCTGTTAAAGCTTTTTGGCCTTTGTTATATAAGTCTGTAAACGAGGGGGGTACACTTCAGAAGATCGAAAGTTAAGGCTGCAATATGGCCCGGTATTTAATAGCCGACGTAATGTTGTTTGATGATGAACTGTATGAAGTCTCAGACTTGGGTAGCGGCGTTGCACCCATCGTCATTGGGGCTGCCGCCAGTCGCTGCTTATCGACATTGCTTGAAGCCCAAGGCGCCATTGTGACTAAAAAGGCGTTGTTGTATGCAGGGTGGGAGCGTTATGGCCAGCAAGTTTCCGCTAACAGCGTCAATCAGTCTATTGCCCAGATTCGCCGTTGTTTGTCCACTGTAGGGCACTCTTATTTTGTCGTTACGGTGCCCCGCATTGGTTACAAAATCAGCGATACCTTGTCAATTGAGAGGCTCAGTGACAGTGCACCAGCACCGAATTGTGAGGCTTACAGCGCACCGATACTGGCTGTGGGTGGTGCTGAGATCTCAGTGATTGCCCCGCCAGAGCGCAGGAGCAGGCGTACGTTACTCTGCCTGGTCGGGTTGTTGTTCTTTAACACCCTTCTGGCTTTTGGTTGGCAAGGTGGGCAGTTAAGTTCGCCGCTGTCTTCTGCCATTGAGCTTAGTTACATGCCGGTGCCGGGGGGTAACAACCTGCATCTATTTTCGGCACCGGGTTTAAACATAAGTCCTGAACGAATCAAGGCTCATCTGTTTAAGTTGAAGAGCAAACCACCCGCGTTTACCGGTTTGGCGAGTTACGCCTATGTCTATTTTAACGGTGGGCTAAGGGATAACGCGTATGGGTATTTTTTATGCCAGGACCCGATAGAAGTCAGTGTGTCGGGGTGCATATCCTATTTAGTTGTGGATGAAACCGAGTAATGGCGGCTGTCAAATGGAGTACGCGCGGGATCGTTATAGTTGCACTGCTGGGTTTGCCTTGGGTCGTCGCTCTGTGGTTTTACTCTGCCGATCGGGTCGTTTGGGAGTGTCATCTGGACTTTGAAGTCCTTGTAGTGTCATCCGACTTTACTGACGCGCGTACGTTGGGTTCTTACAGTCAGTTTTTTAACGGTAATAACATTGGTTTTTCCAGAATCAGTGGCCGCAAGGTACTCCTGTTGAAGGACACTAAATCCCAAGTCTACAACTTTCATCGTTTTGTCGATTTCAAGTACATGCAGGCGGGGCCTTATCTGAAAAAAACCGTCACTAAAATTACGCGCAAACGGGGAGATACACTGAGTGACGAACAGAGCCTGGCCTTCATGAGCGAACCCGGGGAAGACGTATACGCACAAGTATTGAAGCTGGGCCCCAACACCTATTCGTTTGGCCACTTGGGCATGCCGCGCCAGATCTGTCAGGGGCGCCAGGGTTGGCTGATGCCGCGTTTACGTTAGGCTCAGGGCTTAAAGGCTCCGATAAAAATGGCAGGATCGACCCGCGCATCGTTCAGGCTGACGTTCCAGTGCATGTGTGGCCCGGTAGCGCGGCCGGTTGAACCGACTTTGCCGACCACATCGCCGCGTGCCAGTTGTTGGCCAAGCGTGGCGTCGATTTTCGACATGTGACAGAACATGCTGATAAAACCTTGGCCGTGATCGACAAACACGGTATTGCCATTAAAAAAGTAATTGCCGATTAGGATGACTTTACCGGCTGCCGGGGTTTTGATCGGTGTGCCCGCGGGCACGGCGAAGTCTAGGCCCGCATGCGGGTTGCGCTCTTCGCCGTTGAAGAAACGGCGCACGCCAAATTTGCTCGACAGCGGGCCGTTGACGGGCTTGTCCAGCAATAAGTTGCTCGGCGTGTTCGGGCTGAAGGTGCGGTACGCCTTGATTTGCACCGCTAGCTCGTTCTCGATGCGTTTGAGGTCGTCCGGGTTTGGGTTGACCTGGCGCTGGTTTTTCAGGGTGATGTGCTGCTCAGGGTACTTCTTGTTGCCCACGCTGAAGGTCAGGCTTCGGCCATTAGCATTCAGTGTTTGGGTGCCCGGTTTGACGGTCAGCGGGATACCGACAATCGCGCGCCAAGTGTCCTGTTCTTTGACCACCAACACCGGTTTGCCATCGTATTTAGCCTCTGGCCGTTGCGCGCCATTGCCTAGGTCAAGCACCGCCACCCCGCCCGGCACTGGCTTGTTGAGCAGTCGGGTGATGTAGCTGTCGGCGGCCGAAGCGTTGAAGGCTAGGCACAGCAATAAAGCGGCAGTAAAAAAGCGTGGCATTAGCTCAATCCAGTAAAGAAAGGGTCACGGGCGTCAGGTGATTGTCTTCAACCCGTACCTGTAATTCGCCTTCGCCCAATCGGGCCTTCAGGCGCTGGCCATTGTGGGTCTGATCGGCGCTGCGAATGGCATTGCCGCGCTCGTCGAGCAATATGCTGTAGCCGCGACCTAAAGTGGCCAATGGGCTGACCACATGCAGGGTTTGCATTTGGCTTTGCAAATTGAGACGACGGGCCTTGAGGCCTTCACGCATGGCACGCGGCAAGCGCTCGGCGAGGCTGTCGAGGCGCTGGCGCAGTAATGCCAGTTGGCGGCCTGGATGTTGCCCGGCCAATCGTGTTTCGAGGCGGATCAAGCGTTCGCGGCGCGTATTAAGGCTGCGCTCAAACGCGCGGCGCATACGCATGTCCAGGTCATCGAGACGCTGAGCTTGCTGGCGCAACCGTTCACCCGGATGGCGCAGACGCCGCGCCAAGCCATCGAGGCGCAGGCGGTCGCGCATCAGGCGATCGCGGATACGCATGACCAGTCGGCGATGCAGGCTGTCGACCCGGTGTTGCAGATCACTGGCGTCCGGTGCTAGCAGTTCCGCAGCAGCAGACGGCGTTGGTGCGCGCACGTCTGCGACAAAGTCACTGATCGATACGTCAGTTTCGTGCCCGATGGCACTGACGATTGGGGTGACACAGGCGTCGACCGCCCGCGCAACGGCTTCTTCGTTAAAGCACCACAGGTCTTCGAGGGAACCACCACCACGGGCCAGAATCAACGCGTCAAAGCCCCGCGCATCGGCCAGTTTCAACGCCCGGACAATTTGCGCGGTCGCTTCACGGCCCTGCACGGCGGTGGGGATCAGGGTCAGTTCAACCTGAGGGGCGCGGCGGCGAAACACGCTGATGATGTCGCGAATCACCGCGCCGGTGGGCGAGCTGATAATGCCGATGCGCTGCGGGTGTGCAGGCAACGGCACTTTGCGCTCGGCACTGAACAAACCTTCTGCACTGAGCTTTTCTTTCAGCGCATCAAAGGCCAGGCGCAGCGCGCCATCACCCGCCGGTTCGACAGTGTCGAGGATCAATTGGTAATCGCCACGGCCTTCAAACAGCGAGACCTTGCCGCGTACTTTGACCGCCAGACCGTCTTTCAGCGCCTGACGCACCCGCGCAGCGTTGTTGCGAAACAACGCGCAGCGTACTTGAGCACCGCTGTCTTTGAGGGTGAAGTAAATATGCCCAGACGCTGGGCGGGCGAGGTTGGAGATTTCGCCCTCGACCCAGATGTTGCTGAACACGTCTTCGAGCAAGACCCGCGCCCGGCCGTTGAGCTGGCTGACGGTCAGGACTTCTCGGTCGAGATTGAGTCGTGCAAAAGGATCTTTAATCATGCGGGCCATCATAAGGGCGGATTGTTTTGGCTGCACCTATCTGGTTAAAGTCCACGCACTAAATACAAGGAAGTAGGGCAATGGATTTACCTTTTACCGGCGGTGAGTGGGTGTTGATTGGGCTGGCCATTGCCTTGGCTTACATCGTGTTTGGCGTGGCGGGTTTTGGGACGGCGCTGGTCGCCGGGCCGATTTTGATCCTGTGCTTGCCGTTGTCGAAAATTATCCCGCTGCTGGTGTTGCTCGATTTTGTCGCTGCCTTTGGCAACTGGTTGCCCTCGCGGCGTGATGTGGCGCGCCCAGAGTTACTCCGCTTGCTGCCCTGCATGGCGGTCGGTTGCATCGTCGGTGTGGTCTTTTTGCTGAACCTTAAATCCGACCTGTTACTGCTGTTGATGGGCGTGTTTATCAGTGCCTACGCGGTGTACAGCCTGGCGGTAAAAGTTCGGCCCCGCCAAGTGGCGGCGGGGTGGGCGGTGCCGACGGGGGTCATAGGCGGGTTGTTTGGTGCTCTTTTTGGCAGCGGCGGCTTTTTATACGCGCTGTACTTGAATGCGCGGCTGGCCAAGGACGCGGCACGGGCCACGCAAAGTGCGTTGATCAGTTGCAGCACTGTGGTGCGTTTGAGCCTGTTCGTGATCGCGGGTGTGTACACCGACGGTGAGTTGTTGTGGTTGGCCGTCTGTCTGTTGCCGGCGATGGCGTTGGGGCTTTGGATAGGGCGTAGACTAGCGATCAAATTGTCACGCGAAGCCTTTGTCCGGCTGGTGACCTGGCTGGTGCTGGCAAGCGGCGTTGCGCTGATTGCGCGCTACTTGAGCACTTGATTTCTTGTAGGCGCGAGGCAAGCTAGCGCCTACCGTGCCTGTTTCTTTTTATCTATATGTGCCGTACCCATGAATTCGCAAAGCATCATCGTTCCTAAAATCTCCACTCTGCCGGTCCACGAGCCGCGTGCCCGCGCGATCGTGCGTTGGCTGGTGCGCAAGAACATCATTGAAGAAGAACTCAGCACCTGCGGCCGCACGGGTAATGGCATGGCGTATGCCATCGCCCCGGGTGCGGCGAGCGTTGTGTTGCACCCTGAAGCGCTGCCGTTCGGTCATCCAATCAATGGCCTAGAGATCGTCACCAAGCGCTGCATCTACACCCCGGCCAAGGGCTTTCTTGAAGAAGCAGGCTGCGCCGAATGCCGCAAGGAAGTTGGAGAAGCCCTGTTCGACAGCCTCGAAGACTGGATGCCAGGGCGCACTGACAACTTCACTTGCCCCCTGTGTGGCCATGAAGATGACATCAACGGCTTCCTGTTTTTGCAGCCCTGCGCGTTTTCCAATCTGGGGTTTATCTTCAATAATTGGGCCGAGGCGGGTTTCAAGCAGCGCTTTCTGGATGAGTTTGCTGATTGGCTGGATCAGCCGGTGGCGTGGGTCAACGTTGAGTTGTAAGGGAGTTTTCTGCCTCTGGAGTCAATAAACCATAGCCTTTAGCGCAAAACTCTCTAAAGGTTTCCGTTGAGAGCTACAGGTGTTTTGAGTACAATGGCGCGCTTCCATTTTCCCGCTCGGGAGCCCCAGCGATGCTGCGTATCAGCCAAGAAGCACTCACATTCGATGACATCCTTCTCGTTCCCGGTTATTCCGAGGTTCTTCCGAACGAAGTCAGTCTAAAGACTCGTTTGACCCGTGGCATTGAACTGAATATTCCGCTGGTTTCCGCCGCAATGGACACCGTGACTGAAGCCCGACTGGCGATTGCCATGGCTCAGGAAGGCGGTATTGGCATCATCCACAAGAACATGACCATCGAGCAGCAAGCTCACGAAGTGCGCAAGGTCAAACGCTACGAAGCCGGTGTGGTTAAAGAACCCATCACTATCGAAGCTGACGCGACGGTTCGTGAACTGCTCGAACTGACCCGCCTGCACAACATCTCCGGCGTACCTGTACTGCACAATGGCGACCTGGTCGGCATCGTGACGTCCCGTGACGTGCGTTTCGAAAACCGTCTCGAAGCCACTGTTCGTGAAGTGATGACGCCTAAAGAGCGTTTGGTCACGGTCATGGAAGGCGCCGATAAGAACGAAGCTCGTGAACTGTTGCACAAGCACCGCATCGAGCGCGTGCTGATCGTCGACGACAAATTCGCCCTCAAAGGCATGATGACTGTCAACGACATCGAAAAAGCCAAGGCTTACCCGCTGGCTAGCAAAGATGACCAGGGTCGTTTGCGCGTCGGCGCAGCGGTCGGTACCGGTAAAGACACCGAAGATCGCGTTTCGGCTTTGGTCGCCGCTGGCGTTGACGTTGTTGTCGTCGATACCGCACATGGTCACTCCAAAGGCGTGATCGACCGCGTACGTTGGGTCAAGCAGAACTTCCCTCAAGTCCAGGTCATTGGCGGCAACATCGCCACTGGCGCCGCGGCTCTGGCCCTGGCAGAAGCGGGCGCTGACGCAGTTAAAGTCGGTATCGGCCCAGGTTCGATCTGCACCACCCGTATCGTGGCCGGTGTGGGTGTTCCACAAATCAGCGCCATTGCCAATGTAGCGGCAGCGCTTGAAGGCACAGGCGTACCGTTGATCGCTGACGGCGGCATCCGTTTCTCGGGTGACCTGTCTAAAGCCATCGTCGCAGGTGCTTCCAGCGTGATGATGGGTTCGATGTTTGCCGGTACTGAAGAAGCGCCAGGCGAAATCGAACTGTTCCAGGGCCGTTCGTACAAGGCGTATCGCGGCATGGGTTCGTTGGGTGCAATGTCGCAATCCCAAGGTTCCTCCGACCGTTACTTCCAGGATTCCTCTGCGGGTGCCGAGAAGCTGGTGCCGGAGGGCATCGAAGGTCGCGTGCCGTACAAAGGCTCGCTGACGGCGATCATTCACCAACTGATGGGCGGTCTGCGTTCCTCGATGGGTTACACCGGCAGCGCCGACATCGAGCAAATGCGCACCAAGCCTGAGTTTGTGCGCATCACCGGCGCAGGCATGGCTGAATCCCACGTCCACGACGTGCAGATCACCAAAGAAGCACCTAACTATCGCGTCGGCTAAAGCCGCCAGCTAGAAGCCACAAGTTATAAGCTGCAAGCGGTACTGCGTAAACGCAGTTACCGCCCAGCCCCGATTACTTGCAGCTTGCAGCTTGACGCTTGCAACTGCTTTTAAGAGTTTCTGCTATGTCCCTCGACATTCACGCCCACCGCATTCTGATCCTGGACTTCGGTTCCCAGTACACCCAACTGATCGCTCGCCGCGTGCGCGAAATCGGCGTTTACTGCGAACTGCACCCGTTCGACATGGACGACGCAGCGATCCGCGAATTTGCCCCTAAAGGCATCATCCTTGCCGGTGGCCCTGAGTCTGTACACGAAGCCAACAGCCCGCGTGCACCACAAGCTGTATTTGACCTCGGCGTACCAGTATTTGGTATCTGCTACGGCATGCAGACCATGGCTGAACAGCTGGGTGGCAAGGTTGAAGGTTCCGAGCTGCGTGAATTCGGTTATGCCCGCGTAGACGTGGTTGGCAAAAGCCGCCTGCTCGACGGCATCGAAGACCACATCGACGCAGACGGCCTGTTTGGTCTGGACGTGTGGATGAGCCACGGTGACAAAGTCACCAAAATGCCATCCGACTTCCACGTCCTGGCCAGCACCCCGAGCTGCCCGATTGCCGGCATGTTCAACGACGAACGCGGCTACTACGGCGTGCAGTTCCACCCGGAAGTGACCCACACCAAGCAGGGCGGTCGCATCCTGTCGCGCTTCATCCTCGACATCTGCGGCTGTGAAGCCCTGTGGACCCCGTCGAAAATCGCTGAAGACGCAATCGCCAACGTCCGCGCCCAAGTCGGCACCGACAACGTACTGCTGGGTTTGTCCGGCGGCGTTGACTCTTCGGTAGTGGCTGCCTTGCTGCACAAGGCCATCGGCGATCAGCTGACCTGCGTATTCGTAGACAACGGCCTGCTGCGCCTGCACGAAGGCGAGCAAGTGATGGCCATGTTCGCTGAGAACATGGGCGTTAAAGTGATCCGCGCCAACGCTGCTGATCAGTTCCTGAACAACCTGGCTGGCGAAAGCGACCCAGAGAAAAAGCGCAAGATCATCGGCCGTACCTTCATCGACGTATTCGATGCTGAATCCTGCAAGCTGGACAACATCAAGTACCTGGCGCAGGGCACCATCTACCCCGACGTGATCGAGTCGGCTGGCGCTAAAAGCGGCAAGGCACACGTGATCAAGTCGCACCACAACGTGGGTGGCTTGCCGGAAGAAATGAACCTCAAGCTGGTTGAACCCCTGCGCGAGCTGTTCAAGGACGAAGTCCGCCGTCTAGGCCTGGAACTCGGCCTGCCGTACGACATGGTCTACCGCCACCCGTTCCCGGGCCCGGGTCTGGGTGTACGCATCTTGGGTGAAGTGAAAAAGGAATACGCCGACCTCCTGCGTCGTGCTGACCACATCTTCATCGAAGAACTGCGCAAAGCCGACTGGTATCACAAAGTCAGCCAAGCATTTGTTGTTTTCCAACCGGTTAAATCGGTGGGTGTAGTAGGCGATGGTCGTCGTTACGCATGGGTTGTGGCCTTGCGTGCTGTAGAAACCATCGACTTCATGACGGCACGTTGGGCGCACCTGCCTTACGAACTGCTCGAAACCGTGAGCGGTCGCATCATCAACGAAATCGAAGGCATCTCACGCGTCACCTACGACGTGTCGAGCAAGCCGCCAGCGACGATTGAGTGGGAGTGAGGTTTTCTCCCAACTATTTGATTTTATTAAAAAAATAAAAACAGATAATGATGTTTGATACGTCATCAATGGCGTTTTTTATGGCGCACATCGTACGGATGTGAGAGAGCTACATCGATACCATGTCCTGGACAGGGATTGCCGGCATGGTATCGAGAACGCTTAGCAGCGCAGATGTCAGCACTAACTGTTTGCCCATCACCCCTAGGGTGCTGGCGCGTGTTTTGAAGAAACTCACGCGCAGCCTTCAACCCGCGCAGATTTCGGGCTAGAAGTTATCAATCGCGTTGCACATCGACACCTTCCCCGCTGGCTGCGGCTGGACCATTGCCCACTGCTTGCCGCCCGCCTCCAATTCATCCAGCTGGAACGAACAGTCCGCCGACATGGTGGCCTGCACCATGTAGTCCACGCCAGGCCGAGGCACGAAGGTCATGGTCTTGGCACACTGCCTAGAATATTGCAGGCGCCTCAGGTAATGGAACGCGATCGGCTTGTTCGCCGGCACCACTAGCTCCGACGATACCGCACCAGCCCACGAAAAGATCGGTCCGGGAATGCCGAGGTTTTCGCCGTTATGGTCGGGGAAGCCGGGTTTCGCCGACGCCATCACCCCTGCGCCGGGCACGTTCCAGTCGAGGCAATCACGCCCCGGCACGGCGCGCACCAGGCCGTCGGTGAGCAGGCGGATACGCGCGGTCTCGCCGCCCTGCGGGGGCACGTAGCCAGTGGATAACGAACGCACGTTCGCCACTTGGCCGCAGCCGCCGAGCGCTAGCAGCAGCACGGCGGGGATTACAGGCAACACTCTCATCAGGCATCGACTCGTAGGGGCAAGTTAAGGCTGGCGGCAGTTCTGGTTGACCGACAGATGTGGCGCCGGCTCATAGCTCACGCGCTGCAAACCATCGGCGTCCTGGAACAGGAAGTATTTGACGCGACAGTCCTTGAACATCGCTGAGTAACCCTCCGCCCGGAAGCCTTGGCCATCGACCTGTTTGGTCACGGTATTGTTGCGGCTGACCACCGCGAGCACCTTCTGATAGCTGTCGCCCATGTTTACCCCAGGCTCGCCGGTGATCGCGGCCGAGGAGGCGCAACCGCCCAGCGCTGTTGCCGCCAGGGCCAATGCGGCACCATACAATCCGTTGCGTAGATTGTTCATTCCCTGTGTCCTTTTGGTGATGGGTTAACGGCGGCCGTCGCACACCGGCGATTCGCCAATGCGGCCTAGCTTGCACAGGTCCAGATCGTCCGTGCGGATAAAACCCGCATCCTTCATGCAGTAGAAGCGCGTCAGCACCACATCAATCGGCGACTTGTCGCCAACGCCATCAAGATTGGTATACCCGCAAGCCCGCATTGCGTCATCGACGCCCTGCTGGGAGACGCCCTTCTTTTTCCATTGGGTGTAGTCCCCTGGCGGCGGTTGAAAAGGGGTACAGCCCCCAACTACTACCAGAAGGCTCAGGCCCAACAACTGATTTCGAGTCAGCAACATCACATTCTCCATGTCCATGAGCGCCCCGGACTGTGCCCGATTACCGGCGCCCGTCACACACCGCAGACTCACCAATGCGACCGAGCTTGCACATGTCCACGTTATCTTTGCGCTTGAAGCCTGCGTCTTTCATGCAATAGAAATTCGTTAACCTCACATCGATTGGCGACCTGTCTCCTGCGCCATCAACATTGGTATATCCGCACGCACGCATCGCAGCAACGATCCCGGCCTGCGATACGCCCTCCTTGTACCATTTTGTGTAATCCGGAGCCGGAGGTTGAAAGCCCCTTCCCGTGCAGCCAACTAGTAACACAACGCAAAAACCCAGCAACAGGCTCCTCGTGAACATGGCGTTCTTCCTTAAGAGTTGACTCGGATAAGTGTGAGACGCCGTAGGGTGAGTCGCTCTAGAAGGGTTTGCAAGCGTCCCCGGTATCCTCATAGCGGTTATGCACTGTTTGATTGCCGTCCAGCACGTTCAGTCATTCCCATAGGCGAGCGTGTTTCAGCTTATGAAGTATTGGTCCATTGACCAACATTTCACTGCCCGTGACTGCTGGTCTACGAGTACTTTCAAACATTGGATCTTGAGTCAATATAGGATCAGGGCGGTATTGGCAGACGGGTCAATTGCCAAGCCGATCACCACATCGCATGAATGATGCAGTGCTCGTGAAAACAGGTTTTCGTCTAGGGTGTTTTTCGTGGTGTCGGCAGAAATGATCTAAATAAAGCAATGATTTATATCGGTTTTTTATGATTGTTTATCTCCTAGTGCGAATGATCCCGCGTCAGGCATTGCCCCGCTGGAATGTTTGTCAGCGCTCCCTAGTAGATCGCCTCGCTCACACTGTCGTGTGGCGACGGAAAGAGCATGAAAATCAGCGAGAAATTGGGACAGATCAGTTGGAGCGATGTAGAGGTCACCCGTAATTATTAGCATGTGCTTCCTTGCGCGACTGCCCCGACGCAGCATTGAATGTTTGGTCGGGAAATCGGTTACTCAGGTGATAAGCACCACCTTGCCCTGGATACCGCCCAGTGAAGCTCGCGCATGGGCAGCCGAGGCTTCGGCCAAGGGGAATATGCTGTCGATCACGACACGGATACTACCGTCCTCAAGCAAGCGCCCTGCCTCTGCTAATTGGGCGCCATTGGAGCGCACTTGTGTCGAGGAAACAGTGACCCCTAAACCAGCTGCTTCATCGTGTCCCGAGAAGCCTAGAGGGTTGACCAAGAAGAGCGAGCCTCCCTGTTTGATAACACTCAAAAAACGTTCCATATTCCGGCCGCCGACAGCGTCAATCACTAGGTCAACATCACTTGCGACCGTCTCGGCTGCAACTTTGGTGTAGTCGATGAACTCATCGGCTCCTAGGTCGCGAAGAAGTCCTTCATGCTTCCCTGAGGCGACTGCTATTACTCGCGCACCTTTCCATTTGGCAATTTGCACTGCCAAGTGCCCAACTCCACCCCCAGCGCCATTAACCATAACCGTTTTGCCTTTCAGTGAGACCGGTGTATGTCGGAACGATTGGAGTGGGTTTGGCAAATCATGACCAGGGTCAATCAAAAACTGCCAGGCAGTTAGCAGAGACATCGGCGCACCGGCTGCCTGTACATGGTCGATACCATTGGGTTTCAAGGCCAGTTCGGATACAGCGACGCGGATATATTCGGCATAGGCGCCACTACCCTTCATCAGGTCTGCCGGGAAGCGCACCATTGCGTAGACTTCATCACCCACGCTTAGCCCGGATACCTCGTCGCCAATTGCCGCAACGACGCCAGATATATCGGTACCGAGGATCAGCGGAAAGGTTGGATCCGGCTGCCATTCAGGCGGCAGAGAACGGAAGCCATCTCGCAGGTATAGGTCTGGAGGGTTGATACTTGCTGCGCTTATGCGAACCAAGACTTCACCGGGCCCGGCTAAGGGCCGAATAACATCTTCATAGCGCAAGACTTCGGGACCACCGAATTCGTGTAGTTGCACCGCTTTCATCATGTTGATCATCATAATCTCGTTCAGAGAATCACTTGGATGACAGATGTTATTAGGGTTCGGCAGGGTTGATAATAGTGCTCTCGTTCGCTTTAATGTTGCCATGAAGGCACAAATTGGTCTCGAAAGCCTGACAGGCTTAATCGCGTTCGCCCGCGCTGGTTCTCTAGGCAGTTACACTGCCGCAGCTCGCTCGTTAGGGGTCTCTCCGTCCGCTATAAGCAAAAGCGTGCAGCGGTTGGAACGTCATTTCGGCGTATCTCTCTTCACACGTACAACGCGTTCCTTGACGCTAACAGCGCAAGGCCGAGACCTGCATGAGCGCGCGCTACAGCTACTGCGCCATGCAGAAGAGATTGAGCAGGTAGCGAAGTCAGCTCGTTCCGAACCAGCAGGGACTTTACGCATTGCGACATCACTCCCGATTGGGTTGCACATGATCGTCCCGGCCATTACGGAGTTTCGCAAACGTTACCCTAAGGTGATGGTCGACTTGAGGCTGAGCGACCACTTCGTTGGCATCGTTGAGGAGGGAATCGACCTTGCGATACGGATCGGTGACCTTGCAGATTCATCTCTCCTTTCTCGCCGACTCTCGCCCTACACGCTCTGCTGCTACGCATCGCCCGATTATTTGGCTAGGTGCGGAACCCCTGTTCATCCTGATGAGCTGGCGGCGCACGAAACGGTAAATCTGCGTTATCAAAGCACAGGGCAAGCGTTTCGCTGGCCGATTCGGATGGGGGATAAAGAGATTGAACTATTGCCCTCAT
Organism: Pseudomonas psychrophila HA-4; assembly: GCF_000282975.1. Classification (GTDB taxonomy): domain Bacteria; phylum Pseudomonadota; class Gammaproteobacteria; order Pseudomonadales; family Pseudomonadaceae; genus Aquipseudomonas; species Aquipseudomonas psychrophila_A. Next base: position 20,453 of record NZ_ALJC01000010.1, read on the forward strand.
CGCCGTTGATCGTTGATGCCAGTGAAGCCGTGATAGTGGCAATTGCAGCGGGCGCAGGCATTGGAATGGCAGCCAGCTTTATGGCTGCTCCCTGGGTGAAACGCCAAGAGTTAATTCCGATTCTGTCCGAATTTGCGGTAAACCGGCACAACATCACCGCCATATGGCCTGAGAGTCGTCGCGCCAACCCGGCTGTGCGTGCTTTCATAGACGTGTTGATCGAAACGCTCTAAAGCCACCGCACGTCGTTAGCCTTCGCTCGGGGATCATCCAGTGCCTGTCTTGCTCAGCGTTTTGAATACTTAACAACGGATCAGTGCTGACAAAACGCTTGTCCAACAAAGTGACCGAGTGGCTGGATAGCTCTCGACAAAGTCCTTGGCAAAACGTTAAAGACAGCCATTGGCTGCCTCTGCCATGCGAAAGTCTGCCCCTGTCTCTTAAGCGACATTTACTGTGCATGGCATGGTTCATGGCTTCTTGATTTTGTTTGGTCTGCATTTCCTGTTTTATAAGGCTTTGAGTGATGAAGTGATAAGAGGGTGGGAATGCTTGGGCGTCCGGCACTGACCGATACCGAACGGCGGACTCGGCAAGCACCTTCTGAGATCGATACCCTGCATCGTCATCCGAGCAAAAGCCTTTGCACTATCTCAGCTCTTTGGCCAGATCTAACCAAGCCGTTGCAGCCGGAGGCAAATGGGCACCGGCACGCCACGCTAATGCAATATTCCAATCCGTGTCTGGTTCATCAAGAGGTACCAGAGCGATGCCCGCATGTTTATGTTTTTGCGCAAGCATTCGCGGTAAAAATGCCACCCCCAAACCTGCAGCTACCAAGTCGGCAATGAAATCAATCTGCCCGCTACGGGCCGTCACTCGGGGCACAATCCCTCTTCGATCACAAGCGGCCATAATTAATGCGTTAAGCGCAAACCCCTCCTCAAAGAGGATGAATGGCGAATCCGCCAGGTCACTGAAATCCATTCGCTTGCGTCGCGAAAGCGAATGGGAGCTAGGCAGCACAACCACCAAGGGTTCGTTGCGCACCTCCTGATAAGCGAAGGTTTCATCGGTCGGAATCAGCAGTGCTGCCAAGTCCACCTCTCCGGCCTCCAGGCACTCACGCAGTTTCTTACTGCCGTGCTCTATCAGTTCTATATTCACCATCGGATAGCGGCTGCGATAAGTGGCAAACATCTCAGCGAACAATACCCCGCAGCCTACAGGCGGCAAGCCGATCCGCAGCGTACCGCCCTTCAGGTCACGCAGTTCGTTGATCTCGGCGATCAGATCGTTGCGCTCTGCGAGTAAAACCAGTGCGCGTCGATAGGCAATCTGACCTGCGGCCGTCAACTCGCTTTTATGGCCGATACGGTTCAGGAGTGGCGTACCTAACTCATCTTCGAGCGTCCTGACCGCCTTGCTGACCGAGGACTGAGTCAACGACACAACCTGCGCGGCTTGAGAGAAACCTCCCTGGCGCACTACTTCTACAAACACCCGCAGCGTTCTGAGATTCATGTGTATTCCAAAAGCGACTTATTTCGAGTAGGAAAAGTTGTTTTTATCATGCTCAACAAACCCTTATCGTGAAATCCACTCAGCAACGTCCTGCTTTGCTGAAGTTTTCTAGAGACCTAGGAGTTGTAGACAATGATTATTTCATCGGCATCCGACTATCGCGAAGCCGCTAGACGCAAGTTGCCGCGATTTCTGTTCGACTACATCGACGGCGGTGCCTATGCCGAACACACAATGCGTGCCAATAGCTCTGACCTCGCCAACATCAGCTTGCGCCAACGCATCTTGAGAAATGTTGACAGCCTGAGTCTCAAGACGACGCTCTTTGGAAAGGAACAGAGTCTGCCGATCATTCTCAGCCCCGTTGGGCTGACCGGTATGTACGCCCGTCGTGGTGAAGTCCAAGCGGCCAAGGCTGCGGCCACAAAAGGCATCCCCTTTTGCCTGTCCACAGTGTCGGTCTGCTCGATTGAAGAGGTTGCTTCTCAGAGTTCGCAATCGATCTGGTTTCAACTCTATGTGCTCAAGGATCGCGGATTTATGCGTAATGCCCTGGAGCGTGCTCAAGCTGCTGGCGTTACCACACTGGTGTTCACCGTAGATATGCCGACACCGGGCGCGCGTTACCGGGATGCCCACTCGGGCATGTCTGGGCCATTCGCAGCGTCACGGCGCATCCTGCAAGCCACTACTAGGCCGAGTTGGGCGTTTAATGTCGGCATCCTTGGTCGTCCGCATGATTTGGGCAACATCTCCAAGTACCTGGGTAAAGCCACCACCTTGGAAGATTATGTGGGCTGGTTGGGTAATAACTTCGACCCTTCGATCAGTTGGAAAGACTTGGAATGGATCCGCGAGTTTTGGAAGGGGCCGATGATTATCAAGGGCATTCTTGATCCACAGGACGCCAAGGACGCAGTCAGTTTCGGCGCTGATGGCATCGTGGTCTCCAACCACGGCGGTCGCCAATTGGACGGTGTGCTGTCCACCGCTAAGGCTTTGCCTCCCATTGCCGACGCAGTAGGCGATGACCTGACAGTGTTGGTGGACTCTGGCATTCGTTCCGGGCTGGATGTTGTGCGTATGCTCGCCTTAGGCGCCAAGGCATGCCTGCTGGGACGCTCGACGGTTTACGCTCTGGCCGCCGATGGACAGCACGGGGTAGAGAATATGCTGGATATCTTCTCGCAAGAAATGCGCGTGGCAATGACGCTCACGGGTGTCACCTCGATTGACAAGATCGATCGAACCGCATTGGTTCCAGTTGAGTAATGAAGGTTCGACCATGCGGCAAGCACTGACCGTTAAGATGTTAGATGCGGTACGCAAGGTACCCATTGGCTACGTAGTGTGTGGGGGTGTTGTCTGTACGGTGCCCGCGCTCCTCGCGGCTCGCTTACACAACCCTTTATTCTGTTGGTCAGCGATTGCCGCATTCTGGAGCTATCTGTCGATCCCGAGTGATAAGTCCTCTAAGGGTTGTATCGTCGGATTGGTTTTCGGCATGACCGGCGCCGTGGCGTCAGGCCTAGGTGCTTGGACGATGGAATGGCCGCAACTGGCTATAGCGCTGTCGGCCCTCTTCGCGTTTGCGGGTGCTTACGCCCAAGTTTGCGGCGCGCGCATTAGCATTCCCGCTTTGCTGACAGCGACGGCATTTGCGGTATCCACGGCATTTCCGGCCAAGGACTTTGCCCAGGGACTGGCTTATGCACGTTACTTTCTCTACGGCAGCCTATGGGCCACCGGCTCCGCATTGCTCTTCCAATGGTGTCAGAACGACCAGCCTGACGCTGCAAGGCAGCCACTTTCATGGTCGGCCCTCAGGAAAAATTTCACACCGAAATCTAACCTCTTTCTGCATGGGCTTCGCGTAGCGCTGTCGGGAGCACTGTCAGTTTGGTTGGTTCAAGTGTGGTCGTTGCATTACGGGTACTGGATGACCCTCACGGTGTTTCTGATCATGCAGCCCTACATGTCTTCAACGTTGAAAATGTCGCTGGAACGAGTCGGCGGCACCTTCTTAGGGGGAGCCATTGCTGCCGTTCTGGGTTACGCAATCCATGATCCGGTTTTGTTGGCTGCGCTGATACTGCCGGTCTCTATTGGCACCCTCGCTGGGCGCTCTGTGAGCCACATCAGCTATTTGATGTTCCTCACCCCACATTTCATTCTGGTCGCGCAAATTGGCCAGTCAGGAGGATCGGAGCTCGACTTGGTATTTTTGCGGATGCTCTACAGCACCGGGGGAGCACTGTTAGCGATCATCGCTTCGCTTGTGATTTTTCCTCGCTGGCAAACGGCTGAGCCGTAAAGGAACGTGCAGCAGATGATCTTGCCCTCGATTAGCGGACATCCAGCTAAGCGGCATGGGCAAGCTCAAACTGCTCCGGGCTGAGGTAAGCCTTTTGTTACGACACGTATCTAGCTGTTGGAATGATGGATCCGAAACACTGCAGAGTCACGACGACTCCCGCTGGGGCCAGATCTTTGGAGGCGGCCTGAGTCAGCACCCGTACCGCCATTTTTGAGGCGGTGTGAATATCTATCAGCGTCGGGTTTTCATGCCCAGCACTGGACGATACGTTGATGATTGTTCCCTTTTGGCAACGCTGGCGAAACTTATCCGCCGCCGCTTGAATTCCCCAATGTGTGCTTTGAACACTGTGATTGATCAACCGTGCAACGTCGTCATAGCTGATATCCGCGTTGAGGCACTGTTTCTCAAAGCCGGGGTTATTGACCATGATGTCTAAGCGGCCAAACGTTTTTTCCGCATGATCAACGGCCTCAAAAAACTGTGCCTGTGTCGTCAGATCGCTCAGGAAAACTGAAACGCGACGCCCCACTTTCGTGATTTCCTCGGCTGTAGCGCGCAGTAACGTTGCGTCACTATCGACCAGCACAATATCAGCGCCCTCCTTGGCAAGGCGAATGGCGATTCCCCTCCCGATGCTCTGTCCAGCCCCCGTGACAAGCGCAGTTTTTCTAAGGCTACTCATATGAAATCACTAATGCTCTTTGATAATTAACTGAAAAGGTCGTGGTACCGGTACCTGCCGCACCTGTGATCAAGCTGTAACGTGCCGTCTCTTTTGCTGTTGCGTTACCGGCGTCCATCGCACACCGGGGATTCGCCGACGCGGCCTTGCTTGCACAAGTCCATATTGTCCCTGCGCTTGAACCCCGAATCCTTCATGCAGTAGAAGCGCGTCAGCACCACATCAATGGGCGATTTGTCGCCAACGCCATCAAGATTGGTATACCCGCACGCACGCATGGCGTTGTCGACATCCGATTGGGTTAGCCCCTTTTTGTACCACTGTGTGTAGTTCCCGGGCGGCGGTTGAAAGCCTCTGCCCGTGCAGCCAACCAGTAACACAGCACAAAAACTCAGCAGCAGACTCCTTGTACACATGGCGAAAATCCTTAGGGTTTGACTCGAATTGAGTGTGATGTGCCTACAGCGTAAAGGGAACTTTCGTTCTGCAAATGGTTCAATACGGTCCATCTTCTAGACTATTCAGGGATCGAATGAAAATATCTTTGGCGTTTCCGTTAGCCACCACCCTCGCTCTCGCCCTTGTCATGACCGGTTGCAGTAGCCGTAAGGCGGGTGATGTCACTTCAGCGCCAGTGGTGCCACTGGTCATGAATGACCATCAAGCCAGCGTGACCTTCCGTACCATCGGCGGTGAGGGTGATCACCCTGTTAGTTACATGTACGGGTACTCCGATGGGCGATTAGATGACGCGGGTGATCGTATTTATGACACGGCTTACTTCAAACGCATACCGGCCTATCTGAAGAGAATCGCCGGTGGCACAGACAGCATTAGTAAGCTGGTTGATGCAGACAAAGTGGTGCACGTGGAGGGGACGGTTAAGGCCAAACAGTTCACCTTTAACGGTATTCCAATGCCGACACCGTTCGACAAGGCACAGCCTGTTGCGCAGCAGTTCACACCTCAAGCTAAGAAGAATTACGTGGTTGAAACCGTAATTGCCGACACGTGGGTCATGAACGTGTATGAAGTCTCCGCAACGGGTGAACGCAAAACTGTTGGCACTCCCGATAAAAAAGCTGCCGCAAACTGATCACGTCGTGATGTGAACAGCCCCCCCAAGCCCGCTTAATTGCGGGCTTTTGGTTTTCAGGGCCGTACGGTCTTTGTGGGGCCGATTGCCTTGTGATCGTTTGATCGTGCCCCGGCCACTCAATGCCTATTGCTGTTGGCGCCCGAAAAGAACAAACACCACCACTGCCAGCAAGGCGATTACGACGGCTGACGTGGTGAGCAATACCGAATGGGTGCTCGAAAACGCCAGCTTGGCCGCTTCAATCAAGGCGTTGCCCTGCGTAGCAGGCAATTCACCGGCCACCACGTAACTGTCGCCGATGGACCTGGCAGCCCGCTCGGCAAGCGGTGGCGCCAGTCCACTGGGCAGTTCAAGGGTGCTTGCAAACACTTTGGACATGAACACCCCAAAGAGGGTGATGCCAAGGCCGGTGCCCAGTTCGTAAGCCGTCGCTTCTAGCGAGCCAGCCGCGCCGCCTTTGCTGGCGTCCACCGAGCCCATGATGGCAATCGACGAAGCGGTAAGGCCGATACTCAGCGCCAGCCCCAATACCGCCAGCATGGCCGGCACCGCCATGCCGCCAGCATTGAAATCGGCAAAGGCCAGAAAACCCAACGCCCCGGCTGATGTGGCCAGTGACAAGCTGGCGACCCCGCGCAGGCCAAAACGGTTGGACAGATAACCGGCGACCGGGCCGCCCAGCGCGGCGGCGGCCATGATCGGAATCAGGAAGATCCCCGCCTGTAGCGGCGTCTTGTCCAGTACGTACTGCAACTCCATCGCTAGGGTCAACTCCACACCGGCCAGCGCGCCGATGGTCACCAGCGCCATGATCATGCCGCCCAGCAGCGCCGGGTGGGCGAACAGCGAGAGGTCTAGCATCGGCGTGGCGGAGCGCAGTTGCTGGCGAGCGAACAGCACCAGTAGTGCAAGCCCAACTGCCAGCACCAGCATGGCGAACAGCAACGATTGTGTGGCGCCGATACTGGCTTTGATGCCGTACACCACGCCGATGATCCCCGCGATGAGCACCAGCGCCTGGCCTACGGCCCACTTGCCGGGTGTGGTCTGCTCGACACGCGGCAACAGCACAAACACCACCGGGATGACCACCGCCATGATCGGGACGTTGATCAAAAACACCGACCCCCACCAGAAATGCTCAAGCAGCGCACCACCGATCAGTGGGCCGACCGCGGCGCCAGCAGCACCTACCGTGCCCCACAGGCCGAGGGCCAATGCACGCTCTTTTTCGTCCTCAAAGGTGCGACGAATAATGCCCAGCACACAGGGCATGATCATCGCGCCGCCCAGCGCTAGTAGTACCCGGGCACCGATCAGCATGGCGGGCGTCGGGGCGAACGCCGCGAGCAATGAGGCCACCCAAAACACACTCAGGCCGTAAAGCAGGATGCGTCGATGACCAACTCGGTCGGCGAGGGTGCCCATGGGCACCAGCAAGCCAGCCATTAGCAGCGGGTAGATATCGATGATCCACAAAACCTGCGCCCCAGAGGCGCCTAACGCCAGCGTCAGCGACGGCACTGCAATATGCAGGATGGTCATATCAATCACGATCGGCACAAAGGCCAGCATTACGGCGATCAGAATCAACCAGCGTTTGGAGGCAGCAGTGGGCATGACTAAGGTTCTCGATGATCAGTTAGCGGGATAACGCCAGTAACCCTGTTCGCCGCCAGCGGCAGGGTATTACGCTCGTGCAGGCCGCCGCCCAGCGCTTTGTATAATGCCACGCTGTTGATGATCTCATCGCGCCGCAGTTCCAGTTCTGCCTGCTGCGCCGTATAAAGCTGGCGCTGGGCGTCCAGCAGTTCCAGTCGGCCATCGAGCCCGGCTTGGTAGCGCAGTGCAGACAGCGTCACCCGGCGTTGTGCGCTGGCCACTGCCCGTGACTGGGCCTGGAGTTGCTTGTCGAGTGTGGCCGTACCCGCCAGCGCATCAGCCACCTCGCGAAACGCAATCTGAATGGTGCGCTCGTACTGGGCCACGGCTTCTGATTTACGCACCTTGGCCAGGCGCAGCTCGGCACGCAGTCGCCCGCCCTGGAACAGCGGTTGCGAGAGTTGCGGTGCGAAACGCCAGACCTGACGTGCAGGATCGAACAAGTTGCCTAGCGAAGAGCTGGCATACCCGAATGACGCGGTGAGTGATATCTGTGGAAAGAACGCCGCGCGTGCTGCCCCGATATCGGCATTTGCCGCCGTGAGCGCCAGTTCGGCCTGACGCAAATCAGGGCGTGTTAGCAACAGATCGGACCCCAGCCCACTGGGCAGAGGGGCTATCAGCGGCGGTTGCTGCAAGGCTAGGCGCGGCGGCAAATCGTTGGACAGTGTGTCGCCAACCAGCAACTGCAGTGCGTTGTTTGCCTGAATCAGTGCGCGTTGACGGGCCTGTATATCGGCTTCTGCAGTGGCCACCTGGCTCTCGGCTTGAGCCACGTCTAGGCCGTTGTTCTGTTTGGCCTTTTGCAACAGGCGAGCCAGGTTCAATGATTGCTGCCAGTCCGTCAGGGTGTGCTCGGCCAACTGACGTTGCTCCTGCGCCAGTTGCTGGGCGTAGTAGGCTTCGGCCACGGCGCCAATGAGGGTGATCTGTGCGGCGTCGCGCCCTTGCTCGCTGGCCAGATAGCGGGCCAGCGCCGCCTCGGACAACGCCTTGACTCGGCCGAACAGGTCCAGCTCGAAGGCGCTGACGCCGATGCTGACGCCCGTCTGTTGCTGGGTTTGGCGGCGAGCATCAGCGCTCTCGTTAGCGGCCAGTACCCGCTCGCGGGAGTGGTTGGTATCCAGCGAGAACGACGGCAGCCGTGCGGCCTGTTGAATACCTGACATGGCCTGCGCCGCCTGCACATTCAGCGTTGCCAAGCGCAAGTCGCGATTGTTCAGCAAGGCGAGCGCAATCAAGTGCTGCAACTGTGGATCGGCGAACATCGTCCGCCAACCGCGCTCGCTCGCCGGCTCAGTGGCCTCGCCAACCGCCACTGTAGGGGCCAGGCTCGGGAAGCTGGCCGGTACCGGTAAATCAGGGCGGTGCAGCGTCGGAGTCAGGGAGCAGGCCGACAAACTGCACACCAGGGATAACAGAACGAATACACGCATTTTCATTGCTCCCTAGACATAGGCTGATCGACGCCACCGGGCTTACCGCGCCAACGTTCAATTTTCTTTTGCGCACCCATCACGAAGACGAAGAACGCCGGTACGAAGAAAATCGCCAGCAAGGTGCCGCTGATCATCCCGCCAAATACCCCGGTACCGATGGCGTGTTGGGTTTCGGCGCTGGCGCCGGAGGCGACCATCAGTGGCACCACCCCAAGCGTGAAGGCCAATGAGGTCATCAGGATAGGCCGCAAGCGCAAGCGCGATGCAGTCACGGCAGAATCAACCAGCGTGCGGCCTTCGGCGTGCAATTGCCGGGCGAACTCGACGATCAAGATCGCGTTCTTCGCTGACAGGCCGATGATGGTGATCAGGCCTACCTTAAAGAACACATCATTAGGCAAGCCTCTCAGAATCACAGCGGCCACGGCCCCGAGTAGACCCAGTGGCACTACCAGCATCACCGACAGCGGGATTGACCAGCTCTCGTACAAGGCGGCCAGCACCAGAAAAACCACCAGGGCGGACAGCATCATCAACATCGGCGCTTGCTTGGCCGATTGGCGCTCCTGCAACGACTGCCCGGTCCAGGCGACGGCGAACCCCGGCGGTAATTGCGCCACCAGATTTTCCATCTCGGTCATGGCCGTACCGCTGGATACGCCTGGCGCCGCCCCCCCGGAGATACGCACGGCAGCAAAGCCTTGGAAGCGCATCATCTGCTGCGGTGATTCGCTCCATACCGGGGTGACCACTTCGCGCAGCGGTACCATGCCGCCAGTGGCGTTGCGCACACGCAGGTTCAGGACGTCGTCCAGTTGCATGCGCGCGGCTGCATCAGCTTGCAGAATGACCTGTTGCATGCGCCCGCCATTTGGAAAGTCGTTGACGTACAGTGAGCCCATCGCCGCGGACAGCGTGCTGTTCACCGCCGAGAACGACAGGCCCATTGTTTCGGCCTTCTGCCGATCAATGTTCAGGCGGATACTCTCGCCCGGTGGCAGGCCATCGGGGTAAACGTCGCTGACGATCTTGCTGCGCGCGGCCAATGTCAGCAACTGCGCCTGGGCCTTGAGCAGCTCGGCCTGGCCCCGGTTGCCCCGGTCTTGAAGGAACAGCGTGAACCCCGATGAGGTGCCCAGCTCGTCGATAGCAGGCGGCATCAGGCTCATTACCGTGCCTTCAACGCTGTCAGCCATGGCGTGCTGTGCCAACTCGGCTTCCTCGGCCGCCGTGGCGCCGTCACGCTGGCCCCAGTCTTTAAGCATGGTAAAGGCCATTGCCGCATTGGTGCCTGATCCAGAAAAGCTAAACCCCTGAACCACCAAGTTCGCATCCAATGCGGGGCGTGACGCGACGTGGGCCTCGAAGCGTTTGACTACATCGAGCGTGCGCTCACTGGTTGCACCGTTGGGCAATTGGATGGAGGTCATGAAATAACCCTGATCCTCTTCGGGCAGAAACGATGACGGCAGTTCCCGTGCAACCAAGACCAAAACACCGCACAACAAGGCGAAGACCACCATCATCCTTGCGCTGCGCGCGACCGTTCGGGCAACGCGCCCGGTATAACGGTCCGTCAGGCGCTCGAAAGCGCGATTGAAGGCGCCAAAGAACCCGCGCTTTTGATGATGGTCGGCGCTCACCGGGCGCAACAGCGTCGCGCACAGGGCCGGTGTGAGGGTCAGCGCTAAGAAGGCAGAAAACAGAATCGACACGGCCATCGACACGGTGAACTGCTGGTAAATCACCCCCACCGAGCCGCTGCCGAACGCCATGGGAATGAACACCGCGGTGAGCACCAAGGTGATGCCGATCACCGCGCCGGTGATTTCCTTCATAGCCCGCGAAGTCGCCTCGCGCGGCGAAAGCCCGTGGGTTGCCATCAGCCGCTCGACGTTCTCTACGACCACGATGGCATCGTCGACGATGATGCCGATGGCCAGCACCATGCCAAACATGGTCAGTGAATTGATCGAAAATCCGGCGAGCAGCATCACCGCAAACGTACCCAGCAGCGCGATAGGCGCGACAATCGCCGGGATCAGGGTGTAGCGCATGTTCTGCAAAAACAGGTACATCACTAGAAACACCAGCACCATCGCTTCTAGCAGGCTGAAAACGACTTTTTCGATGGACACTTTGACGAACGGCGCCGTATCGAACGGTACCGAATACGTCATGCCCGAGGGCATGCTCAATGCCAGTTCGGCCAGTCGCTCGCGCACCGCTTGGGCCGTTCGCACCGCATTACCACCGGGTGATAACTGAATGGCAGCGCTGGTCGCTGTCACGCCGTTTTCGCGGTTGGAAAAACCGTAGGACTGCGCGCCCAACTCGACGCGCGCGACATCGCCGATCACCACTCGAGCACCGTCAGCGGAGGCCCGCAGCACGATGGCCGCAAACTGCTCAGGTGTCTCTAACTGCCCTTCGACGGTCAGCGGGAGGGTCAAGCGTTGACCGGGCAAGGCCGGTTCATCGCCAACCCGGCCCGGTGCGATCTGCGCATTCTGTTGTTCGATGGCCTGGGCCAAATCGGTCATGGTCAGGCCATAAGCGATCAGCTTGTTGGGATCGACCCAGACACGTAGCGCCTGCTCGGCACCGAACAACTGAACCCGCCCCACACCTTCGATGCGGCGCAATTCCTGGACGATGTTACGGGCCAGATAGTCGTTCAGGGCCACTTCGTTGAACTGTCCACCGGGCGACGTTATGCCGACCATCATCAAAAAGCCCGAGGCGGCAGACTCTATCTGCAAGCCGTTTTGTCGCACGGCTTGGGGCAAGCGAGGCTCTACCGCCTTGATGCGGTTTTGCACATCCACCTGAGCCAGTTCAGGGTCGGTCCCCGGTTTGAATGTCGCGGTGATCTGCGCGGTACCTGAGGTGTCGACCGACGACTCGAAATACAGCAAGTGCTTGACGCCTGACAGCTCGCGCTCGATCAGGCTGACCACCGAATCGTTGAGCGTTTTGGGCGTAGCGCCCGGGTAGCTGGCGTAGAGCGTCACCGATGGCGGCGCCACTGACGGGTAGCGAGCAATGGGTAATTGTGTAATGGCAATCACGCCAAACAACACGATGAACAGCGCGATCACCCAGGCGAACACTGGGCGATGGATGAAAAACTCCGGCATTATTTTTGCTCCTGCGAGCGCTGGGCTGGAGGCAGCCAGACACTGGCGCTGACGGGCGCGCCCTCGACCAAGCGCTCAGTCCCTTCGATCACCACGCGCTGACCTGTGTTGAGTCCGCTGCTAATGCGGTAATGGCGATTGGCAAGCTCGCCCACCTCAACCGGCACGCGATGGGCTTGCTCATGCTCGTTTACCACCCACACGCTGGCCTGCCCGTTGCGGCGCAACACGGCCTCCTGAGGCACGCTCAGGGCCGCGGCGTGATGAGCTCTAGGCACTTTCGCGAGGACGTACATGCCGGGCAGGAGTTGGTGGGTGGGATTGTCGACTTGAATGCGCAACAGCACGTTGCCGGTCCCAGGATCGACACTGATCCCGGAAAACAAAATTTTCGCGTTCAGCCCATAGGCCTTGCCGTTACTGTCGAGTACCTGCGCGGTAACGCCGCCTGTCGTCAGCTGTTCGCCCAGCTCATCGCGCCAGCGTTCAAGGCTGGTCGCTGACTGGCGTACATCGATATACACCTTGTCGATCTGCTGGACGGTGGCCATGGGTGAACTGTCGGTGGTTGCAACGAGCGCACCTTCCGAGGTCACGGCCTGGTCGACACGCCCGGCAATTGGCGCCTTGACTGTGGCGAACGTCAGGTCGAGCTGTTTGCGGGCCAATACCGCCTGCGCCTGTGCTACATCGGCCGCGGCCTGATCGCGTTGGGACACGGCATCATCGTAAAGTTGCTGGCTGACAGCTTCAGCCTGCACCAACGGTTCCAGGCGTACGGCTTGAAGGCGCGCCCTTGCCAGCACTGCTTGGGCGCGTTGCAAGGCCGCGGCAGAGGTTTGCACCTCGGCCTTGAAGGGCGCAGGGTCGATCTGGAATAACGCGGCACCGGCCTTGATATCGGCGCCTTGCTCGAACAACCGTTGCTGCACGATGCCGCCGACCTGTGCACGGATCTCTGCCGTTCGGAACGCCGCGACACGTCCGGGCAAGTCTTCGCTAATGTTCAGTGCTGCCGGTTCCAGCGTGAGTACCGACACCTTGGCCGCAACTGTTGTCTCTTGATCCTGCTCTGCAGAGTCGCAACCGCCCAGCATCAGAGCGCACAGACAAAGCCCCGCGACATACTGTGTTTTTCGACTACTCATAACTCGCCGCCTTCGCCAGATGAATCGCTGCTGCTCGCTTGGGCGGGCAGCATTAAAACGCGAGTTTCTGCGCAAACAGTCGGGATTTGTTCGAGCTATTGTGGAGATAATGTGGAGGCCGAAATAAAAGGTGGATTTTATGACGTTGCGCCCCACACCCGAGTACCCGATCAGCAAGACTGCCCCGTCTGGTCTGAATAGCGCCTTAATCTTGATCGCCGAGGATGAGTGCGAAATCGCAGAAATTCTTATGGCTTATCTACAGCGAGGTGGGTTGCGCACTGTCCATGCTCGCGACGGTCGCGAGGCCCTTGCCCTGCATTCGGCCCTCAAGCCGGACTTGGTTCTGCTCGACGTGCTGATGCCGTACATAGACGGTTGGCAAGTCCTCAGTGAAATTCGTCACCGGGGCGAAACACCGGTGATCATGCTTACCGCGTTCGATCAGGACATCGACAAACTGATGGGGCTGCGCATTGGCGCCGACGACTATGTGGTCAAGCCTTTTAACCCCGCAGAAGTGGTCGCCCGGGTCGCGGCAGTGCTAAGGCGCACCAAGGCCGATGGTGCCGCTGACAGCAGGCTGTTGCGTGTGGGGCTGTTTCAGATCGACCTGGATCAACACGAGGCTACTGTCACCTGTCGTGATCAGCCGCATACGCTTGACCTAACACTCACTGAATTCAAGATACTGGCCACCCTGATGCGCTCACCCAAGCGCGTGTTCAGTCGTGGCGAGCTGCTGGTTGGCTGTCTTCCTGAAGGCGACACTCAGGAGCGCACGGTGGACAGTCACATCAGCAAACTGCGCAGAAAGCTGGAAGGTCTGGGCATCCACGGTACGCCGGTCAGCGTGCGTGGCGTGGGGTATCGCTTTGGGGACGGCGTATGAGCCGCAGGGCAAGCCTGCTCAGGCAGATCGCATTGTCGTTGAGCCTGATGGTTTTGGGCGTCATTCTGCTCTCGGTGGTGGGCACCTATGTGTTCTACGCGGTGGCGTCCACCTATTCGCCCGGCAGTATCTCGCAAACGTGGATGCCGTCCAGGGCAGAGTTGGTTTGGATGATCGGCACCATCATTGTGGCGTTGTGCGTGGCCGGTTATGTGGCGATCAGGCTTTCACGGCGTATCCTCACGCCGCTGAACTCGGTCGCCCACAGCCTACGAGAAATGGCCCAAGGTAATTTGCACGCCCGTGCCAGCCCTGATGACTACTCGCTTGGCGAGACTGGCCAGTTGGTCAGGGACTTCAATGCCATGGCTGAACGCTTGCAGAGCATGACCCACGAGCAGCAGTTCTGGAACGCTGCGGTGGCTCATGAATTGCGCACACCGGTCACGATCCTGCGCGGTCGTCTGCAAGGTCTGGCCGAGGGCGTATTCGTGCCCAGTACCGAGATGTTCGATGGTCTGTTGCGCCAGGTAGAAGGGCTCAGCCGACTGATCGAAGACCTGCGTGTGGTTAGTCTCAATGACAGCGGGCACCTGCAACTGGACTTGGCGCCGACACGGATTGCTGAAGACGTGTCTTCCACCGTTCAGGCATTCACGAGCCACTTGCAAGCCCGTGGTTTCAGCTTGCAGGTTGAACTTGAAGCGCAAGACGTTGCGGTCTGCGATGCCTTTCGTCTGCGCCAAGCGCTGAGTGTTTTACTGGAGAATGCCCTGAATCATGCCGATCCTGGGGTTTTAAAAATCAGTGCTCGCGTGAAGGACGGTCTTTTCACGGTGAGTGTTGAAGACGAGGGACCCGGTATTTCAGCTGATATTGCGCCTAGTGTGTTTGAGGCGTTTCGCCGTGGTGACCCGTCAAGGTCCAGGAGCAGTGGCGGCAGCGGCCTTGGCTTGGCAGTGGTCAAGGCCATTGCTGAGGCGCACGGCGGTCATGCCGTTTGTCAGCCCTCGGGTGCAGGTACTTGTTTCACACTGCAATGGCCTGTTCAGCGCGAGTTCTCAGTGCAGCCTTAGGGGGTTGTCATCTTGGAGGCCGCCTCATGACTGTGCGTAAGATGCGGCCATGCCCAGCGCCAAGCTCCTCCTAGAAGTCGCTTAACGCCGAGCAATATCTGAAAAGTAAAACTTGTCTAACGTATGCCGCGATTCGGTGTACTCAAACTGCCTGCCATCCTGCAAAAACGTCTGGTTGCTCACCACAATCACATGGCTTTGCCCATCCAGATCGAGGTGCAGTTGATCGTCCTTGCTGCGCGGCACCGCTTCGATGGTGCGCTGCGCGTAGCTGATCTGCAGGTTCAGGGTTTGTTCGATATGCGCGTAAATCGAGTGCTGGGCAATCTCTTGATCCAGGCCCGGAATCAGCTCGCTGACGAAACAGTTGATGTCTAAAATCACCCGCTTTCCGTCAATTCGCCGTACCCGTTTGATGCGGGTAATCAGGCTGCCTGCTTCGGCGTCGATCTTTTCGCACAGCGCGCCTTCCAGCGCAAAGTGAGTGAACTCGACCACGTCAGTGCTCACGTCATTGCCCAAACTTGGGTAGGTTTCCTGAAAACTGACGATGCCGCCCAATTGAAACTCAATCGGGCTGGATGACAACACAAAGGTGCCTTTGCCATGGACTTTCTGCGCAAAGCCACGTTCCTGAAGCTGCTCAATCGCCTTGCGCACCGTACCGCGACTGGCTTGGTAGCGAGTCATTAACTCGGTTTCAGACGGCAAGCGAGCCCCGCGCGCCAGACGCTCAGTGGTGATGCTCGCAAGCAGATCGGTGTAGATCTGGCTGTATTTACTCATGACGATGGGTCTTTGCCGTTGGGTGTTCTGGGCCCGAACCTTAAGGGCAGGGGGTAGGCAGCGCAAGTCTTGCTGCAAAGACGGCATGTTAGGAGTTTTCAGACACGCTTTCTGGATGCAACTGATTGCTGTAATCGCCGACTTCTGCACAGTTAAGCAGATGCTCTTAATGATTTCTTAAACTCGTCTGTACCAGTTGTTGCTTTAACTCGTACAGACGAGTATTTTTCGCTTAGGCGTGCTGCCATAACGACGCTCCATAATAAAAATTTCGCGCGGAAGACAACGCATGAGCCACGATTATTCGAAGATCGCCAGCGAGTTACTGCACAGCCTTGGTGGCGCCGACAACCTGGAGCAGGCAGCGCATTGCGTCACGCGTCTGCGCTTGGCGCTCAAAGACCCGAGCCTGGTAGACAGCGCGACCCTCAATCAGATTGACCTGGTAAAAGGTTCCTTCTTTACCGGTGGCCTGTACCAAGTGGTCATCGGCCCCGGCGACGTCGAAAAGGTTTACGCCGCGTTGCGAGAACAAACCGGTCTCGCCGCCTCCACCATTGCTGACGTCAAGCAAAAGGGCGCCGACAAGACCAACGCCCTCCAGCGTCTGGTGCGGGTGTTTTCTGATGTGTTCATGCCAATTCTGCCCGCGCTGATCATTGCCGGCCTGCTGATGGGGGTTAACAACCTGCTTGGCGCCAAAGGCATGTTTATCGCCGATAAAACCCTGCTCGATGCCTACCCGTCACTGGACGGCGTGTGGAGCCTGATCAACCTGATGGCCAACACATCGTTTGTATTCTTGCCCGCGCTGGTGGGCTGGTCGGCGGCCAAGCGTTTTGGCGGCAGCGAGATTCTCGGCATCGTGCTTGGCCTGATGCTGGTCCACCCGGATCTGCTCAACGCCTGGAACTACGGCAAGGCCGTGGCCGGACTCGACGGTCAGAGCCTGCCGTACTTCAACATCCTGGGGGTATTCCAAATTGAGAAGGTTGGCTACCAAGGGCAAATTTTGCCGATTCTGATGGCCGCCTACGTCATGAGCGTGATCGAGAAGTGGCTGCGCGCACGCGTACCGAATGCCATTCAATTGTTGGTGGTGCCCATTACCACCATCGTGATTACCGGGGTGCTGGCGCTAGCCATCATTGGCCCGGTGACTCGCCACCTGGGCATTTTGATCACCGAAGGCGTGGTCATGCTGTTTGATCTGGCGCCGGTACTCGGTGGGATGATCTTTGGCCTGCTGTACGCACCGCTGGTGATCACCGGCATGCACCACATGTTCCTTGCCGTTGACCTGCAACTGATCTCGACGCAAGGCGGTACGTTTATCTGGCCCATGATTGTCATGTCCAATATCGCCCAGGGCAGCGCGGCGCTTGGGGTGTTCTACATGAGCCGCAATGTGCGCGAACGCAGCATGGCGTCGACTTCGGCGGTATCCGCATATTTCGGCATCACTGAACCCGCGATGTTCGGGATCAACCTGCGCTACAAATTTCCGTTCTACGCCGCCTTGATCGGCTCGGCGCTGGGCAGCATTTTCCTGTCGCTGAACAAGGTCCAGGCATCGGCCATCGGGGTCGGCGGCCTACCGGGTTTTATCTCGATTATTCCGCAGTACATCCCGATGTTCGTGATCGGCATGTTGGTTGCGCTGGTCGTGCCCTTTGTCCTGACGTGTGCGCTGAGCCTGAAAATCATTCGCCCCGGCTATCGCGTCGCCTGACCCTCGTTCCGTAGTCGCTGCCGAAGGCTGCGATGGGCTGCGAAGCGGCCCCTTTAACAAAGAGTATGCAAGGAGCCTCTCATGCAAGACTGGCAGCGTTCGGTGATCTATCAGATCTACCCAAAAAGCTTTTACAGCCACGCAGGCAACGCCACCGGTGACTTGCTGGGCGTGGTCGACAAACTGGATTACCTGCAATGGCTGGGCGTTGATTACCTGTGGCTGACGCCGTTTCTGCGCTCGCCGCAGCGCGACAATGGCTATGACATCAGCGACTACTACGCAATCGATCCGAGCTACGGCAACATGGCCGATTGCGAGTTGTTGATCAGCGAAGCCAAGGCGCGCGGGATCAAGCTGATGCTCGATATCGTGGTCAATCACACCTCCATTGAACACGAGTGGTTTCAGCAGGCGCGCAGCAGCCTCGACAACCCATACCGCGACTTTTATATCTGGCGCGATCAGCCGAACAATTGGGAGTCCAAGTTTGGCGGCTCGGCTTGGGAATACGAGGCACAAACCGGTCAGTACTACTTGCACCTGTTTGACCACACCCAAGCCGACTTGAACTGGGACAACCCCAAGGTCCGTGCCGAAGTCTACAAACTGATGGGCTTTTGGCGTGACAAAGGCGTGGGCGGTTTCCGTCTTGACGTGATCAACCTGATCTCCAAACCCGCGCATTTCCCGGAAGACAACACCGATGGTCGGCGCTTCTACACCGATGGCCCTAACGTGCACGAGTACCTGCAAGAGATGCACCGCGAAGTCTTCGCCGGGCACGATCTGGTCAGCGTGGGTGAAATGTCATCCACCCGCCTTGAACACTGCATTCGCTACTCGCGCCCAGAAAGCCAAGAACTGTCGATGACCTTCAACTTCCATCACCTGAAAGTTGATTACCCGAACCTGCAGAAATGGGTGCGCGCTGACTTCGACTTCTTGGAACTCAAACGCATCCTGTCGGACTGGCAAGTGGGCATGCAGGCGGGTGGCGGCTGGAACGCCTTGTTCTGGTGTAACCATGACCAGCCCCGCGCCGTGTCGCGGTTTGGCGAGGACGGTGCGTTTCGCGGGGTTTCAGCCAAGATGCTCGCCACCGCACTGCATTGCCTGCAAGGCACGCCGTATGTGTACCAGGGCGAAGAAATTGGCATGACCAACCCTGGCTTCGAGCGCATCGACCAGTACCGCGACGTCGAAACCCTCAACATCTATCGCCTCAAGCGTGAAGCCGGTGTGTCGCATGACGAATGCATGGCCGCGATCATGCAGAAATCGCGGGACAACAGCCGCACGCCGATGCAATGGGATCACCAGACCAATGCCGGTTTTAGCACGGCTGAACCATGGATCGGCATTCCTGAAAACGCCGCGCAGATCAACGTCGAAGTGCAGATGAATGACCCGGATTCGGTGTTGCATCACTACCGACGGCTCATTGCGCTGCGTCGTGAAGAGCCGCTGCTGTCACTCGGCCAATACCGTCAACTGCTGGCCGAGCACCCGCAGGTCTGGGCGTATCTGCGCCAGGGCGAGGGCGAAAGCGTGCTGGTGCTCAACAACTTCTATGGCACGCCGTGCGAAATCGAACTGCCGGATGACGTGATCACCGATGGCATGACGCAGCGCCTGTTGATCAGCAACTACAACGACAACCCGTTGCGTACACGGCGTATCACCTTGCGCCCCTACGAGTCGTTCGCCCTGCACCTGACAACGCAATAACTCTGTAGGAGCAGCCGGTCGACGCTCGATTGCCTCGCGATCTTTTAACGATCAAAAGATCGCGAGCAAGCTCGCTTCTACACAGATCAAAACGTTTCATATCCAACAATAAAAATAAAAAGGCCACACATGAATACAACGCTCAACCGCAGTCTTTTCACCGCATGCGTGTGCCTGCTGGCACCTCTTTCAGCCCACGCCCTGGAGTTTGCGGGGTATTTGCGCAGCGGCATCGGCAACTCGCTCGAAGGTGGCAAGCAATCGTGCTTCAAACTGCCCGGCGCTGAGTCCAAATATCGCTTGGGCAACGAGTGCGAACAGTATGCAGAGCTCGAACTGCGCCAAGACGTTTACAGCTTTGAGGACGGCTCGGTACTTAGCGTCGACGGCATGGCCTCGCTGTACAACCAATACAACCGTCAATTGACCTTTCAGGGCGACAACGGCTCGGCACGGTTGCCGCAGTTGTACGCGCAGTGGTCCAACCTGCCGAGCCTCAATGGCGGTTCGGTGTGGGCCGGGCGGCGCTACTACAAACGTAACGACATTCACATTTCCGACTTCTATTACTGGAACCAGAGCGCCACGGGCGCCGGTATCGAAGACGTGTTAATCGGTGGTTTGAAATACAGCTACGCCCTGTCGCGCAAAGACAGCCTGTATCAGGAAGACTACGTCACGCGTCACGATTTCAACGTCGCGGGCTTCAATACCAACCCTGGCGGTCAGCTAGAGTTCGGCCTCAGTTACCTTGAAAAACCGCAGAAAACGGATGCACACAGCGGCTGGGCGATCACCGCACAGCACGTGCAAAGCGATTTTTTGGGCGGTAAAAACAAATTCGCCGTGCAGTACGGCGAAGGCTCCGGCACGGGCCTGGGCTACACCGGCAATACCCAACTGGATAACAGCAGCAAGCGTTATCGGGTGGTCGAGTTCTTTGACTGGCAAGTGACGCCACGTTTTGGTGGGCAGATCGAAGCGGTGTATCAAAAGGACTTCCGCCCGGACGGTGGCAACCAAGAGTGGCTTTCGCTGGGCGTGCGTCCTACCTATGCGATCACCGAGCGGTTCAAGCTGGTGACCGAGTTTGGTCATGATCAGGTCAAGGCCACCGATGGCACACGCACGCTGAGCAAGTTTACGTTCGCACCGACGTGGTCCCCCAACGGCCCAAGCTTTTGGGCGCGCCCCGAGGTTCGTTTGTACTACACCTACGCCCGTTGGAACGCGGCGGCGCAACGTGCGGCCAATGAGTTCGATGCAGGTTCGGCATTGTCTGACAGCGGCGCCTTTGGCTCGGCGCGGCATGGTTCGAACGCCGGTGTACAAATTGAGTACTGGTGGAAATAAGCGACGCTGTCGGGGCTCGTGCTCCATCGGCATTTAACCGAATCAACCGCAGGTGAAGTCACATGATCACATCCCCACAACTGGAACTGCTGGCGCCGCTGTCGGGTGTTCTGATGCCACTGGATCACGTTCCTGATCCGGTGTTCTCCAGCCGCTTGATGGGCGATGGCCTGTGTATCGACCCCACGTCGCAGGTGCTGTGCGCGCCGCTGGCCGGGGTGGTCAGCAACCTGCAACACAGTGGGCATGCGGTCAGCATCACTCACGCTAATGGTGTGCAAGTGTTGCTGCATATTGGCCTGGACACAGTGAACCTCGGCGGCCAGGGCTTTACCGCCTTGGTCAAAGAGGGGCAGCAGGTGACGGCCGGGCAAGCGTTGATCGAGTTTGATGCCGACTACATCGCTCAGCATGCGCGCAGCCTGCTGACGTTGATGTTGGTGGTAAGCGGCCAACGTTTTACCCCAGAAACGGGCAACAGCACATTGGTCGAGTGCGGCCAGCCAGTATTGCGCCTGGGCGCCACCGAGCCGCAGGCCGCGCCGCTGGGGGCTGTGAGCCAAGGTGAAGCAGTGTTCTCGGCGCCCATTGCGCTGCCCAACCCCAACGGTTTACATGCGCGTCCGGCAGCGGTTTTCGCGCAGGCTGCCAAGGGGTTTCGCGCAACCATCGTGTTGCACAAACACGAAGAAAGCATCAACGCCAAGTCGCTGGTCGCCATCATGACCCTGCAAACGACCCACGGGGATGTAGTGCGAGTCAGTGCGACAGGTGACGATGCCGAGCAGGCCATTAACGTGTTGTCGCAACTGTTACTGGCGGGCTGCGGCGAGGCGGTAACGCCTGTTGCGCCTACCAGCGTGGAACCCGCGCCGGTCACGGCCCTTGAATCGCCTGCTGTGGATGACACGTTGCTGCGCGGCATTTGTGCCTCGCCCGGTGCCGTGTTCGGGCAGGTGGTGCAAATCGCCGAGCAAACCCTGCACTACCCGCAAGCGGGCGCCGGTGAATCGGTTGAACAGGCGCTATTGCAGCGTGCCTTGCGTGAGGCAGATCAAGCACTCGACCTGCTGGGCCGCGAGTTCAGTCAGGGGCCACAAGCGCAGATCTTTACTGCGCACCGTGAGTTGCTGCAAGACCCAAGCCTGTTGGAGCACGCGCAAGCGTTGCTGGCGTCAGGTAAAAGTGCCGCCTTCTCGTGGGCCGATGCAGTTGAAGTGAACGAAAACCTGTTTCGAAATATGGATAACACCTTCCTTGCTGAAAGGGCTCAAGACCTGGCGGATGTCGGCAAGCGCGTGCTCAAGCTGATTTTGCGGGTTGAGGACACCCTTCAAACGCTGCCGGACAATGCCATCCTGATTGCCGATCAGCTTAGCCCGTCGCAAACGGCAGGGCTCGACACGGGCAAGGTGGTGGGCTTTGCCACCGTCGGTGGCGGCGCGACCAGTCACGTGGCGATTTTGGCGCGTGCCTTGGGCTTGCCCGCGATGTGCGGTTTGCCTGCACGGGTTTTGTCGCTGGCCAGCGGTACCCCGGTGTTACTGGATGCTGAGCAGGGTGAGTTGCATGTGCGGCCGAGTGACTCGGCGATTGAACAGCTCACGGCCAAGCGTGAGCAACAGCGTCTTCGCCAACAGCGCGAGCTGGCGCACGCGTCGTTGCGGGCTGATACCCGCGATGGGCGTCACATCGAGGTGTCGGCCAACATTGCGTCACTGGCCGAGGCGGAGCAGGGCATGACACGGGGCGCGGAAGGTGTCGGTTTGTTGCGTTCGGAGTTCTTGTACCTGGAACGCAGCAGCGCGCCCAGCCACGATGAACAAGTCGCCACTTACAGCGCCATCGCCCGCACCGTGGGGCCTGACTACAACCTGGTCGTACGCACGCTGGACGTGGGGGGCGATAAACCACTGGCTTACGTGCCGATGGAGCAAGAGGCCAACCCATTTTTGGGCATGCGCGGGATTCGCCTATGCCTTGAGCGTCCAGAACTGCTGCGTGAACAGTTCAGCGCGATTCTGGCCAGCGCCGACCTGACACGTCTGCACATCATGTTGCCGATGGTCACGCAAGTATCTGAATTGCGCGTGGCGCGCCAGTTACTGGAAGAACAGGCGCAGCGCTTGGGCGTCCAGCAGTTGCCTAAACTCGGGATCATGATTGAAGTGCCAGCGGCCGCATTGATGGCTGACCTGTTTGCGCCCGAGGTCGACTTCTTCTCGATTGGCACCAACGACTTGACCCAATACACCTTGGCGATGGACCGCGACCACCCGCGTCTGGCCAGTCAGGCTGACAGCTTCCACCCGGCGGTATTGCGCCTGATCGCCACCACCGTTAAAGCCGCGCATGCCCACGGCAAATGGGTGGGTGTGTGCGGCGCGCTGGCGTCCGAGTCACTGGCGGTCCCGGTACTGGTGGGTCTGGGGGTTGATGAGTTATCGGTGAGCGTGCCGTTGATTCCGGCGATTAAAGCGCGGGTCCGCGAGCAGAGCTACGAAGCCTGTCAACGCTTGGCGCAACAGGTGCTGGCGTTGGAAAGTGCCGATCAGGTTCGTGCCGCACTGCAACAGCCCCAAGCGGCCCAAGCCGCCCCCTCACTGGTGTTGGAGAACTGAACATGTTTGCAAAATTTCAGCAGGCGTTTTGGAAAGCCCTGACCCCAGATCTGGTGGCGGATGAGCCGAAGGCATCGTCCTCGACCCTGAGCGCGGCAGTCGTGGCGGCCCTTGGCGGTGCCAGCAACCTCAAGTGCGAACAGCGAGTGGCCCTGACCCGTATCCGCGTCGAACTCAACGATGCAACGCGCATCGACCCACAAGCCTTGCGGTTGGCGGGTGTGCCGGGGGTGATGACGCTGGCGGGTGGTGTAGTGCATTTGGTGGGGCTTTAAGGCCCATCGTCACCCCACCCTTACCGTTTCGCAGTTGCAGGTGTATCGTATTCGCCTTTTGCGGGCGCTGAGCCCGCGTCGGATACGAGAGGTAGTTAATTCCATGTCCTTTACCCGTCGACAAATACTCGGTGGTTTAGCTGGCCTGGTAGTGGTGGGTGTTGGCGCAGGAGGCGCTTCGCGTTACTGGTTGGGCAAGATGGCCGATGAGCAGGCCGGTCACGATTATGAGTTGATTGCCGCCCCACTGGACGTTGAGCTGGTGCCGGGCCATCAGACCGAAGCCTGGGCTTTTGGCCCTTCGGCGCCGGGCACGGAACTACGGGTGCGTCAGGGTGAATGGCTGCGCGTACGGTTTATCAACCATCTGCCCGTCGCCACCACGATTCACTGGCACGGCATCCGTCTGCCGCTGGAAATGGACGGCGTGCCTTACGTCTCGCAATTACCGGTGTTACCGGGTGAATACTTCGATTACAAATTCCGCGTGCCCGATGCTGGCAGCTATTGGTATCACCCGCACGTCAACAGCAGCGAAGAACTGGGCCGTGGCCTGGTCGGCCCGCTGATTATCGAAGAGCGTGAGCCCACCGGCTTCAAGCATGAACGTACCTTGAGCATCAAAAACTGGCACGTGGATGAAGAGGGCGGTTTTCTGCCATTCAGCATCACCCGCGAAGCCGCGCGCGGTGGTACGCCGGGGCGCTTGTCGACGATTAATGGCACGCACGTGCCGACCATTGAGTTGCCCGCCGGGCAGATTACCCGCGTACGTATTCTCAACCTCGACAACACCTTGACCTACCGCCTGAATATTCCTGATGTGCAAGCGCAAATCTATGCGCTGGATGGCAACCCTATCGAACCACGGCCCTTGGGCAAGGAATATTGGCTAGGCCCCGGCATGCGTATTTGCCTGGCAATCAAGGCGCCGCCCGCAGGCGAAGAACTGTCGCTGCGTGATGGCCCGGTGCGTTTGGGCACGCTGTTGTCTGTGGCCAATAACGATGCGCCCAGCGAGTGGCCGCCTGCATTGCCCGCCAACCCAATTGCCGAGCCGGATGTGGCGAATGCCGAGAAGATTAACTTCAATTTTGAATGGGTCGGTTCCGTGTCTGAGAACCTAGGCACCGACCAGCCACCAAGCCTGTGGCAGATCAACGGCGTGGCGTGGGACATCAAAGACAAGACCTGCGCCGACCGACCTATCGCAAAGCTTAAGCTGGGCAAAAGCTACATCTTCGAATTGAAGAACATGACTCAGTATCAGCACCCGATTCACCTGCACGGCATGAGCTTCAAGGTGCTGGCCTCCAACCGCAAAAAGATCACCCCGTATTTCACCGATACCTACCTGCTGGGTAAAAACGAACGTGCCCGCGTGGCCTTGGTGGCGGATAATCCCGGCGTGTGGATGTTCCACTGCCATGTGATTGACCACATGGAAACCGGCCTCATGGCCGCTATTGAGGTTTCCTGATGCGACAAGGGCGTCAACCCCAGATTATCGACCGCAGCCGCGATCAAGACTTTATGCGCGAAGCGCTGGCGCTGGCCACTCAGGGTGCAGTGCTGGGCGAAGTACCGGTGGGCGCGGTTTTGGTGCAAAACGGTGAAATCATCGGTCGCGGCTTTAACTGCCCGATCAGCGGCAGCGACCCCAGCGCGCATGCCGAAATGGTCGCCATTCGTGCAGCTGCGGCTGGGGCCAGCAATTACCGTTTGCCTGGCAGCACGCTGTACGTCACGTTGGAGCCGTGCAGCATGTGTGCGGGCTTAATTGTGCATTCGCGTGTGGCGCGGGTGGTATTCGGCGCGCTGGAGCCCAAGGCCGGGATTGTGCAAAGTCAGGGGCAATTTTTTACCCAGGGCTTTTTGAATCACCGGGTGTTATTTGAAGGCGGGGTCTTGGCCGACGAGTGCGGCGCTATCCTGAGCGAATTCTTTAAGGCCCGTAGGGCCAAATAACCCGCGATCTTTGTAGAAGCGGACTTGCTCGCGAAAGTATCGACGCGGTTTAACAGAAAAACCGCATCGCCTGCATCGCTGGCAAGCCAGGCTCCCACAGAGTTTTGGTAGGGTTATTTCCTGGCGACGATCACAGCCCGCATGGGTGCGGGCAGGCCTTCGATGGTTTTGCTGGGGTCATTTGGGTCTAGGTAGTCGCTCAGTGACTGGAATTTCATCCACTCGGTCGCACGTTGTTCTTCAACCGTGGTAATGCTCACGTCTACACAGCGCACGTCACTGAAGCCAGCACGGCGCAGCCAGCGCTCAAGGGCCGGGATCGAGGGCAGGAACCACACGTTGCGCATCTGCGCGTAACGGTCTTCAGGCACCAGCACTTGATTCACGTCGCCTTCGATCACCAGGGTTTCCAGCACCAATTCGCCGCCTTTGACCAGGCAGTCTTTCAGCGCCAGCAAATGCTCGATAGGCGAGCGGCGGTGGTAAAACACGCCCATGGAAAACACGGTGTCGAAACCTTCGAGGTTTGGCGGCAGGTCTTCAAATGGGAATGGCAGGTGCCAAGCCGCTTCTTGCTGCAAGAAGCGTTGCACGGCCTGGAACTGGCAGAAAAACAGCCAGTTCGGGTCGACACCGATCACGCTGTGGGCGCCTGCGCCGAGCATGCGCCACATGTAATAGCCATTACCGCAGCCGACATCAAGGATGCGTTTATCCTTGAGGTCGATATGCGGCGCAACCCGCGACCATTTCCAATCTGAATGCCATTCGGTATCGACGTGCACGCCAAACAGATCAAACGGCCCTTTGCGCCACGGCGACAAGCCGAGCAGCGCTGTGCGCATGTGTGCGCGGGTTTCGTCGTCGCAGTCAGTGTCCAGGGTCAGGCCGTTGAGCAAGTCGATCTCGGTGGGTAGTACGTTGGGCAATGCATCCAGCGCGCTTTGCCAGCGTTCGAGGTCGCCGTGACCTTTGTCCATTTTGGTGTCGAGTTGTGCTTGCAGGGTGTTCGCCCATTCAGCCAATGGCGTGCCCGCCAGACGGCGGGCGAGGGGGGAAAGATCAATCATGGCAAGGCAATCAACGAGGCAAAGTTAAGACACTGGAACCACGGCACGACTTTCGAGAACCCGGCCGCCAGCAGGCGTTCGCGGTGTTCTTCGAGGCTGTCGGGCTTCATGACATTTTCGATGGCGCTGCGCTTTTGCGCGATTTCTAGGTCGCTGTAACCGTTGGCGCGCTTAAACGCGATGTGTAAGTCGGTCAGCAACGTGTGTTCTTCACAATCATTGAAGCGCAGCTTTTCTGACAGGATCAGCGCTCCCCCTGGTAGCAACGATTTGCGAATCCGGCCGAGCAAGGCCAGACGCTGCTCAGGCGCGATAAATTGCAGGGTAAAGTTCAGCGCTACAACCGAGGCGGGTTCAAACGCCAGCGCAAGAATGTCGCCTTCAATCACTTCAACGGGCAGCAACTCCTGAAACATAGAGTTTTGTGCATTGAGGTACTCGCGGCAGCGCTCGACCATGGCCGCCGAGTTGTCCACGGCAATCACCTTGCACCCCTCGCTGCGCACATGGCGGCGCAACGCTTGGGTCACGGCGCCCAACGAACTCCCTAAGTCATACAACACGCTGTTGGGCTGGGCGAATTGGGCAGCGAGTACGCCGAGGTTCTCGACAATCGTCGGGTAGCCGGGCACCGAGCGTTTGATCATGTCCGGGAACACCCGCACCACGTCTTCGTTAAAGGCGAAGTCCGGCACCTGGGCCAGGGGCTGGGCGAAAATACGGTCAGGTTCTTTGCTCACGACTTCTTTGCTCACGACAGTTCCGGCGCTGGAGAGTTGAAAAGGGGCCGCATTTTAGCCAAGTTGGCGCCGGGATGCGCGGTCTGTCTGATAAACCGCGCCCTGTCATTTCACGGTGATTGGGCAGTCAACACTTTCTGCGGGTTCGGCCTCTGGCTCCCACGGTTGCTGAGAGGTCAGGCGCAAGCGTCCGGTGCCCTGTGCAAAGGCCTGAAAGCGCCATGTCGATTGCCCGCCACTGCCGAGCAGTTGGCCGTCATCGCTGCTTTGGTAGACCTCAGGGCCGAGGCTGCGTAGTACGCCGCCGGCAGAGTCTTGAATGGCCCAGCGATAGCCGGTGGTGGGGTTGCTGGGTAACGACACAATCAGGTTTTGCCCTGTGTGCAGTTGTATCGGGCAGTCGCTCTGTTCTTCAACGGTCAAGGTGTTGTTGGCAGATTGATGTGTACAGGCTGACAGCAAGCTCAGGCTGAGCAGGGGAATAAGACGTGCGAGGGACATTGAAGGCTCCGGTCGGACAAACACAAGCGCGCAGCATAACCCATGATGGCGGCTGCGCTATGTGTCGTCGGCCACGTGTGACCTAGCCTTGTCAGTGTTTAGAAGCTGGCGTGCGGTGGGCTGATTTTAAAATCGCCACACAGCTCTAACGATTCGCCCATGTGGTCTAGGCATTCAAGGGTGAACAGACGGGCGCTGTAGCAACTCTCGATGACGCTCAAGTGCAAGGTGCCGATATTGGCTTCGTTCAAGTGATAGCGATCGCGACCATCGACTTCGACGCATTCGATGTAAGACATCGCCCGCACTGGGCCATGCTCGCCTTTTCGGAACAGGTAAATACCCGATTGAATGTTGATGTCCAGGGTCAGGGAAATAGCGCGATATAACGTGGAACCGAACTCATCGAGTTCCCCAGTAATGACAATTTTCTTTTGGCTGCTGGCGAAGGTCATTTCCTGAGCGGCAAAAGACGGTCTGTCTAGCAGCTCTGCCTTGAGTTCGCCGCGTGTTATGGGATTGAACACATTCGGGCTCTGAACACTGGCCCAAAGTACATCAGGGTTTTCATACGCAGGATGATGAAGTGGCATGGTGATCCCCAACGCTAATGTCTGTCGGCTAAAACCCTATTAACGATGGGATGTAAACACGTGTCTACTGTCAGAAATAACAGGGTGTTTAGTGGAACCAAGTTTGCAACGGCTTGCAGTGCGGCTCCAACTGTAAGAGCGAGCTTTTAATAGATCAAAAGATCGAGAGCAAGCTCGCTCCTACTAGATGTTGTTAAAACAACACCTTGGCCACATCGTTAAAGCGCTTGGCAAAGTGCACGGTGATGCCTTCTTTCAAGTATTCCGGCAGTTCGTCAAAGTTGCCACGGTTTGCCTCGGGCAAGATCAATTCGTGAATCTTCTGCCGACGCGCCGCAATCACTTTTTCACGCACGCCACCAATCGGCAGAACATACCCGGTGAGCGTCAGTTCGCCAGTCATTGCAATCCCTTTTTTCGGCGGCTGATTACGGGCCAGGGACAGCAAAGCGCTGGCCATGGTTACCCCGGCACTTGGGCCGTCTTTAGGCGTGGCCCCTTCAGGCACATGTAAGTGCACAAAGGCTTCGTCGAAGAAACGCGGATCGCCGCCAAACTGTTTGAGGTTGGCGCTGACATAGCTGTAGGCAATTTCGGCAGACTCTTTCATCACATCGCCCAGTTGCCCGGTCAGCTTAAAGCCTCGATTGAGCGTGTGAATGCGCGTGGCCTCAATCGGTAGGGTTGCACCGCCCATGCTGGTCCAGGCCAGACCGGTAATTACCCCGGTCCCACTGATGACCTGCTCGTTGCGGAACACTGGCGTACCCAGCGAGGCTTCGAGGTCTTTGGGGCCGATCTTGATCACTGCGTCAGGCTTATCCAGCAACTTGACCACAGATTTGCGCACCAGTTTGCCCAGCTGTTTTTCCAGCTGACGCACACCGGCTTCACGGGCGTAACCGTCGATGACCGTGCGCAGAGCGCTGTCGCTGATGCTCAAGCTGGTTTTATCAACGCCGGCTTTTTCGAGCTGTTTTGGCCACAGGTGACGCTTTGCAATCGCGACTTTCTCTTCGGTGATGTAGCCCGAGAGGCGAATCACTTCCATGCGGTCGAGCAAGGGGCCAGGGATCGAATCCAGGGTGTTGGCAGTGCACACAAACAACACTTTCGACAGGTCTAGGCGCAAATCCAGGTAGTGGTCGAGGAAGTCGACGTTTTGTTCCGGGTCTAGGGTTTCAAGCAGTGCAGAGGCAGGATCGCCCTGGAAGCTCTGCCCCATCTTGTCGATTTCGTCGAGCATGATTACTGGGTTCATCACTTCAACGTCTTTGAGCGCCTGCACTAGCTTGCCCGGTTGGGCGCCAATGTAGGTCCGACGATGGCCCTTGATCTCGGCTTCGTCACGCATGCCGCCCACGCTGAAGCGATAGAACGGGCGACCCAGCGATTCAGCAATGGATTTGCCGACACTGGTTTTACCCACACCCGGTGGGCCAACCAACAAGACAATCGAACCGTTAACTGAACCTTTGTAAGCCCCTACCGCGAGGAACTCGAGGATGCGGTCTTTAATGTCATCAAGCCCTGCGTGGTGTGCATCGAGCACTTTGCGCGCGTGTTTGAGGTCCAGTTTGTCCTGACCAAACACGCCCCACGGCACCGAACTGGCCCAGTCCAGGTAGTTGCGGGTGACGGCATATTCGGGTGAGCCGGTCTCAAGGATCGACAGTTTGTTGATCTCTTCGTCGATGCGCTTGCGCGCCTGGGCGGGCAGGGTCTTGCCTTCCAGCCGCTGCTGAAATTGTTCAATATCGGCGCTGCGATCATCCTTGGTCAGCCCCAACTCTTGCTGGATGACCTTGAGTTGTTCTTTAAGGAAGAACTCGCGCTGATGCTCGCCGATCTTAAGGTTTACCTCGGCCGAAATTTCCTTTTGCAGTCGCGCGACTTCGACTTCCTTGCGCAGCATCGGCAACACTTTTTCCATGCGCTTAAGCATCGGCACGCAATCGAGCACTTCTTGCAGCTCGTTGCCGGTAGCCGACGTCAACGCTGCCGCAAAGTCGGTCAGCGGCGATGGATCATTGGGGCTAAAGCGGTTGAGGTAGTTTTTCAACTCTTCGCTGTACAGCGGGTTGAGCGGCAACAGCTCTTTGATCGCGTTGATCAGCGCCATGCCGTAAGCCTTCACCTCATCGGTGGGCTGTTTAATTTCTTGCGGGTATTCGACCTCCACCAGATACGGTGGGCGGTGATGTTTGAGCCACGTGCTGATGCGCACACGGGTCAGGCCCTGTGCCACGAATTGCAATTTGCCGTTTTCTCGGCTGGCGTGGTGCACTTTTACCAGCGTGCCGTACTCCGGCAGGCTGGTGGTGTCGAAATGGCGCGGATCGTCAGTTGGCGTGTCGACAAAAAACAGCGCCAACGAGTGATGAGGTGACTTGCTGACCAAGTCGAGGGTTTCGGCCCAAGGTTCTTCATTGACGATGACCG
Source organism: Pseudomonas psychrophila HA-4 (assembly GCF_000282975.1). Lineage (GTDB taxonomy): Bacteria > Pseudomonadota > Gammaproteobacteria > Pseudomonadales > Pseudomonadaceae > Aquipseudomonas > Aquipseudomonas psychrophila_A. The sequence goes on from NZ_ALJC01000010.1 coordinate 51,247, forward strand.
GCAGCACTTGTGCCGGGAAGAACGGCCGATTATGAATCGGGATGATGTAAACCTTGTCCGGCAGATTCTGGCCTGGCAGAGCCAACTCAGTCCCTCCAGTGTGTACCGTTGATTCGTTCTCGGTGTGCTCTACATCAGTGTACTCAACTGCGTTGTCCGTAAAATCTTGCTGGTCGCTCATGGGGCACCTGCGCAATGGGGTATGTGTCTTAGATGGGGCACTGCGGTAGAGGTTTCAATGGTGAAGTTTTGTTCACCGTGTAAATCGGCCAATGACCCACATTAGGCTAATGTCCTTACTCTTTCCTGGAAGGCGACAGTGCGTGGAAAGTCTGCCAACAGTTAGTGCTTTGTCGCCAACAACTTGACGGTGGACGGCCCGTGTTTATTAGGCGATCTTCTATCCCGTGGCAACGGCGCTAGAAAACAATAAGGATTGAATAGAAAGTCAGTTATTTGACTTTCTTCAGGATGCAGAGGGTGCACGTATGCCAGAGGGTTTTTTTAAAAAGGCTGGGTATCGTCAATGGATTGAGGGTGCCCCCATGAAACTGCGCAATAGTTTTCAAGCCCATATCAGTATGGTGTTGGGGCTGCTTCTGCTGTTGGTGATCGGATCGGTGTATTTTGCTGTGAAAGTGGCAACGGTGACGGCGGCCAGTGATCAGGCTGAAGAGCAACTGAAAAACGGTACCCGGGTGTTCGAGCGCTTTATTGACTTTCGCGGGCGCCGGATTCAGTACGGCCTTAACTGGTTAACCAACGATCAAGACTTTCGTGAAGCCGCCATCGACGGTCGCCCGCAGATAATTGAGCAAGCACTGGAAGCCTTCGAGCCGAGCCTTCGCGGCAGTGATGTGTTTGTCCTCGATATGCAAGACAAGATCATCATCAGTACCCTGAAGAGCTTGCCGCCCGGGATGCAATTCCCCTACGCCAGCGCCATGGGGCAGGCGCGGCGCGCTGCCCAGACGCTGATGATCGGTGTGCTCGACGGGCGGCCATACATGATGGTCCAAGGTGTCGTATTGGCACCTTTGCCTGTGATGCGGGTTGTCTCGGGCATGCCGATGAATGACGTATTTGCTCAAGAACTGCGAACCCTGAGTAACCTCGAAGTGTCATTTCTGGCAATAAAAGACGGCCAGTCCGGTACCTTGGTCAGCACCCAGCCAGAGGCGATGGGCGCCGGTATTGTTGCGTTTCTGCGTGACCATCCGCCGGGGCCCATGACCCATTTCAGTGAGTTCGGCGATCAGCGCTTCTTGGGCCAGTTGTTACAACTGGCGAACTCTGGCGACGCAGCCAACGGCCAGGTTTTGGCGTTGTTGCAAAGCCCATTGGATAAAACCCTTCAAGCCTTTGCCACGCTGGATCGCAAGTTCCTGTGGATCTCCCTCGCAGCCTTGCTGGCGTCGTTAGTGGGTACATTGTGGCTGGCCCGCGAAGTATCTCGCCCCGTGAGTCTGTTGGCCGAAGCGGCGCAACGCATTGGCCGAGGAGATTACTCAACGCCTGTGGTACTCAAACGTCGCGATGAGCTGGGCTTTCTGGCCCGAGTATTCAACGTGATGCAAAACGGAATTGCCGTTCGCGAACAGCAATTGGCGCATAACGCGCTTCACGATTCCCTCACCGGTTTGCCCAATCGTGCGTTGGTCATCGAACGTTTGGGCAGCGCCATCAGCGCCCGCCGGAGCGTGGTTTTGATTTACTTTGGCATCGAAAATTACCGCCTGATTAATGAAAGCTCCGGCCCGCAAGGGTTAGGACTGATCATGCGCGAAACCAGTCGTATGCTGCTCGAAACGCTCCCAGAGAGTTCTACCGCCGCGCGCCTCACGGATAACGAGTTTTTACTTCTGCTTGAAAACACCCAGGTTGATGCCGGGGTCGCGATGGCGGATCGCTTATATGGATTACTAAGTCGCCCGTTCAACATTGACGGGCACGACGTGCAGTTGGAAATTTGCATGGGAATATCGGTGTACCCGACCCACGGCCAAACCGCCGACGATTTGATCGCCCGAGCCGCCATTGCGCGCAGTGATGCAGCGTCCTCGCCGGGCTACTTGCAGGTCTATCAGCAAGACCGAGACTTGGCGCACCAGCGCCAAATTCAGTTGATTCGCGGCTTGCGCCGAGCGGCGGGCGAAGACGAATTGTTTATCCACTATCAACCCAAGCTAGACCTGCGTAATGGTCATGTGCGCCAGGCCGAGGCGTTACTGCGCTGGCAGCACCCGGAGTTTGGACTGGTATCGCCGGCAGAATTTATTCCGTTGGCAGAACGCTCAGGCAGCATGAACTTGCTGACAGATTGGGTGATCGAGGAGTGTATTCGACAGATGGCCGAGTGGAGCCAGCGTGGGTTGCACCTGCAACTGTCGATCAACATTTCGGCCGCTGATTTACGTGGCGATGACTTGGCGACAAAGGTTGCGGCGTTGCTCGCCCGCTACCAGGTATCGGCTCAGCAACTGATTTTTGAGATCACTGAAAGTGCAGTGATGCACGACCCCGAACACTCGCTCAACGTACTCGAAGGGCTGCGTAATTGCGGTATCAGCCTGTCGGTAGACGACTTTGGCACCGGCTACTCCTCTCTGGCACACCTTAAGCGGCTGCCGGTGCAGGAATTGAAAATTGACCAATCCTTTGTGCGTAACCTAGACGAAGCCAGTGAAGATGCAGTTATCGTGCGATCGACCATCGAAATGAGCCACAACCTTGGGCTTAAAGTGGTGGCCGAAGGCGTGGAATACCAGCACAGCCTCGACTTACTCAAGCGCTGGCACTGCGACACGGCGCAGGGTTACTTGATCAGCAGACCGCTGGACGCAGTGGCCTTCGAAGTTTGGGTTACGCAGTTGCAGGCGTCGGCTTGACCGAGAACGCCCCGTTCTGTGTGTAGCGAGCGTGCTCGCGATCTTTTGATCTTTTAAATGATCGCTCGCACGATCATTTTTATAGCTGGAAGTAAGGCCTGTTTCTTCCGCAGATTACGGATGCGTCCTACATCCGCTCCGATCTCCATCCTTTAGCGTTCATCCCTTTGTGTCGAGGCCGCTTCCTCTGAAGTGCGCCCGTACGTCAGAGGAATCATGGATGCCCGCACTACCTCGCGACAACACGTTCAGTCTGACCCTCACGGCCTGCGCTCACCCGGTTCAGGTGCTGGCATTCAGCGGTGACGAAGCGATCAGCAGCCCCTTCTCGTTTGACGTCGAACTGGTGTGTGATAGCGCTGATCTCGACCTCGAGGCGTTGCTGCACACACCGGCCTTTCTGGGGTTTGA
>NZ_ALJC01000011.1 GCF_000282975.1 Pseudomonas psychrophila HA-4
CAGGTGCTGAGACCGAGTTGTTTGTATCGCGAGCAAGCCCGCTCCCACAGATAGTTTTTTCAGCGGCTCAAATACATCCGCGTCGTCAGCAAATACACCGGCAGCCCCGACACTAAAATGAGCAGCGCCGCATAAGGTGCCGCCGCCGCAAACTCGATGTTGGAGGTGTGCGACCACACCTGTGTGGCCAGGGTGTTAAGCCCGGTTGGGCTCAGCAGCAAGGTCGCGGTCAGTTCCTTCATGGCGTCCAGAAACACCAGAGCGAAGGCCGCCCCCAGTGCTGGGAAGATAATCGGCAGCGTCACCCGGCAAAATGCCGAGAACGACGAAGCGCCTAACGTTCGAGCCGCCTCTTCCAGCTGCGGGGCGGCCTTGTTCAGTGCTGTGCGGATCGGGGCCTGTGCCAGCGGCAAAAACAGCAGCGCATAGGCGATCAGCAGTAAGGCTGAAGTCTGATACAGCGCAGGCACGTAATGCAGCGAGAAGTACACCAGCGCCAACGCAATCACCAGTCCAGGCAGTGCGTGCAGCAGGTAGGGCAGGCGTTCGGCCCAGATCGCCAGTTGGCCTTTGTAGCGGACCACCAGCAACCCCACCGGCACCGCCAGCACCAAACACAGCGCCGCGCCGCCCAACGACAAAGCCAGCGACGAGAACAGCGCCTCGCCAATCGCCGCCATCGGGAAGGCCGCCGAGCTGCCTTTGATCAGCCAGTACACCAGCATGCCCAGCGGGATACCGCTGCCAATCACCGACAGCAGCAGGCAATACACTTGCCCCAACAGCGACCACTTGCCCAGCCGTACCTGCTCGGCGCGTCTGGCAGCCCCTTGGCCGATGCGAATGTGTCGGCCTTTGCCGCGTACTTTCAGCTCCAGCCATAGCAGGCTCAGGCACATTACCAGCAGCACGGCCGACAGCATCGCGGCATTGGCGTTGCTGAATTCCAGCTCAAATTGCTGGTAGATCGCGGTGGTGAAGGTTTGCAGGCCGATGATCGACAACGCGCCAAACTCCACCAGCATGTGCAAGGCAATCAGCAGTGAGCCGGCCAGCAACGAAGGCCAGAGCAGCGGCAGGGTTATTTTGAAAAATACCCCCCAGCGATTTTGGCCCAAGGTGCGGGCTGATTCTTCAAGGGCTGGGTCGAGGTTGCGCAAGGTGGCTGCGACCGGCAAAAAAATCAGCGGGTACTTGGACAGACTCATCACCAGAATCGCCCCGCCCAGACCCTCAAAGCTGGCGCTGAGCGAGACCCAAGTAAAGCTGCTGACGAACGCGGGTACAGCAAACGGCAGGCACAGAATCACGCCCCACAGGCGTCTGCCCGGCAAGTTGCTGCGTTCCAGCAACCAGGCCAGCGACAGCCCGACCAGTGCGCAGGTCACGGTAACGCCGACCATCAGCAGCAACGTGTTGCGCATTAGCCCAAACACGTAGGGTCGCCAGAGCAGGCTCAGTGCTTGCGCCCACCCGGCTTGCCAGGCTTTGGTGCCCACATACAGCAGTGGCAGCAGGCTAAGGCCGACCAGCAATAGCACGGGCAGCAAGAGCCAGATCGACGGCCTTTTGCGTTTCAAGGTGTAGCGCGCGGGGTGGGCAGCAGAGAGCATCAGAGCAGGCCGGTTTCGCGTTCGAGGTCCAGCGCTTCTTCAGCGTTGCCCAAGTCGGCTGGCGTGATCTTAGGTGCTTGCAACTCATCAAACGGCTTGAGACCGCGTTCCGAGACCATGCCTTTGCGCATCGGGTATTCGGCGGTGGTATTGGTGATTACCCGCTGACCTTCTTCGCTGGCCATGTAGGCGAGCAACTGTTGGGCTTCTTTAGGGTGTTTGCTGGCCTTGATCACGCCTGCGCTAGACACGGTGATCAAGCCGCCCGCATCGCCATCGGTGAAGTAGTGCAGTTTGGAGTCCAGTTCGCCTTTTTCTTTTTTCAGGGCAAACCAGTAATAGTTGTTCACCAGCACCGTGGCGACTTCGCCGTTTTCCACCGCTTTGAGCGCAACCATGTTGTTGGTGTAGGTCTTGCCGAAGGCGCGCAGGCCGGTCAGCCATTCTTCTGCGGCGTCACGCCCATGTAATTTGATGATGGCGACCGCTTGTTCCTGAAACGCACCGCTGGTCGGTACGAAACCGACTTTGCCTTGCCACTCGGGGCCTGCGAAATCCAGCACCGACTTAGGCAGGTCTTCTTCCTTGATCAGTTTTGGATTGAATGCCACGACGCGGGTGCGCGCGGTGACGCCGATCCATGTGCCATTGGCGGCCACGTATTCCTTAGGCAGTGCTTGCAGGGTGCTGTCGTCAGCCTTGGCTAGAAAGCCTTGCTCGCCGAGATTGTTCAGCGGTGGCGATTCTTCGGCGTAGAACACATCGGCGGGCGATCGGTCGCCTTCTTCCATGATCTGGCTGGCCAGTTGGTTGCTGCTGCCTTTGCGCACGTTGACGTGGATGCCGGTCTTGGCTTCAAAGGCGGCGGCGAGGTTGTCGCCGACTTCTTTGTGTTGGCCGTTATACAGCGTCAGGGTGACAGGGTCGGCAGCGTAGGCGGGGGCGGTCAGTGCTAGACCGAGAATGGAAAGAGTCAGACCGCGCAGTAGGGATGTCGCAAGCCGGGTATTTCGGAGCATCATTCGCTGGGTTCCTCACTTGGGTGCTACAAAACTTGAAACAATAATAAACGATATTGTTTCTCAAGTGCGCTTGACAGCAAGAGCGATGGTCGTAAATAGAGTTGTTAAACGAAGGGGCGAGGCCTTTGCGAGGCCCGAAAATGCAAAAACCCGCTTTCGCGGGTTTTTGTGTGGTTATACAGAGTGAATCTGTAAACCTGAATTGGTGCCCAGAAGAAGACTCGAACTTCCACGGCCTTGCGGCCACCAGCACCTGAAGCTGGCGTGTCTACCAATTTCACCATCTGG
>NZ_ALJC01000012.1 GCF_000282975.1 Pseudomonas psychrophila HA-4
AGAAGGAGTCCTCGGTGAGATTCAGAATGCCGAACACCGTCACCATGGCGTCGGCCTCCGCAGCGACTTCCACGATGGGGATCGGGCGAGCAAAAAGGCAGCAATTATGAGCCCCATACCTACAAAGCCCCACGCATCAAGCTTTTGCCCATGAAGCAACCAGGCAATGGCTGTAATTATGACGACGCCGAGTCCCGACCAGACTGCATAAGCAACACCGACAGGGATGGATTTCAGAACCAGAGAAAGAAAATAAAATGCGATGCCATAACCGATTATGACAACGGCGGAAGGGGCAAGCTTAGTAAAGCCCTCGCTAGATTTTAATGCGGATGTTGCGATTACTTCGCCAACTATTGCGATAACAAGAAAAAGCCAGCCTTTCATGATATATCTCCCAATTTGTGTAGGGCTTATTATGCACGCTTAAAAATAATAAAAGCAGACTTGACCTGATAGTTTGGCTGTGAGCAATTATGTGCTTAGTGCATCTAACGCCTGAAATAAGCCGTGCCGCGAAGCGGCATCGGCTTGATTGAATTGTTAGACGGCAAACTCGAGCCAATACTTGTGCAGGCCAACAATATTAGACGAGCACAGCATGGGCATTGCCGCTTTGATCTTCTCCAGTGACCAATTCCACCACTCCATCTCCAGAAGCAATGAAATTTCCTCATCGGTGAAGCGTTTCTTAATCTTCTTAGCGGGATTGCCGCCAACGATAGCGTAAGGCTCCACATCTTTTGTCACCAACGAGCGGCTGCCTATCACCGCACCGTGCCCGATCTTGATTCCGGGCATGACCATTGCCTCAGAGCCGATCCAAACGTCATTGCCAATGACAGTATTACCTGCTTTTTGGAAGGCATCGAGTGCGCTTGAGAATGCAGGTTCTTCCTGCATATAAAAGAACGGGAAAGATGATGCCCAGTCGTACCGATGCCCCTGATTGCCAGCCATGATAAAGGAAGCCCCACTCCCGATAGAGCAGAAACTACCGATGATCAACTTATCAACGTCATCACGGTCCGGAAACAGATACCGTGCGCAGTCATCGAATGAGTGCCCATGATAGTAGCCAGAGTAATAGCTGTACCGCCCAACTTTGATATTGGGGTTCTTCACTTGCTCAGAAAGCAGCTTGCCTTTGAAGGGGCTATCAAAGTAGTTGGTCATAAGAGATCCCGCGGTCTGTGACTTTGCCGTCTAACACCTGAGTTAAGCCGGAGCGCTTTGCGGCCGCGGCGTTGTGACAATTTACAGAACAACTCCGCGGCCGCGAAGCGATCTCGGCTTGAACGAATTGTTAGACCGCGCTTAGAAGAACTCATCCAAGATCCGGTAGTACTCAATCTTAGCTATGTTCGGATTTGGCTCTCCATACTCGATGAAGAACTGGTTAGTGAGTTCTGGTCCAAATACCGCGTCAATGTTTCTCGATGCAAGCGCCAGGTCTTGATACTTATCGGCAAGCCCGACCCGACCGCAGTCTATGAAGCCGACGAAGGCATTACCTTGGAAGATGAAGTTCTCGGGACAGGCGTCGCCATGTGTGACTACCAGCTGCTCCGCTCCAGGCATTTGTATAAAAAGTTGCTCGTAAACATCCCGCGCCAGCATGCCTTGCCTTGCGTGATCAAAGTCCTCCTCATCAACTAACCCGGCTTCCAAACGGCCCGAAGCCAGCTTCAGTCGCAGGTGGAGCCTTTCGTCGAATGGGCAATCGTCAGGCGAGATCGAATGGAGGTCGCGTAACGCTCGTGCCATCTCTGCAACAACAATAACTGGATCTGCATCTGCGGCGTCAGCGGCATTGTGGCCAATCAATGCTTTTGTCAACAGGATGGTGACAGTTGAAGTCGAGACATATGAGATCACTTCCGGTACGAGAGCTCGTGTTCTGAGCCATCTAGTGCGCTGATGCTCTTGAAGAATTTCTTGAGCAGAAGATCCGGAGGCGTACTTTAGATACGCGGTATTGCGATCAGGAAATAGAACTCGAATCACTCGAGCATCTGACTGACCATACTCAACTTCTTCAAAAGTGCATTCATCCAACAAGGGTGAAAGCAAATTCTTTAGTTCAGATACTTCGTCGAGGGCGACTGTCATAGCGGTCTAACACCTGAGTTAAGCCGCGCCGCGAAGCGGCGTCGGCTTGG
>NZ_ALJC01000013.1 GCF_000282975.1 Pseudomonas psychrophila HA-4
TGCCCTCACCCCAACCCTCTCCCGGAGGGAGAGGGAGCTGATTGCCGATGATCTTGATACCGCGCCCGGTCAGTCCCCTCTCCCTCTGGGAGAGGCGTGGTGAGGGTCCCAAAAAAATAACATTTGTTCACTAGCGGAGCCGCTCACATGAGCAAACCCACCCCATCTTTCTACAACCTGGCCTGGCGCTGGCATTTCTATGCGGGGTTGTTTGTCGCCCCGTTCATGATTTTGCTGGCGCTGACCGGGATTATTTACCTGTTCAAACCCCAACTCGATCCGTTGCTCTACGACCATCTGATCAACCTCAGCCCCGGCCATCACAGCCTCAGCGCTGACGAGCAACTCAAACGTGTGCAGGCCACTTATCCACAAGGCCACATCAGCAAATACCTGCCGCCGATTAATCTTGAGCGCAGCGCACAATTTGTCGTCAGTCATCACGGGCGCGAACTCAATGTGTTCATCAACCCTTACAGCGGCGACGTGCTGGGCGAGCAAGATGCCAAGCTCAACCTACAAGCCGTGGCGCGAGCCCTGCACGGCGAGTTGATGATCGGCACCCTCGGCGACCGCTTGGTGGAACTCGCCGCAGGGTGGGGCGTGGTCTTGGTGGTGTCCGGGTTGTACCTGTGGTGGCCACGCGGACACTCTGCATCTGGCATTCTGTGGCCACGTTTTACCCGTCGCGGGCGGGTGCTGTGGCGCGATTTGCACGCCGTTACGGGTTTCTGGGGCGCCGCTTTGCTGCTGTTTATGCTGATCAGCGGCATGACGTGGACCGGCTTCTGGGGCAAGCAATACGCCGACCTGTGGAATCAATTCCCGGCGGCGATGTGGAACAACGTGCCCACCTCTGACGTTGAAGCCCGCACGCTCAACACCGCCACCCGCCAAACCGTGCCTTGGGCGATGGAAAACACGCCGATGCCGGTCTCTGGCGCGCACGCCGAACACATGGCTCACGCCGCCCACTCATCCGGCCCGGCAGCGCCCGGCATCGGCCTGCAACAGGTGGTCGAAACGGCCACGGCACGCAAGGTCGAGCCCGGCTACAGCATCACCCTGCCGACCACCGCTGAAGGCGTATTCACCATCGCCGTGTTCGCTGACGATCCGCGCAACGACGCTACCCTGCATGTCGACCAATACACCGGTGAGGTACTGGCCGATGTGCGCTGGCAGCATTACAGCAACGTCGCGCGTGCCACCGAAATGGGCGTGATGCTGCATGAAGGCAAACTGTTCGGCTCACTCAACCAGATCGCGATTTTGCTGGTGTGCCTGATGATCTTGCTGAGTTCGGTCAGCGGCCTGGTGATCTGGTGGAAACGCCGCCCACAAGGCGGATTAGGCGTGCCGCCCCTACGCCACGACCTGCCCACTTGGAAAACCGGCGTGGTGATCATCCTCGCCCTGGCGATTGTGTTTCCACTGGTGGGTGCATCGCTGATGGGTGTGTGGCTGCTGGACCGACTGCTGCTGATGGTTCGCTCAAAACAACAACATGAACAAATTTCATAGTGGGTATGAGTGATACGAGATGCGCGATCTAGAAAGATGTGGATACTGGCGCGCCAGTATCACGCACTAAATTGTTGTTACTCTGTAACAAAACAATTTAAGCTCGATCCCCCCGCGGCCAGGAGGCAGCGGGTACACCTCCAGAAAAAAGCGACTCACTGCCCCGATGAACAAGTATTTACTGTCCAGCCTTTGCCTGTTGGCGATTAACAGCGCGCACGCGGATGACACCGCACCGTCCCTAATGTTGCCAGCTGCCACGATTACCGCGCCTGAAGTGGACGCCGAAAACGTCGACCTCAAAACCGCCACCACCGCGGGTTCGCGCCTGAGCCTCAGCAGCCTCCAAACCCCAGCCAGCGTTGAAAGCCTGACCGGCGCGCAAATCCGCGCCCGCGGCGACACGAGCGTGCAAGACGCCGTGACCCGCACCACTGGCATTTCGTTTACCGGCTCGCCGGGCAATGGCGGCTCGGCCTACTCGGCGCGTGGCTTTGTGGGCGATGGCTCGGTGATGCAGCTTTACGATGGCACCCGCATGTACAGTGGCGCGGGCACCGTCACGTTCCCGGTGGATGACTGGTCGGTTGAACGCATTGACGTGCTGCGCGGCCCCGCCTCAGTGTTGTACGGCGAAGGGGCAACCGGTGCGGTGATCAACGTGATCCCGAAAAAACCGTTCAGCGGCGAAATCGAAAACCACATCCGCGTCGGCTACGGCTCCTACGACACCCAACAGCAGGCGCTGGATAGCGGCGGTTCGTTGACCGACACCCTGAGCTACCGGTTGAACATCAACCACACCCAGAGCAATGGCTGGATCGACCACGGCGATTCTGAAAACACCTTTATCAGCGCCGCCTTGCGCTGGCAGGCCACCGACGATCTAGCGTTCACCCTGAGCCACGACTACGGCGACCAAGAGCCGCAAAACGACTTCGGCGTGCCGTTGATCAATGGCCGTTATCACAAAGGCCTGCGCGACAAGAACTACAACGTCAGTGATGCCAAGCTGCACTACAACGATCAGTGGACGCGCCTGAACACTGAATGGCGGATCAACGACACCCTCACCGCTACCAACGAACTGTATTACCTCAAGGCCCAACGCCGTTGGCAGAACGCCGAAAACCATGCCTGGGACGACGCCAGCCAAAGCCTGCTGCGCAGCGGTTATTTCAGCATCAAGCATGAGCAGGAACAGGTAGGCGATCGCCAGACCTTCGCCTTCAGCCATGACCTGTTCGGCCTCAACAGCAAAACCTTAGTGGGCATGGACTACAACCGCATCCATTTCAACCTGCACAGCAACTCGCCGTACCACGATGTAGACGCAGACGGTCAGCCTATCGACCTGTACCACCCGGATCGTAGCCAATGGCAAAGTGCGTCGCCTTACCGCGACCAGTACACCACCACCACACAACAAGTCTCGCTGTTCGCTGAAAACCGCACCGAACTGACCGACCAACTGTCGTTAGTGACTGGCGTTCGTCGCGACATCGTGCACCTGGACCGCGATGACTTCTCCGTCACTGGCGACTCCACCCACAGTGATCGCAGCCTGTCGGCCAATAGTTGGAAAGTCGGCTTGGTCTACGAGCTGACCCCGGACACCTCGGTCTACGCCCAGCAAGCCACCAGCGTCGATGGCGTAGGCGGTTTGATCAGCCTGAACCAAAACCAGCAAAACTTTGGCCTGGCCCATGCGCGCCAGACTGAAGTCGGCTTTAAGCAAATGTTCTGGGACCAGCGTGGCGAGTGGACATTGGCGGCGTATCACATCGTCAAAAAGGATTTGCTGAGCCGTGACTCGGTCACTCAGTTGACTCGACAAATCGGTGAGCAATCGTCCAAAGGCCTAGAAGCCAGCCTTGATCTGCAACTGCCAAACCGTTGGCAGTTGCAAGCCAACGCGGCCATCGTCCGTGCGCAATACGACAAGTTCGATCAAGACGGCGTGTCGCTCAAAGGCAACCGCCCCGCCGAAGTGCCGCGCCGTACCGCCAACCTGTGGTTGAGCAAAGCCGTAACCGACGATGTAAACGCGGGCGCCGGTGTGCGTTATGTCGACGCGCGTTACGCAGACGTGGCCAACACCGCCGTGCTGCCGAGCTACACCGTGATGGATGCCACCGTGAGCTGGAAAGCCCTGCCGAAAACCACATTGGGTCTGCGTCTGAACAATTTGTTCAACCGCCAGTACGCCTTAAGCCAATACAATGACGGCCAGCAATGGATCATGGGTGAGCCGCGCTCGTTCTTCGTCACGGCGGATTACACTTTTTAAGACCCGCTTTATCCCGCAGGGAACGGGTTTGTGGAATTGCGCAGATCGGCTTTTGCCTTTAGTCCCCTCTCCCTCCGGGAGAGGGCTAGGGTGAGGGGCTTTTAAGAACAGGATTTTATGACTCAGCTCACCCTCACAAAACTCGCCTGGACACCTCTGGGCCACGGCCATTGTCATCACCAGTTCAAACTGCGTGACGCCAACCTGCACGTGGCCGCAGGCGAGTTTGTGGGGCTGATCGGGCCTAACGGCAGCGGTAAAACCAGCCTGTTGCGCTGCGCTTATCGCTTCAGCAAGCCCGAGTCTGGCCAGGTTCACCTTGGCCCGCACAACCTTTGGCAACAATCCCCACGCTGGTGCGCTCAACGCATCGCCGTGGTGTTGCAAGAATTCCCTGACGCTTTTGGCCTGACCGTTGATGAAGTGGTCGCCATGGGCCGCACCCCACACAAGGGCCTGTTCGACGGCGACACCGAAGCCGACCGCGAACTCGCTAAAAACGCGCTCGAATCCGTTGGCCTGCAAGGCTTTGAAGACCACGCTTTTGCCACCTTGTCGGGCGGCGAGAAACAGCGCGTGATTCTGGCCCGCGCCCTGACCCAGCAACCCGATCTACTGATTCTTGACGAACCGACCAATCACCTCGACCCGCGCTATCAGTTGGAGTTGCTGCAACGGGTCAAACGGCTGAACATCGGCACCCTGGCCAGCATCCACGACCTCAATCTGGCCGCCGCGTTTTGCGACCGGTTGTACGTGATCAATCACGGCAAGATCATCGCCAGCGGAACCCCTCACGAGGTGCTGACCGTCGAACTATTACGCAACGTGTTTGGCGTCGACGCGCTGGTCGACGAGCACCCGCTGTCCGGCTACCCCCGCATTACCTGGATAACCCAACCATGAACCTGATCCGCCTTGCGCTGTCCCTGAGCGTTGTACTGAGTGCTTCGTTTGCCCATGCCGAAGCCACGAAATACCCGCTGACAATCAAAAGCTGCAACCGCGACGTGACCTTCGAGCAAGCGCCCAAGCGTGCAGTCAGCCATGACATCAACCTGACCCAAATGATGCTGACCTTAGGCCTCAAACCGCACATGGTCGGTTACAGCGGCATCAGTGGCTGGAAGTCGGTAACGCCTGAAATGAAGGCCATTCTCGATGGTTTGCCAGAGCTGGCCAGCAAGTACCCTTCGGTTGAAACCCTGCTCAACGCCAACGTCGATTTCTTCTTCGCCGGGTGGGATTACGGGATGCGTGTGGGCGGCGACCTCACGCCGCAGACACTGACCCCGCTGGGCATCAACGTGTATGAGCTGACCGAGTCGTGTGCATTCGTGATGAAGCGCCCACCGGCCAGCATGGAAGACACCTATAACGACCTGCGCAACCTCGGCAAAATCTTCGACGTACAGGACCGCGCCAACGCGCTGATCGCCCAGATGCAGGCACAAATCGCCGTCGCCCAAAAAGACCTGCCCGCCGCACGACCTCGGGTATTTCTGTATGACAGCGGTGAAGACCGAGCCATGACCTCAGGCAAACTGGGCATCCCCCACGCGCTGATCGAAGCCGCAGGCGGCGACGACATTCTCAGTGACATCGACGCCAGCTGGACCCGCGTCAACTGGGAAACCGTGGTCGAACGCAACCCGCAAGTGATCGTCATCGTCGACTACAGCGAAGTCACTGCCGAGCAAAAACAGCACTTCCTCGAAACCAACCCGGCCCTGCAATCGGTGGACGCCATCAAAAACAAACGCTTTATCGTCATCCCCTACGTGCAAGCCACGCCGGGCATCGACAACGTGCTGGCCATCGAAACCCTGGCCAAGGGGTTCCACCCACAATGATGGCTCGCCACTACACGCTGCTGCTGGTTGGCCTCGGCGCACTGTTGCTGGTGTCGTGCGTGGTGTCGCTGGGCTTTGGCCCGGCGCGGGTACCGGTAGACGTGGTGTGGCACATTTTGCTGAACAAACTGTTTGGCATTGGCGAGGTGAGCTGGAGCGCGGGGCAGGAACATATCGTGTGGCTGATCCGCGTGCCGCGCATGTTGCTCGGCGCACTGGTGGGAGCTGGCCTGGCGTTGATTGGCGCGGTGTTGCAAGCCGTGACCCGCAACCCGCTGGCTGATCCGCACCTACTGGGCGTCACCAGTGGCGCGACCTTGGGCGCGGTCATTGTGGTGATGCACGTGGGTCAAATCGTCGGTCTGTTGACCTTACCCATTGCTGCGTTTATTGGCGCGTTGCTGAGCATGCTACTGGTGCTGGCCATCGCCAGCCGCCACGGCCGACTCGACAGCGACCGGCTGCTGCTGTGCGGCGTGGCCGTCTCTTTCGTGATGATTGCCGTGGCCAACACCTTACTGTTTTTGGGTGACCATCGCGCCAGCTCCGCCGTGATGTTCTGGATGCTCGGCGGGTTGGGACTGGCGCGCTGGGAGTTGCTCGCCATCCCCAGCGTCAGCGTGCTGCTGGGGCTGGTGCTGCTGCTGGGCATGGCCCGCCCGCTGAACGCCTTAATGGCCGGAGAACAGACCGCCGTCACGCTTGGACTAAACGCGCGTAACGTGCGGCTTAAAGTTTTTTTGATCGCCTCACTGATGACCGGCGTACTGGTGGCCATCAGCGGTTCAATTGGTTTTGTCGGGCTGATGATCCCGCACATCGCCCGCCGCCTTGTCGGAGCTGAACACCGGCGTTTGTTGCCCGTGTCTGCCCTGCTCGGCAGTGTGTTTCTGGTGTGGGTCGACGTTGCCGCCCGCACCCTGATCGCACCCGAGGACTTGCCGATTGGCGTGGCCACGGCGGCGATTGGCGGATTGTTCTTTATTGGTCTGATGCGCAAGCGTTAAAGCTCGTCTTTAGTGCTGGTTGAGGGCGAGCGCGCCCACGGTAATACCGGGCTGACCTTTAGCGGTTCATGCCCCTTCCAGTCGGCAGGTACCCACCCCGGTCGGGACCAGTTTGCGCTGGCCTGTACCACCACCAACTCCCCCGCCTTGGCTAATTTGCCAATGTATTCACGCTCCGTCTCGCGGCCTTTCTCAACCCAATCCTGATTCAAGTACTGGTTTTCCCAATAGTCGTAACCCACGACCAATTGGCATAAGTCATCTTCAGCCTTACCAGGCCGTCCCACATACTTCAATAAAGAGCCGTCATTGCCTGATGCAAAGGCGATATTCACTGAGAACTCCAGTCGCGACAGACTCTTGGTCATGAAGCAAATATCCACCGGCCAAAACGTGTGATCCACCCAATTACGCTGCCACGGCTTTGCAACGCTTGGCTTTACCGGACAACGCGCATAGCAGACCGCCGTCGGTCGATAACCCGTGGGTAAAACCGGCAAAGGCCGATTCTTACCGGACGATCGCTCGAACAAAGCATTAAGGAAAATACTGTCCTGGGCCTTGGCGCCCATGCCGTTGAACTCAGGCTCAAGGGCCACGTAAGCGCTGTCAGCTGACGAGAAAAACACAGCGCCAACGACATCATGGGTATGAGGCCACACGATTTTTCGATGACTGTAGAGAGCAGCATCATCGATATGACTAAAGACCGGTCCCAGTGCAGGTACATTGCTGACTGAGGCATTAGCCGCAGGTATTTCAAGCGCATAAGGGCGCCAAGCCGCTGTCACACGCCCCGTCGAGGCCCACAGGCTATTGGAGAGAAGTACCTGTAAATGCCCACTGGTAGCTACTTTGCGTACGTAATCCGGTGAGCGCAGTTTTGGGGTATTCAGCAGGTCCAGGATGGGCGTACTGGAACCCAACGTGCTTTCCAGGCCCAGTAGCGTATTGAGGCTCTCGGCGCGATAACTCAGCAGGGCTCCATGGCGGGTAGAAATGAACATCTCGGGGTAATCACGGCGCCCGGCCGTTTGATCTCGGACTGTGCTCGAAAGCACGGCAAGATTCACCAGGTCTGAGGGGGCAATAAAGTCAGCCAATACGTCGTCAAATACCCGAGCAACGGGCTCTTTGGGCGGGGCCATATAAACCGAGTCAAAAGCGAATCCGGCAGGCACGCTGTAGGTCTGTGAGCCGAAAGGACGCGCAAAAATTCGCCCTAGGAACGCTTGGCCCGCAGGCAGCGGTTCTGTGGCGATGTAGTGATCGCTGTCCACGCTTTTGAGAATAACGCCGAACTGCGTCTGGGTACGCTCACCCATACGTGCATGCATGTAGCGCATGGCGCCTTGGGCTTGGGTGAACACAGGGCTTAACGCGGGTTGCAGGCTAGCGAATATGGCCGAAACAGGCTCTGGGCCGGGTTTCCATTCGGGCTTGATTTTGCCCCGCTCGCCCCACAACGGGCTGGCCACCACCACGCTCAAATCGCCCACACGGGCCACTTGGGTGACATATTGGCTCGGTTTGAGCGCCCCGGTGCGCAATTTGATGCGGGTCGGATTGTTGTAAACCTGCTCAGGGTGTGTGTCGGGTGGTGCAATTCGGGGCAAGAATTTCTTTTCGAGGTCCGTACCCATGGCCGAGTACTTGAGCAGTGCGCCGTCCTGCGCTGACAAGTAATGTGAATACCCCACACGTTCCTGCATGGCAATACGCAGTTCATGGGGTTCAAACATGCTGCGATTGATCTGCTCCTCCTCGTCGGTACGCCAGAGTTGCAAGGGCTGGATGCGGTGAGTTTGATAGGTCGCGACGGGCTGACAGCCCCATGGCATCAACGAAGCCACTTCAGACGGAAACACCACATCTGAGTTAAATGTTTCGGTGGTAACGGCCAACGGTTCGGTCGCCACAAAACGGCCGTCCGCACGCTGGAGAATGAGACCGCCATAGGTGAAATCTAAGCGCCGCGCAATCTGCTCATGGGCGTAACGCGCAGCATCGTCCATTTCAATAAAAACAGGCCCCAGTGTGCGTCGCATAAAGCCTTTGAAGGGCTGCCATGTGGACTGAACTCGGCCCTGCGCGCCCCAAACATCACTGCCACGCTCAATGCTCAGTTCACCGGCGTGTGCAAGGGTATGGATTAATGCATCAGTTTTTTCAACGCCCGACAGCACGTTACGCAACAGTTCCATGCCACCACCTTCACTGCGCGGCAACCGTGCAAACAGGGTTTTTTCAACGGGCGATGACTTGGATATGTACTTCAAGACCGAACGATCACGTGCCGCTATATAGAGAGGCAAGGCCTGTATCTTGTTGATGGGCGTCAGCTCTTGGGCCTTAAGAATGCCCTTTTCAAGCGCCTCGGGGTGTATGAAGTTTTTATACACCGAGGCCTGCTCAGCCGGAATCAGCGCCGGGTCGCGGTATTCGCCATCACAGCCGTACAAAGCGACGATGGCAAACCCCGTTGGCAGTTCGGGTTGACCGTTGCTGCCTTTGGAGAACGCCCGATCAAGGTCAAAATCCATCACGCCCGTCACCGGCTGCGAAACGATGAATGTCTGACTGTCAGTGCTTTTTAGAATGAAACCATAATGCTGATTGGTCAGTACCGCCGTACGCGATCGGGCGTATTCAAGCGCCAGTTGCTCACTGGCCAGCAACGGGCCAAAAGCAGGACGCTGGACAATAACGCCCTCAACAACACTCGGCTGGCGGGCTGAGGAAAAAAACTCAGGTGTCAGCCTTCCAACATGACCGGCCCACACGTCAGCCGACTGGATAATGCTTACCGGCATTGTCTCGGTGACTTGCTTGATGTACTGAATCATTTCCAGGAGCAGTTCACTGTCTTTCTGGGCATGCGCGAGAAAATCGTAAAGGGCGCTTTCGTCCGGTGTTGAACCGCTTTCAACTTTGATCAGCGAACCATTAAAGCCTGACAAATAATGGGCTGATGTAAAGCTGGCCATAACCAATATGGCCTGTATGTCTGCGGACAAGAAAAAGTTGGCGAGAAAGTGCACCTCTTCACTTTTTACCCCTAGTAACGGTGTCTGTTCTGCTGCAAGTAGATGCGCGCGAGAATTATAGAAGGCGTAACAGGTGTACCCCGGCGGCTGAAGTAGCTGGCCACTGGCAGTCGTTGAAATAAATTGAGTGACGTTGAATGTTTCCCCGACCACCTTTTCAGGGCGCGAAGCGAAGTAGCGACCTTCAGCATTTTTCAGAATTACCCCACCGTACTCTGAATCACGGTGGTCACCGATAAGCTCATGTGCGAATCGCGCCGCATCATCGGGATTAATATAGGGCGGGCTTAATGTCGGCAGTCTGCCAATCACATTAGGCGCAAATAATAATTGGGGGATTACATAAGCAGGGCCCATAGGGGGTTAGCTCCTTAATTGAGTGCTCATCGGCACATGCACGACGCCACTCAATCCTTCACGCTGCCGGGTAAGCGCAGGTGGTAATTAATTAACCTGACATTTAGCACCAAGGCAGCGCACACCCGCGCACTACACCCTCGTACAAGCGCCCAAGTGGTGCACAAAAATGCCCACTCTTCGCGCAAGGCCCCATTTTTGAGCCTTTGACCATACCGGCACAGCCTTTGCAAAAGTCCCTTCATCGTCCGTATCTGCACTTGATAACCATCACGTTCCTGGAGATCGCACCATGAAGCGTCGCAGCCTGATCAAAGCGTTTACCCTCACGGCATCCATTGCAGCCATGGGCATGTCCTGGACCCTGCAAGCCGCCGAAACGATCAAGGTCGGGATTCTGCATTCCTTGTCCGGGACCATGGCAATCTCAGAAACATCACTCAAAGACATGGCGCTGATGACCATCGACGAGATCAATGCCAAGGGCGGTGTTAACGGCAAGATGCTCGAAGCGGTGGTCGTCGACCCCGCGTCCAACTGGCCGCTGTTCGCGGAGAAAAGCCGCCAGTTGCTGACACAGGACAAAGTGGCCGTGGTGTTCGGTTGCTGGACCTCGGTGTCGCGCAAATCAGTCTTACCGGTGTTTGAAGAACTCAACGGCTTGCTGTTCTACCCGGTGCAATACGAGGGCGAAGAAATGTCGCCTAACGTGTTCTACACCGGCGCCGCGCCAAACCAGCAGGCCATTCCGGCGGTTGAATATTTGATGAGCGAAGACGGCGGCAGCGCCAAGCGCTTCGTGCTACTGGGCACCGACTACGTGTACCCGCGCACCACCAACAAAATCCTGCGGGCGTTCCTGCATTCCAAAGGCGTGGCCGACAAAGACATCGAAGAGGTCTACACCCCGTTTGGTCACAGCGATTACCAAACCATCGTGTCCAACATCAAAAAATTCTCGGCCGGTGGCAAAACGGCTGTGATCTCCACCGTTAACGGCGACTCCAACGTGCCGTTCTATAAAGAGCTGGCCAACCAAGGCCTGAAAGCCACCGACGTACCGGTAATTGCGTTCTCGGTAGGCGAAGAGGAACTGCGCGGCATCGACACCAAACCGCTGGTGGGCAACTTGGCCGCCTGGAACTACTTCGAGTCGGTAGAGAACCCGGTCAACAAGAAGTTTGTGAATGACTGGAAAGCCTACGCCAAGGCCCACAACCTGCCAGGCGCAGATAAAGCCGTGACCAACGACCCGATGGAAGCCACCTATGTGGGCATCCATATGTGGGCGCAGGCCGCTGAAAAAGCCAAGTCCACCGACGTCGACAAAGTCCGTGAAGCCATGGCAGGCCAAACGTTCGCCGCGCCATCGGGTTACACCTTGACCATGGACAAGACCAACCACCACCTGCACAAGCCGGTGATGATTGGCGAGATCCAGGATGACGGTCAGTTCAACGTCGTGTGGCAAACCAAAGAGCCTATCCGCGCCCAGCCGTGGAGCCCGTACATTCCTGGCAACGACAAAAAGCCGGATTACGCGGTGAAGAGTAACTAAGGGCGCCAAAAGCCCCTCACCCCAACCCTCTCCTCTGAGCGAGGGAGCTGATTTGCAGTGATGTTGAGAACGCGTGCAGTCAGTCCCCTCTCCCTCCGGGAGAGGGCTAGGGTGAGGGTCTGCGCTCTGTAGCTCGATCGTTTGCCAGACACACAGGGACACTTGCTATGCCCACTGCCCTTTACCGCCTGATCCTTGCCTGCCTGCTGTTGCTGCCATTGGGCGCTTATGCCAATGACGCCAACGACTTCGCAGCGGCCAACAATTCCGAGCAAGCCCAACTCCTCGAAAGCTGGGCTGCACACCCCACCCCTGGGCGTGTTGAGCTGATCAATGGCCTGCAACAAGGCCAAATCAGCGTCGACGGCGAGGTCAAAACCCTGCGCCTGAACAACCGCCTACGCGGCCTGATTGACACCGCACTGGCCAGCCATCAACTGCTGGCCGTCGACCCAAAACTGCGCCTGAATGCCGCGCAACAGCTGCAAAAATCTGCCAAACCGGCGCAGCTCAAGTTCCTCGACCAGCAACTGGCAGCCGAGACCGACAGCGATGTGCGCTCGGCCCTCAGCCTGGCGCTGGCCAATCTGCAATTGGTCGACCCCGACCCAGCAGTCCGGCTGGCCGCCGTGCGTTTGCTCGGCGAAACCGGCGAACCGCTGGCGCGCACCCGTCTTGAAAACCTGCTGCAACCCGACATCGAAACCGATGCCTCAGTGCGTACCGCCGCTGAAACCAGCTTGGCGCAAGTCAAACGTAAATTGCTGATCGGCGACTTGCTGGGCCAAGCTTTCAGCGGCCTGTCGCTGGGTTCGATTCTGCTGCTCGCGGCACTCGGCCTGGCCATTACCTTCGGCCTGCTGGGCGTGATCAACATGGCCCACGGCGAGATGCTGATGCTCGGTGCCTACTCGACCTATTGCGTGCAACTGCTGTTTCAACGCTTCGCCCCCGGCGCCATCGAGTTCTATCCGTTGCTGGCGTTGCCGGTGGCGTTCTTCGTCACCGCCGCCGTGGGCATGGTGCTGGAGCGCACCATCATTCGGCACCTCTACGGCCGCCCGCTGGAAACCCTGCTCGCCACATGGGGCATCAGCCTGATCCTGATCCAACTGGTGCGAGTGCTGTTCGGCGCGCAGAACGTTGAAGTGGCCAACCCGGCCTGGCTCTCGGGCGGGTTGCACGTGCTGCCCAATCTGGTGCTGCCGTACAACCGCCTGGTGATCATCGTGTTCGCCCTGGCCGTGGTGGTGTTGACGTGGTTGCTGCTGAACAAAACCCGTCTGGGCCTCAACGTGCGCGCCGTTACTCAGAATCGCAACATGGCCGCCTGTTGCGGCGTGCCCACTGGCCGCGTCGACATGCTCGCGTTTGGCCTCGGCTCGGGCATTGCCGGGCTAGGCGGCGTGGCATTGAGCCAGATCGGTAACGTCGGCCCAGACCTCGGTCAGGGCTACATCATCGACTCATTCCTAGTGGTGGTGCTGGGCGGCGTCGGCCAACTGGCAGGCACCGTGTACGCCGCTTTCGGGCTGGGCATCGCGAACAAGATCCTTGAACCACAGATTGGCGCCGTGCTCGGCAAAATCCTGATCCTGGGGCTGATCATTCTGTTTATCCAGAAGCGTCCACAAGGTCTCTTCGCGCTTAAAGGACGGGTGATCGACTGATGAATCAGCCTCTGATGCTAACTGCTACGCAAAAAGCCGGACCCAAGGTCACCGCGTGGGTGGGCGGGCTTGTGTTGCTGGTTTTACTGGCCATGCCGCTGCTTTCGCTGTTGCCCGCCGACAACTCGTTCCAGGTCTCGGCTTACACCCTGACCTTGGTGGGCAAAATTCTCTGTTACGCCATCGTCGCGCTGGCGCTAGATCTGGTCTGGGGTTACGCCGGATTACTGTCGCTGGGCCATGGGTTGTTCTTCGCGCTGGGCGGCTACGCCATGGGCATGTACCTGATGCGCCAGGCTTCGGGCGATGAATTGCCCGCATTCATGACCTTTTTGTCGTGGACCGAGTTGCCGTGGTACTGGGTCGGCACCGAGCACTTCTGGTGGGCCATGTGCCTAGTGGTGCTGGCGCCCGGCTTGCTCGCGCTGGTGTTCGGCTTTTTCGCCTTCCGCTCGAGGATCAAGGGCGTGTACTTCTCGATCATGACCCAGGCCCTGACGTTCGCCGGGATGTTGCTGTTTTTCCGCAACGAAACCGGCTTTGGCGGCAACAACGGTTTTACCAACTTCCGCAGCATTCTGGGGTTTGGCATTACCGAACCCGGCACCCGCGCCGTGCTGTTTTTCGCCACCGTAATGTTGCTAGTGATCAGCTTGTTTCTGGGCTGGCGCTTGGCGCGCAGCAAATTCGGCCGGGTGTTGACCGCACTGCGTGACGCCGAAAACCGCTTGATGTTCTGCGGCTACGACCCACGCGGCTTCAAGTTGTTTGTCTGGGTGTTGAGCGCCGTGCTCTGCGGCTTGGCCGGTGCGTTGTATGTGCCACAAGTGGGCATCATCAACCCCGGCGAAATGTCACCAACCAACTCCATCGAAGCCGCCGTGTGGGTAGCCTTGGGCGGGCGCGGCACCTTGATCGGGCCTTTGCTCGGCGCGGGCGTGGTCAATGGCATGAAGAGCTGGTTCACCGTGGCCTTCCCTGAATACTGGCTGTTCTTTTTAGGCGCGCTGTTCATCATCGTGACCCTGTACCTGCCCAAAGGCGTGATCGGCCTGTTGAAGAAAAAGGACGAACAATGAGGAATGTCATGCTCGAACCTATCCTCGACCCCAACAAAGACGCGGGCAGCAGCCGTGACGCCATCAGCTTTGGCCAGCGCGCTGAACCGGGCCTCAATACCCGCCACGGCACCATCCTGACGCTGGAAGGCATCAGCGTCAGTTTTGATGGCTTCAAGGCGCTGAACAACCTCAACCTGTACATCGGCGTCGGCGAGTTGCGCTGCATCATCGGCCCCAACGGCGCGGGCAAAACCACCATGATGGACGTCATCACCGGCAAAACCCGGCCCAGCGAAGGCCAGGCCTGGTTTGGTGAAACCCTCGATTTGCGGCAGATGAGCGAAGTGCAAATTGCCCAGGCCGGGATCGGCCGCAAGTTTCAAAAGCCCACGGTCTTCGAAGCCTTGAGCGTATTTGAGAACCTTGAGCTGGCACAGAAAACCGACAAGTCGGTGTGGGCCAGCCTGCGCGCCAAACTCACCGGCGAGCAAAAAGACCGCATCGGCGAAGTGCTCGACACCATTCGCCTGACCCACTCGGCGCAGCGCCCTGCGGGGTTGTTATCGCACGGTCAGAAGCAGTTTCTGGAAATCGGCATGCTGTTGATGCAAGACCCGCAACTGTTGTTGCTGGACGAGCCAGTGGCGGGCATGACCGACGCCGAAACCGAGTTCACCGCTGAGCTGTTCAAAAGCCTGGCGGGCAAGCATTCGCTGATGGTGGTGGAACACGACATGGGGTTTGTGGGGGCGATTGCCGACCACGTGACCGTATTGCATCAGGGCAGCGTGCTGGCCGAAGGCTCGCTGGAGCAGGTGCAAGCGGATGAACGGGTGATTGAGGTCTACCTGGGTCGGTAGAGCGGCAAGTTTATAGCTGCAAGTGGCAAGTGAGATCAAGAGCGCCGTGTCTGCTTTTGCTCTTACTTGCAGCTTGAAACTTGCGGCGCTAAGCCACCTTTTAACTTGCCGCTTGCAGCTTGAAACTTGCAGCTACTGGAGCCTTATATGCTTAATGTTCACGATCTTCATCAGTACTACGGCGGTAGCCACATCCTTCGCGGCCTGTCGTTTGAGGTCAACGTGGGTGAAGTGACGTGCCTGCTAGGGCGCAATGGCGTAGGTAAAACCACGCTGCTCAAGTGCCTGATGGGTTTGCTGCCAGTCAAAGAAGGCCAAGTGCAATGGGAAGGCAAAGCCATTACCACGCTCAAACCTCACCAACGGGTGCACGCCGGTATTGCTTACGTACCGCAGGGCCGAGAGATTTTTGGGCGCCTGACGGTAGAAGAAAACCTGCTGATGGGCCTGTCACGCTTTCCCGGCTCCGAAGCCCGCGAGGTGCCTGCGTTTATCTACGAGCTGTTCCCGGTGTTGCTGCAAATGAAGCACCGCCGTGGCGGCGATTTGTCTGGGGGTCAGCAGCAACAGTTGGCCATTGGCCGCGCACTGGCGAGCCGCCCGCGCTTGTTGATCCTCGACGAACCCACCGAAGGCATTCAACCCTCGGTGATCAAGGAGATCGGTGCGGTGATCAAAATGCTCGCAGCCCGCGGCGACATGGCGATTTTGCTGGTGGAGCAGTTCTACGACTTCGCCGAAGAATTAGCGGATCACTACCTGGTGATGTCGCGCGGTGAAATCGTGCAGCAAGGCCGGGGCGAAAATATGCAAACAGAAGGTGTGCGCGGGCTAGTGACGATTTAATCTGTCACTCTTTCCGGGTAAAAAGTCCTACATATGAACCTGCCTGCCAACACCGCCTTGTTCACCCCCAGCTGGCATGCCGAGCTGGAGCTGGGCTATGGCCGTTTCGGTGACAGCACGCGCCCGACCTTGCGCCGCCACCTTGGCCCGTTGCGGGTGCAAAAGCACCTGTACGCCGAAGGCCCCGAGGTGTGCCAGCACATCATCGTGCACCCGCCTGGAGGGATTGCGGGCGGTGACCGGTTGGACATCCGCGCCAGTGTTGGCCCCGATGCCTGGGCGCAACTCACCAGCCCCGGCGCGGCCAAGTGGTATCGCGCAGCGGGCCCGGCGTATCAAACGATTGAATTAAGCGTGGCCGCAGGCGCCACCCTGGAATGGCTGCCTCAAGAAACCATCGTCTTCAGCGCGGCCCAGGCCGAACTCAGCACCCGCATCGACCTTGAGGGCGATGCCAAGTTGTTTTACTGGGACATGGTGGCGTTGGGGCGACTGGCCAGTGGTGAACGTTTTGAGCGCGGGCACTTTCAATCTGGGCTGGATATTCGCCGCGACGGCCAATTGCTCTGGCATGAGCGCCAGCGCATTGTCGGCAACGACGGGCTGCTGGACTCGCCCATCGGGCTGGACGGCAATCCCGTATTTGCGACGTTGTTAGTCACGGGTGAAATCAGCGCTGAATTGCTGGAGACCTGTCGCAACTTGCCGAATCCGGTGCGCGGGGATTTGACCCAATTACCGGGGTTGTTAGTGGCGCGTTGCCTAGCGGGGGAAGCCTTGCAGGCACGCGGCTGGTTGATTGATTTATGGCGTTTGCTGCGCCCTGCATTACTGGGCCGCGAGGCGCTGGCACCGAGAATTTGGAGTACCTGAAGAGCCCTCACCCCAACCCTCTCCCAGAGGGAGAGGGAGCTGATGTGTGACGTTACATAGATCTGCTTTTGCCTTTAGTCCCCTCTCCCCCCGGGAGAGGGCTAGGGTGAGGGGCTTTTGATTTTGAGCAACCCATACACTTTTTAACTGCCGAACACGGACGCCACCATGGACCTGACTCCACGCGAAAAAGACAAGATGCTGATCTTCACCGCCGGCCTGTTGGCTGAACGTCGATTGGCCCGCGGCGTGAAACTCAATTACCCAGAAACCATCGCTTATATTTCTGCCGCCCTGCTCGAAGGCGCCCGCGATGGCCATACCGTGGCGCAACTCATGCACTACGGCACCACCCTGCTTACACGTGAGCAAGTGATGGAAGGCATCCCGGAAATGATCCCCGACATCCAGGTCGAAGCCACCTTCCCGGACGGCACCAAACTGGTCACTGTCCACCAACCCATCGCTTGAGGCCGCGCCATGTCTTATGTCATTCGTGATGCCGTCCCGGCTGACCTGCCGGCGATTCGCGAGATTTACAACGATGCGGTGCTCAATACCCTCGCCATCTGGAACGAGCAAACCGTCGACCTCGATAACCGTCTGCAATGGTTCAACGCCCGCGAGGCGCAGGGTTATCCGATTTTAGTGATCGTCGACGCAGCCAATGCCGTCCTCGGTTATGCCTCGTTTGGTGACTGGCGGCCGTTTGAAGGCTTTCGTCACACGGTCGAACACTCGGTGTACGTACACCCCGAACAACGCGGCAAGCGCCTCGGCCCACAGTTGCTGACCGAACTGATTAAG
This sequence comes from Pseudomonas psychrophila HA-4, assembly GCF_000282975.1. Lineage (GTDB taxonomy): Bacteria > Pseudomonadota > Gammaproteobacteria > Pseudomonadales > Pseudomonadaceae > Aquipseudomonas > Aquipseudomonas psychrophila_A. Next base: position 17,754 of record NZ_ALJC01000013.1, read on the forward strand.
CGCGCCCGAGCATGCGACAAACACGTGATGGTGGCGGCCATCGAAGGCGGCAATGGCGCATCGATTCACATGCATAAACAGCTGGGTTTCGTCACCAGCGGGCGCATGCCGCAGGTCGGTATTAAATTCGGCCGCTGGCTCGACCTGACGTTCATGCAACTGATGCTCAACCCCGGCGCACTGCCACCCCAGGAGCGCGGCCAATGAACGCAGAGCAAGTGATTCAAGTCACGGCCGCTACCTTCGCCCAATACCGTGAAGACTTGATCGTGTTGCTGCTCGACGCCGTCAAGCATGGCGCTTCGGTCGGTTTTATGGACGACCTGGACCTGCCACAGGCCAATCGCTACTTCGACGAAGTTCACGCGCAACTGGATCAGGGCAACCTGCTGCTGTGGGTGCTGGTTGAAGAACAGCGCGTGCTGGCCAGCGTGCAATTGGCGCTGTGCCAAAAGACCAATGGCCTGAACCGCGCTGAAGTGCAAAAGCTGTTGGTGCTCAACGAGGTCCGCCGCCGTGGCTTGGGCCAAGTGCTGATCCACGCCTTGGAGCAAGGGGCACGCGAGCAAAAACGCGGCCTGCTGCACCTCGACACCGAAGCAGGCTCACCTGCCGAAAACTTCTACAGCGCGCTGGGCTACACCCGCGTCGGCGAACTGCCCAACTACTGCAAAAGCCCCAACGGCCATTACAGCCCCACGGCTATCTATTACAAAACCTTGAGTGAGCCGCAATGATTCCAGGCGAGTATCGGATTGAAGCGGGCGAGATCGAACTCAACGTCGGGCGCCGCACCCACACACTCAGTGTG
>NZ_ALJC01000014.1 GCF_000282975.1 Pseudomonas psychrophila HA-4
CCCTAAGCAGCGGCCATTTCATGACATTAAGCGAGCACCCACAGGGCGATTGGAACGCGATGTGGTTGCTGACCTCCATCCATCACCTAGGCAGGCAGCCGCAAGTGCTGGAAGAGTCCGGTGCCGCACCCGTTGAAACACCCGCCGACGGCTTTGTGCAGGGCTATCGCAACGACTTCAGCGCCACCCCGTGGGACGTTTTTTACCGCCCAGCGCTCAAACACACCAAGCCGCAGGTGCTGGGCATGCAGACTGCGCGCGTCAGCGGTCCTGTCAGCGAAGAGGTGCATTGCGATGCATACGGCCGGGTCAAGGTGCAATTTCATTGGGACCGCGAAGGTCAGCACGACGACAACAGCAGTTGCTGGCTGCGCGTGGCCTCTCGTTGGGCGGGCGACCGTTACGGCGCGGTGACACTACCGCGTGTGGGCATGGAAGTACTGGTGGCATTTCTTGAAGGCGATCCGGACAAACCGGTCATTTCGGGTTGCCTGGCCAACAGCGTCAACCCCACCGCGTATCCACTGCCCGCGCACAAAACCCGCAGCGTCTTGCGCAGCCGCAGCACCCCCAGCGGCACGGGCTACAACGAACTGCACCTCGAAGACCGCAAAGG
>NZ_ALJC01000015.1 GCF_000282975.1 Pseudomonas psychrophila HA-4
AAAAAGGCGGCGCCCTCAAAACCATCGACCTCAACGGCCAGCGCTTCACCGGCCACCGATTTGCGGGCGGCCTGGAAACACTTCGTCATCGTCAGCCACTACCAATACGACGAACAAGGCCGCCTGCAAGACCACGCCATCAGCCAACTCAATGCCAGCGGCAGCCTCGACGGCGAACCGCTGTACCGGCGCCACTACCGATACGACGCCTACGGCAACCTCAGACAGGAACGACGCGGCGCAGGCCAACGCCTCACCCGCGATTACCGCTACGACAGCCAACACCGACTGTTCAGCATCACCCTGCCAGAAGGCAGCCACGTGACCTACCGCTACGACGTCTTTGTCCGTCGCATCGCCAAAGAAGTCGACGCCACCACCACCCAATTCATCTGGCAAGGTGAACGCCTGATCGCCGAAAGCGCCCAATAAAGCGGCCTGCGCGGCACCAGCCACTACTGCAGTTACCACTCCCCACGCAACATCAACCTCATCCACGAATGCCGCAAGTCATTTACCTGTCTCCTATTTGAATAATGACGTGGCTTTGCGTCCGTTTGGAGGGGCTTTAATTGACGCTCCACCCCCAACCCTCTAACCTTCGCGGCTTGTTTCAGGTGCTCTGCAACCCAAGGTTGGCCGAGTGAAACAGGGAAGCCGGTGAGGGCGCGTTTACCCCACGCAATCGCTTTGATCCCGGCGCTGCCCCCGCAACGGTAAATGAGTCAATGTCACGCCCAATGCCACTGTGTTTATTGCACGGGAAGGCGCGTGATTAGGCGCTGTTTTTTGTGCAAAAAACGCCCCGCTCATGAGCCCGGAGACCGGCCTGATCCATCCAGCACCCTTGCGGCGGGCAAGGTGTGTCGTTTTTAACGAATTCTCCCGCCTCCCGTTTGCTTAATTCAGCCCCAACGGAGAGCTGCCATGAACGAATCCCCCGAGCGCGACGAACGTCATCTGGCGCGCATGTTGCGTAAAAAAGCTGTGATGGACGAGCGCATTGCCAGTGCCCCTAATGAGTGCGGGCTGTTGCTGGTGTTGACGGGCAATGGCAAAGGTAAAAGCAGTTCGGCGTTTGGCATGTTGGCCCGGGCTATGGGCCATGGTCTGCAATGCGGCGTGGTGCAGTTCATCAAGGGCCGCAACAGCACCGGCGAAGAGATTTTTTTCCGTCGCTTCCCGGAACAAGTGCGCTATCACGTGATGGGCGAAGGTTTTACTTGGGAAACTCAAGATCGTCAGCGTGATATCGCGGCCGCTGAGGCAGCGTGGGAAGTGTCTCGCGAGATGCTGCGTGATCCGTCCATTGGGCTGGTGGTGCTGGATGAGCTAAACATTGCGCTCAAGCACGGCTATCTCGACCTTGAGCAGGTGTTGAGCGACTTGCAAGCCCGCCCGCCGATGCAGCACGTACTGGTTACGGGGCGTGGCGCTAAACCTGAATTGATTGATCTGGCCGATACCGTGACTGAAATGGGTGTGATCAAGCATGCATTCCAGGCCGGGATCAAAGCCCAGAAAGGCATTGAATTGTGAGTGTTGAAGCATGAGAGAGTCGCGTCATTGCCCGGCGGTACTGATCGCCGCGCCGGCTTCCGGCCAGGGCAAGACCACCGTCACCGCAGCTTTGGCCCGGTTGCATCGCAATCAAGGGCGCAAGGTTCGGGTATTTAAATGTGGCCCGGATTTCCTCGACCCCATGATCCTGGAGCGCGCCAGCGGTGCGCCGGTGTATCAGGTGGATTTGTGGATGGTGGGCGCCGATGAAAGCCGTCGCTTATTGTGGGAAGCGGCCGGTGAAGCGGACCTGATTTTGATCGAAGGCGTGATGGGCCTGTTCGATGGCACGCCGTCCAGCGCCGATCTGGCCCGTCATTTTGGTGTGCCGGTGTTGGGTGTGATTGATGGCACCGCCATGGCCCAGACTTTTGGCGCGTTGGCGTTGGGGCTGGCGCGTTATCAGCCGGACCTGCCGTTTGCCGGGGTGTTGGCGAACCGGGTCGGCACGGTGCGGCATGCGCAGTTGCTCGAAGGCAGCCTGACCGAAGGCTTGCGCTGGTACGGCGCGTTGTCTCGCGAGACCGGGATTGAACTGCCAAGCCGTCATTTAGGCTTGGTGCAAGCCAGCGAATTGAATGACTTGGATGCGCGCCTCAATGCGGCGGCCAATGCCTTGGCCAGCACGTGTGAGGTAGCGCTGCCACCGGCGGTGGAGTTTGCCGCCCCAGAACCTGTCGCCGTTGAGCCGTTATTGGCCGGGGTGCGGATTGCGGTGGCGTGCGATGAAGCCTTCGCCTTCACCTATGGCGCGAGTTTGGCGCTGATGCGCGACATGGGCGCCGAACTGGTGTTTTTCTCGCCGATTCGTGACACGCAATTGCCTGTGGCTGACAGTCTGTATTTGCCGGGCGGTTACCCCGAACTGCATCACCTCGAACTGTCGCGCAACACGTCGATGCTGGATGCAATCCGTGCACACCATCACGCGGGTAAGCCGTTGCTGGCCGAATGTGGCGGCATGCTTTATTTGCTTGATGCCTTGACCGACGTCGACGGTCAGCGCGCCGAGTTGGTCGGCTTGCTCAAAGGCGAGGCAACCATGCAAAAACGCTTGGCGGCCCTCGCGTTGCAGGCGGTTGAGTTGCCGGAAGGCCTGTTGCGCGGACACACCTATCACCATTCGTTAACCAGCACCGCGCTTGAGCCTATCGCACGTGGCCTGAGCCCCAATGGCGGTCGTGGTGCAGAGGCGGTGTATCGCGAAGGACGTATGACAGCGTCGTATGTGCACTTTTACTTTCCGTCCAATCCCCAGGCCGTGGCTGCGTTGTTCGCGCCGTGTGCCGTGAAGGTGTCATGAGCAACAACGCATTTAGTCCCGAAGAAAAGGCCGCGGTGTATCGGGCCATTGCTGAGCGCCGAGACATGCGGCACTTCAGCGGGGGCTGCGTGGCCCCTGAGCTGTTGGCACGTTTGCTGGAAGCCGCGCACCAAGCGCCGAGTGTGGGCCTGATGCAGCCGTGGCGGTTTATCCGCATTACCGACCGTGAACTGAGAGGCAAGATTCAAGCGGTCGTTGAGGACGAGCGGGTACGCACCGCCGAGGCGCTGGGTGAGCGTTCGGATGAATTCATGACCCTTAAGGTCGAAGGCATCAACGATTGCGCCGAGGTGCTGGTGGCGGCGTTGATGGAGGATCGCGAAAAACACATTTTCGGCCGACGCACGCTGCCGGAAATGGACATGGCGTCATTGTCTTGTGCTATTCAAAACTTGTGGCTGGCCGCGCGGGTAGAAGGCTTGGGTATGGGCTGGGTGTCGTTGTTCGAGCCGCAGGCGCTGGCGGATTTGTTGGGGTTGCCCGCAGGTGCCAAGCCACTCGCAGTGTTGTGCCTAGGCCCGGTTGAGGCGTTTTATCCTGCGCCGATGCTGGTGCTCGAAGGGTGGGCGCAAGCGCGTCCGCTGAGTGAGTTGGTGTACGAGAATTTTTGGGGAGTAAAGCCATGAGTGTGGCGTTGTTGTGCGTTGCCGGCGTGGCGTTGGATGCGCTATTCGGCGAGCCTAAACGCTGGCATCCGCTGGTTGCGTTTGGCCGGATGGCTGACCGCATCGAGCAGCGTTTTAATTCGGGCGGGCGGGGCTGGCGCAGCCATGGCGTTACCGCCTGGGTGCTGGCGGTGTTACCCCTGACGATTCTGGCCACGGCGTTGTCGTGGTTGCCTTATATCGGCTGGCTGGTGGAAATTGTGGCGCTGTACTGCGCGCTGGGCATGCGCAGCTTAGGTGAGCATGTGCAGCCTGTGGCCGAGGCGTTGCGCGCCGATGATCTGGACGAGGCCCGCACACGGGTCGGGTACTTGGTCAGCCGGCAAACCAGTGAGCTGGATTCGACCGAAGTGGCACGCGCCGCCACAGAGTCAGTGTTGGAAAACGGCAGCGATGCGGTGTTCGCGGCTTTGTTCTGGTTTGCAGTGGCTGGCGCGCCGGGGGTGGTGCTCTACCGTTTGAGCAACACCTTGGATGCGATGTGGGGTTATCGCAACGAACGCTTTGAGCGTTTTGGCTGGGCGGCTGCGCGCATCGACGATGTACTGAACTATATTCCTGCACGGCTAGTGGCGTTGACCTACGCCTTGCTGGGCAAGACGCGCTTGGCGATGAAGTGCTGGCGTCAACAGGCGCCGCAGTGGGACAGCCCTAATGCCGGGCCGGTGATGGCGGCGGGTGCTGGAGCGTTGGGTGTCGAGCTGGGCGGCGCGGCGATTTATCACGGTGAGCTGCATGAGCGTCCACAACTGGGTGAAGGTGTGCCCGCCGACGCTGACTCAATCGGCCGAGGCTGGCAGTTGGTACAGCGCGGTGTGTGGTTGTGGTTACTGATCCTGTGTGTGGGGAGTGAGTTTTATGCTTGAGCACGGCGGACGTTTACGTCAGGCGGCCTTGCACTACGGCATTGCCGAGTCGGCCTGGCTGGATTTGTCCAGTGGCTTGGCGCCCTGGCCTTTTGCGATTCCTGCTATCGCGGAGCGGGCCTGGGCACGTTTGCCAGAAACCGATGACGGGCTAGAGCAAGCAGCCTGCACGTACTACGGCGCGCAAAATGTCTTGCCGGTGCCGGGCTCGCAATGTGCGATCCAGTTACTGCCGCGGTTGCGCCGCAGTGGCAAGGTAGGCGTGTTATCGCCGTGCTACGCCGAGCATGCCGAGGCCTGGCGGCGCAGCGGACACATCGTGCGCGAAGTCATGGAGCACGAAGTCGACTTCTACCTCGACACGCTGGATGTGCTGGTGGTGGTAAACCCAAATAACCCCACGGGCTTGAGCCTGCCCCTCGAGCGTTTGCTGGAATGGCACACGCGGCTGGCGCAGCGTGGCGGTTGGCTGGTGGTGGACGAAGCGTTCATGGACAACACCCCAGACGTGAGCCTGGCGTCTGAGAGCTGGCGTACCGGGTTGATTGTGCTGCGTTCATTCGGCAAATTTTTTGGTCTGGCGGGCGTGCGTTTGGGCTTTGTGCTTGCCGAGCTCAGGTTGCTCAAGCTGCTGGCTGAACAGGTAGGGCCATGGGCCGTCAGTGGCCCAACCCGCATTGTGGGGCAGGCATGCTTGCTCGACACCGCCAGCCAGGCTCACCAGCGCGAACGCACGGAGCAGGCCAGTGCGCGCTTGCAGCGATTGCTGGGTTTGCACGATCTGCTGCCGCAAGGCGGTTGCGCCCTGTTCCAGTGGCTGATCACGCCGCATGCGCAACGTCTTTATGAATTTATGGCGCAGCGCGGAATTTTGCTGCGCCTGTTTACCAGTAACAGCAGCGTCCGTTTTGGTTTGCCCGCCGATGAGGCTGACTGGTCGAGGCTGGAGCAGGCGTTGCAGGCCTATACCCAAGCGTCCACGGAGAGAGTGTCATGAGCACATTGATGGTGCAGGGCACCACCTCCGATGCCGGTAAAAGCACCTTGGTTACGGCCTTGTGCCGCTGGCTAACCCGCCAAGGCGTGCGCGTGGTGCCTTTCAAACCGCAGAACATGGCGCTCAATAGTGCGGTGACGGCTGAAGGTGGTGAGATTGGCCGCGCCCAGGCCGTACAGGCGCAGGCTGCTGGGTTGGCGCCGCACACCGACATGAACCCGGTGCTGCTCAAGCCCAACAGCGACACTGGCGCGCAAGTGATTATTCATGGTCGCGCGGTCACCAGCATGAATGCGGTGGCGTACCACGACTACAAAGCCATCGCCATGCAAGCGGTGCTGGCCTCGCACCAACGCTTGAGCGCTGCGTACCCGGTGGTCATGGTTGAGGGCGCAGGCTCCCCGGCCGAGATCAATTTGCGCGCTGGTGATATTGCCAATATGGGCTTTGCCGAAGCGGTGGATTGTCCGGTGGTGCTGATTGCCGACATCAACCGTGGCGGGGTGTTTGCGCATTTGGTCGGGACGCTGGAGTTGCTGTCCGAGACCGAGCAGGCACGGGTTAAAGGTTTCATCATCAACCGCTTTCGCGGTGATATCGCCTTGCTGCAACCGGGGCTTGACTGGCTGGAACAGCGTACGGGCAAACCGGTGATTGGCGTGTTGCCTTACGTGCTGGACCTGCACCTTGAAGCCGAAGACGGTATCGACCAGCGCCAGACCGATAAGGCTGACCAGGTGCTCAACGTGGTGGTGCCGGTGTTGCCGCGCATCAGCAATCACACTGACTTCGACCCGTTGCGCCTGCACCCGCAGGTGAATTTGCAGTTTGTGGGGCCGGGGCAGCCGATACCTCCTGCGGACTTGATCATCCTGCCGGGCTCAAAAAGCGTGCGCAGTGATTTGGTCTATTTGCGCGCCAATGGTTGGGATGCGGCCATCAGTCGGCACTTGCGCTACGGCGGCAAAGTGCTTGGCATTTGCGGCGGTTTGCAAATGCTCGGCGAGCAGGTGCATGACCCATTGGGGCTGGAAGGCACGGCGGGTTCCAGCGATGGCCTGGGTTTGCTGGCCTTCAGCACTGAACTGGCGGCTGAGAAACAACTGCGCAACGTGCGTGGACACTTAGTGTTGGAAAACGCCGAGGTCATCGGCTATGAAATTCACGCGGGGGTGACCGCCGGCGTGGCGCTTGAGCAGCCAGTGGTGCGTCTGGATGACGGCCGTTGTGACGGTGCGCAAAGTGCTGACGGGCAAATTCTCGGCACCTATCTACACGGCTTATTCGAGTCGCCCGCCGCCTGCAGCGCCTTGCTGCGTTGGGCCGGTTTGCACGACGTGCAGCAAGTGGACTACCACGCCTTGCGCGAGCGCGACATCGAGCGCTTGGCCGACATGGTCGAGAAGCACCTGGACACCGCGTATTTGCGCGAGCTGTGCGGCATCCCTTAGAGGTTTATAAACATGCTGCAACTGATTTTGGGTGGCGCCCGCTCGGGTAAAAGTCGCTTAGCCGAGAAGCTCGCAGCCGACTCGGGCTGCGCCGTCATTTACATTGCAACCAGCCAACCGCTGGACGGGGAGATGAGCGAGCGGGTACGTCATCACCGTGAACGCCGACCTGAGCACTGGGGCTTGATTGAAGAACCGCTCGAACTGGCTCGTGTCCTGCGTGACAACGCGCGTGCCGACACGTGCCTGTTGGTGGATTGCCTGACGTTGTGGCTGACTAATCTGCTGATGCTCGAAGACCCACAGCGTTTGAGCGCCGAGCGTGATGCGCTGCTGGAATGCCTGGCTGAATTGCCGGGCGAGATTGTTTTTGTCAGCAACGAAACCGGAATGGGTGTCGTGCCGCTGGGCGAATTGACTCGCCGCTATGTCGATGAAGCCGGTTGGTTGCATCAAGCCTTGGCCGAGCGTTGTCAGCGCGTGGTGCTGACCGTGGCGGGCCTGCCCCTGACCCTGAAAGGAACTGCTCTATGAATACTCCGTGGTGGCTGAAACCGTGCAAACCGGTTGACCGTGACATGCAGGCAGCCGCGGCCGAGCGCCAGCAACAGTTGACCAAACCTGCTGGCTCGCTGGGGCAACTGGAAGCCCTGGCTGTGCAATTGGCTGGGTTGCAAGGTCGATTGAAGCCACGCGTCGACCAGCTGTGGATCGCGATTTTTGCCGGTGATCATGGCGTAGTTGCCGAGGGTGTATCGGCCTATCCGCAGGCAGTCACCGGGCAAATGTTGCACAACTTTGTCAGTGGTGGGGCGGCAATTAGCGTGCTGGCCCGCCAGTTGGGCGCGCATTTGGACGTGGTGGACCTGGGCACTGTGACACCGATGCTCAATCTGCTGGGTGTACGGCATTTACAACTGGGCGCGGGCACAGCGAACTTTGCCACCGGCCCTGCCATGAGCGATGCACAAGGCCTGAAAGCGCTGGCCGCGGGTCGTGAGAGTATCGCTCGGGCTGAAGAGCAGGGCACTGAGCTGTTTGTCGGCGGCGAGATGGGCATCGGCAACACCGCTTCGGCCAGTGCCGTGGCCAGTGCCCTGCTGAACTGCTCGGCCTCTTTGCTGACCGGGCCGGGTACAGGGCTGGATGCGGCCGGGGTTAGCCATAAGGCGCAGGTGATTGAGCGGGCGCTGGCGTTTCATGAGGGGTACCTCGACGACCCGTTGCAGACACTGTTTCGCTTAGGTGGGTTTGAAATCGCGGCCTTGGCCGGTGCTTATGTCGCGTGCGCGCAAGCCGGAATCGTGGCGCTGGTCGACGGCTTTATCTGCACCGTCGCGGCCATGGTGGCCGTGCGCTTGAATCCGGAGTGTCGCGAGTGGCTGGTGTTCAGTCATCGTGGCGCCGAGCAGGGGCATCGCCATGTACTCGACAGTTTGCAGGCTCAGCCGTTGTTTGATCTGGGTTTGCGCTTGGGCGAAGGCAGCGGCGCGGCGCTGGCGGTGCCGCTGGTGCGTCTGGCCTGTGACCTGCACGGGCAGATGGCAACCTTTGCCGAAGCGGCTGTCGCAGATCGTCCGGCATGAGCATCACTTTGGATTTGCTGCGTCATGGTGAAACCGAATTGGGCGGCGGCCTGCGCGGCAGCCTAGATGACGCGCTGACAGCGCCGGGCTGGGCGCAAATGCGCGTAGCCGTTCAGGGGCAAGGCCCGTGGGACCGAATCATCAGCTCGCCCTTGCAACGTTGCGCCTTGTTCGCCCATGAGTTGGGCGAGCAGCTCGGGTTGCCGGTGTCTTTGGACAAAGACCTGCAAGAGCTGCACTTTGGCGCATGGGAAGGGCAAAGCGCAGCCGCGTTGATGGAAACGGATGCCGAGGCGCTGGGCTTGTTTTGGTCTGACCCTTACGCATTTACCCCGCCTGATGGTGAGCCGGTACTTGAGTTCGCGCGGCGTGTGTTGTCAGCCGTCAATCGCCTGCTGCAGGCGCATGCAGGCGAACGGGTTTTGGTGGTGTGCCATGGCGGGGTGATGAAGTTGTTGCTGGCACAGGCGCGTGGCTTGCCCCGTGAGCAGTTGCTACAGATCCAAGTGGTCAATGGTGCGCTGTTCGAGTTGCAGGTTGACGCGCACGGCGTGTTGATCGAGGGGCGCTGAGCATGTTGCCTTTCTGGATCGCTTTGCAGTTTTTGAGCAGTCTGCCGATTCGCTTACCCGGTATGCCGCAACCCCAGGAGCTGGGGCGTTCGCTGTTGTTCTATCCGCTGGTCGGGCTACTGTTTGGCCTGTTGCTGTGGGTGTTGAACAGCGTACTGACGGGCACGCCGTTGATGTTGCACGCGGCGCTGCTACTGACGGCCTGGGTATTGCTCAGTGGCGGTTTGCATCTGGATGGCTTGGCGGACAGCGCGGACGCCTGGTTGGGTGGTTTCGGGGATCGCGAGCGCACCCTGACTATCATGAAAGACCCTCGTAGTGGTCCCATTGCTGTGGTCACGCTGGTTCTGGTGTTGCTGATCAAGTTTTGCGCGTTGCTGGCGCTGATCGAACAGCAGCACACCGCTGTCTTGTTGATCGTCCCGCTGATCGGGCGCAGCGCCTTGCTGGCCTTGTTCCTGACCACCCCGTACGTACGGGCGGGTGGTTTGGGACAATCCTTGGCCGACCATTTACCCTGCAAGGCGGGCTGGTGGGTGCTGGGGCTGAGTGCGTTGGCCGGTGTCGTGTTGACCGGTTTTTGGGTCATGGTGTTGGCGGCGTCAGGCTTTGTATGGCTACGCCGGGTGATGATCAAACGCTTGGGCGGCACCACAGGTGATACGGCAGGTGCACTGCTGGAGTTGCTTGAAGTGCTGGTCTTGGTAGGTGTGGCGCTAATCTAATCCCTGCTGGGGCGAGCTTGCCTATAGGGGATAGGTCACTGTTTAAATCTTGATTCTCTTTTATTGCGGGTATATACATACAAAATGTTACCAACCCAGTGTTTATGCACCAACCTGCGGCGTGCGTCGCGGGGCATCAGCAAGCATTACGACGGAGCCCTTGATGGTTTCGGGATTAATGTTGCCCAGTTTTCGCTGATGAGTAATCTCAAACGACTTGATCAACCCAGCATTTCCAGCTTGGCTGAGGCCATGGGGCTGGATCGCAGTACGTTGGGGCGTAATCTGCGGGTGCTTGAAAGCGCCGGCTTAGTGAAGCTGTCTGAGGGCCAAGACCAACGTAATCGGCTGGTGTGCATGACAGCAGAAGGGGAGAAGCGCTTCAGTGCTGCCTGGCCAGCCTGGGAGGCCGCGCAGCAACGTTTAATCGAGCGTTTGGGCGAAGAGCGGCGCGAACAACTCTTGCAGTTATTGGATGAGCTGGCGGGTGCTGAATAAGCCCCCGCTGTACGAATAAAAATAGGTATATACCCGCTTACGGAGAATAAAAATGACATCGGTGTGGCGGGCGAGCGTGTGGGTATTGGTGGGCAGTGCGCTGATTTTGGCGCTGTCGTTGGGGGTCAGGCATGGCTTTGGCCTGTTTTTGCCGCCAATGAGTGCTCAGTTTGGCTGGGGTCGTGAGGTTTTTGCCTTCGCGATTGCCTTGCAGAATTTGATCTGGGGCCTTGCGCAGCCGTTTACTGGGGCGTTGGCTGACCGCTTTGGTGCGGCCAAGGTGGTGCTGATCGGTGGCGTGTTGTACGCCGTCGGTCTGGTGCTGATGGGCTTGTCTGATTCGTTACTGACGTTATCACTCAGTGCCGGCTTGTTAATTGGTATCGGTCTGTCTGGAACTTCGTTCTCCGTCATTTTGGGTGTCGTGGGGCGTGCCTTGCCACCGGAAAAACGCAGTATGGGCATGGGGATCGCCAGTGCCGCCGGCTCCTTTGGCCAATTTGCAATGTTGCCGGGTACGCTGGGCCTGATCGGCTGGCTCGGCTGGTCGTCGGCATTGCTGGTGCTGGGGCTGCTGGTGGCATTGATTGTGCCGTTGGTGAGCATGCTCAAAGACCGCCCGATGCCAAGTCTGGGCGGCGAGCAAACCCTTAAGGAAGCGCTGCGCGAAGCATGCAGTCACTCGGGGTTCTGGTTGTTGGCGTTTGGTTTTTTTGTGTGCGGGTTTCAGGTGGTGTTCATCGGCATCCACTTGCCGGCTTATCTGGTCGACCAGCATCTGCCCGCCACTGTGGGCACAACGGTCTTGGCGTTGATCGGCCTGTTTAATATCTTCGGTACCTACACAGCGGGCTGGTTGGGTGGGCGTATGTCCAAGCCGCGTTTGCTGACGGCGTTGTATCTGGCGCGAGCCGTGGTGATCGTGCTGTTTTTATGGGCGCCGGTGACGCAATTCAGTGCTTACCTGTTCGGCATGGCCATGGGCTTTTTGTGGTTGTCGACCGTGCCGCTGACCAACGGAACGGTCGCGACCATGTTTGGGGTGCGCAACTTGTCGATGTTGGGTGGGATCGTCTTCCTGTTTCACCAGTTGGGGGCATTCCTGGGCGGCTGGCTAGGCGGGGTGGTCTATGATCAAACCGGCAGCTATGACTTGGTTTGGCAAGGTTCCATTTTGCTGAGTCTGTTGGCAGCCGCTTTGAATTGGCCGGTACGTGAGCGCCCGGTAGCGCGTTTACAAGCACGAGGAAGCGTGGCGTGAATTCAGCGTGGCTTTGGTTAGGTGCCGTCAGTGCGGGCTTTCTCCTGCTGGCGCTGACTTGGTGGGGGTGGCATCAGGGCGGTTTGGCGTTATTACAGTTGGGTATGGGTGCTTGCTAGGCGGGTAGAGGGGCGAGTAAGTTCTGTACCTGCCTCTTCGTCACAGGACACTCATAATGCTAAAGCGCTGGATTGCGATGCCTGTACTACTGTTAGCGTGCGCGGGTACAGTTTGGGCGGCCGATTGCCCGCCGCTACTGGAGGGCTCGTTGCCCAAGTTACGGGCTAAAGAGTCTATCGATCTGTGCCAGCACTTCGCAGGCAAACCTCTGTTGATTGTTAATACAGCTAGCTTTTGCGGTTTCGCGCCGCAGTTCAAAGGACTTGAGGCGTTGAATCAACGCTTCAAGGGGCAAGGATTGGAAGTGATTGGTGTGCCATCGGATGACTTCAAGCAAGAGTCTAAGGATGGCGAGGAGACCGCCAAGGTCTGCTACGTCAATTACGGCGTGACCTTCACTATGACTGAGCCGCAAAAGGTTCGCGGTGATGACGCAACGCATCTGTTCAAGGTGTTGGCTGATCAATCCAACGCGCCGAAGTGGAATTTCTACAAGTACGTCGTCGACCGGCAAGGTAAGGTCATTGCCAGCTTCTCCAGCCTGACCAAGCCGGATAGTCCGGAGCTGGTTGAAGCTATAGAAAAAGCCATCGCATCAAAGCCTTAATTCCGACACAAAAAAAGCCCCGCCTCGATGAAGAGAGCGGGGTTTTTTGGGTTCAGCCGGCGAGCGATTCAGGCTCGTGGTGAATTAGAACTTGTACGTTGCGCCAACTGCAAAGCCGTTAGCGCTGTTTTCATACTTGGAGCTGTAGTAGCTACCGAGCGCTGGTTTGGAGTCGTTAACCTTGACCGACTCTTCTTTCAGGTAAGAGTAAGCCACGTCGATAACGAGGTTGTCATTGACGGCATAGCCAGCACCCAAGCTGAAAATCGTACGGTCGCCAGTCGGGATGCGCGGCGAGCGATTTTCATTGTTGGTAGGCGATTGGTCCCAAGTCAGACCGGTACGCAAGACCCACTGCTTGTTCAACTGATACGAAGTACCGATGGCGTATGCCCAGGTATCGTGCCAATTCTGCTCTTCGGTGATGGTGCTAAACAGCGCTGAGTTGGTTGGACCTGTAACGCCTTTGTTTTCGATGGTGATGTCTTTCAGGCGGCTCCAGCGGGTCCATGTAGTACCTGCATAGACTTTCCAGGCATCACTCAGTTCTTGAGTTACCGAGAGATCGTAGGACTCTGGAGTGTCGATTTTCAGCGAAGCGTCATAGCGATCGCTTTTCAGTCGAGCCGCAGTGAATGGGTCGCTGCTGGCTGTGATTGCAGTGTGACCATCCAGCTTGTATTTAACTTGCGAGTGGTAGGTCAAGCCCACACGTGTTGTGTCGGTCGCTTGTACCAGTACGCCAATGTTGAAACCGAGCGCCGTATCATTGCCCTTGATTTTCACATTGTTGTCGCCAGCCCCAGCCAGTGGGTTAGGGGTAAGTCTGATATCGGACTCAAGCGTACCGGAAATTCGGTTGATGGTCGGACCGAAACCAATAGACACTCTGTCGTTGAATGCGTAGCTGACAGTGGGTTGCAGGGTGACAACTTTCACTTCGCTTTTGCTGCCAAAGCCGCGGCCCTGGAAGCTGCTTTCGTAGTCTGTAACGAGACCAAACGGTGCGTAGACACCAAAGCCGACAGCCCACTGATCATTGAGCTTGTTGGTGTAGAAGCCCATAGGTACGGCAGTAAACGGGACCATGTCACCTTTGTTGGTGCCTGAGATACTGCCCCTGCCGTCTTTGATGTCAGTCGACGCGTCGATGACTGCGAAACCACCTGTGATTTGCTGCCCTTCGAGGCGGGCCATACCGGCAGGGTTACCGAAAACGGTACTTGCATCGTCAGCAGAAGATGAGCGACCTGCGAAACCGGTCCCCATACCGCTAACGCTTTGTTCGTTGAGGGCGAAGCCGCTGGCGAAAATCTGGCTGGAAGCCAAAGTAACGGCGAGGCTAAGTGTGGTCTTGAGCATTACTTTTTTCATTATTAGAACTCCTTTTGATCACCGGACGAAAACTACCAACATTTTTGATTAAGCGCTATAGGCTAAATCGCAGAAGATAACGTTGTTTTGTAGGACAATCCGACCATATTTGGATCATTTTAATGTTTTTGTAGGAAGCTTCTACATCAAGCAACTTGGTTGAGGGGGTGGACACAGTTTTGCCAAGCATTTATGTAATCGCGTAAACGTCCTTGTGGCTCAAATACTTGGCGCCATATTCTTGCCATCCCGGGTACGTCATCGAAGTGCGGAATGGTGGTTTTTTGCTCTTCAATAAGCAGCCAGGCAATAGCGGTGGCGTAACGCAAATTAACGGTCAATTCCAGATGAGGGCTACGCAGGAATGCATGCTGACTGGCCAGCCCGCGTACTTGGCTGGCTAAATCCGGGTTGCGGGCCAGATACAAATCCCACAATGCGCTGTGGCGAGGTTCGCGTATGCCGTAAAGGCCATGACCGCGACGGTTGTGCAGCGCCGATCCTAAACTCGATTGGCTGGCTGCAATGCCCAGTAACAAAGCTTCGGCATCCGGGTTGTTTTGGCCCAGATAAAGAAGCGTTGGCCGAATCACATAAAGGCTCAACTCCCTGGCAGCGATCCCCATATCGTCCTCGACGGCTGAAAATGGCCGGGGACCCTCAAGCACTTGGCAGCAGTGAGTCGTGTGGGGGCGCCGGAAGCGGAACAAGCCGCTTGAGTTGAAGTGTAGTGTCATATTCTTGCTGTAAAGTTATGTTTTTAAAACATTTATAGCTTCAGGGGGGTGGTGATATATCCGCAAGGACTTAAGCGATGCGGGATATGTCATAAATCGCAGGCAACAAAAAGCCCTGCTAATCAGGCAGGGCTTGTTGTGTAAACGCTTACTGGAGACTTAGGCGATCAGTGCCTGACGAGTACGCTCGATCACAGCTTGCAGAGGTTCTGCGCTGGAATATTGATCGGGATACAGGCGCTCGCTGTGACGAGCGATGCCGTGTTCGTTGACCAGAGTAAAGCTGAAGCATCCTTTGCGAGCGGCCATAATCAGGCAGTTCATTGGAGCAAAGGCGTTGGTTAGGGTGCGAATGGCATCCTGAGTGTGGATTTGAGTAGACATAGTTATTAGGTGTTCCTACAAATGACACGGATATGATCCGTGCTGCGTTAAAACGTTCCAGTGACGTCGCGCCATCTTTGGCTAGACGAAGAACCTGACTGGAACAAAGCCGCCAGTTGGAGCGCATTAAGTATGTGGCGCTTGGGCTGGCAGGTAGGTACTTAGGAGGGCAGGCAGTCACAACAGGAGCTAAGGTTCCGTGCTCCGGGTGAAGATCCTGATCAATTTGCAGGTTGGTTCGGTCAGAGTAAAAAACTTCGCGATACCCTTTGTCTATGTTCAAAGGCTGTATCGACGCAAGATTTACCTGGAAACCATCGAGGGGGTCGATCCCGTTTATCAGCGTGACTTCTCTTTTTGGGAGGTCGCTGAGGGATTTGTTCGGCCCGAATTGACTTTCAGCTTGGTACTAACGCTGCGGATACTATCGGGTTGAAAATCTAAATGCAAGTGTGCTAGTAAAAATACATTCTGTTTCCCCACCAAGTGTGGGTGCCGCCGGGTAATGGTTGTGTTGATTTCACGTGTTATTGATTCTGGTATTAGCCTACTTTGGCCGTTATTCCAGCGTGGTGACTGGGGCATAGGCCTCTGCACAGCGCTTTGCTAGTGGGGGCTTTACCGGTACGTGGTCCTACATTTTTAGGGCTGCTGTTTCACGATCCATTGAGTGGAATGCGAACTTGTGCACATTTGTAGTGCAAATGCCACAATCGCTTCTGATACCGATCTACACAAGCGTCTAGCCTGTTCTGTAAATTTAAGTCAATGAAAAACATCGTTTTTTTTAATTGGTGAAAAAATCGACAGTTTGACTCGAAGCCCCGCAGGGTGGGCGTTTGCGGGGGGTAAACGGGGGTTGTCCACTGACTTATCCACAGGATCTGTGGATTGTCCCATGCACTTGCTCTAGATCGCGGGTATAGACTTTTTACGGCTTTACCCCAGCGAAAAAAGGAGTAGAGTGGCGCGCCTTCTGTTCTGCCCTACAGTGTTTTATGAAGTTTCGCACCTCTACTTCCTCTGTTGCTCGCTCCAGCGCACCGCCCGAAGCCCCAAAACGTTTTTCTTTGCGGATTGCGGTCTGGTTGCTGGATAACCCTCATCTGGGCGCTAATCCCAGCGTCAAGCATGTTGCCGGTCATTTGCTTAAGCAACCTGCCCGTCAAGGCGTCGTGTTAGCGCAAAGCCGTTTGGGGCAATTGATGTGCCGTGATTGCGGCAGTGCTCGTGATCAGCGCATTGGTCACGAACTGTTGCGTCAAGCCGCACGTGCTGGCGACCGCCTTGCTCAGCAGGAACTGAGCAAGATCGAAGACTGAGCTGTCTTCGATCCCTGAGCTTGGTTAACCTTGCTCTTTTACCGTGTGCGGAGTGGTTATGGCCTTGGACCTGAACAGCATTTTGCTGGGCTTGGCGCTGGCGGGTGTACCGTTGTTGGCGTTTGTCTGGCAGTTGCAGCGTCGTGCCAGTGGGCACCAGGCAGAGCTGAATCTGCTGGATGAACGCTTGAACATGGCGCAGTTGGCGCAAGAAGGTTTGAGTGCCCAGTTGGATGCCAGTCGTGATGAGATCAGCGACTTGGGGCAGGCCAACGCGGCCAAACAGGCAGAGCTTGCCGCTCTGCGCCGCGAAGTCGAGTTACTCCAGTTGGAGCGCGACAACGCCCGTGATGCCGCGCATGCCTGGAGCCTAGAACGAGCGCAGAAAGAGTCCGAGTTACGCCGTTTGGACGCCCAAGCCGCGGCACTGAGCGCCGAGTTGCGTGAGCAGCAAGACAGCCATCAGCAACGTCTAAGTGACCTGCAAGGTTCACGGGATGAACTGCGGGCGCAGTTTTCGGAGCTAGCAGGCAAAATTTTCGATGAGCGCGAGCAACGGTTTGCGCAGACCAGCAATGAGCGCCTCGGGCAATTGCTCGATCCGCTCAAAGAGCGCATTCAGTCGTTCGAAAAGCGGGTCGAAGAGAGCTATCAGCAGGAAGCCCGCGAGCGCTTCTCGCTGGGCAAAGAGTTGGAGCGCTTGCAGCAACTGAACCTGCGCCTGAGCGATGAAGCCACCAACTTGACCCGCGCCTTGAAAGGTCAAAAGACCCAAGGCAACTGGGGCGAGTTGATTTTGGAACGAGTGCTTGAACACGCAGGGCTTGAAAAGGGGCGTGAATATCAGACCCAAGTCAGCTTGAAAGGTCCCGACGGTGAGCGTTTTCAGCCAGACGTATTGATCATGTTGCCGGGTGACAAACAGGTCGTGGTCGATTCCAAAGTCAGCCTTACGGCCTATCAGCAGTATGTGGGGGCCGATGACGAGGTGATCGGCCAAGCGGCCCTCAAGCAGCATGTGCTGTCGCTGCGTAACCACGTTAAAGGCTTGGCCGGTAAAGACTATAAGCGCCTTGAAGGGCTGCACAGCTTGGATTTCGTGTTGCTGTTTGTGCCTATCGAAGCCGCTTTTTCTGCGGCGTTACAAGCTGAGCCCAACCTGTTTCAAGAAGCCTTTGATCGCAACATTGTGATCGTCAGTCCGACCACGTTGCTCGCGACCTTGCGGGTCATCGATAGCCTGTGGAAGCAAGAGCGTCAGAGCCAAAATGCCCGTGAAATCGCTGAGCGCGCAGGTTGGCTGTATGACAAATTCGTGCTGTTTATTCAGGACTTGGATGAAGTCGGCAATCGCCTTCAGCAATTGGACAAAGCCTACGCAGCCGCCCGCAATAAACTGACAGATGGACGTGGGAACCTTGTGAGCCGTAGTGAGCAACTCAAATTACTGGGCGCGCGGGCGAGTAAAAGTTTGCCGCCCGAGCTGCTGGAACGTGCCATGACCGACGTTGACGGCGTGGCGCACCCCGCGGAGTAGACCTAACGCGGCCCTTGTAGGAGAGCGCTTGCCTCGCGATCTTTAGATCTTTAGATCTTTAATCGATCGCACAATACGCTCCTACAATGGCACATGCCGGCTCAGCAGCGCTCTCAGCACCGCAGGCTTGACCGGTTTTGGCAAGTATTCCAAGCCTGCCGCATGCACTTGCGCAATCATTTCTGGGCGTCCGTCAGCGCTAATTACCACGCCCGGCACGGGTTCTTCCAGTTGCGCACGCAGCCAGCCCATCAGGTCGGTTCCAGTCTCGCCATCGTCTAGGTGGTAGTCCACCAGCACCAGTTGCGGGCGCACGCCGTCGTTGAGCAAGGCAGCACACTCATCACGGTTTCTGGCGGTCCAGACGCGGCATCCCCAGCGCGTGAGCAAGCTATGCATGCCAATCAAAATGCTGTCTTCGTTATCTATGCACAGCACTTGCGCGCCGATAACGGATTGGCCTTTCTGTTCAGTCGCGGTCCTTTTCGTTTCGCTTTGAGTTGGCGCTAGCGGCACGCTGACACTGAATACGCTGCCTTTACCTGGCCATGAGCGCACTTTAAGCGTGTGTCCCAGCACGCGGCACAGGCCATCGGCAATCGCCAGCCCCAGCCCTAGGCCTTTTTCGGCTCGTGTCTGATGGCTGTCCAGGCGTTTGAACTCTTCAAAAATGACCTGCAGTTTGTCTTGCGGGATACCGGGACCGCGGTCCCAAACTTCCAAGCACAACTGATCGCCACGGCGACGTACGCCTAGCAATATCGGGCCTTTGGCGTAGCGAAACGCGTTGGTCAGGAAGTTCTGCAAAATACGTCGCAGTAATTTGATGTCGCTGTTGACCCGCAAGCGGCTGCCGCGAACCCTGAACTTGAGTCCTTGCTCTTGCGCCTGAGCGGTAAATTCATTGCCCAAGGTATTGAATAGATCATTGATCGCAAAAGGCTTGATGTCAGGAGTGAACTTGCCGTTTTCCAAGCGTGAAATATCTAACAAGTCGCTGATCAAGTCTTCGGCCGAGCGCAACGAACTGTCCAGGTGCTGCACCAGTTTTTGCGCGTCGGGGCTTAAGTCTTCTTGATGCGACAGGGCGGCTGAAAACAGCCGCGCCGCGTTCATGGGCTGCATCAAATCATGGCTAACGGCAGCCAGGAAGCGGGTTTTCGATTGGTTGGCGGCTTCGGCTGTGCCTTTGGCTTCGATCAGCGCCTGATTAAGTTGCGACAGCTCGCGGGTCCGTTCGGCTACCCGCTGTTCAAGGCCTTCGTTGGCTTCGGTGAGTGCCTGCTCAGCCTCACGGAAGGCGGTAATGTCAGTAAAACTCATGACGAACCCGCCGCCCGGCATGGGATTGCCGATTAGTTCGATCACCCGGCCATTGGGGAACAAGCGCTCAGAGGTGTGCGCCCGGCCTTGGCGCATCCAATGTAGGCGACGTGCCACGTGCACTTCGGCTTCACCTGGGCCGCACAGGCCGCGCTCGGCGTTGTGACGAATAATGTCGGCAATCGGCCGGCCGACACTGATCAGTCCTTCCGGGTAGTTGAACAGTTCGAGATAGCGGCGGTTCCAAGCCACGAGGCGTAATGATTGATCGACCACACTGATGCCTTGAGTGATGTTTTCAATCGCGCCTTGCAGCAATGCGCGGTTGAACTGCAAAACTTCTGACGCTTCATCCGCAATACGGACTACGTCTTCAAGCTGCATTTCCCTACCTTCAATGGCCGCTTTAACCACTGCGCGGGTTGATGATGCGCCGAGTACCCCGGCCAGTAGCCGTTCTGTGTGGGCGATCCATTCGCCGTCGGCGTTTTGATTGGGGTTGAAGCCTTTGCCCTGTCGATAGGCAAAACGGATAAAGCTCTGGCGGGCGCGTTCTTCACCGACAAAGCGCGCTGCCAGCGTCAGCAGGTCGTTGATCTGTACCGAGAGCATTGAGCGACCGCTGGGGTGGCTGCTGATTTCTTGGCCGATGAAGCGACCTGCCTGCCAATGCTCTGAGACGCGGGTACGCGATAGAACCGACACCCAGGCAAACAGGGTGAAGTTCCCCGCCAGGGACAGCACCACACCTTGGGTCAGTGGTGTGATGGGCAGGCCCAACGGGTTGCTGTGCAGCCACGCCAGCCCTGGGAAGTGTCCCAGGTGCCAGCCCATGCTATGGGCGATCAGCGGCAGCACCAAGGTGTAGAACCAAATGAATGTCCCCGTCGCGAGCCCTGCGAAAACACCGCGACGGTTGGCTTGTTTCCAGTACAGCGCGCCGAGCATGGCGGGCGCCAGTTGAGTCACGGCGGCGAAGGAAATTTGTCCGATGGTGGCAAGGCTGGCGGTTGAGCCCAGCAGGCGGTAGCTGACATAGGCCAGTAGCAGAATGACCACAATCGAAACGCGGCGTACCGACAGCATCCAGTGACGGAACACTTCAAACGGGCGCTCGGCATTCTTGTGTCGCAACAACCACGGCAGCAGCATGTCGTTGGAAACCATGGTTGAAAGCGCCACGCTGGCCACAATCACCATGCCGGTGGCGGCCGAGGCTCCCCCGATAAACGCCAGCACTGCCAGCGCCGGATGCGCTTGCGCCAGTGGCAAGCTGATCACGAACGAGTCGGGTAGCACTGAGCTTGGCAGCATCATTTGCCCTGCTAGGGCAATCGGTACTACAAACAGCGCCGCGAGAATCAGATAGGCCGGGAACACCCACTTGGCCAGTCGCAGGTCTTGCGGCTCAATGTTTTCAACCACCGTTACGTGGAATTGCCGGGGCAGGCAGATGATGGCCATCATCGCGACGCCGGTTTGCACCACCATTGATGGCCAGTTAACGGTTTCTTTCCAGTACTCCTCAAGCCGCGGCGCCAGCATGGCTTGACTAAACAGGTCGTCGAAACCGTCATAGAGGCCGTAGGTCACAAACGCGCCGACGGCGAGAAATGCGAATAGTTTGACCAGCGATTCAAATGCAATCGCCAGCACCATGCCCCGGTGGTGCTCGGTGGAGTCGAGGTTGCGTGTGCCAAACACAATGGTGAACAGCGCCAAAACCAGCGACACCAGCAGCGCGGTGTCCTGGGCGCGGGTGCCTGTGGTGTCGGCTCCGGCGCCGATCAGCAGGTTCACCCCGAGTACGATGCCTTTGAGTTGCAGGGCGATATAAGGCAAGACCCCGACCAAGCAGATCAGTGCGACAACAATCGCCAGGGACTGTGATTTGCCGTAGCGCGCGGCAATAAAGTCAGCAATCGAGGTGATGTTTTCCTGTTTGCTGATCATCACCATCTTTTGCAGCACCCAAGGTGCGCAGACCAACAGCAGCACAGGCCCCAGATAAATCGGCAAGAACGACCAGAGTTGTTCGGCTGCCTGGCCTACGGCGCCGAAGAATGTCCAACTGGTGCAATACACCGCCAGCGACAGGCTGTAGACCCACGCGCGAACCCGCGGCGGCAGCGGTTTGCTGCGCCGGTCACCATAAAAGGCAATGGCAAACATAATGGCCATGTAGGCCAGGGCGACGGCGGCGATCAGCCCGCTGGACAACGACATGAAGACTCCTGCGCGTAAAAAGACCCGAGCAATCCCGCTGCGGAAGTCTAGTCTCGCACGATGTTTGAGCCGCGGCACGTCGACGATGGTCTGAGCGCGGCCACGCGTCGCAGTCGTTCAGTCGTGGGCGCAGGGCTAGGTCGATTTGTTCGTCAGTTGCTCAAGGGTTAACGGTGTCTGGGCAAACAAAATCCGAAAAACCACCGGGGCGACTATCACGTTCAGCAGATGATCAAGGCTAGAAGGTGTGAACGCTTGGGCTTATATAGGTGAAACAGATAACACATAGAGAAAATACCCGTTATATAGATATTCGATTCGGTTCTACTCTTGCATCACCTCATATGAGGAACAGGAGGAGCCCATGATGTGCCCAAACACTGCCAAAGCCGGTTTTCGGCCATTTAGCCACTTGCAGCACCCACGTGAAGTGATTCGCCAGTTCACCCCGAACTGGTTTGCCGCGACCATGGGGACTGGGGTTTTGGCGCTGGCGCTGGCTCAGTTGCCGGTACAAATCCCCGGCCTGCATGCGCTTGCCGAAGGGCTGTGGTTGTTCAATATCGGTTTGTTCATTCTGTTCAGCGTGCTCTATGGCGCACGCTGGGTGATGTATTTTGATGAGGCGCGGCGGATTTTCGGTCACTCCACCGTGTCGATGTTTTTCGGCACCATCCCCATGGGGCTGGCGACCATCATCAATGGTTTTCTGCTGTTCGGCGTTGCGCGCTGGGGCAGCGACATGGTGCAGCTCGCACACGTGTTGTGGTGGCTGGATGTGGCCATGTCGCTGGCGTTCGGGGTGATGATTCCCTACATGATGTTCACCCGGCAGGAACACAGTATTGATCAAATGACCGCCGTCTGGCTGTTGCCTGTGGTGGCGGCAGAAGTGGCTGCGGCCAGCGGCGGGTTGCTGACGCCGCATCTGGCGGACCCGGTGGCGCAGTTCCATGTACTGATCACCAGCTATGTGTTGTGGGCATTTTCGGTCCCTGTGGCGTTCAGCATTTTGACCATTTTGATGCTACGCATGGCGCTGCATAAATTGCCTCACGAAAATATGGCGGCCTCGAGTTGGCTGGCCTTGGGGCCGATTGGTACCGGCGCGTTGGGTTTGTTGCTGTTGGGCGCAGACTCGCCTGCGATCTTTGCCGCCAACGGTTTTGCCGGGATCGGTGACATTGCCCAAGGCTTGGGACTGATTTGTGGCGTGGCGCTGTGGGGCTTTGGCCTGTGGTGGATGTCGATGGCGGTGCTGATTACCGTGCGATATATGCGGGCCGGTATCCCGTTCAATCTGGGCTGGTGGGGCTTCACCTTCCCGCTGGGTGTTTACGCGCTGGCCACCTTACGTCTGGGGCAGGTATTGCACCTGAGCTTTTTCGATGGGGTCGGTTGCGTACTGGTGCTGATGCTGGCGCTGATGTGGCTGATCGTCGGCACACGCACGGTCAAAGGTGCCTGGCGCGGCGAGCTGTTCGTGTCGCCCTGCATCGCAGGCCTTAACAAGTAGTCCATGTACTCAGGTGCTGTGCGAAAGCGCCGAATATGACGTTTTTCGTGACAGAACCTGAGTAAGGTTGTGCCCTGAGTGTTACAACCACACTCCAATGAGAAAGCCTCCGGCGCAACGTGAGTACATGGAAGATGAGTCACCCTTCGCAGTTCAGCTTGCTCGGGAAGCGTCGCTTCCTGCCGTTCTTCGTGACCCAGTCCTTGGGTGCGCTCAATGACAATCTCTTCAAACAATCGTTGATTCTAGCCATCCTTTATAAGCTGAGCATCGAAGGCGACCGTGGAATCTGGGTCAACCTCTGCGCGCTGCTCTTTATCGTGCCGTTCTTTTTATTCTCGGCACTGGCTGGTCAATTTGGCGAAAAATACCCCAAGGACCAACTGATACGCCTGATCAAGCTGGGCGAAATCGCGATCATGGTGGTCGGCGCTATTGGTTTTGCGTTCGATCATTTGGCACTAATGCTGGTCGCGCTATTTGCCATGGGCACCCATTCGGCGCTGTTCGGGCCGGTGAAGTATTCGATCTTGCCGCAGACCCTGCATGAAGATGAGTTGGTGGGCGGTAATGGTTTGGTGGAAATGGGCACCTTTCTGTCGATTCTGGCCGGCACCATAGGCGCGGGAATCATGCTCTCGTCGAGCAATTACACGGTCATTGTGTCGGTGGTGATCATTTCGGTCGCCGTGCTCGGTTATCTGGCCAGTCGTGCCATTCCTCGGGCACCCGCTGATACGCCAGACTTGCGTCTCAACTGGAACATCTTCAGCGAGTCTTGGGCTACGTTGCGCATGGGCTTGAATCAGACACCTGCGGTGTCGCGCTCTGTCGTAGGTAACTCTTGGTTCTGGTTTGTCGGTGCGATTTATCTCACGCAAATCCCGGCTTACGCCAAAGAGTGGCTGTACGGCGATGAAACTGTGGTCACGCTGATTCTCACGGTGTTCTCGGTCGGTATTGCCTTGGGCTCGATGCTGTGTGAAAAGCTCTCGGGGCGTAAGGTTGAAATCGGTCTGGTACCGTTTGGCTCGTTCGGCCTGACGGTGTTTGGTCTGCTGCTGTGGTGGCACTCGGGGCACATGCCACAAAACCTCCAAGCCAATGACTGGCTCGGTGTGCTGGGCTACAGCCAGGCGTGGTGGGTGCTGTTAGATATTCTCGGACTGGGCGTGTTCGGTGGTTTCTATATTGTGCCGCTGTATGCGCTGATTCAGTCGCGTACCGCTGAAAACGAGCGTGCACGGGTTATTGCGGCCAACAACATCCTTAACGCGCTGTTTATGGTGGTATCGGCAATCGTCACCATTCTGTTGCTGAGCGTGGCCAAGCTGACGATTCCCGAGTTGTTCCTAGTGGTGTCGTTGCTGAACATCGCGGTTAACACCTACATCTTCAAAATCGTTCCTGAGTTCAGCATGCGTTTCATGATTTGGCTGCTCAGCCATTCCATGTACCGCGTACAGCACAAAAACCTGGAAGCGATTCCAGACGAAGGCGCGGCCTTGTTGGTGTGCAACCACGTGTCGTTTGTCGATGCGCTACTGATAGGCGGCGCAGTGCGTCGGCCGATTCGCTTTGTGATGTATTACAAAATCTACAATCTTCCGGTGCTTAACTTTATCTTCCGTACAGCGGGTACGATTCCGATTGCCGGACGTGCTGAAGATGAAGTGATTTATGAGCGGGCATTCAAGAAGATTGCCGAGTACCTGAACGATGGCGAGCTGGTGTGCATCTTCCCCGAGGGCAAGTTGACCAGCGATGGCCAGATCAGTGAGTTCAAGGCGGGGATGACGCGCATTCTCGAGCAAACGCCGGTGCCCGTGATCCCGATGGCGTTGCAAGGCTTGTGGGGCAGTTTCTTCAGTCGTGACCCGAACAAGGGCGTGTTTCATCGGCTATGGTCGCGGGTAACGCTGGTGGCCGGGGAGCCGATAGCGGCCAGTGAAGCCACGCAAAAGTTGCTGCGTGAACGGGTGACTGAGTTGCGGGGCCAGACCTTGTAGCCGCTGGCGTAGGCTGCGAAAAGGTCCTAAGGGCCTTCATCTTTCAGGGCTGCTTTGCAGCCCATCGACCTGCGACAACGGCTAAAGGGTTTTGCGGGGTTAGGCGCTCATCTTCAGGCCGACTAGGCCGGCAATAATGAGTGCAACGCTGGCCAGTCGGAACAGCGCCATGGATTCACCAAACAGGATGATCCCAGCGATAACCGTGCCGACTGCGCCGACGCCCGTCCAGATGGCATAAGCGGTGCCCAGCGGCAGCTCTTTCATCGCCAAGCCGAGCAGGCCAAGGCTGCAAACCATGGCAGCAATGGTCAGTGCCGTCGGCATAGGACGAGTAAAGCCTTCGGTATACTTCAGGCCGACGGCCCAGCCAACTTCAAACAGACCGGCGAAAAACAGAATAATCCAGGACATGCTTGCCTCCATCAATTGATGGGGTCGTCCCCAGATTAATCACTCGATGAGTCGCGGGGCCGTCCCCGCAGTGCGCATTATAGTGCCCACGATTTTTCTGACGATCAACCCCGAATTTTCAGTCGGCGGATAGTTTTTCCGCAGCCAAACGATCCTCTTTTTCGCTCATTCGACGGAAGTACGTCGACAGCAGTGCGCCTGAGATGTTGTGCCACACGCTAAACAGCGCGCTGGGCACGGCTGCCAAAGGCGAAAAGTGGGCACTGGCCAATGCGGCTCCCAGCCCTGAGTTCTGCATGCCGACTTCCAGCGCCAGGGATTTACGTTGCGCCAACGGCAGTTTGAACAGGCGCCCGGTAAAGTAGCCGAGCAAGTAGCCAAAGCTGTTGTGCAGCATGACCACGGCCATGATCAACAGGCCCGACTTGGCGATTTGTGCCTGGCTGGCGGCGACGACAGCGGCGACGATAATCACGATGCTGATCACCGAAACCAGCGGCAGCACGTCGACTGCAAACCGCACCCTCGCGCCCAGCACGCGCTGAGCCAAAACCCCGAGCACAATGGGCAGCAGCACGACTTGCAGAATCGACCAGAACAACTCCATGAACGAAACCGGCAGCCAGGCTGATGCCAGCAGCCAAATCAGCGCAGGAGTTAGCAGCGGGGCGAGGAGGGTGGTCACGGCAGCAATGGCGACTGACAGCGCGAGATCGCCTCGGGCCAGCCAAGTCATGACATTAGAAGAGGTGCCGCTTGGGCAGCAACCCACGAGAATCACGCCAACCGCGATTTCGGGCGGCAGGTGAAACACTTGGCAGAGTAACCACGCCACGCCGGGCATGATCACGAAGTGAGCAACCACGCCCAGTGCGACGCGCCACGGGTGGCGAGCGACTTCGGCGAAGTCATCGAGTTTGAGGGTCAGGCCCATGCCAAACATCACCAAACCCAGTAGCGGCACGATGTAGCCTTTAAGGCCAACGAACCAGCCGGGCTCAAGAAACGCCAGCACGGCAAAAATCAGAACCCAATAAGCAAAGGTATTACCGACAAAGCGGCTTAAGGCAGCGAGTGCGCGCATGGTGTTCCTTATTATGGTTATGGTGTGTGGCAGGCGTGACAACCGTGGGAGCCTGGCTTGCCAGCGATGCAGGCGATGTGGTTTTTTCTGTTAAACCGCGTCGACACCTTCGCGAGCAAGCCAGCTCCCACAGCCGTTTTGAGGTTTAGATCCCCTGAGGAATCTCTTCTCCGCCCAGCGCTTCAAACAACTGTGGCAAGAACTCGCCGAAGGTCAGCATCATTAAGGTGAAGCTAGCGTCCTGCTGGCCTAGATCGTCGTCGCCGCCATTTTGCTCGGCTTCGTCTTGCAGCAGGTCTTCAAACTTCAGACGCTTGACCACCAGCTTGTCATCCAGCACGAACGACAGTTTGTCTTGCCAGGCCAGCGACAGTTGAGTCACGACTTTGCCTGTGCTCAGGTGCAGCTGGATTTCATCGCTGGTCAGGTCCTGACGCTTGCAGCGGATAATCCCGCCATCTTCGTGGGTGTCGCGCAGCTCACATTCATCGAGTACAAAGAAGTTGTCGGCCGCTTTTTGGGTTTTGACCCATTCGGTCATGACCGCACTCGGCGCAATTTTAACGGCCAGCGGGCGAACCGGCAGCGAGCCGATCACTTCGCGCAGCGTGGATAGCAGGTCTTCGGCGCGTTTCGGGCTGGAGGCGTTAACCAGAATCAGGCCCTGTTTTGGCGCAATGGCGGCAAAGGTCGCCGAGCGACGGATAAAGGCACGCGGCAAGAAGGCCTGGATGATTTCATCCTTGAGCTGATCACGCTCCTTCTTATAGACCTTGCGCATTTGTTCGGCTTCGATCTCTTCGACCTTATCCTTTAATGCATCGCGCACCACGCTTCCAGGCAGGATGCGTTCTTCTTTACGGGCTGCAATCAGCAGGAAGTCCTGGCTGGCGTGAACCAGAGGGGCGTCTTCACCTTTACCGAAAGGGGCAACGAAACCGTAGGTGGCTAATTCCTGGCTTGCACACGGGCGGGCCGGCTTGGTGGCCAGTGCCGTTTCCAGCACCTGCGCATCAAAAGGCAGATCTTGGGTCAGGCGATAGATAAGCAGGTTTTTGAACCACATGGGGTGAATCACTCCTTTATACAAAGACGGCATTATTCGCTTGATAACCTTATTAGGCCAACCCTGCGCTAAGCCTTTGTCGTGCATAAGAAAATTATTTTAAAAAGTGCTTGCCAGACTATAGGTCGCTCCGTAGAATGCGCGCCACACCGAGAGTGAAAGGGTGATTAGCTCAGCTGGGAGAGCATCTGCCTTACAAGCAGAGGGTCGGCGGTTCGATCCCGTCATCACCCACCATTCGCTTACAGTGTTACGCGCAGCGGTAGTTCAGTCGGTTAGAATACCGGCCTGTCACGCCGGGGGTCGCGGGTTCGAGTCCCGTCCGCTGCGCCATATTTTTACCACAAGCCCCTTGAACGTTTGTGGTTAGGGGAAGCCCGCTGAATGCGGGCTTTTTCTTGAAAGGCTTCGGTTCTACAGTTCGCTGTTGAATCAAAGATGCAGGGCGTTGGAAATGGTGGTTTTTAAACAGTTTTTAAAAAACTTGAATAAAAACAACCACTTACACAAAAAGTGTGAGAGAATGCGCCCCGCAACGAGAGTGAAGTGAAAGGGTGATTAGCTCAGCTGGGAGA
Source organism: Pseudomonas psychrophila HA-4 (assembly GCF_000282975.1). Classification (GTDB taxonomy): domain Bacteria; phylum Pseudomonadota; class Gammaproteobacteria; order Pseudomonadales; family Pseudomonadaceae; genus Aquipseudomonas; species Aquipseudomonas psychrophila_A. Next base: position 27,800 of record NZ_ALJC01000015.1, read on the forward strand.
GCATCTGCCTTACAAGCAGAGGGTCGGCGGTTCGATCCCGTCATCACCCACCATTCGCTTACAGTGTTACGCGCAGCGGTAGTTCAGTCGGTTAGAATACCGGCCTGTCACGCCGGGGGTCGCGGGTTCGAGTCCCGTCCGCTGCGCCATATTTGAGTCATAAGCCCCTTGAACGCTTGTGACACGCAAAAAAGCCTGCCTAGTGCAGGCTTTTTTGTGCGCGCGTTTTTTGTATGTGGCTGTAGGAGCAGTCGGTCGACGCTCCTACACATTTGCTGCGTAGGCGGCTTAAAAGTCCCAGCGCGTGCTGACCATGACGTTGCGCGGATCACCGTAGTACGACGTGTTGTAGAACCCGATGTTGGTGTAATACGACTTGTCGAATACGTTGTTGAGGTTGACCGTGCCCGACAGGTTTTTCGTGAACTGATAGCGCGCCATCAGGTCTACCAGCCAATACGGGTCTTGGGAGAACTTCTCCACGGTGCCGCCCTTGTTCCAGTTGGTCAGCATCTGCCAGCCCGTGCCCTGCCAGCGCACGCCACCACCGAGGGTGAGTTTGTCCAGTGGCCCGGTCAACTTGTAGCTCGTGTATAGGTTGATCTGGTCTTCGGGTTCCCAGGTCGAGACCTTTTTGCCGCCCTGTTCGCGGCTGACCTTGTGCGTGTAGCCTGCTTGCAACTGCCAGCCGGGCAGCAGTTCGCCAGAGATTTCTGCTTCGTAACCTTTAGTCGTGGCCTTGATGCCCTTGTAGGCATATTCGATGTCCGGGTTGGTCGGGTTCGCGTTGTAGGCGGTGTCGTCTTCGGGGCGGTTGTCCTGATGGACTTCGAAATACGCCAGGCTTGAATTCAGCCGCCCGTCAAAGAACTCGCCTTTCAAACCCAGTTCATAGTTGGTGCCTTCATCGGGCTCAAGCATTTTGTTGTCGCGGTTGCGGTAGTACGACTGCGGCAGAAAAATCTCTGTGTAGCTGGCGTAGGCCGAGATGTTTTCGTTGATGTCGTAGATGATCCCGGCATAAGGCAAGACCTTGCCGGTGTCTTTGGCCTGGCTGGTGCCGGTCAATGTGTAGTCGGCCACGCGGGTGCCGAGCATCAGTGTCAGGTCATCGGTCAGGCTAAAACGCCCGGTGATGTAAGTGCCCGTCTGGCGTGTGGTCTCGTCGTTTCTTGACGTCACGTTGTTCCAGTCAGGCTCAAGGGCATCGCCTTTCCAGTGGTAGTAGTCGTAGTTGCTTTTAACCATGATTGCGTTGGTGTAGTCGTTGCCGGTCCAGTGTGAGCGCGACACCGAGCCGCCCACCACCAACTCATGTTCACGGCCCAAAAACTCGAATGGGCCGGTGGCATACAGATCGCCGCTGTCACTGACGTATTCGCCAGTGTATTTACGCGCTAGCAATCTTGCCTCGCCGGTCTCTACGTTCGGAAAAAGCAGTGCGCCGAGCGGGGCGTTGTAGCCATTGATTTGGTGGTTGTACTGGGCTTTGGCGACCCAGCCGTTATCAAAACTGTGTTCCAGAGTGGCGAAAGCGGTGCGGGTGTATTGCTTCCAACTGCTCCACTTGGCGCCGTTATTAAATGAGCGCGGGGTGCTAATGCGCTCGCCCGCCGAGTTGAACAGTGAAGCGCTGCCAGACCAACTGGAACCTTTGGGGTTGTTGTCCTGGTAATCGGCACCAAGGGTCAGCAGGGTGTCCGGGTCCAGGTCGATTTCTAAAATCCCGTAGTACACCTCGCTGTCGCGCGTGTAGTGATCCATAAACGAGTGCTTGTCTTGATAGGCCGCAACCGCCCGGCCGCGCACATTGCCGCTCTCGGTCAATGGCCCGCTGACATCGATTTCGGAGCGGTAGTTATCCCACGATCCTGCACCCACATCGACGTGGGCCTTGAACTCGCTGGTGGGCTTTTTGCGCACCATGTTGATCGTGCCGCCTGGGCCACCTGCGCCAGTGAGCAAGCCGGTTGCCCCCTTAAGAATCTCAACCCGGTCGTAAATCGCAGTGTCGGTGAGGGTGTGCCCGGCGGAGTATTGCGGGTCTTGCAGGATCGGGATGCCGTCGTACTGGAAGTTCTTGATCGCAAAGCCGCGTGAATAATAGCTGGTGCGGTCGCTGTCATAGGTGGCCACGGTGATGCCGGGGGTGTGGCGCATCACGTCATCAATCGAGGTGAGGCCAAAGTCATCCATTGCTTGGCGCGTGACAACCGAAATCGACTGCGGCGTTTCACGCGGTGTCAGTACCATGCGCGTTGCGGTGGCGATGCTGCCGGGCGTGTAGGAGCCTGAGCCTTCAGTGATGGTGCCCAATTGGTTGGCGCTGACCTGGGTAGCGCCCAACTCCAGTGCGTCGCCGCTGGGCATGGCGTCAAGCATGTAGCCGTTGGCGCTTTTGACCACGGTAAAACCGCTGCCGCGCAGCAGGGTTTCGAACCCGCTTTGTTCGTTATAGACCCCATGCAGACCGGGTGTGGTTAAGCCGTCCAGGTTGTGCGATTGAAAAATAATGGCCACGCCTGCCTGCTGTGCAAAGCGATTTAAGGCGCTGCTCAGCGGCCCAGCAGGAATGTCGTAGGTCTGCACGGACGTCTGCGCCTGTGCGATAGAGGTGCCTAGCACGCCTGCCGCTGAGGCCACAATCAAGTGAATGGCCAGGGTTAACGGCTTAAGACGCCCGCGTTGGTTGGAAGAGGTCAGCATGGAGAACGCAATCCTTTATGGGTCTGTATACCTTCCTTGACGGGCGACTCGAAAAAAGCGGAACGAATGCGAATTATTATTTTTTAGAAACTGGCGCCTGACTGATCACAATCAGCCACGGCGTGTAGGTCTTGAGGGTTAGCGGCAGGGTTTGTGCGATCAACTGCAAGGCCCGATCGGTGTCGTCCAGCGGCAAGACGGCAGAAACGCGCAAGCCGTCTAAGGCTTCGCGATCAAACTGGATGAGGCCGCGACGATGGCGCGAAATTTCATCGAGAACCTGCGTCAACGGCTGGTTTTCGACCACCAGTTGATGACGACGCCAGGCATCATCGATGCTGGCGGGATCGAGGCTGCCTGCCAGTTTGACGGTGTCGCGGCTGATCAGCGCGCGCGAGCCGGCGTCGACTTCTAGGGTGTGCTGTTCGTTGGCGCTTTGCGCCGCCACACGCGACTGCAACATGCTCAGCACCGTGGTGTCTGCCTGGCGTTTGACCACAAATCGGGTGCCCAAGGCGCGCATGCGGCCTTGTTCGGTCTGCACGACAAACGGGCGAGCACTGTCATGCGCGACTTCGACCAATACTTCGCCTTGGAGCAATTCGATCCGGCGTTCTGTGCTGTTGAAATGTACATTGACGGCGCTGGTGCCGCTGAGGGTGAGGGTGGAATTATCGGCCAGATGCAGGGTCTTCCAGTCGTTGGGCCCGGTGCTGATGTCGGCCAGCCAGCGTTCTGGGTAATGGCTTTTAAACGTCAGGGTGAGGGTCAAAGACAGGCAGCCGACAATCAGCAGTGCGCGCACGACTGGTTTGCGTTGCGTGGCTGTTTTGCGCTCCTTAAAGGCTGCATTCAGTGCTGCCTTTGCCGGGGCTGACTGCTCGCGCAACGATTGCAGGCGGCTGATTGCGTCTTGCATACGCAGCGCGGCCGCTGTGTGTTGCGGACTGTGTTGTTTCCAGCGCTCGAACTCAAGGCGCGTTGCGTCGCTGAAGCCCTCTTCGTGCAGGCGCAGCATCCATTCGGCGGCTTGTTCGTCTATGGTCTGGCGTGTAGCTGGCATCAGGTGTCCAGGCTATGGCTGCAATGAAGCAAGGCTTGAATCAGGTACTTGCGCACCGTGCGATCAGACAAGCCTAGCTGACGGGCGATTTCGCTCTGCGTCAGGCCATCTAGGTAATACAGCACGAAGGCTTGTCGAACGTTGTCGTGCATGCCTTCGAGCATAAACGCGATGTGCTCCAGAGCTTCCAAGGTGGTGAGGATCTGCTCGGGTGATTGAAAACCTTCGAGCGCTTCTGTGGTCAGGGCCAACTCGTGCAGGTAGGCGTTTTCGATTTGCTTGCGACGTACCTGGTCGATGATCAGCCGACGGGCGGTGGTGCTGAGAAACGCTCGTGGTTCGCGCAACGTTGCAACGGACTCGCGGGCATTCAGGATTCGGGTGAAGGTGTCTTGGGCCAAGTCGGCAGCATTGTGCGCGCAGCCGAGTTTTCTGCGCAGCCAGCCGAACAGCCAACTGTGATGCTCGCAGTACAGGTCAGAAATCGCGGTCTGGAACGGAGGCTCACCCGAAGACATAAGACAGGCTCAAACGTTATTGAGAATTATTGCTAATTCTGTACGCAAGTCCGGGGTAAACGCAAGATGGGTATTTTCTGCAGCCGCTGCCGCAGGCTGCGATCGAGTCCGAAGGGCTAGCGCCTTCAAAGGCGAAGCCCCTGCGGGCCTTATCGCAGCCTGCGGCAGCGGCTACAGAAATGTTGATTTAATGTTTGGCGATCAGGTTGCCGGCATGCAGCCCGCATTCTTTTTGCGTGGCTTCTTCCCACCACCAGCGGCCTTCGCGCTCGTGTTGGTTAGGCAGCACCGGGCGGGTGCAGGGCTCGCAGCCGATGCTGATAAAACCGCGCTCATGCAGGCTGTTGTACGGCAGTTCCAGCATGCGGATGTAACCCCAGACTTCCTCACTGGTCATTTGCGCCAGCGGGTTGAACTTGTACAGCGGTCGCTCTGGCGTCGAGAACGCGCCGTCGATTTCCAGTGCTGCTACCTGGCTGCGCGTCCCAGGGCTTTGGTCGCGGCGCTGGCCGGTCGCCCATGCTCGTACAGTCGACAACTTGCGGCGCAGAGGCTCGATTTTACGCACGCCGCAGCACTCGCCGTGGCCGTCTTTGTAAAAGCTGAACAAGCCTTTTTCTTTTACAAACGGTTCAAGTTTGCTTTGGTCCGGCGAGATCAGTTCGATTTGGATCTTGTAGTGATCGCGTACTTGCTCAATAAAACGGTAGGTCTCGGGGTGCAGGCGTCCGGTGTCTAGGCTGAACACTTTGACGTTTTTGTTGAGTTTCCAGGCCATGTCCACCAGCACCACATCTTCGGCGCCGCTGAACGAGATCCAGAGTTCGTCGCCAAAATGTTCAAGGGCGAGTTTGAGAATGTCTTGCGGTGACTTGTTGGCGTATGTCGCGGCGGTTTCGGCGACGTCGAACGGATGGCTCATCAGGCGGCTTCCTACAGTAAATGGCGCTTGGCGCTCTCTAGTGGGGCGGATGGTAGCAAAAACCGCGCGCTACAGGGTTTGCAGCGTATCGAGCAACACCTTCACTTTGGTGATGGATTCCTGATATTCATCCTGCCAGTCGGAGTCGGCCACGATCCCGCCGCCGCCCCAGCAATTCACCCGCCCGTCTTTGATCAGCAGGCTGCGAATGGCGATTGAGCTGTCCATTTCTCCGCGTACATCCAGGTACAACAACGAGCCGCAGTAAATGCTGCGGCGCGTCGGTTCCAATTCATCAATGATTTGCATCGCCCGGATTTTCGGCGCGCCGGTGATCGAACCACCGGGAAAACTATCGCCGATCAGGTCCAGCGCGTCTTTGCCGTCGGCCAGTTCGCCGATGACGCTGCTCACTAAGTGGTGAACGTTGGGGTAGCTTTCGAGGGTGATCAACTGCGGCACACTCACCGAGCCCGTGCGGCAGGTGCGCCCCAAGTCATTGCGCAATAAATCGACGATCATCAAATTTTCGGCACGATCCTTAGCGCTGGCCAGCAATTGGGCGGCGTTCGCCGCATCTTCGGCGCTGTCTTTGCCGCGTGGGCGAGTGCCTTTGATCGGGCGGGTTTCGACCTGATTGTTGCTGACGTGCACAAAGCGCTCAGGGGACAGGCTTAAAATTGCCGTGTCTTCGGGCAGGCTGATAAACCCTGAGAACGGCGTCGGGCAAGCGGCCCGCAGCGCGCAATAGGCGGTCCAGGGGTCGCCTTCGCACGGGGCGCTGAAACGCTGGGTGTAGTTGACCTGATAACAATCGCCCGCTTGGATGTAGTGCTGAATTTTTTGCAGCGCGTGTTGGTAGTACTCGGCGCTGATATCGGGCTGCATCGGGTGTTTTAGCGAGAACGCGCGGGTTTTTGGCGACACCGGTTGGGTGAACAGTTCAATCAGCCGCTCGCGCTCCGTGTCCGCCAGACGTGGGTGAAACACCAATTGGCTGGTCGCCGCGTGATGGTCACTGACCAGTGCCCAGGCATACAGGCCGAGCCGTGCATCCGGTAATTGCAGGTCATTGAGTGATTGTGCAGGCAGGTGTTCGAGTTGGCGGCCGAAGTCGTAGCTCAGATAGCCGATGAGTCCGCCGACAAAAGGCAGCTCGTAAGGTATGGGCAGTTCGGCATTGCCCAGTTGTTTTAAAGCACCGCGCAGGCGCTGCAAAAAAACATGCCCTGACTCTTCTGGCTGCACTGCGAACGCCTCGATGGGCCACGCGCTCATCAGGTCATAACGTCCGCGATCTGCGATGGGGCGGCCGCTGTCCAGCAGTACGGCACCAGGCGCATGGCGAATCGCTGCAAAGTAGTGGGCAGGGTCGGGATGGTAAGGCAGGGGATGTACAGAGCAGGTCAACATGCGAAGCCAATCAGCCAACGGAGCGGGGTGCTGATTGTAGTCCTGTGTAGGACGTCAAGGCTATGTGGCCGTTGTAGGAGCAGCCGGTCGACGCTCGCTTGCCTCGCGATCTTTTAAGGGGGTGAGAAGATCGCGAGGCAGTTGGCTCCTACACGTTATTCGCTCTGGTGAATATGCCCAAACAGCTCTTGGGCAAAGCGCACGCGTTCTTCTACGGTTTCTTGGATGCCTTTGGTCGCCAGCTCTTCCAGATGCGCTTCTACGGCATGCGTGCGCAAGGTCAGGCCGCAGTCGTTGGCGATCTGGATGTTCAGGCCGGGGCGGGCGTTGAGTTCCAGGATCAGCGGGCCTTGGTCCTGGTCGAGCACCATGTCGACGCCGATGTAGCCCAAGCCGCACAGTTCATAACAACCGGCTGCCAGCTTCATGAAGCCGTCCCAGTTGGGCAGTTGCACGCCGTCCACCGCATTGGTGGTATCCGGGTGTTTGCTGATGATGTTGTTCAGCCAAGTGCCGCGCAGGGTCAGGCCGGTTGCCAGGTCTACGCCCACGCCAATCGCGCCTTGGTGCAAGTTGGCTTTGCCGCCCGACTGGCGGGTCGGTAAACGCAACATGGCCATTACCGGGTAGCCCATCAGCACGATGATGCGAATATCCGGCACACCTTCGTAGCTGATGCTTTTGAAGATCTGGTCGGGTGTTACGCGGTATTCAATCAGTGCTCGGTCGCGGTGTCCGCCCAGCGAATAAAGGCCCGTGAGGATGCTGGAAATCTGATGCTCGATTTCTTCGTGGCTGATGATCTTGCCCGAAACCGTACGAAAACGATCTTCGAAACGGTCCGCGATCACCAAAATGCCATCGCCGCCCGCGCCTTGCGCAGGCTTGATCACGAAGTCGCTGCGCCCCCCGATGATTTCGTCGAGTTTTTCGATTTCTTTTTCGGTGGAGATAACGCCGTACATTTCCGGCACGTGAATGCCGGCCTTGATCGCGCGTTCTTTGGTGATGATCTTGTCATCCACAATCGGGTACAGGCTGCGTTTGTTGTACTTGAGTACGTAGTCCGCATTGCGCCGATTGATGCCCATGATGCCCCTGGCTTCCAGGGCCTTCCAGGTCTTCCAGAAGCCAAACATCAGGAATCAGCCTTCAAGAACGCTTTGAAGCGCACCAGTTCAGTCAGGCGGTAGCCGCGATAGCGACCCATAGCCAGCATGAAACCCACCAATATCAACAACACCGCCGGGAAGGTGAAGACGAAGTACACCAGCTCAGGGATGCTCATCACCAGATACGCCAGCGTGGCTGCAAACAGGGTGCCGATAGCGACTTTCATCGCATGGCCGCCGCCACGTTCTTCCCACGTGATCGAGAGTCGCTCGATGGTCATGGTCAGAATCACCATTGGGAACAGCGCCACAGACAGGCCACGTTCCAGGCCCAGCTTATGGCTGAACAGGCTGATGGCGGCGATCAGTATCACCACGAAGGTCAATACAACGGAGAGTCTGGGCAGCATTTGCAGTTTTAGGTGCTCAAGGTATGAGCGCAGCATTAATCCGAGGGCCGTTATCACCGTAAACAGGATGATGCCAAACTCCAGTTGGGTTTCGCGGAACGCCAAGGCAATCAGAACGGGGGTAAATGTGCCCAGGGTTTGCAAGCCGATCAGGTTGCGCAACACCAGAATCACCAGCACGCCAATCGGGATCATCACCATGATCATGAAGGTCTGCTGGGTTTGCAGTGGCAAGCCGTACAGCGAGTACTCAAGGAAGTTGGCGTCGGTGTTTTCGTCCGTCAGCTTGGCCAAGCGAATGGCGTTCATTTCGCTGTTGTTGAGGCTGAAGGTCACGTTAGGTTTTTTGCCGCCATCAACCGTGACCATTGGCTCGTCGCCGATCCACCACAGCAGGCGGTCGGATGGCAGGCCTTGTTCACCGGTTTCCGGGTTGAAATACAGCCAGTCGTTACCGTTGAAGCTGCGCAGCCACAGTTCAGGGTTTTGCGGTTGATCGGCCACCAGACGGATGGTGTGTACTCGTTCCATAGGGACGTGGGCAATCGATAGTAGCAACTCGATGACCTGAGCTTTGTGCGGGGTAGACGGGTCGCCCGCCAGCAGCAGTTTCACATTGTCATCATTAAGGTTGTTAACCCGCTTGATGGTTTCACCGATAAAGGTTTCGACGTCAGCAGAGTGCTGGCGAATCGGCGCCAGCAGCGCTTCGGCGGCGATTTTTTCCGGGCCTTCGACAGCAATGCTGTCGCGAAATACCGGGCCTTTTACCTTGGTTTTGTCGCCCGAATAACGCTTGGTTAACACCAAGCGGTAGTAAAGGGTTTGCTTGCCGCTGACTCGGCGCGCCGACCACGTGACTTTGCGGTTGCCATCGACCCGATTAACGCTTACCCCGTAGTTATTCGAGATAAAGCTTTCGTTGAGGCTGACGTAGTCGCGGTTCAGCGGCGGGACGAACATCTGGATCTTGACCGGATCTTTGGCGTTGGCCACGAACTCGACTTTGGCGTCGATGTTCCACAGATCGTCGGTCGCATCTTCGGTCACAGGGATGCCTATGACAAAGATTTGATAAGCGGTAATCGAAATCCCCAGCACCACAAGGATGCTGATCAAGATTTTCAGGTGAAGGGTGAGCGCGCGCATTTCAATTACTCTGCGGTTTGAGCGTTGGCGACGCAGGCAGGTTTGCCAGCAGCGTATTTAAGACTGGGGTCGACCAGCGCATCAAAGCGTTTTAGTGCTTCGGAGCCAATCAGCAGCGGGTATTGGAACGCACTTCGGTCGGTCAAGTTCACTTCGATGGTGCGTAAAGCTTTGCCCATGCAGATTTCTAGGGAAATAACCGGGCGCGAGGTGTAGTTGTTGTCCGACTCTGGGTCGTAGTCGCCGGAGCGGCGTTTGATCTTGCTGACGCGTGCCAGTGGACGCTCGATAGGGTGCGAGTGAGCATCGTCGATGGCCAGGTAAAAACGCACCCAGCTCTCGCCATCACGCTTAAAGCGTTTTATATCGCGAGCACTCAGCGAGGCGGTTTTGGCGCCGGTGTCGAGTTTGGCGGCGACCAGCAGGTCGATTCCGGCCAGTTCGGCGTATTCATTAAGGCCATACACGGTTTTTTCGCCGGCAAGGCTCAGGCCCGGCAAACACAGCAGACATATAAGGGTAAAAAAGGACGTGAGTTTCATAAATCGAAGCGTGGTCTCTTGCAATCTACAGGTCAAGGCGACTGGCTGGGGTGCAAGTTTCCTCGTGCGGCTGCCCGATGATAGGGGCAGGGCGGATGCGGTCGGCATTCTAACATGATGGTTTTATGGCGCCAGCGTTGAGGCGGGGTCGATACCGGTAAGGCTCGTGTCGATAGAACTAAGGTCGCATACGCAGATTGTCGACAATATCAATTTAACCTTTGACTGAAAGCGCTTAAATCGCTAGTTTTGGCGCTATTGATTTATAAGGTGTCGACAATATGCTGCAAGTACTGGAGCCGGCGGTCATTGCCCAAGACGATTCGGAAACCCTTTCCGAGAACGTCTTTCGGCGTATTCAGGCAGCTATTGTCAAAGGCGAAATAGCCCCCGGTAGCAAGATCTCCGAACCTGAGCTGGCACGTACCTACGGCATCAGCCGCGGCCCATTGCGTGAGGCCATTCACCGTCTTGAAGGTCAGCGCTTGCTGGTGCGGGTCCCGCATGTAGGGGCTAGGGTGGTCTCTTTAAGCCATGCTGAGCTGATCGAACTCTACGAAATTCGCGAGTCCCTTGAAGGCATGGCGTGTCGTTTGGCCGCCGAGCGCATGAGCGACGAAGACATCGCAGAACTGCGCCGGGTGCTCGAGACCCACGAACGCGATGAGGCGTTTCAGGCGGGTGTCGGCTATTACCAGCAAGAAGGCGACTTCGATTTTCATTACAAGATTATTCAAGGCAGCGGCAATCGCACGCTGACCCAAATGCTCTGCGGTGAGCTGTATCAACTGGTGCGTATGTACCGCATCCAGTTTTCTACCACCCCCAATCGCCCGCATCAGGCGTTTGCCGAGCATCACCGCATTCTCGATGCCATTGCCGATCGCGACGGCGAACTGGCCGAGTTATTGATGCGCCGACATATCGGCGCTTCGAAACGCAATATTGCGCGTCACTACCAAGACAGCGCCCAGCAGACAGCCACTCCACGAGGTGAGTCATGAGCAATAAAAACAGTCCAGGCCAGCGTTTCCGTGATGCAGTCGCCAGCGAGCACCCTTTGCAAGTGGTCGGCGCGATTAACGCCAACCACGCGTTGCTGGCCAAGCGTGCTGGTTTCAAGGCGATTTATCTGTCGGGCGGCGGCGTTGCTGCAGGCTCGCTGGGTGTGCCGGACCTGGGCATTACGGGCTTGGACGACGTACTGACCGATGTACGCCGCATTACCGACGTGTGCGACCTGCCACTGCTGGTCGACGTGGACACCGGCTTTGGTTCGTCATTTTTCAACGTGACGCGCACGGTTAAATCGATGATCAAGTTTGGCGCTGCGGCCATTCACATCGAAGACCAGGTCGGTGCCAAGCGTTGCGGCCATCGTCCGAACAAAGAAATCGTCTCGCTGCAAGAAATGGTCGACCGTATCAAAGCGGCAGTTGATGCCCGCACCGATGACAGCTTCGTGATCATGGCGCGGACCGATGCGTTGGCGGTGGAAGGTCTGGAGTCAGCCCTTGAGCGCGCAGCAGCGTGTGTTGAAGCCGGTGCCGACATGGTGTTCCCGGAAGCCATCACTGAGCTTGAAATGTACAAACTGTTCGCTAATCGGGTTAAAGCGCCGATTTTGGCTAACATCACCGAGTTCGGTGCGACCCCGCTGTACACCACCGAACAATTGGCTGGCGCTGATGTGTCACTGGTGCTGTACCCGCTGTCGGCGTTCCGGGCGATGAACAAGGCGGCCGAAAACGTCTACACCGCTATCCGCCGCGACGGCACCCAGCAAAACGTGATCGATACCATGCAAACCCGCATGGAACTGTACGACGCCATCAACTACCACGAATTCGAGCAGAAGCTCGACGCGCTGTTTGCTGCGAAGAAATAACAAAACAGCGCCCGTAGCAGCTGACGAGCCTTGCGAGGCTGCGTCCGGCTGCGAAGCAGTCGTAAAACCGTAAGGCTCACTGTGCCTGAATGAACACGTTGTATGGTTTGCGACCGCTTCGCGCTCGGACCTAGCCTCGCAAGGCTCGTCAACTGCTACGAAGCTTATTGAAGATACAAAGACTTGCCGAATCCCTAACAAATTCAAGATTGGAGAGTGCAATGGCCGAAGCAAAAGTATTGAGTGGTGCCGGATTACGCGGCCAAGTGGCTGGGCAAACGGCCCTGTCTACCGTAGGCCAAGAAGGCGCGGGCCTCACTTATCGTGGCTATGACGTACGTGAACTGGCAGCCGATGCCCAGTTCGAAGAAGTGGCTTACCTGCTGCTGTACGGCGAACTGCCAAACAAAACCCAACTGGCGGACTACACCGCCAAGCTCAAAACCCTGCGTGATTTGCCGCAAGCCTTGAAAGAAGTGCTGGAACGCATCCCCGCAGACGCCCACCCGATGGACGTGATGCGTACGGGGTGTTCGTTCCTGGGCAACCTGGAGCCGGAGAAGGACTTCTCCGAGCAACTGGACAAGACCAACCGTTTGCTGGCCGCCTTCCCGGCGATCATGTGCTACTGGTACCGCTTCAGCCACGATGGCAAACGCATTAACTGCGTAAGCGATGAAGCGTCGATTGGTGGTCACTTCCTGCACTTGTTGCACGATAAAAAGCCGAGCGAGTTGCACGTCAAAGTGATGAACGTATCGCTGATCCTGTATGCCGAGCACGAGTTCAACGCTTCGACGTTCACCGCGCGCGTCTGCGCCTCGACCTTGTCTGACCTGTATTCGTGCATCACCGCGGCCATTGGTTCGCTGCGCGGCCCGCTGCATGGCGGCGCCAACGAAGCGGCCATGGAAATGATCGAGCGCTTTGGCTCGGCTGAAGAAGCGGTGCAGGGCACCCTTGGCATGCTGGCGCGCAAAGACAAGATCATGGGCTTTGGCCATGCGATCTACAAAGACAGCGACCCGCGTAATGAGGTGATCAAGGGCTGGTCGAAAAAACTGGCGGACGAAGTGGGCGATACCGTGTTGTTCCCGGTGTCCGAAGCCATCGACAAAACCATGTGGGAGCAAAAGAAACTGTTCCCGAATGCCGACTTCTACCATGCCTCGGCGTATCACTTCATGGGCATCCCGACCAAGCTGTTCACGCCTATTTTTGTGTGTTCACGCCTGACCGGCTGGGCCGCGCATGTGTTCGAGCAGCGCGCCAACAACCGCATCATCCGCCCAAGCGCCGAGTACATCGGTGTTGAACAGCGCAAGTTCGTGCCAATCGAGCGTCGCTGACAAGCAGGGCACCCCAAGCCCTGTGGGAACGAGCGTGCCTCGCGATCTTTTAATAGCTCGCGAGCCAGTTCGGTCCTACAGGGTTAAGGCGCCCTCAGACTTAACCGTGATCGAGTCCCGCGCCAATGAATACTGAATTTCGCAAAACACTGCCGGGCACCCGGCTGGATTACTTCGACACCCGTGCGGCGGTCGATGCGATCAAACCCGGTGCTTATGACACCCTGCCTTATACCGCTCGCGTGCTGGCCGAAAACCTGGTGCGACGCTGCGATCCGGCCACCCTTAATGCTTCGCTGAGCCAGTTGATTGAGCGCAAGCGCGACCTGGATTTCCCGTGGTTCCCGGCGCGTGTGGTGTGCCACGACATTCTTGGCCAAACCGCCCTAGTTGATTTGGCGGGCCTGCGTGATGCAATCGCGCAACAAGGTGGCGACCCGGCGCAAGTTAACCCGGTGGTGCCGACCCAGTTGATCGTCGATCACTCGCTGGCCGTGGAGTGTGGCGGCTACGATCCCGAGGCGTTTGAAAAGAACCGCGCCATCGAAGACCGCCGCAATGAAGACCGTTTCCACTTTATTGAGTGGACCAAAAAAGCATTCAAAAACGTCGATGTGATCCCGCCGGGCAACGGCATCATGCACCAGATCAACTTGGAGAAAATGTCTCCGGTGATTCAGGTGCGTGACGGCGTGGCCTTCCCGGACACCTGCGTCGGCACTGACAGCCACACGCCGCACGTCGACTCGCTGGGCGTGATCGCCATTGGCGTTGGCGGCCTAGAAGCCGAAAGCGTGATGCTGGGCCGTGCGTCGTGGATGCGCCTGCCGGAAATCGTCGGCGTTGAGTTGACCGGCAAACTGCAACCGGGCATCACCGCCACTGACATGGTGCTGGCGCTGACCGAGTTCTTACGCAAACAGAAAGTGGTCGGTGCTTGGCTGGAGTTCTTCGGCGAAGGCGCCGCGGCGCTGACCTTGGGCGACCGCGCAACCATCTCCAACATGGCCCCGGAATATGGCGCCACGGCTGCGATGTTCTTCATCGACCAGCAAACCATTGATTACCTCAAACTGACGGGGCGTGAAGACCAGCAAGTGCAGTTGGTCGAGCACTACGCCAAGGTCAGCGGCCTGTGGGCTGACAGCCTCAAGGGCGCGCAATACGAGCGCAGCTTGAGCTTTGACCTGTCGTCGGTGGTGCGCAACATGGCCGGTCCGAGCAACCCGCATGCGCGCGTTGCGACCAGCGACCTGGCAGCCAAAGGTATCGCCGGGCAATGGGATGACGTGCCGGGGCAAATGCCTGATGGCGCGGTGATCATTGCTGCCATCACCAGTTGCACCAACACCAGCAACCCGCGCAACGTGATTGCGGCGGGGTTGATTGCGCGTAACGCCAACAAATTGGGGCTGACCCGCAAGCCGTGGGTTAAATCATCGCTGGCCCCGGGTTCGAAAACTGTCGCGCTGTACCTCGACGAAGCCGGTCTTACGGACGAGTTGGAGCAACTGGGCTTTGGCGTTGTGGCCTTTGCCTGCACCACGTGCAACGGCATGTCGGGCGCGCTGGACCCTGTGATTCAGCAAGAAATCATCGACCGTGACCTCTACGCCACGGCGGTGTTGTCGGGCAACCGCAACTTTGACGGTCGTATTCACCCCTACGCCAAGCAAGCCTTTTTGGCATCGCCGCCGCTGGTGGTGGCGTATGCCATTGCCGGGACCATCCGTTTCGACATCGAAAAAGACGTACTGGGCCTCGATGCGAATGGCAATGAAATCCGCCTAAAAGACATCTGGCCAAGCGACGAAGAAATCGACGCGGTGGTCAAGGCGTCGGTTAAACCTGAGCAGTTCCGTCGGGTCTATATCCCGATGTTTGCGATCCATGAAGACACCGGCCCAAAAGTCGAACCGCTGTACGATTGGCGTCCGCAAAGCACCTACATTCGGCGTCCGCCGTATTGGGAAGGTGCGCTGGCAGGTGCGCGTCCGCTCAAAGGCATGCGCCCATTGGCCGTGCTGCCAGACAACATCACCACCGACCACTTGTCGCCCTCCAACGCGATCATGCTCGACAGCGCCGCGGGTGAATACCTGGCGAAAATGGGCCTGCCGGAAGTCGACTTCAACTCCTACGCTACGCACCGTGGCGACCACTTGACGGCCCAGCGCGCGACTTTCGCCAACCCGAAACTGTTCAACGAGATGGTGATCGAGGACGGCAAGGTCAAACAGGGTTCGTTGACCCGCCTTGAGCCTGAAGGCCAAGTGATGCGTATGTGGGAAGCGATTGAAACCTACATGGACCGCAAGCAGCCGCTGATCATTATTGCCGGTGCCGACTACGGTCAGGGCTCGTCCCGCGACTGGGCCGCCAAGGGCGTGCGTCTGGCCGGGGTTGAAGCGATTGCCGCTGAGGGCTTTGAGCGTATACACCGCACTAACTTGGTGGGCATGGGCGTATTGCCGCTGGAGTTTATGCCGGGTACTGATCGCAAAACCCTGCAAATTGACGGCAGCGAAACCTACGACGTCATTGGCGAGCGCACCCCGCGTGCCACGCTGACGCTGGTCATCACCCGCAAAAATGGCGAGCGTGTCGAGGTGCCGGTGACGTGCCGCCTTGATACCGCTGAAGAAGTGTCGATTTATGAAGCGGGCGGCGTGTTGCAGCGCTTTGCTCAGGACTTCCTGGAATCGGCAACCGCATAAACACAACCCTGTAGGCGCGAGCTTGTCTCGCGCCTACAGGGGTTATGACAGGATTCTATTCATGGCTTATGCAGCGCAAATCAAAATCCCGGCGACGTATATGCGGGGCGGGACCAGTAAGGGCGTGTTCTTCAGCCTGCTCGACTTGCCGGCGCAGGCTCAGGTGCCGGGTGCGGCCCGGGATGCCTTGTTGCTGCGGGTGATCGGCAGCCCGGACCCGTACGAGAAGCAAATCGACGGCATGGGCGCCGCCACCTCTAGCACCAGCAAAACCGTGATCGTCAGTAAAAGTCTGCACGCGGACCATGACGTCGACTACCTGTTTGGTCAGGTCTCGATCGACAAGCCTTTTGTGGACTGGAGTGGTAACTGCGGCAATCTTTCGGCGGCGGTTGGCTCCTTTGCCATCAGCAGCGGCTTGGTGGACGCGAGCCGCATCCCCCGCAACGGCACCGCCGTGGTGCGTATCTGGCAAGCCAACATCAGCAAAACCATCATCGCGCATGTGCCCATCACCGACGGCGCGGTGCAGGAAACCGGCGATTTCGAGCTAGATGGGGTTACGTTTCCGGCGGCAGAAGTTCAACTGGAATTTCTCAATCCAGCAGCCGATGAAGAGGGTGCAGGCGGTTCGATGTTTCCCACTGGCAATCTGGTGGACGACCTGGAAGTGCCGGGCGTGGGCAGCTTGAAAGTGACGATGATCAATGCCGGTATTCCGACGATTTTCGTCAACGCGCAGGCTATCGGTTATACCGGAGCCGAGTTGCAAAACGACATCAACAGCGACCCGAAAGCACTGGCCATGTTCGAAACCATTCGCGCCCATGGTGCGTTGCGCATGGGGTTGATCGACACGCTGGAAGACGCGGCCAAGCGTCAGCACACGCCAAAAGTCGCGTTTGTGGCCGGGCCTGTGGATTACGTGTCATCGAGCGGCAAGCCCGTGAGTGCACAAAATGTGGACTTGCTGGTGCGTGCCTTGTCGATGGGCAAGTTGCACCACGCGATGATGGGCACCGCGGCGGTTGCAATTGGCACAGCGGCAGCCATTCCGGGCACGTTGGTTAACCTAGCGGCGGGCGGCGCATTACGCAGCGCTGTGCGCTTTGGTCATCCATCGGGCACGTTGCGCGTTGGCGCCGAGGCCCGGCAAGTAGACGGCGAATGGACCGTGACCAAAGCCATCATGAGCCGCAGTGCGCGGGTCTTGATGGAAGGTTGGGTGCGGGTGCCGGGCGATAGTTTTTAAGGTTGGTCACAACCCTTGTGGGAGCGGGCTTGCTCGCGATGCAGGCGACTTGGTTTATCTGATGAGTTGCGGTGATGCTATCGCGAGCAAGCCCGCTCCCACAAAAGCAAGACTGTATTTCAAAGCGGGCATTTAGACCTGCCGTAAACACTAGCCTGACCCTGAGGATGGAGCACGACACTCACTCACCCAAATGGAGTCAATCCACATGAGCGCCAACGTCGACCTCAACAACCGTCCCGACTATGACCAGGTTTTGCAGGACATTGCCGACTACGTCCTGACGTACCGCATCACTTCCCAGGAAGCCCTGAACACCGCCCGTAACTGTCTGATGGACACCTTGGGCTGCGGCCTGCTGGCACTGCGTTTTCCTGAATGCACCAAGCATCTGGGGCCTATTGTCGAGGGCACGGTGGTGCCGTTCGGCGCCCGTGTGCCTGGTACGTCTTTTCGCCTGGATCCGGTGAAAGCCGCATGGGACATCGGCTGCATCGTGCGCTGGCTGGATTACAACGACACCTGGCTTGCGGCGGAGTGGGGGCATCCATCGGACAATCTGGGCGGGATTCTGGCGGTGGCCGATCACCTCTCGCAAAAGCGCGTGGCCAATGGCGAGGCGCCGTTGACGGTGCGCGCGGTACTTGAAGCGATGATCATGGCGCATGAGATTCAAGGCGTCATTGCCCTGGAAAACTCATTTAATCGTGTCGGGCTGGATCATGTGTTGCTGGTTAAAGTCGCTTCGACGGCGGTGTGCGCCATGTTGATGGGCGCGAACCGCGAGCAGTTATTGTCGGCGCTGTCGCATGCGTTTGTTGATGGTCAGGCGTTGCGTACGTATCGCCACGCGCCGAATGCCGGATCGCGAAAATCCTGGGCGGCGGGCGATGCATCAAGCCGGGGCGTGCGCTTGGCTGGTATTGCGCTACGCGGTGAGATGGGTATTCCCGGTGTGCTGACGGCGCCGCAATGGGGTTTTTACGACGTCTTGTTCAGCCACACCAACAAGGACCTGGCGCTCAAGCCCGATGCTCAGCGCCAGTTCAGCCTGTCGCAGCCTTACGGCACGTATGTGATGGAGAACGTGCTGTTCAAAATCAGTTTTCCAGCTGAGTTTCATGCACAAACTGCCTGCGAGGCGGCGGTGACCTTGCACCCGCAGGTCAAGGACCGCCTGCACGAGATCGACAGAATCGTGATTACAACCCACGAATCAGCGATTCGGATTATTTCCAAGCAAGGCAAATTGGCCAACCCGGCGGACCGTGATCACTGCATTCAATACATGACCGCCGTACCGCTGGCGTTTGGCAATCTGGTGGCCGAGCAGTACGAAGACGACTTTCACGCGGCGCACCCGATCATCGATGAATTGCGCGAGAAGATGGTCATCGTCGAAGAGCCGCGCTACACCCGCGAATACCTGGAAGCCGACAAACGCTCGATTGCCAACGCGATTCAGGTGTTCTTCACAGACGGGACCCGCACCGAGCAAGTGGTGGTGGAGTACCCGATTGGCCATCGTCGGCGCCGGGCAGAGGGTATTCCGTTGCTGGAAGATAAGTTCAAGGCCAACCTGGCGACGCGTTTTGTAGCCCAGCGCTGCCAGCAGATTTTTGAACTGTGCAAAGACCAGGCGAAGCTTGAGGCGACGCCGGTTCACACATTTGTAGGACTCTTCGAGCAGTAAGAACAGTTGCAAGCTACAAGCTGCAAGTAAAAGCAGGCACTGCGCCATCTGGCTTTCACCTTGCAGCTTGTTGCTAGATTCATTTGAAACGTCTTTCTACGCCTTTCTCGACCAGGATCTTGGCCGAGATTTCTTCGACCGAGAAATGCGTGGAGTTGATGTGTGGGATGTTTTCACGTTGGAACAGGCGCTCAACCTCGCGAACTTCAAACTCGCACTGGGCAAAACTGGAGTAACGGCTATTGGGTTTGCGCTCGTTACGAATGGCCGTCAAACGGTCGGGGTCGATGGTCAGGCCGAACAGTTTGTGTTTGTGCTGGCGCAGGGCCGGTGACAACTTGAGGTTTTCCATGTCGTCTTCGGTCAACGGGTAGTTGGCCGCCCGAATGCCAAATTGCATGGCCATGTACAAGCACGTCGGGGTTTTGCCACAACGCGACACGCCCACCAGAATCAGGTCGGCCTTGTCGTATTTGTGGGTGCGCGCGCCGTCATCGTTGTCGAGGGCAAAGTTCACCGCCTCGATACGCTCCATGTAATTGGAGTTGTGGCCAATAGAGTGCGATTTGCCGACCGAGTATGAAGAGTGCTCAGCCAGTTCTTGTTCAAGTGGCGCTAGGAAACTGGAAAAGATGTCGATCATGAAGCCATTGGAAGTGGCCAGGATCTCGCGAATATCCTGATTGACAATAGTGTCGAAGATGATCGGGCGAAGGCCGTCTTTTTCGGCGGCGTTATCGATTTGTTGTACCATTACCCGCGCTTTTTCTACGCTATCGATGTAAGGGCGTGTGAATTTGCTGAAGGTCACATTTTCAAATTGTGCCAACAAACTTTGACCGAGGGTCTCGGCTGTAATGCCGGTGCCGTCGGAAATAAAGAAAGCAGATCGTTTCATTTGCGCCTTGGGCCTTAAGCTGGTGACGTTTCTTGGATATGATAGGCGCGATTTTGTCGCCCTGAATGGCAGGCAGTGTCACTTATTTTCCAGGTCCAGGCCACAAACGCTGAGATGCTCCAGAGATGAGTGTCCAGCGCCCTGAGCTTTTCCCAACACAGTTAGTGGAGAGATCACCTTGGTAGAGTACGTAGTTTCCCTCGATAAGCTCGGCGTCCATGATGTGGAGCACGTAGGGGGCAAGAACGCATCCCTCGGCGAGATGATCAGCAACCTGGCAGGCGCTGGCGTTTCGGTTCCCGGTGGTTTTGCAACGACGTCCCAGGCTTACCGTGATTTTCTTGAGCTGAGCGGCTTGAACGATCAGATCCATGCAGCGCTGGACGCGCTGGATGTTGATGACGTGAATGCCTTGGCCAAGACCGGCGCCCAGATCCGTCAATGGATCATGGAAGCTGAGTTCCCTGAGAAACTCAACGCTGAAATTCGTACTGCCTTTGCCTCTCTGTCTCAAGGCAACCCTGACATGGCCGTCGCCGTGCGCTCTTCGGCCACTGCCGAAGACTTGCCGGATGCCTCCTTTGCCGGCCAGCAAGAAACCTTCCTGAACATCCGTGGCGTTGAAAACGTGATCCGTGCGGCCAAAGAGGTGTTTGCCTCCTTGTTCAATGACCGTGCGATTTCCTACCGCGTGCACCAAGGCTTTGACCACAAACTGGTCGCCCTGTCGGCAGGCGTGCAGCGCATGGTGCGCTCCGAAACCGGCACTGCGGGTGTGATGTTCACTCTAGACACAGAGTCGGGCTTCCGTGACGTGGTGTTTATCACTGGCGCCTACGGCCTGGGCGAAACCGTCGTCCAGGGCGCGGTAAACCCGGACGAGTTTTACGTTCATAAGCAAACCCTGGAAGCCGGTCGTCCTGCCATTCTGCGCCGCAACCTGGGCAGCAAAGCCATCAAGATGATTTACGGCGACGAAGCCAAGGCCGGTAAGTCGGTCAAGGTGATCGACGTTGAGAAGGCCGATCGCGAGCGTTTCTGCCTGACCGACGCTGAAGTAAGCGAACTGGCCAAGCAAGCGATGATCATCGAGAAGCACTATAAGTGCCCGATGGATATCGAGTGGGCCAAAGACGGCGATGACGGCAAGCTGTACATCGTTCAGGCCCGTCCTGAAACCGTGAAAAGCCGTACCCAGGCCAACGTGATGGAGCGCTACCTGCTTAAAGAAACCGGCACTGTGCTGGTGGAAGGTCGCGCGATTGGCCAGCGTATTGGCGCTGGCAAGGTTCGCATCATTAAAGACGTCTCCGAGATGGACAAAGTCCAACCGGGCGACGTGCTGGTATCGGACATGACCGACCCAGACTGGGAACCGGTTATGAAGCGCGCCAGCGCCATCGTGACCAACCGCGGCGGCCGTACTTGCCACGCTGCGATCATTGCGCGAGAGCTGGGCATCCCCGCTGTAGTGGGTTGCGGTAATGCCACTCAGCTGTTGAAAGACGGCCAGGGCGTGACGGTTTCCTGTGCCGAAGGCGATACCGGTTTTATCTTTGAGGGCGAACTGGGCTTCGACATCAAGAAAAACTCGGTTGATGCCATGCCGGAACTGCCGTTCAAAATCATGATGAACGTGGGTAACCCGGACCGTGCATTTGACTTCGCACAGTTGCCGAACGCCGGTGTGGGCTTGGCCCGTCTGGAGTTCATCATCAACCGTATGATCGGCGTGCACCCTAAGGCGTTGCTGAACTACGACGGTTTGCCACAAGAAATCAAAGACAGCGTCGATAAGCGCATTGCTGGCTACAACGATCCAGTCGATTTCTACGTCGACAAACTGGTTGAAGGGATCAGCACCCTCGCTGGCGCGTTTACTCCGAAGAAAGTGATCGTGCGTCTGTCGGACTTTAAGTCCAATGAATACGCGAACCTGATCGGCGGCAAGTTGTACGAGCCGGAAGAAGAAAACCCGATGCTGGGCTTCCGTGGTGCTTCGCGTTACATCAGCGAAAACTTCCGCGATTGCTTCGAACTCGAATGCCGCGCCCTCAAGCGTGTGCGCAACGACATGGGCTTTACCAACGTCGAAATCATGGTGCCATTCGTGCGCACCTTGGGCGAAGCAAGCCAGGTGATCGACTTGCTGGCTGAAAACGGCCTCAAACGCGGTGAAAATGGTCTGCGCATCATCATGATGTGTGAACTGCCGTCCAACGCGATTCTGGCTGAGGAGTTCCTTGAATTCTTCGACGGCTTCTCGATCGGCTCCAACGACCTGACTCAGCTGACCCTGGGGCTGGACCGTGACTCGGGTGTGATCGCGCACTTGTTCGATGAGCGTAACCCGGCGGTTAAGAAGCTGCTGTCCAACGCTATTCAGGCGTGCAACAAGGCAGGCAAATACATCGGTATTTGCGGCCAAGGACCATCCGACCACCCGGATCTGGCGCTGTGGTTGATGGAGCAGGGCATTGAAAGTGTGTCGCTGAACCCGGACACCGTGCTGGAAACCTGGTTCTTCTTGGCAGAAGGTCAAGCCCAGGCTTGAGTCGTTGAGAGAAGGGCAGGGCTGCCATCAGGCAGTTCTGCTCTTTATAAGCAGTTTTAGGGCGAGTTCCGATGTGGATTCGCCCTTTTTTGTGCAAGAGCATTATGCAAAGCAGCAGTCATCTTTTTCCCGTTGCCCTGATTAGCGCTGAGCGTCGGGGGGATCTGAGCGAAGACGTTTATCGCTTGAAGCCCGCTAACAGCCCGGATATTTCCGTGGAGTTGGTGGTCACCCGCCTGGGCATGGCCGACGCCAGCCAGGTGCGGGGCGTGCCGGTTATCCTGTTACACGGCAGCTTTTCCAATCGACGTTTCTGGTACTCGCCCAAAGGTGTCGGGCTGGGCGCGTTTTTGGCGCGTGCAGGCTTTGATGTGTGGCTGCCCGAAATGCGCGGGCATGGGCTGTCGTCGCGCAATATTCACTGGGCCAGAAATCGCGTGGCTGACTATGCCCGCTACGATTTGCCGGCCATCAGTGCGTTTGTGCGTGAGCAAAGCGGGCAAGTGCCGCACTGGATCGGCCACTCTCAAGGGGCTATCAGTCTGGCTGCGGCCCTGGGTGGTCAGTATCTGGAGGCGGATGACGTGGCCTCGGTCGCGTTTTTTGGCTGCCAGATCAACCGTCGTTATTGGTCACTGAAAATTGCGCCGGTGCAATGGTGCGCTTATCTGCTGTTGAAGCGTTTTACGCACTTGTCGGGCACACGGCTCAAACGCGGGCCGGAAGACGAACCTGTCAGCATCGCCCTTGAAACCTTGCGCTGGAATGGCTTTCTGGGCCGTTTCAAAGACGCTGAGCGGGATTGGTGGGCCGGGCTGGCTGAGGTCCAATTGCCTGCGCTGGTAGTGGCTGCGCAAGGTGATCGGGTAACGCCTGAGTGGGCATGCCGTAAATTGTATGACCAGTTAGGCTCTGCGCAGCGCACGTTTGTCTCTTTGGCGCGCGGGCAGACATTCAGCTCTGACTTTGGTCACGTCGAGATGTTGGTAAGTCCGGCGGCTCAACAAGAGGTCTGGCCATTGGTACTTGATTGGCTGGCACAGGATGAAACGCGCTGATACGTGTTGTCGGGGTTTCGATCGGTAAAGGTTGCGGCTAATATCTGACGAATCAGCTTCTTATAGTCATATTGTGTGAGTGCTTGGTCGATTGGTCCTCTGGGTCATCTATAAAGGCAGCTTCCATCAGAACGTCTATAACGTTAGCAACCCTCGTTGCGCCTACCTTTTAACAGGAGCTTTTTCATGAACCACTACATCACTCCCGATTTGTGCGATGCCTACCCTGAGCTGGTGCAGGTGCTGGAGCCCATGTTCAGTAACTTTGGCGGGCGTGACTCCTTTGGTGGCGAGATTGTGACCATCAAATGCTTTGAAGATAACTCGCTGGTCAAAGACCAGGTCGAGCTTAAGGGCAATGGCAAGGTCTTGGTGGTGGATGGGGGTGGTTCCCTGCGTCGAGCCCTGTTGGGTGACATGCTGGCTGAAAAAGCGGCCAAAAATGGCTGGGAAGGGTTGGTGATTTACGGCTGCATTCGCGACGTGGACGTCATAGCGCAAACAGACCTTGGCGTTCAGGCCTTGGCCAGTCACCCGTTGAAGACTGACAAGCGCGGGATCGGTGACTTGAACGTGGCTGTCACGTTTGCAGGCGTCACGTTCCGCCCGGGAGAATTCATTTATGCGGATAACAATGGCGTTATTATTTCGCCTTCTGCGCTGAAAATGCCCGACTAAACGCTTTGACGACAAGGATCACGGATGTTTGAGGAAGACAACGCGCAGTGGGGGCTGGTGCATGCCCTGCTGCTGGACGGTGAGGGCGGTGCGCGGCCCATTTCGCGCTCCGACCTGAATGACCTTGAGCTTAAAAGCCATGAAAGCCTTTGGTTGCACTGGGATCGCAGTCACCCGCAAACCCAGAGCTGGTTACGCACTTCGAGCGGTTTGAGCGATTTCAGCTGCGACTTGCTGCTTGAAGAAAACACCCGTCCACGCTTGCTGCCATTGCCCGATAACGAGCTCTTGCTGTTTTTGCGCGGGGTGAACCTCAATCCAGGTGCCGAGCCTGAAGACATGGTGTCGCTGCGTATTTTCGGCAGTTCGCAACGGGTCATTTCGTTGCGCTTTCGGCCGTTGCGCGCGATTGATGAAATGCTGAGTGACTTCGAGCATGGCGAAGGTCCAAAAAACCCCGCTGAACTGATGCTTTACCTCGCTCAGTACCTGACGCTGAAAGTTCAGGATTTGATCGGTGAGCTGTCTGAAATCGTCGATGACGAAGAAGATAAAATAGATGCCGACGAACGGTATACCCCTGAACACAGCGCTATTTTGCAGATCCGCCGCAGGGCAGCAGGCTTGCGCCGTTTTCTGGCACCCCAGCGTGATATTTTCGGTCAGCTAACGCGTACAAAACTACCGTGGTTCAGCAGCGATGTGGCTGATTACTGGAACGAACTCAACAACAGTCTGACGCGCTATCTCGAAGAGCTCGAACTGACCCGCGAGCGCGTGGGGCTGGTTCTTGAGGCGGTAGATCGTCGTTTGAATGTGCGTATGAGTCGCATCATGTACCGCTTTGGTGTGCTCACCGGGATCTTCTTGCCGATTACCTTTATGACCGGCTTGTTGGGGATCAACGTAGGCGGTGTGCCGTTCTCCGATAACCCTTATGGTTTTGCCGTGATGTGCGCTGTGATGCTGGTTATTGGTTTGGGGCAGTGGTGGTTTTATCGCCGTTTGCAGTGGCTGTGAACACGCGTGAATGTGACCCGATGTAAATAGCCTGCGTCTTTCACAGACATACCGAGAGGTGCTTATGCACGATCCGTTTGAACAGTCGTTGCGTGAAATGCTCAAGGCGCCATCGTCCACCCGAGACGACGATGCGTGTTTGGGTCGAGTTCTGAAAACCGCTAACCGACAGGTTGGCGCGGGTGACCTTTTCAGTTTGCCGGGTCGCTGGATGCAAGCACTGACGATTGCTTTGAATAGCGGTTCCGCTCATATTGCGCCCGTTTCGCGGCGCAAACCTGCTGCTCGCCCTGTTGATAAGGCTGATTGAACATGGAACTTGATCTCTGGACCCAGAGCCTGGTCACGGCAATGACTGCCTTGTGGACTAAAATAGCCAACTTCATTCCGAACCTTTTCGGGGCGCTGGTGGTCGTACTGCTAGGTTTCGTGGTTGCCAAACTGCTTGATACCTTGCTGTCGAAATTGCTTGCAAAACTGGGCCTTGACCGCCTCATGGGTGGCACTGGCCTGACCAAGATCCTGGCGCGTGTGGGCATCAAGGTGCCCATCTCGACCTTGATCGGAAAAATTGTCTATTGGTTCATCCTGCTGGTCTTTCTGGTGTCAGCGGCTCAATCGCTGGGCCTGGATCGCGTTTCTGCAGCACTGGATATTTTTACGGTTTATTTGCCCAAGGTGTTTGGCGCGCTGCTAGTGTTGCTAGCGGGTGTGCTGGTAGCACAACTGCTCAATGGTTTAGTGCGTGGTGCTGCCGAAAGTGTCGGCTTTGATTACGCAAGCGGCTTGGGACGTGTGGCGCAGGGCTTGGTCATCATCATCAGTATTTCGGTCGCAATTAGTCAGTTAGAGGTTAAAACCGACCTCCTGAACCATGTGATTGTGATTGTGTTGATTACCGTTGGTCTGGCTGTCGCCTTAGCGATGGGGCTGGGAAGTCGTGAAATTGCCGGGCAGATTCTTGCCGGGATCTATGTGCGTGAGTTGTATCAGGTGGGGCAAGAAGTGCGAGTTGGCGAGGTCGAAGGGCAGATCGAAGAGATCGGCACGGTTAAAACCACATTGCTGACCGAGGAAGGTGAGCTAGTCTCAATTTCCAATCGGATTTTGCTGGAGCAGCATGTGACCAGTCGCTAATGCGGCAAACCCTGCTAATGTATGCCGCCGTAAAAACGCCTGCTTCTGAGGTTGATACGGTGGCCATTGACCTGACTGTCGGCACGACTCGTTTTGAATAAAGCCCAACCGCTGTCCATGCGCTACGACCCCCGTGAGCTCTCTGATGAGGAGTTGGTTGCGCGCGCGCATGATGAGTTGTTCCACGTTACACGTGCTTATGAAGAATTGATGCGTCGCTATCAACGCACTTTGTTCAACGTTTGTTCAAGGTATTTAGGGAACGATAGGGACGCTGATGATGTCTGTCAGGAAGTGATGCTTAAGGTGCTGTACGGCTTGAAGAATTTTGAGGGCAAATCGAAATTCAAGACATGGCTATATAGCATCACTTACAACGAATGCATCACACAGTATCGGAAAGAACGGCGAAAGCGTCGCTTGATGGACGCATTAAGTATTGACCCCCTTGAGGAAGCGTCTGAGGAAAAGGCGCCGAAACCTGAGGAAAAGGGCGGACTTGATCGCTGGTTGGTGCATGTGAACCCGATTGATCGCGAAATTTTAGTGCTGCGTTTTGTCGCAGAACTGGAATTTCAGGAAATCGCAGACATAATGCATATGGGTTTGAGCGCGACGAAGATGAGATACAAGCGTGCTCTTGATAAATTGCGTGAGAAATTTGCAGGTATTGCTGAAACTTAGTTCAGTGCAAATGGATCTACGTGTAGGTAAGGTCTGATAGACTTGCCGCCGAGTTGTCCCCCGGTATGTGGGACTGCTTTACAATCACCAGATGGGGATTTAACGGATGAAACTGAAAAACACCTTGGGCATTGCCATTGGTTCCTTTGTAGCCGCAACTTCGTTCGGTGCCCTGGCACAAGGCCAAGGCGCGGTCGAGGGTGAACTGTTCTACAAAAAACAGTACAACGACAGCGTCAAGCACGTAGAAGACGGTTACAACCCAGGCGCATCGATCGGTTACTTCCTGACCGACGACGTTTCGTTGAACCTGACCTACGACACCACTAACCACACCCGTTCGAACGACGGCACTGGCCATCAGAAAATCAAAGGCGACAACTTTGGTCTGAACGCTCAGTACCACTTCGGCACCGTAGGTGACGCACTGCGTCCATACGTTTCCGGTGGCGTTGCTCACAAGAGCATGACCAACGTAGAAGCTGACGGCCACAGCGGTCGCGACAAGTCGACTTTCCTGACTGCCGGCGCTGGCGTTAAGTGGTACATCACTGACAACTTGTTCGCCCGTGCAGGCGTTGAAGCTGACTACAAACTGGACAACGGCAAGTGGGACTACGCTCCTACCGTTGGCCTGGGTGTTAACTTCGGCGGCAGCGGCGGCAAAGTAGCTCCGGCTCCAGTTCCAGCTCCAGCACCAATCGCTGAGCCAGAACCAGAAGCTCCGATCGCTGAAGTTGTTAAAGTTGAGCTGGACGTTAAGTTCGACTTCGACAAAGCAGTTGTTAAGTCTCAGTACCTGCCAGACATCAAGAACGTTGCTCAGTTCATGCAGCAGTACCCAGCAACCAACACTACTGTGAATGGTTACACTGACAGCGTCGGTACCGATGCTTACAACCAGAAGCTGTCGCAGCGTCGTGCTGACTCTGTGCGTCAAGCTCTGGTTCAGCAAGGTGTTTCTGCTGGTCGTGTAGACGCAGTTGGCCACGGTAAAGCTGATCCAATCGCTACCAACTCGACTGATGAAGGTCGTGCTCTGAACCGTCGCGTAGAAGCAGTTGTTCAAGCTCAAGCTAAGTAATTTTTAGCTCGCTTGATCAGAAAAACCCGGCTTAGGCCGGGTTTTTCTTTGCCTGTGATTTGCCGGGTGTCGCAGCTATAATCGCGCCCTCTTTCCGTTATCTTTAGAGTCCATTGCGCCCATGTATAACCTGGCCCGCCAGCTGCTTTTCAAACTTTCCCCTGAAACCTCTCACGATCTGTCCTTGGACTTGATCGGCGCGGGCGGCCGTCTGGGGCTTAATGGTTTGTTGTGCAAGGCACCGGCGAAGCTGCCAGTGACAGTCATGGGGCTAAACTTTCCAAACCCGGTCGGGCTGGCCGCAGGTCTGGATAAAAACGGTGCAGCCATCGATGGCTTCGCCCAATTGGGTTTTGGTTTTGTTGAAGTCGGCACGGTGACCCCGCGTCCTCAGCCGGGCAATCCCAAGCCGCGTATTTTTCGATTGCCTGAAGCGCAGGCAATCATCAATCGTATGGGGTTCAACAACCTTGGCGTTGATCATTTGTTGAACCGTGTACAGGCGGCCAAATACACCGGCATCTTGGGGATCAATATCGGCAAAAACTTCGACACGCCGGTTGAGCGTGCCGTTGATGATTACCTGATTTGCCTAGACAAGGTTTACGCCTACGCCAGCTACGTGACCGTCAACGTCAGCTCACCTAACACGCCGGGTCTGCGCAGCTTGCAGTTTGGGGATTCGCTCAAGCAATTGCTCGAAGCCTTACAGCTGCGTCAGAACGAACTCACGCAACGCCACGGTAAGCGCGTACCTCTGGCGATTAAGATCGCGCCTGACATGACAGACGAAGAAACCGTTCTCGTGGCTCAGGCGCTGCTAGAGACCGGTATGGATGCTGTGATTGCGACCAATACCACGCTTAGCCGCGTCGGCGTAGAAGGTTTGGCGCACGGTGACGAAGCGGGCGGTTTGTCTGGCGCTCCAGTGCTGGAAAAAAGCACCCATACGGTCAAAGTGCTTGCCGCTGAGTTGGCGGGGCGGATGCCGATCATCGCCGCAGGCGGTATTACTGAAGGCAAGCATGCGGCTGAGAAAATCGCCGCAGGTGCCAGCCTGGTGCAAATTTACTCGGGGTTCATCTACAAAGGACCGGCTTTGATTCGTGAGTCGGTTGATGCCATTTCATCCTTGGGCCGCCAATAAGCAGCACAGCTAAAAACAGGCATAAAAAAGGGCTCCTCTAAGGAGCCCTTGGGCCGAAGCCCGCCGCCTGGATAGGACGGCAAGGTTAAATCGTTGCAGCTTCGTGGTGGTGTTACGTGCCCGGTATTAACCGACGGCGTGAAGTTCGTTGAGTCTGTGGATGCCCGCAGTGCCAGTCATACCGTCCCAGTTGTCGCCGCGTCCTTCGCGCCAGCCGTTAATCCAGGCTTGGCGTACCGACGGTAGAGTAAAAGGGCAAAGCTCACGGGATTTACCATGAACGCCATATTGATATCCGCGTAAAAAAGCTTTTTCCAACGGATCACGCTTAAGTCTTCTCATAGGGTGTTGCCCTCACTTGTTGACTGTTTTTTATAGCGTCGACCTACCAGAGGTCGGGGCAGAGTGTTCTGCCGTTGGGTGCTCGCTGCCGGCGTGGCGAGCCTTTTCGTTATCACCTGTGCGGCGACAACCTGAGTCCATTTCTAACCAAAGCACTCAGATGATGGAATGATCGTTTTGTCATAAGGACGTAACGAAAATGATGTTAGTGCCATAAGAAAAGCTGCTTTTTCAGGCTCGGGTTCGACTAAAGCCTGATAGGACGAGCGCTTGCAAAGATGATGAGTTTCATTCTCTGTCGCGAATAGCCTCTGGTTTCACTCAGGTACTATTCGACGAAGGGTCTGGATATGACTAATTGTTTCTTAATGAATGAACTGCTTCAGCGTCTAGACTCACCTTGCATCATGGCGGGTTCTGTCGTTGAAGTGGAACGGCACAGTTTCGTGCCACACGAGCGCTCTTCAAGAAAAGCGCTTGATTGAAAACGGAGTAGGCAATGCGTTGCCTCCTCACAGAAAGCTAAAAGCTCAGGAATCCCATGTCGGATCGTTACGAACTCTTCCTTACCTGCCCCAAAGGCCTTGAAGGCCTTCTCCTTGAGGAGGCTATCGGCCTTGGTCTTGAGGAAGCCCGCGAGCACACCTCAGCCATTCGCGGCATGGCAGATATGGAAACTGCCTACCGTCTGTGCCTGTGGTCGCGTCTGGCCAACCGTGTGCTGCTGGTACTCAAGCGCTTCCCGATGAAGGACGCGCAAGACCTGTATCACGGCGTACTGGACGTTGAATGGCATGACCATATGGTCCCGGACGGCACACTGGCCGTTGAATTCAGTGGGCACGGCTCGGGCATCGACAACACTCACTTTGGTGCTTTGAAAGTGAAAGATGCCATCGTCGACAAGCTGCGCACGCCATCTGGCGAGCGCCCGTCGATTGATAAGTTCAGTCCTGACCTACGCATCCATCTACGTCTGGACCGTGGCGAAGCGATTCTGTCCCTCGACTTGTCGGGCAGCAGCTTGCACCAGCGCGGCTACCGTCTGCAGCAAGGTGCTGCACCGCTGAAAGAAAACCTCGCGGCGGCGATTCTGATCCGTGCTGGCTGGCCACGTATGGCGGCCGAAGGTGCAGCACTGGCTGACCCGATGTGCGGTGTGGGCACGTTCCTGGTTGAGGGCGCGATGATCGCCGCCGACATGGCGCCGAACCTTAATCGTATCCATTGGGGTTTTGATGCGTGGCTGGGTCACGTCCCGGCCATCTGGAAAAAACTTCACGAAGAAGCGACCGAGCGTGCGGAAATTGGCATGGCCAAGCCGCCACTCTGGATCCGTGGTTATGAGGCGGACCCGCGCCTGATCCAGCCAGCGCGCAATAACATCGAGCGTGCGGGGCTGAGCCACTGGATCAAGATTTATCAGGGCGAAGTCGCGACGTTCGAGCCGCGTCCTGACCAAAACCAAAAAGGCCTGGTCATCTGCAACCCTCCGTACGGCGAGCGTCTGGGTGATGAGGCAAGCTTGCTCTACCTTTACCAGAACCTTGGTGAGCGCCTGCGTCAGGCGTGTTTGAACTGGGAGGCTGCGGTGTTTACTGGCGCCCCGGACCTGGGCAAGCGCATGGGTATTCGCAGCCACAAACAGTATTCGTTCTGGAACGGCGCTTTGCCGTGCAAGCTGCTGTTGATCAAGGTTACGCCAGACCAGTTCGTCACCGGCGAGCGTCGCACTCCTGAGCAGCGTCAGGCGGAGCGCGAGCAGGCCGAATCGGACCTGCCGTCCAATATCGAAGCACCGACCAAATACGAGAAATTCAACAAAAACGGTAACCCGATCAAACCGGCCCCGGTGGTGATCGAGCAGCCGCGCTTGAGCGAAGGCGGGCAGATGTTTGCCAACCGCCTGCAAAAGAACCTCAAGGCGCTGAGCAAGTGGGTTAAGCGTGAAGGCATTGATTGCTACCGCGTTTACGATGCGGACATGCCTGAATACTCGATGGCCATCGACCTGTACCACGACTGGGTACACGTCCAGGAATACGCGGCGCCTAAATCCATTGATCCCGAAAAAGCCTCGGCCCGTATGTTTGATGCGCTGGCGGCCATCCCGCAGGCGCTGAACATCGACAAGAGCCGCGTGATCGTCAAGCGTCGCGAGCGCCAGAGCGGCACCAAGCAGTACGAGCGTCAAAGTGCGCAGGGCAAGTTCACCGAGGTCAATGAAGGCGGCGTGAAGCTGCTGGTGAACCTCACCGACTACTTGGACACGGGCCTGTTTCTGGATCACCGTCCAATGCGTATGCGGATTCAGAAAGAGGCCGCTGGCAAGCGTTTCCTCAATCTGTACTGCTACACCGCGACTGCCAGCGTGCACGCAGCTAAAGGCGGCGCGCGCAGCACCACCAGCGTTGACTTGTCGAAAACCTATCTGGACTGGGCGCGCCGCAACCTGTCATTGAACGGTTTTTCTGACAAAAACCGTCTGGAGCAGGGCGATGTGATGGTGTGGCTGGATGCCTGCCGTGAAGAGTACGACATGATCTTCATTGATCCGCCGACCTTCTCCAACTCCAAACGCATGGAAGGCATCTTTGACGTCCAGCGCGATCATGTGCAGTTGCTGGACTTGGCCATGGCGCGTCTGGCGCCGGGCGGCGTGCTGTACTTCTCGAACAACTTCCGCAAGTTCATCCTCGATGAGCATTTGGAAGCGCGTTACGCCGTTGAAGAAATTACGGCTAGCACCATCGACCCTGACTTTGCCCGCAATAGCAAAATCCACCGTGCTTGGAAAATCATGGCCCGTTAAGGGGTATTGATACAGGCATAAAAAAACGCCCCTGATCGTAAGGTCAGGGGCGTTTTTTATGGCCTGCTAAAAATACCCGCCTCAGCGCTAAAGCCAGCTCCCAGCAAAAAACTTACTGGGCGATGGACACTGCGCTGTTAGCGACTGCTGGCTGGCGATACAGGTCGAGCAATACCTGGTCGAGAATCGAGGAAGCACCCCAAGGGCGAGGGTCGTTGAGGATGGCGACAACGGCCCACGTGTCGCCGTT
Source organism: Pseudomonas psychrophila HA-4 (assembly GCF_000282975.1). GTDB lineage: Bacteria > Pseudomonadota > Gammaproteobacteria > Pseudomonadales > Pseudomonadaceae > Aquipseudomonas > Aquipseudomonas psychrophila_A. The sequence continues at coordinate 60,198 of NZ_ALJC01000015.1, forward strand.
GCTGTCGCGGCTAAAGCCCGAAATGGCGCGAACGGTGTTCAGGGTGCCCGTCTTGATATGGGCTTGGCCGTTCATGGCGGTGGTTTTCAGGCGTTTGCGCATGGTGCCGTCTTTACCGGCAATCGGCATTGAACTGATGAACTCGGCAGCGTAGGGGCTTTTCCAGGCCGCCTGGAGCATTTGTGCCATTTCTCGTGCGCTGACACGTTCAGCGCGCGACAGGCCAGAGCCGTTTTCCATGACCAGGTGCGGCGCGGTGATGCCTTTTTTGGCCAGCCACTGGCGCACAACACGCTGTGCGGCCTTGGCGTCATCACCGTCGGCGTCTGTACGGAATTGCGCACCGAGGCTCAGGAAGAGTTGCTGAGCCATGGTGTTGTTGCTGTATTTGTTAATGTCGCGAATGATCTCGGCCAAATCTGGCGAGTAGGCGCGAGCCAGCAACTTAGCACTTTTTGGCACGCTGGCCTGACGGTCCTGGCCTTGAATACTGCCGCCCAGTTCTTTCCAGATGGCCCGCACTGCGCCTGCGGTGTAAGTCGCGTGGTCAAGCAACGACAGGTAAGTCTGGGAGTTGCAGCCGTCAGCCAATTGGCCGCTGACGGTGACTACGACCGAGCCGTCCGGCTGCGTGACGGGGTTGTAGCGCACGTCGCCACTGCACTGTTTAGCGTTGATGGCTTTGACTTGATTGTCGATGCGAATGCTTGCAATCGGCGGTTCGACCGAAACGAGTACCTTGCCCGAGTCGTTGCGTGCCACAAAGCGCAGGGCCTTGAGGTTGACCATCAGCGCGTCGGGCTTAACTAGGAACGGTTTGTTTTCGTCGTTGCCATCATCGTTAAACGCTGGCAATTGCGGTTGTTCGAAGAAATTGCGGTCCAGTACCAGATCGCCGGTCACTTGCTGCACGCCATTGGCACGCAGGTCGCGCATCAGCAGCCAGAGCTTTTCCATGTTGAGTTTGGGATCGCCGCCGCCCTTGAGGTAGAGGTTGCCTTGCAATATCCCGTTATTAAGCGTGCCATCGGTATAGAACTCGGTTTTCCACTGATGGGTCGGGCCGAGCATTTCGAGGGCCGCGTACGTGGTCACCAGTTTCATGGTGGAAGCCGGGTTCATCGACACATCGGCATTGAACACGGTCGGGACACCGGGGCCGGTGAGCGGCAGCAATACCAGCGATAGGGCATCGTTTTGCAGCTTGTTGGTCTTAAGCGCTTGTTGAACTTTGGGCGACAGGGTGGTGTTGACGGGGGCGGCATTGGCGCCGAAGGCGAGCGGCAAAAACAGGCTGGCCAGAAGCAATGGTCGTAAAGATTTGATCATCTGAAGTAAAACCCTGCAGGCGAGGGGGAAAATACGAGGGCATGAAAAAAGACCCTCAATGGTCATAAAAGTGTTGGCATTATGCCCGAAGGTCATCGGGCTTGTGCATTAGCGTGTGACAGGCAATAGCTTATTTATAGTAGAAAACGATGAGCCGTTCACACGGAACCGGGCAGTCGTAGCCTTAAGCTGGTAAAGTGCCGCCCGTAATTACTTATGAGGATTGTTCAATGGCTACTAATCGTTCCCAGCGTCTGCGCAAAAAACTGTGCGTTGATGAATTTCAGGAGCTGGGTTTTGAGCTAAACCTGGATTTCAAAGAAGACCTGTCGGAAGAAGCTATCGACGCATTCCTTGACGCTTTCTTGAAAGAAGCCATGGAAGCTAACGGTCTGGGCTATGTTGGCGGCGATGACTACGGTCTGGTTTGCCTGCAAAAGCGCGGTTCGGTCAGTGCAGAGCAGCGTGCAGCTGTAGAAGCCTGGTTGAAAGCTCGCACCGAGCTGACCAACGCTGAAGTTAGCCCGCTGATCGACGTGTGGTACCCGGAAAAGCCAATCAATCCGGTAGCGTGACGTCAAACACAAAGGCAGCCCGCGCGGCTGCCTTTGTGTATTTATTGCCTTGGCCCGTTCTGGGCGCTGTTTCGAAGCCTTTTTTGATAACTGCCCGCAAAGCCTTGCGTGATTTCGCGTGGGTGTCGCGTGATCAGTTTTCACTGAAGAACTGCACATGGCCCCCGTAGGGGCCGGCTCGCTCCTACGGGGGCAGGGCTACCAAATCGTTTAGTCGTAAATAGCTTTTTTCTTCCAGTCGCCTTCGGCATCGTCGGTTTTAAGGCCTTCGGTCAATTCGTTGACCTCTTCAGTGCTGGGCTCGAGTTGGTTGGTCAAGATGGCGTTGGCGCGGGCCAATTGCGCTTCAAATGCTTTGAGCGACTCGTTATACGGCGTCAGATCAGGCTGTTTGCGCAAATATTGAACGGCGCGTTCATAAGCTAGACGTGCCTGGCCGGGCTGGTTTTGTTGCAACGCCAACTGGCCCAGGTTGTTGAAGAACTCTATATGCACAGCCACCAGTAAATGGCGGATCTCCTTGAGCCATTGTTTGGCTTCGTTGGCTGTTAGTACACGGTCCTTGGCTGCGCGGGTGATTTGGCCGTGCAACGTCTCCAGCAGAAAGCGCACATCTTTAGCCCTAGCTTCTGTCTGGATCGGGCGGGGAGGGTTGTTGACCGGAATCGAATCACCCAATGCAACCAGTGCTTCAAGCTCGGCAACCCGGGCCTTTAATGAAGCGTTGGATTTTTGCAGGTGCAACAGGCGCTGCGTGGCGTTGAGCTCAAGGCGTGTCAGTAGCAGCTTGAGTGCTGATGTCATTAGTTGGCCAGGAAAGGTCTCGTTGACCTCGCTGCAGCGGCGTGTCCGGTCATTGAGCTCAACCCTCAGGCGGGCCTTTTCAACTTTGTTATGTTCCACCACGTGGATCATGTAGCCGATGACGACCAATAGGACGATTCCGGCGACGACAAGCAGGGCGATCATGGAGGGCGTCAACGTTAAAACCTCTTCAGAGTGGTCTGCCGGCGAATGGTGTTGCTGGCAGTGCTGCTATATAGGCATTTTCTGACTGTGCTGTTTGGGTGTGACCAAGGTTTTGACTGTCCATAAAAAGGTGGAGTTCCAATAGGTACAAATGGCCATCACTCAAGCCTCCCAATCATAGCGCCTTGTAGGATGCCGGAATATAGGCGCCAGGAGCCCGCCGCTACACGGTGTCAGAAAAAGCCTCTCGGTGAGGGAAGTCATTGATTTCAATAAATTTTCATATTGGGGTTGACGACTTCCAAAACCATCCCTAGAATGCGCGCCAATTGCAGCGTAAAGCGAACAGCCAAACGCATGTAACCAGTGAAGTTGTAGCGTGTCCCCTTCGTCTAGTGGCCTAGGACACCGCCCTTTCACGGCGGTAACAGGGGTTCGAGTCCCCTAGGGGACGCCATTGCGGGAATAGCTCAGTTGGTAGAGCACGACCTTGCCAAGGTCGGGGTCGCGAGTTCGAGTCTCGTTTCCCGCTCCATTTTTAAGCAGCTTTGCTTTCGGGCGAAGTTGAGTGAAAGCCAAAACAATAACTTCGGTTAATGTGATTGGCACTGAAATGTACAGTGTACGTTTCGGGCAACGTCCCCTTCGTCTAGTGGCCTAGGACACCGCCCTTTCACGGCGG
>NZ_ALJC01000016.1 GCF_000282975.1 Pseudomonas psychrophila HA-4
GGCAGGTCGATGTATTGTTCAACTTTGTCGCTGGTGTGAGTGTTGGCCAAATTTTTGAGTTTACTGACCTGGTACTCGAGCACCATTTCCATAATCTGGTCATGAAACTTCAGCGGGATAAATCCACGGATCGGCGCCACAGCGGCTTGTTCGCGCAGATGTATTTCATGTAGCCGGGTCTCTACTTGCTGTTTGGTGAACGGCGACCCATGAGCAACATTGGCGGTGTAACGTTCTCTGGCCAGCTCTTCAAGCCGTTTACGGGTATCCAGCAATAATTGCGCCTGCTCACGCGTCAGTTCAATGTCCTGCTCACGGTAGCGGTAAATCAACATCCCGATAACTTCAATGGGATCTTCTGTCACCAAGCTGCGAACAAACCCGCCAATACTTAGCCGTAAGTTGTTGTCGGCTTGCCATTTCTCGTGCCGCGTTTCTACTTGTTCTTGTTCATGGTTGATGTCGCGTAAAACGCCGAGGTCGTCGTCGAGGCAAGCCAATACGGTGTATAAACCGCGTGATTGGGTGTGGGCGATTTCTATAAGGCTTTGCGTTGTAGTCGGTTCCCATGGCACGGCACTCCACTCTCCCGGTGCGGGTATCTCATCGGAAACCGGGGGGTACTTGGCGGCGATTTTTGCGCGTTCACTTAGCCAACGTTGGGTGTCGGTATAGGCCTTGATCCTGTCGGGCGCTGGGTCTTTGATCGCCTCCTTGCCCAATTCATCCGCACAGGTTTGCAGTGTGGACTGATTGCGTTGGTAATCGATCGCCAGCGCCCTGTCATAAAGCTCGGGGACTAATTCGCCCATGACGCTGTTGGCATCTTTAAGCGGCACGCAGTGCGGCGCTTGCAGGGTGTTCGCAACCTGCCGTAAATCAAGACGGCGCATGCGTTTTGCGCGAATTTCTGGCTCGGTGAGTTGTTCGCAAAAAGCCGCATTCAGCGGGATTTCGCTGTAGAGCATCCAGGCCTCCTGGTGCTTGTCCAATGCGATACCGCTCAAGGTGCCAACATTCACGACGGTGTCATCGTCGTCCAGCTCTTGTACGCGCAATAGGTGGTTTTGGGCCATGGTGTAGCGCTGAAGTGGCCCCTTGCCCTGCCATACGTAGACAAAGCCCGAACGCAATAGACGGGCGGCCATGGGGTGGCTTTTGGTTTCTACCCCCGGTTGGAAAGCCGGATGGCTCACAGCCTTGACGCCAAACTGAAACGCCGAGTGTTTGGCAGGCTCTTCGCTGAGGGCGTAGCGCACCGGGACCACAAAGATGTGTGAGGGGCTGGCCTGGCATTGGCGAACGGTGCTGTTGATGTCGGTGTGCGGGCGAGCGCTGGCTGCTCGCGTGGCTTCAGCCAAATTGACTGCTGCGGCCAGACGTTTATCGCCACTCATGCGGCCACCTCATCCGTGAGAAGTTGGCGTGTTAATTCGTCCAGTACATGCTCAAGTCGTTGTGGCGGCGTCCTATCGCGCTCGCTCAGTAAGTGGCGATAGACCTCTTGGCCCGCGCCATCTGGAAACGTCTCACCGAAATACGCATACACACCGATCCAACTCATCACTTCATCCTCTGCGCTGTAGCCTTGACGCGCCGCATTGCGCTGACAATCTTGTGCCCATTGCTGACGTGCTAGCAGGTCCAGCCCTTGCAGGCACTGGGGGAAATAGCGCTGGCAGTGTTCAATCATTCGTTGAGCAAATTGGTCTCGTTTGCTTTGGCACACAGACTCAAGCTGTTCCGTGCTCAAACGCAGCCAAGGCGTTGTGGCGTATTGGCCACACGGCTGATCAGGATTTTTCTGATGGATAAAACATCCCTCGGCCAACCGAATCGAGCGCACGGGCCCCATCAGCCGATCTCGCTCGGTATCGGGCAAATCGGCTAGCCACAAGCGGATAATTCGCGGGTCGTAGAAACGGAAAAAAGCGCTGACCTCGCCCTCCAGTTGCACATGAACCAGGCTGCGCAAATGCGCGATTAACTCGGCCTCATTGGCCTCTGTTTCCAGCCAGATACCGGCGCGGGCCTGCCACTCTTCGATAAAGGTTTTAGCCAGCGTACTCGTGGGCTCGACCGCTACCAGTACAGGGCCAATGTTTGCCAAGTCGGCATAACGCGTAGTCAAGTACAGAGCGTGCGGGACGGCTTTTGGCGCCAACTGGAACAGGCGCGCGTAGAGATCTGGAATCTGGTTGCTATCGAGTAACAGGTAGGCGCGGGTCATGCTTGACCCTCCTCGAGGGCCTGACAGGTCAAGCACACGGGCTCAATCTCGTCGGCGGATAATTCGAATACGCGTGCTTGGTCAGCCAGCGCCACTGCGGTCATCGCCTCTACCCCGTCCGGCACCGCCAACAGCACAGGCATGCCCGGTATCGGCACTCCGCCGGGCAATATCGGTGAGCTGCTGTAAATTCCGGCTGGGGTGAGTTGCAGGTGTTGCCCGCCGGCCATGAGCGTCAGCAGCGGACCGCCATCGACCACCAGCGTGGCCCCGGCCTTGATGTGTGCGTGCACCCCGGCTTCAATCGCCATCACCAGACCCACGCGGGTGTGGCTGCTGACGGCGACGGCCTGAAAGTCATTGCCCTTGAGTTCGATCTTTCGATCCGCAGTGACGGTCTGCTGGTCTTCGGCGCCAAGCACGACCACCCTGTTGCCAACGATGGTTTCTTCGCGCTTACCATCGACCTGCAGGTGGCTGTCGTTTTCGATGTGTTGCGCCATGTCACGCTGGGCGTGCAGGTAGATTTTTTCTTGGCCCGTGCGGTCTTCGATGCGCAGTTCGTTGTAGCCACCACCGCCCGGCGTGCTACGACTGCGAAAGACGCTTTGGGTTTTCTCGGTCGGCAACGTGAGTGCGGTTGGAGTCATGCTAGATACCAGGCAGCCCGAAACCAGCGGCTGGTCGACATCACCTTCGAGGTAGCTGACCAGTACTTCCATGCCGACCCTGGGAATAGTCACCGCGCCGTAGCTGTCGCCTGCCCAACTGGACGCGACACGCAGCCAGCAACTGCTGGTGTCGTCATCAATCCCGCTGCGGTCCCAATGAAAGCTGACTTTGACCCGGCCGTATTGATCGCAGTGGATTTCCTGACCCGCTGGCCCGGTGACCCGAGCCGTTTGATTGCCTTGGATTCGCGGCTTGTCAAAAACGGTGGGCGAGCGGTAGGTCACGTTCTCAGGCGCTGCAAGAAAGTGATTGCGGTAGCCCTGGGTAAAATCCAGTGAATGCTTGATCCGCGATTGGCCGCCTTGCTCTTCCAACACCTGCGGCTGCTTGCCTTCGTGATGGACGTGAGTCAACAACCACGGCGCATTCCAGTCGCGGTAAGGGTGTTCGCTCAGGGTTAAAAAATGGCCGCTGCACAGCGTCGGCTGATCGCTGTAGCCGATGGCCTGACGGTATTCGCTCTGATGTTGTTCCAGGCTTCGCTGGCTTTGGCGTTCGCCATGCGCGTCGTTATTGAAGCGGCCGGGGTAGGTGTAATGCTCAAGCGGGCGCCGGTTGGGGTCGACGCGGCTATCGGCCTGAAGTGTGCGACTGGCCGTCTTGAAATCATAATCGCGACGCAGGGTGCTGTTGGTCCGGGTTTTCAGGCGCAGATCAAAGCGGTCGACTGCCGCTTCTGCGGCCACCATGCCAGCGTTTTGTACGTAGGGCGTCGCCCGCGGCAACGAAGTGAAAGCCGCCTGTCCATCACCGAACTGCAAGTAATGGGCGTCGGACGAATGCTTGAAGTGGTAGTGAATACCCTCTTCAAAACACAACCGTTGAATAAAGTGCAGGTCTGATTCGCCGTACTGCACGCAATATTCACGCGGCGCGTAGGTCGATTGCAGGGTAAAGCCGTACACCGTGCCGAGAATGCCGTGCTCTTCGAGCAGGATTTCAATGATCTGCTGCACGGTTTTGTTCTGGAAAATACGCTGATTCGTGCGGTGCTCAAGGTAGGCCAAACACGGAACCAGCGTCAGACGATAGAGGCTTAAGCGCTGGCCGGGGCTGTATTGAACGATGCGATAAACCTGCCCGTGGATGCCATGACCCTGCTGATCAAACCCCAGAAAGGCCGGTGTGTGCAGCAACGCCTCGAGGTC
>NZ_ALJC01000017.1 GCF_000282975.1 Pseudomonas psychrophila HA-4
CAGCACCTGAAGCTGGCGTGTCTACCAATTTCACCATCTGGGCAATATCAGCAACGTTGCCGTTGTTGATGTGGCGCACTATACGGAGAGCTATTTGATCTGTAAACCCCTGTTTTGGTTTTAATAAATCAAATATTTATAAGATCCTGAAATGCAAAAAACCCGCTTTCGCGGGGTTTGTGTGAGCCTGAAGAGTGTACTAATCTCCATCTCTAAATTGGTGCCCAGAAGAAGACTCGAACTTCCACGACCTTGCGATCACCAGCACCTGAAGCTGGCGTGTCTACCAATTTCACCATCTGG
>NZ_ALJC01000018.1 GCF_000282975.1 Pseudomonas psychrophila HA-4
CCAAAAAGTTGGATGGGTGTCCAACTTTTTGGGGGCAGTTCATTCTGTGGGAGCCAGTCTGGGGAATACTGATCGATGGCTTGACCTTCTTCTGCGCTGCGATTTACACCGCTCAGTTGCCGAATGTTGGCCATCATGAATCAGAAGAAAAGTTCTCGCTGAGTGAAGCGCTCAATGGCATCACTGTGGTTATCAATCACGCGACGCTGTTGCTGGGGTTTGCCGCGACGCTGGTGCTGAACGTTCTGTGTTTTCCGATTTTTCTAGTGGTTGCACCTTACGCGATCAGTCATCGCTTCAGCGAAGAAATGTGGGGCTATTGCCTGGCAGCATCGGGGTTCGGCGCGTGTGTCGGCTCAGTTGTCACCGTGGTGGCTTCGGGGCATGAGCGACTGTTGGGGCTTGCGGTCATTTGCGGGCTGTTTCTGGCGGGTGCCATGGCGTTGCTCGGGCTGGGTACGTCGGCATGGATGGCTATTCTGGGGGCGACATTCGTCGGTATCGTCGAAGCCTCCTGGCTCACGGGCTGGGCAACCGCCATGCAGACACTTTCCCCGGAGAAGGATCTGGGCAAAGTCGTGGCGGTTGATACCTTCGTCACCAGCGGCGCGCACCCCTTTATTTATTTGGGCAGCGGTGTGGTCGGCGGGATTATCGGCTACTCCCAGACCCTGACGCTCACCGCTGTTGTCAGTGCGGTCGCACTACTGCTGATTGTCCTGACTGCCAACCTGTTCATGCCCAGGAGTGCGCGTCATGATCAAGTGCAATAACGTACAGGAACAGGCTCAGGATCTCTCGGTTCAGATCTTTGCGCGCTGGCAGGAACTACTGCAATCGGGCGACTTTATTCTGGGCGACGAGGTTCTGGCGTTCGAAGCTTGGATGTCGGGTCGGGTCGGGTCGGTGCGGCGGGGCGCACGCCGTGGCCCTCAACTCAGGAAACGTCTTTAACCTTTGCCGAAGACACTGCACGCCGAAAGGCCAGAAAAGCTGATGAGTAAAAATGAACGCGTGTTTCAGTTGGACGCTTTCGCGAAGTACCTCGTCGCCTTTTCCAGAATGTCGCGCTCCATTTTTGACGCGTGCCAGCTCAGCTCGCAGTCGGCTGATGTCAGCTGGGGTGAGCCTGCCTTAATACGTACCGGAGCGCAAAAAAACGAAGTAAATCGTGCAGGCCCCAAACGGTAATCTATATTCAGATTCAGCCAGATAGCCACATGCCATCTTTTCATCCTTGAATGGCTGGAGATTACCGTGAAAAAACTGTTCGTCGCTTTGACTTGCGTCGCTCTGCTATCTGGTTGTGTTGGGGATTTTGCACCGACACCGAAATGGCCATGGAAAGAAAAATCTCCTTGTAAAGAAGCCTGTACTGACGAAGCGGCTAACAAAGCGTACTCGGATGCGATGACCTACTGCAGTGAGACACAGGATTATTTCTATCGGGGTGGTAAGTACATTGCCGGAGGTCGTTTTGCTACAGCTGCTGTGGGCACGCTTGCAGGAGCTGTATTAGCGCCAATCACAAGTGGCGCCGCGTCCACGGCTTGGTCAGGCATTTCTGGGTCTTCTAATGCCTTGCAAGCGTCTATGGATGACAACTTCACTCAGGCTGCAGCTATACGCCGCAGAGCAAGCGTTGCCGAAGCAGGAAAAACTGGCATTCTGGCTTACAGCAATGCAACTACTCCTGGAGCAAAGGTCACGATTGCAGTCTCTATGGCTTTTAACTGCAGCGTGGCTGGTGCAGCGGCAGATGCATCCAGCTTGCAGGCTATTGCAGCGGCACCGATCAGTCCGCCCAGTGGTGCAGCCGCTACACCAACATCATTTCCGTCGGTTCCCGTGACAGTGCCATCTGAAGCACCCGCTGCGGCTACCCCTTCAGCAAAATAAAGGGCTATCCGGTTTTGCTAAAACATCAGCGCCTGATCCAACCCAGGGGGGTTAACCTGTTGCTGATGCTCGATGGCTGGCGGACGATGTTCTTAGCTTTCGCCAGCTCACGCGTGCTGATTGAATTGATGCAGTCGTCCCGCCTGAGAAGGAGCATAACTGTCTGCTCCTTCTCAGCTTTGCAGTTGCCGCGTAAAGTCGCACAGTTCGACAGCCCGAGAGGTCACTTCGCTGACGAAAGCTGAAGGCCGATCATTTCGATACATCGCCCTGTAAGGGACAGGAGGCAATGGCGGGTCGGTGATTATGATCGTTAATTTGCCTTCATCGACCAGCGGGCGAAAGCATTCCAGTGGAAGGTAAGTAACGCCTAACCCAGCAGCGGTTAGCCCGAGCATGGCCGTCAGGCTGTTGGAGGACAGCACCTTGGGAGGCTCGATGCCCATCGTCCCCAGCCATTTGTTGACGAACAAGCCGGATCCCGACTTTTTGCCCTGTACCAGTAAGGGGTATTTGGCCAATTCGCCAAGCCCGACTACCCCTGCGTGCCCGATCAGTCCGGGCGCAGCCATCCACGCGTTTTCAACGATGGCCAACGGGACCGAAGTGATCTCGGGTGCGGTGAATGTGTCCGGGATGATGATGAGGTCCACTAGATCATCCATCAGCTTTTCATGGAGGTTGCGGCTCATATCGACTTCAGCCTCCACGGTAAGTCCTGGAAAGTCGTTCACCAGTCTGGCAATCAGCCGAGGCAGCCATGTCAGCGCCGTCAGCTCTGTTACGCCCAGTCTGAGTCTTCGGGTAACAACGTGAGTTCCGTCCTTCAATGAAGTGATCCGTTCGGCCAAGATGAGCATTTCCCGAGCAATCACCAGCAACTCTTCCCCGGTCGCGGTGAGGCGTGCGCCACGCTGCGAACGATCGAACACTTGCAGGCCAGTTGACGCCTCCAGTTCCTGTATTCGCTTGGAGATGGCTGACTGCGTTGTATTGAGGTGTTCTGCCGCACGTTCGAAAGTCCCTAGACGTTCTATCCAGTGCAGGGCAAGCAGTTGCCGAAGATTGATCATTAACATTCCAATTGGGCATGTTTGGGCATCCGATAATATCGCTTTTTCTATTTGTCAGGGTCTTTATCCTCAGAGCCACACATCACCTGAGGAACACCCATGAGCGCTATCGATTCAACTTCAGAATTAGCGACGTTGCTGGCCGCTTTTTCCCGTACCTCTACGTCGATTATCAGCGACTGCCTGGATCGTCTTCCCGGGGCTCCACTCAAACCGTTTCATCGTATCCAAGGCACGATGGTCGGGGTGGCCCTGACGGTAAAAGTCCCGTGCGGTGATAATCGTGCTATCCATCAAGCGTTGGAAATTCTGAGCCCGGGCCAGGTTCTAGTCGTCGATGGCGGGGGGGATATCAGCCGGGCATTGATGGGCGACATCATGGCTGCGATCGCTGAAAAGCGCGGCGCGTCAGGCATTGTTGTCGATGGGGCTATTCGTGATCTGGCAACGATTGGCAAGAGTGCCTTCCCGGTGTTTGCCCGGGCAGCGTTCCATCGTGGCCCCTATAAGAACGGGCCTGGCGAAATCAACGTGCCTGTCAGTATTGGCGCTATGGTGGTTTCGCCCGGAGATATCGTTGTCGGTGACCACGATGGCATTGTGGCTTTCCCTGCATCGCAAGCAGAAGAACTCCTGCAACGGTGCTTGGGCACTGAGCAAAAAGAAGCAGAGATGCTGGCGCAGATCGCGTCCGGAACTTACAAAGGCGCCTACGCGGCCAAATAATCGGAATTGTCGGAGTGGGGAGGTCGGCTTCACATCTGCGTGGTCATGGTCAGTGGCGGGGCATGACGTCATCCTCGATCCGTGGCCGAGCGGGTAGCGCAATCAGGTAGCTGACGCTCTGCTCAGGGCGTTTCATTGATTGTGCTGATGATGACTATCGAAGGGGTCGTCTGTTTAATCGCCAAAACTGACTTCTATAATCGCCTCTAATTTCTTCTCGCCATCCGCCTGTTTTCAGGCAGCATCCCTTCTGGAATCCTACCCAATGCCAAGCGCCAGCCAGGCCCCTAGCGGCCTGCCCGAACATAATCAACAGAGTGTCAAACAGCAGTGGCTGGCGATTCTCTCGGTCGCCGTTGGGGCCTTCGCCTTGGTGACCAGTGAGTTTCTTCCGGTGGGCGTACTCAACGACATCGCTGGCGACCTCTGCATCAGCGCCGGTCACGCCGGACTGATGGTGACGCTGCCCGGCATCATGGCCGCTCTCGCTGCGCCAGTGCTGTCTGTCGGCATTGGCACCATGGACCGTCGCTATCTGCTTATCGGCCTGACCCTGATAATGATCATCGCCAACTTGGTGGTGGCTTACGCCAGCGACTTTGATTTACTGCTGTTCGGCCGTGTACTGCTGGGCATCAGCATCGGTGGTTTCTGGGCGACGGCCATCGCCCTCAGTGGTCGCTTGGCCCCCAAAGGGGTGGGCGTTGCTCAAGCCACCTCGATCATCATGGTCGGGGTGACCTTGGCCACCGTGCTGGGTGTGCCCGTGGGCACGTGGCTGAGTGGCTTGATGGGCTGGCGCATGACCTTCTTGGTCACGGCGCTCGTAGGTGTGCCGGTGCTACTGGCGCAGATATTTTTGCTTCCGCGCCTCACCCCACATAAGGCTATTCGCATCAGCGACCTACCGGCCTTGTTTATCAACCCGCAATCGCGAGTCGGGTTGATCGCCGTCTTACTGATTGGGTTGGCACATTTTGCTGCGTACACCTATGTCGCCCCTTTCTTCAAAAACAGTTCCGGTTTCGACGGGCCGACTATTGGCTCCTTGCTGCTGCTCTATGGCGTGGCCGGAGTCATGGGCAATATATTTGCCGGTTTTGCCGCCAACCGCAGTGTTCGTTACACCCTGTTGCTGGTCGCACTGATGATCGGCACCAGCACGGCGTTGTTTCCTTACTACGCCACCAGCATGACCGGCGCAGTGATGCTGATCGCGCTGTGGGGGTTCGCCTTCGGCGCCTTCCCGGCCTGTGCCAGTATTTGGATGTTTGTCGTCGCGCCCAAAGATGTCGAGCGCGGCATGCCTCTCTTCGTGGCCTTGTTCCAAGTGATCATCGCCTTGGGCTCGTTCTTCGGCGGGCAGATCGTTGATCAGATGGGCAGCACGGCGTTGTTGAGTCTGGCTACGGTTCTGGTGGGTTGTGGCTTTATGACGGTGCTCGTGCTGGGGCGTAACGTCAGTAATAGCCTGGCGGCCGAGCCCGCATAACCCGAGCGATGTACAAGCTAGCGGTTCTTTAAAAAGATCCCAAGACCACGCCTCAGGTATCAGGTATCCACGCACGCGTGGATCACCCGCTGCAAGGCGGCTCGTGTAGAATGCCGCGCAGGGTGTCACCGCAAACGCGGGAGGGCAGGTTTAATTCAGCGCAGGTCGGGCCGCCGCGCGGAGTAACCGTGCCTATGAGCCTGGATCCTTCACGTCAGCAAAATACCCGCGACAATCGCGCGTCACTTTCCGCTGCTGCATTTCTTTCGCGTTTCTTCGCTGCTGAATCAGCCGGCGGCTTGATACTGATGGCTTCTGCTTTGGCAGCACTTATCGTTGCCAACTCGCCTTTGGCTGGGAGTTACTTCGCGACATTGCACATCAACGTGGCTGGCCTTTCGATTGAGCATTGGATCAATGATGGCCTGATGGCTATCTTCTTCATGTTGGTCGGCCTTGAGATCAAGCGCGAAATGCTGATCGGCCAGTTGTCGAGCTGGAGCCAGCGTGCGCTGCCTGGTTTCGCCGCGCTAGGTGGCATGCTTGTGCCTGCGCTGATCTACATCGCTATCAACTGGGGTAACAGTGAAACCTTGGGCGGCTGGGCCATTCCCGCTGCCACCGACATCGCCTTTGCGCTGGGCGTGCTCGCGCTGCTCGGTAAGCGTGTCCCACTTTCCTTGAAAATCTTTTTGTCCGCCTTGGCGATTCTTGATGACCTGGGTGCGGTGCTTATCATTGCGTTGTTCTACACCAGTGGCTTGTCGGTCAGCATGCTTCTGGCATCGTTGGCCGTGATTGTTTTTCTGGTGATACTCAACCGTTGCGGTGTGACGCGGCTGTTTCCCTACCTGATCGCGGGTGGTCTGCTGTGGTTCTTCATGCTCCAGTCCGGTATTCATGCGACCTTGGCGGGCGTCATTCTTGCCCTGTGCATTCCACTGGGCGACTCGAACAATGAAAGAAAGTCCCCGCTTCTTTATTTGGAAGAAAAACTGCACCCGTGGGTCGCGTTCGCCGTTGTCCCCATCTTTGGTTTTGCTAATGCCGGGGTTTCCCTCGCCGGTGTTTCCCCCAATAACCTGGTCGACCCGGTGCCGCTAGGCGTCACCCTGGGGCTGCTACTCGGTAAACAAATCGGGGTATTTGGTCTGGCCGCGCTGGCTATTCGCGCAGGCCTCGCGAAACTGCCTGAGGAGTGCGGCTGGTTTCAGCTTTATGGCGTCTCGCTCCTATGTGGCATTGGCTTCACGATGAGTCTTTTCATTGGAGCGCTGGCATTCCCGGACAGCGCGCACTTGGTCGATGAGGTCAAAGTCGGCGTATTGATGGGCTCTGTTCTCTCCGCTGTGCTGGGGGTTGTTGTTCTTATTAGGGCCAACCGCGTTAGGTAAACCGCGCATAACCCGCTGGAGCAGCGAGCTGGCACACCTTGATGCAAGGTTGCGGCCAGGGGTATCCCGGCCTATGGTCGTAGGAGATTTACCGGCGTTTGGCGCAACAGGACGTTGCCGCCAGCCGCTGTCCATCCAGTGCAAAAACACGGGAAGTGACTCCATGCCAAACAATGCTCAACCTGCTGTTCTGGAATTGATCGGCAATACGCCGCTGGTGCGCGTTAGCCGCTTTGATACTGGGCCTTGTACGCTGTTTCTCAAGCTTGAATCGCAAAACCCTGGAGGGTCGATCAAGGACCGGGTGGGGCTGGCAATGATCGATGCCGCTGAGCGTGACGGGCGTTTGCGCCCCGGTGGCACCATCGTTGAGGCCACCGCTGGTAACACTGGCCTAGGTCTGGCGCTGGTCGGTCGCGCCAAGGGTTATCGGGTGGTGTTGGTGGTGCCGGACAAGATGTCCACCGAGAAGGTATTGCACCTCAAGGCGATGGGCGCCGAAGTTCACATCACCCGTTCGGATGTGGGTAAGGGCCATCCAGAGTATTACCAGGACATGGCCGCCCGTTTGGCTGCGGAAATTCCCGATGCTTTCTTCGCCGATCAATTTAATAACCCGGCGAACCCTCTGGCCCACGAATGCAGCACCGCGCCGGAGATTTGGGCACAAACCCAGCACGATCTGGATGCGATTGTCGTCGGGGTCGGTTCTGCCGGGACGTTGACCGGCTTGACCCGTTTCTTTAAGCGTGTGCAACCGGACCTAGAAATGGTGCTCGCCGATCCGCAGGGTTCTGTGATGGCCGAATACAGCCGAAGCGGCATCATTGGCCAGGCCGGTTCATGGGCGGTTGAGGGCATTGGTGAAGACTTCATTCCCTCGATTTGCGACCTGTCCAGCGTGCGCCATGCGTATTCGATCAGCGACGAAGAAAGTTTTGATCACGCGCGGCAATTGCTGCGTGCCGAAGGCATTTTGGGCGGCTCTTCGACGGGCACCTTGCTCGCTGCCGCACTGCGTTACTGCCGTGAACAAACCGAGCCCAAGCGCGTTGTCAGTTTTGTCTGTGATACCGGTACCCGCTACTTGTCGAAGGTTTACAACGACCAATGGATGAAGGATCAGGGCCTGTTGCCGTACACGCATTACGGCGATTTGCGTGACCTGATTGCTCGACGCTTTGAAGACGGTCGAGTAATCAGCGTAGGGCCGGACGACACGCTGCTCACGGCTTTCCAGCGCATGCGTTTGGCCGATGTGTCGCAATTGCCCGTGTTGGTGGGCGGCAAACAGCTGATCGGAGTGATTGATGAATCCGACATTCTGCTGGGTATGCATGAAGACGCTTCGCACTTTAGACTGACCGTCGCCAGCGCCATGGCAGACACGCTGCACACCTTGCCACCGAGCGCCAGTTTGGCTGAGCTTCAAGCCGAGCTTGACCGTGGGCTGGTCGCAATCATTGCTGACGCTTCAGGCTTTCACGGCCTGATTACCCGCGTCGACCTGCTCAATCACTTACGGAGATCCCTTGTATGAGTCAACACGATGAAACGGGCGCGCCCCACGCTTTTGCCACCCGAGTGATCCACGCAGGGCAGGTGCCGGATCCAACCACCGGGGCGCTGATGCCACCTATTTATGCCAACTCCACTTATCTGCAAGAGAGCCCCGGTGTTCACAAGGGCTTTGACTACGGGCGCTCGCACAACCCGACTCGGTTTGCACTTGAGCGTTGTGTTGCCGACCTCGAAGGCGGCAGCGCTGCGTTCGCTTTTGCATCCGGGCTGGCGGCCATTTCGACCGTGCTTGAACTGCTCGATGCGGGTTCGCACATCGTCTCGGGTAATGACTTGTACGGCGGCACCTTTCGCCTGTTCGATAAGGTACGCCAACGCAGCGCCGGGCATAGCTTCAGCTTTGTCGACCTGACTGACCTTGCGGCCTTCGAGGCCTCGCTGCAAGACAACACGCGGATGGTTTGGGTTGAGACGCCAAGCAACCCGCTGCTGAGCCTCACCGATCTGGCGGCCGTTGCGCGCATCTGCCGCGCACGGGGCATCATCTGCGTGGCCGACAACACGTTCGCCAGCCCGTGGATTCAACGCCCGCTGGAGCTCGGCTTTGATGTGGTGGTGCACTCGACCACTAAATACTTGAACGGCCACTCTGATGTGATTGGCGGCATCGCCATTGTTGGGCAAAACCCCGAACTGGCCGAGCGCCTGGGTTTCCTGCAAAACTCGGTCGGTGCGATTGCTGGGCCGTTTGATGCCTTCCTCACCTTGCGCGGCGTGAAAACCCTCGCCCTGCGTATGGAGCGTCATTGCAGCAATGCGCTGGAGTTGGCGCAATGGCTGGAACGCCAGCCGCAAGTTTCGCGTGTCTACTACCCAGGCTTGCCTTCACACCCGCAACACGAACTGGCGCGTCGGCAGATGCACGGCTTTGGCGGGATGATCTCCATCGACTTGAACACTGACCTGGCGGGTGCCCGACGCTTCCTTGAAAGCGTGCAGATCTTTGCGTTGGCCGAAAGCCTGGGCGGGGTAGAAAGCCTGATTGAACACCCAGCAATCATGACGCATGCCAGCATTCCGGCCGAAACCCGGGCCCAATTGGGCATCGGTGATGGGCTGGTGCGGTTGTCGGTCGGCGTTGAAGGGGTTGAGGATTTGCGCGCGGATCTGGCGCAGGCATTGGCGCTGATTTAAGCCGCCGCAACTGCGGGCGTTCCTTGTAGGCGCGAGCTTGCCTACAGGGATGTTGCTGTGAAAAAGCCGATAAGCGCTCAGACAGTGACGTTCAGGTCAAAGTCTAAGCCGACAGGTTCGGGTTTGGCGGGGTCAATGCGAGCAAGCTGCTCAAACGATAGGATTGATCGTGCGCTCAGCCCTCACTCATCCGCGCGTTGGCAGGTGAGTGAGGCCGTTGTGTTGTTAACGCAGGTCTGTGGATCAGATTTTTACTTGCCGGTCAGCGAGCGTACCGCGGTTCTTTTTGCGCCTGTCTGCGTAGCGCCATTCGTCACCGGCCTCAAAGCTTTTGATACGGTCCAAGACGTCTGAACCACCCGCGAGGTGCATTTCTTTTTCAAACAGCTCGCGTAGCCCTTTACGCTGTTGCAAGCGCACAACCGTGGTTTTCAGGAACACTGAATACTCATTGGCGGTGATTTCAAAGGTGCTCTGAATGGCTGCGTCTACCGGTGCGATGGCATGTGCGGCAGGGCGGCTGAAGTCTGTGCAGGGAATGGGCGCAGAGGTCTTGTCACCGCGCAGCAGCGCGTCATACATCGCATACGCTTCTTCATAGGTCTGTTTGAATGCCTCATCTTCCAGCAGTTTCAATGCTGTTTGATGGTGCTTTTCGGCCCGTTCCAGCATCGACTCAATATGCTCTCGTTCCTGACGTTGCAGCGCCAGCATCGGGTCTGTGGCGGTGCTGACCTCTTGTTTGTGATAGGCAAGATCGGTCGTCAGATCCTTTATCGGCTCGTCCTCGGGCTCATCCGGTCGCCAGAAAATCTCACCGTAATTGATGTCTTCCCGACCTATGATGGGGGGCGGCAGGGCTTTGGCTTTCGCTTTGGCGGGTCTGGACGCAGATTGTGCAGTGCCCGCTGCGCTCTGTTGCGCAGGTGTCGGTGTTGCTGAGCGTTTGAGCAGCCAGAACGTGCCCCAAATCACGGCCAGTTGAAAAACGACAACAGGGGGCAAGAACTGGGTGAACACGGTCACAACCGTCCAGATAATGCCGACGGGCAATAACCACTTTGGTCCTAAGTAGCGTGCCAAAATTAACGTCAGAATAATTACCAACTGGTACAGCGCTATTGTCACTTCCTTCCCTCCCTAGATGAGTCGCTACGATGGTGGCGGATAGTCTCAAAGTGCTTTCATTCTGGCTATCCGTTTATCCTCAAACCGACGAATCCCCGATCACCTTTCATCTAACATGGCCTAGCTATTTAAGTGTTTTTTGGCTCTAGGTCATTAGCCATGGCAGCCCTACAGTGAGTCCATCTTTTCTTCTATGGCTGACGAACATGGACTACACGCTTCAACACATTGAAGACGAAACCGCCTTACACGCCAGTTTTGATTTGATGCGGGTTTTGCGCCCACACCTTTGCGATCCTCAACGCTATGTGGCGCAGCTATTGCGCCAGTTCCATCAGGGTTATCGCTTGTTAGCGGCCTGGCACGGGCAAACGCTAGTCGGGCTTGCGGGCTATCGCACGACAGAAAACCTGATCTACGGGCGTTTTGTGTACCTCGATGATCTGGTCGTGAGTCCAGAGCGACAGGGTTCAGGCCTGGGGGCAGCACTGCTGAGTGCAGTCCGCGAAGAAGCCGTGCGCCTTCAGTGTGAAAACTTGGTTCTGGATACCGGATTACACATGGCTTTGGCGCAGCGCTTTTACTTTAGGCAAGGGCTGCTGGCCAAGGGCATGCACTTCACACAGACACTCAACGAGAACCGCGCATGAAAACTGCACTGCTGATCAACGCGAGCCCCTACGGCCGTTTTTCCCATGCCAATCAATTGGCTCACGAGTATGTAGCCGCTTTGCACACGCAGTATCCAGACTTGGAACTGATTAGACGCGATCTGGGCGAACACCCTTTGCCCCCATTGGGCCTTGAATATGGGGCCGCTTTAGTCACACCTACCCCCTTTGAGGCGCCAGTGTTCGAGGTATCTGAAACGCTGATTCGTGAACTGGAACGTAGCGATATCCTGCTGATTGCAACGCCCTTGCACAATTTCACTCTGCCTGCGGCCCTGAAACTGTGGGTTGACTACGTAGTGCGCATCCATCGCACTTTCAGCTCGGGTGCAGAAGGTAAAACCGGTTTGCTTGCTGATCGCCCGGTGTATGTGCTGGTCGGGTCAGGCGGTTTCCATCAGGGGGAGCGGGCGCGCCAACCCGATTTTTTAACGGATTACCTGCGGTTGGTGCTCAACACCCTCGGGCTGTTCGATATCCATTTTGTCTACTTGCAAGGTTTGGCTTTCGGTGACGACGCGGTCGACGCGGCGTTGCGAGAGGCCCGCGAACGTCTAGCCGATCACCAGATGCCGCGTCCGCATAGTTCCAGCTAGTAACTCAACCCCTCGATTGAGTCGGATCTTGCCCAGGGCGAGCTGTACAGTGCGCCCTATGACCTGATCAATGTGCGTCTGGCCGAGCCAAGTCACCGGATGACGGCTCAGACCTTGTGGAAGCGTGCTTGCCCGTGATTGGAACAATGCTGTATACGAGCCCCCGTGTCGTCTGCATCGCTGGCAAACCAGACTCCCATTGAGAGTAGGTTGCTCATGAAGTCTGTAGCCGCTGTCGACATTCGTTTCAGTGATGTTCCGCGATCCAGGAGTTGCCATGTCACCGTTGATCCTTGTGCTGATACTGGCGGCCAATGTATTTTCCAACACCGCTCAAGCTGGCGACATTGCAGCGCTGAGCGTGGTTAAACCAGTGGTCAGTTGCGCGACCTTGACCAAGGTCGATTTGCAAGACATTGGCGGCAAGGGCAGCCAAGTAACGTCTGCGACAGAGACCACCAACAATGGCATCGAGGCCTGTGAAGTGCAGGGTACGCTGGCGCCGAGTATCGTCTTCAAGGTGCTTTTGCCCACGCAGACCTGGACGCAGCGTTACCTGCAAGTGGGTTGTGGTGGCCTCTGCGGACGCCTTTCGCTGCAAGTGGGGGCCGCCGATGGATGTACGCCTCTGAACAACGGTGGTTTTGTGCTGGCTTCCACCGACATGGGCCATCGCTTTACCGATCACCACTTTGGTGACGACCCGCAAAAGCGCGCCGATTTTGCCTATCGCGGGGTTCATCTGACCGCCGTTACGGCGAAAAAACTCACCGCTGTGTTTTACGGCCAACAGCCGGTTTACGCGTATTTCAGCGGTTGTTCCGATGGCGGACGTGAAGCGTTGATGGAAGCTCAGCGCTACCCGGATGACTTCAATGGGATCGTCGCGGGCGCACCGGCGTCTAACTTTCAAGTGCAGAAATTAATCTTTCATGCATGGCAGACGCGTTCCAATCAAGATGAGCAGGGCAAACCCATTTTGATTGCCTCGCGCTTGCCCATCTTGCACAAGGCCGTGTTGCAGCAATGCGATGGCCTCGACGGGCAGGTCGATGGGCTGATCAGCGACCCGCGTGCCTGTCATTTTGACCCGGCCACGGTGCAGTGCGAGGCGTCAGCCACCGACACCGAAAATTGCCTGACCGAACAAGAAGTCACGGCTGCGCGGCGTCTTTACGACGGCCCGCATGAGCCGACCACTGGCGAACGCATGACCATCGGCGGCCCGCTGCCGGGTTCTGAGCTGGCGTGGGCCGGGGTGTTTGTACCGTTCAGCGCCGATCAGCAGACGTACAGCGAAGCGACGGCGCTGGACGTATTGCGCAACCTGTCGTTCGAGCACAACCCCGGTCCCGAGACCAAACTGGCTGACCTGCCGCTTGATCGCAGCACCTTTGATCGGTTGCGTGCCTTGCATCCGCTGTACGACGCGACCAACCCCGACCTTTCAGCGTTTGCCGATCAGGGTGCCAAGCTAATCTTGTGGCACGGCTGGGCGGATCCGTATGTCTCGCCGCTGAATAGCATCGCCTATCAGCAGGCGATGGAAGCCCAAATGGGTGCTTCTAAGGTTCAATCCTTTGAGCGTTTTTACCTGCTGCCCGGTGTCTATCACTGTGCGGGCGGTGAGGGGCCGAGCCGGATCGATCTGCTGACGCCACTGATGTCTTGGGTCGAAAAAGACCAAGCGCCCGATGCCATTCTGGCGATGCCGGCCACTAGTGATGGGCCTGCACGGCCTGTGTTCCCTTACCCGGATGTGGCGGTCTATGACCCACCGCGCGATATGAACTCACCTGCCAGTTATGTGCGCGGCGAGGCGTGGTTAGATGAAAAAACGCCGGACTGGATGGGCTCGGACTTCTTCCAGCCTTACGAGCCGCTGGAGCAGTAAGGCTGTGCCCTCAGGTACGCGGCACTAACGCTGATCGCCCATTGTCTATGCTCCTGACTCTGCCCAGCATGATGCTGCGCAGTTAAGGGCCATACGGCCTGTCGTACAGACTAGGAGGCAGCGATGAGCAAAAAAATACTCGTGGTACTGACCAGCGTCGAAAAGTACCCCAATCTTGATCGTGCGACAGGTTTATGGCTGGGCGAGGCCGTGCATTTCGTGCACAAGGTTGAAGCCGCCGGCTATGCCGTGGATTACGTTAGCCCACAAGGCGGATACACCCCGATTGACCCGCACAGCCTGGCCAAGGACATGGCCTCAGACATCGACTGGAAGTGGTATCACGATAAGGCGTTTATGAATCGCCTTGGGGCTACGCTTAAACCGAGTGAGGTAAACCCGGATGACTACGTGGCTGTTTATTACGCGGGCGGCCATGGGGTGATTTGGGACTACCCGGACAATGCTGAGTTGCAGGCGATCAGTCGTCATATCTATGAGCACGGCGGCGTAGTGTCGTCGGTCTGTCATGGCGCGGTGGGCTTGCTCAATATCACGCTCTCTAGCGGTGAGCTGCTGATTAAAGGCAGACGGGCCACGGGCTTCTCTAATGAAGAAGAAACGTTGGTGGGGCTGGCGGACGTTGTGCCGTATCTGACCGAAACCGAGTTGGTGAAGCGTGGCGCGCACTATCAAAAGGCCGATAAGCCGTGGGCACCTTTCGCCATCGCCGATGGGCGGTTGATCACGGGGCAGAACCCGGCATCGGGTGGTCCGGTGGCTGATCTGGTGCTGGCTGCCATCAAGTAAATCGACCTGCCATTGAGCCGATGCGGGTTCGCCAAGCGTGCATCGGCTCCCTTCAAGACCAACATTAAACTTTTGAATCGCAAACATATTCTGTAGCCTTAGCGCGCTCAATAGCTGGTCCGTGCCTGATAACACACATTCTCCCGGCGGGGCTCGACAGTCCAGAGCCGGTGGTACACTCGACTTTCGCGCACTAGCGCTTGCAGGTCTTGCGAACATGACGCAAATTTCTGAACGACTTCTGGTCCAAGCCCACCTCGACGCCAAGCAGCCAAAACCGCTGACGGCGGCGCAAGAGGCGACTCTTCGTGCAGCCATCGCTGCCGAACTCAAGGCGCGTGATGCGGTGCTGGTTGCGCACTTTTACTGTGACCCGGTGATCCAAGCCCTGGCTGAAGAAACCGGGGGTTGCGTGTCTGACTCCCTCGAAATGGCGCGTTTTGGTGCTGCCCATCCGGCCAAGACCATTTTGGTGGCGGGTGTGCGCTTTATGGGCGAGACGGCGAAAATCCTCACCCCCGAAAAGCGCGTGCTGATGCCGACGCTTGAGGCCACCTGTTCGCTCGACTTGGGTTGCCCGGTTGAGGAATTCTCGGCATTTTGCGACAAACACCCCGAGCGCACTGTGGTGGTCTATGCCAACACCTCGGCAGCGGTCAAAGCCCGGGCTGATTGGGTCGTGACCTCCAGTTGTGCGCTTGAAATCGTCGAAAGCCTGATGGACAACGGCGAGACGATTATCTGGGGGCCGGACAAACACTTGGGGCGTTACATTCAGCGCCAGACCGGGGCTGACATGCTGCTGTGGGACGGTGCCTGCATCGTCCACGAAGAGTTCAAGTCCAAGCAACTCGAAGACATGAAAGCGCTGTACCCGGACGCAGCTATTTTGGTGCACCCAGAGTCGCCGGAATCGGTGATTGAGTTGGCTGACGCGGTGGGGTCCACCAGTCAGTTGATTGCGGCGGCGCAAAACCTGCCGAACACAACCTTCATCGTGGCGACGGATCGCGGCATTTTTTACAAAATGCAGCAGTTGTGCCCGGACAAAGTCTTTATTGAAGCGCCGACTGCTGGTAATGGCGCGGCCTGCCGCAGTTGCGCGCATTGCCCGTGGATGGCCATGAACACTCTGGAGCGCACCCTTGAGTGCCTGCAAAAGGGTACGAACGAGATCTTTGTCGACCCGGCTCTGGTGCCCCACGCCGTTCGCCCGCTCAAGCGCATGCTGGATTTCACCCAGGCCGCACGTTTGAAACTGGCGGGTAACGCCTAAAGGCCCAGCCGATCAAAAGATCGCGAGCAAGCTCGCTCCTACGGGTTTATGGCGTACACAAAACCTGTAGGAGCTGCCGAAGAATGAGGCTGCGATGGGTTGCGCAGCGACTCAGTTCATCATGTCTTTAATCGCCCGCTCCTGATCCATCAACTCTCGCTGGCGCGCATCAAGGCGTGACGACAGCTGGAAGTTGTTGGTGAGCTTTTTAGCAAAAGCGATTTGCTGAATGGCCTTGCGATAGTCACCCATCAAGGCAAAGTACTCGGCTCGGGCCTGATGCAGGCCAATGATGTTGCCCGACAACCCGCGTGTTTCTGCGACCAAATACCAGACATCCGGATCATCCGGGCGACTTTTCAGCAGTGCTTCTAGGGCTTTTTCCGCATCGGCCGGACGGTTTTGCTTGAGCAGCAAATCAACCCGAGCCTGATTCAACGGGTAATTACCCGGGTACAGTGTGCGCATTCTGTCGATTCGTTGCTGGGCATCTGCCAGGCGGTTGCTGTCCATGTCCAGTTGGATTTGCGCCAAGTTGTAGGTGATGTCGTTAGGCGCCTTGTCGAGCAGGGGCTTTAAGTTGGCGCGGGCGTCGTTGAATTGACTGCCCTTGATTTGCGCAATCGCTAGGCCATAACGCGCTACGTCGTTTTTCGGGTTTTCGTCGAGTTGCTGGCGAAAGCGCTTGGCCGCCAAGCCTGGGGTGTCTTCGTATTGCAGTTGCACGCGGGCACGAATCAGTTGATAGCGCAGGCTGTCTTCGGTGCCGCCGATCTTGGCTTGTTCGGCACGGTTGCGGGTGTCAGCGATACGCGACTCGGTCACCGGGTGAGTCAGCAAGAACTCTGGCGGCTTGGCATCGAAGCGGTATTGACGCATCAAGCGCTCAAACATGGTGGGCATGGAACGTGGGTCGTAACCGGCCTTTTCGAGGTTGAGAATGCCGATGCGGTCAGCCTCTTGCTCGTTCTGCCGCGAGAAACGCCGTTGTTCCTGAAACGCCGCCGCTTGAGTACCCGCAATGGTGGCAATGCCGGCATCACCGGCGCCGGAGGCTGCCAATACAATGCCGGCGAGTAAGGCCGCCATCATTGGCAGTTGCATGCGTTGCTGGGCTTCTACCCCGCGGGCGAAGTGGCGTTGAGACAAGTGGGCAAGTTCGTGGGCCATCACCGAGGCATATTCGCCCTCGGTCTGGGCGTTCAGAAACAGCCCGCCGTTAACCCCAATAATCCCGCCAGGTGCCGCAAAGGCGTTGAGCTGCGGGCTGTCGATCAGAATAAATTCGAGCCGTCGGTCTTGTACCTGACTGGTCTCCACCAGCTTGTAAACGCTGTTTTCGACGTAGTCCTTGAGTTGCGGGTCGTTGAGCTGCGCCACCTGACTGCGCAGCATGCTCAACCAGGCACGGCCCAGTTGGTACTCTTGCGCAGGGGAAACGATGGCCGAGCTAGCGTCACCCAGAGACGGTAAATCGTCTGCGAAACTCGGTGATGCGAGCAGGCAAGCGAGCGTCAACAGGGTCGGGCGCAGAAAATTCATGCACAAAGCTCTAGTCAGTAAAGCCCTTACTGTAGCTGGACACTCGCTTGGCGACCAGTGGCGGTCTGCTTGGGGTATTCTAGCGGGCATGAAAAATGCCATTCATGGCATGTCTGAGGACGTAATAAATGACTGATGCGTTGGCGCATGAAGCGCTAGTGGATGCCAGTGGTCTGAATTGCCCATTGCCGTTACTCAAGGCCAAGCTTGCACTTAACAGTCTGGCCAGTGGCCAAACCTTGAAAGTGATCGCGACGGACGCCGGCTCGCAACGCGATTTCCGGACCTTTGCGCGTTTGACAGGGCATACGCTGCTACATGAAGAAGAAGACGCTGGCACCTATCGCTACTGGTTACGCAAGGCTTGAGGCCGGGCGGCACTTTCTCTTAAGGAATTTCGATGTTCAAAGTGTTACGTGATTGGGTCCAGCGCTACTTCTCTGATGAAGAGGCGGTGGTGTTGGCCGTGCTGTTGGTACTGGCTTTTACCGCCGTGCTGACGTTGGGCGGCATGCTGGCGCCAGTGTTGGCAGGTATGGTGCTGGCGTATCTGATGCAAGGTCTGGTGGTGGCGCTGGAGCGGCTGCGGGTACCGGCTGCGGCGGCTGTGGGACTGGTGTTCGCGCTGTTTATGGGGGTGTTGCTGGTCTTTATCGTGGTGGTGGTGCCGCTGCTGTGGCATCAGTTGATCACCCTGTTCAATGAGTTGCCGGGCATGCTGGCTAAGTGGCAGTCATTGCTGTTGCTGTTGCCCGAGCGTTATCCGCACTTGGTGTCGGATGAGCAGGTGTTGCAGGCCATTGAAGTGGCGCGCGGTGAGATCGGCAAGTTTGGGCAGTTGGCGCTGACGTTCTCGTTGTCGAGTTTGCCGTTGCTGGTCAACATCATGATCTATCTGGTTCTGGTGCCGATTCTGGTGTTTTTCTTCCTCAAAGACCGAGCGGTCATTGGCCGTTGGGTGCGTGGTTATTTACCGCGTGAGCGTGCGTTGATTACCCGAGTGGCTGAGGAAATGAACCGCCAGATTGCTAATTACATTCGCGGCAAAGTTATCGAGATCATTATTTGTGGCGGTGTGACCTACATCGCGTTCGTGACCATGGGCCTCAACTACGCGGCCTTGCTGGCGCTGCTGGTGGGGATCTCCGTCGTAGTGCCGTATGTGGGCGCCGTGGTGGTGACGGTGCCGGTGCTGCTGATTGCCTTGTTCCAGTGGGGTTGGAGCGACCAGTTCATCTACCTGATGGCGGTGTACGGAATCATTCAGACGCTGGATGGCAACGTGCTGGTGCCGTTGCTGTTCTCTGAGGCGGTGAGCTTGCACCCCGTTGCGATTATTTGCGCGGTGCTGTTGTTTGGCGGCTTGTGGGGTTTCTGGGGCGTATTTTTTGCGATACCGCTGGCGACCCTGTTCAAGGCCGTGCTGGACGCTTGGCCGCGTGAGCAGCAGGTGGTCGCGCCGCTTCTGTAACCGCTAAATCACAGGCATAAAAAAGCCCCGGCTCTTAAACAAGAGTCGGGGCTTTTTCGTTACATCAGCTTACGCTTGAATAACCGGGATGTTGGCATTTGCTGCCGACTCACGGAATTCGGCGATCTGATCAAAGCTCAGGTAGCGGTACACGTCCGCTGCCATGGTGTTGATCTCTGCCGCGTAGGCCATGTATTCCTCAACGGAAGGCAGACGACCCAAGATCGACGCAACCGACGCCAACTCAGCCGAAGCCAGGTAAACGTTCGCACCGTCACCCAGACGGTTCGGGAAGTTACGTGTCGAGGTCGACACAACAGTGGAATTCGGCTCAACGCGTGCCTGGTTACCCATGCACAGCGAGCAGCCTGGCATTTCCATACGAGCGCCAGCTTTGCCGTAGATACCGTAGTAGCCTTCTTCGGTCAGTTGGTGAGCGTCCATTTTGGTCGGAGGCGACAGCCACAGACGGGTTGGCAGCTGACCTTTGACCTTGTCCAGCAACTTGCCCGCAGCGCGGAAGTGGCCGATGTTGGTCATGCACGAACCGATGAACACTTCGTCGATCTTCTCGCCGGTAACGCTGGACAGCAGACGAGCGTCATCCGGGTCGTTTGGCGCGCAGAGCACAGGCTCTTTGATGTCGGCCAGATCGATTTCGATGATGTGCGCGTATTCGGCGTCAGCATCCGCTTCCATCAACTCAGGGTTGGCAACCCAGGCTTCCATCGCTTGAGCGCGGCGCTCAAGGGTACGAACATCGCCGTAACCTTCAGCAATCATCCAGCGCAGCAGGGTGATGTTGGAGTTCAGGTATTCGGTGATCGATTCTTTGGACAGCTTGATGGTGCAACCAGCCGCAGAACGTTCTGCCGAGGCGTCGGACAGCTCGAACGCTTGCTCGATGCTCAGGTTGTCCAGACCTTCGATTTCCAGGATGCGACCCGAGAATTCGTTGATCTTGCCTTTCTTCTCAACGGTCAACAGGCCTTTCTGGATCGCGACGTAAGGAATGGCGTGAACCAGGTCGCGCAGGGTGATGCCCGGCTGCATTTCGCCTTTGAAGCGAACCAGAACGGATTCCGGCATGTCCAGTGGCATTACGCCAGTGGCTGCGGCGAAGGCAACCAGACCCGAACCTGCTGGGAACGAAATGCCCATTGGGAAACGCGTGTGGGAGTCACCACCGGTACCGACGGTGTCCGGCAGCAGCATGCGGTTCAGCCAGCTGTGGATGATGCCGTCGCCCGGACGCAGGGATACGCCGCCGCGGGTCATGATGAAGTCTGGCAGGGTGTGGTGCGTGGTCACGTCGATCGGCTTTGGATACGCCGCGGTGTGGCAGAACGACTGCATTACCAGGTCTGCTGAGAAGCCCAGGCACGCCAGGTCTTTCAGTTCGTCACGGGTCATTGGACCGGTGGTGTCCTGAGAACCTACGGTGGTCATCTTCGGTTCGCAGTAAGTGCCTGGACGAACGCCAGTCACGCCGCACGCCTTGCCAACCATTTTTTGCGCCAGGGTGAAACCCTTGGTGCTTTCAATCGGGGCTTCAGGCTTTTTGAACAGATCGGTAGGACCCAGACCCAGTTCGGCGCGAGCTTTCTCGGTCAGGCCACGGCCAATGATCAGAGGGATACGGCCGCCAGCACGAACTTCGTCCAACAGAACTGGAGTTTTCAGTTCGAAGGTAGTGATGACTTCGTCAGTGCCGTGCTTGCAGACTTTGCCTGCGTGCGGGTACAGGTCGATCACGTCGCCCATGTTGATGTTGCTGACGTCGAATTCGATTGGCAGTGCGCCAGCATCTTCCATGGTGTTGTAGAAGATTGGAGCGATTTTGCTGCCGAAGCAGAAACCACCGGCACGCTTGTTCGGTACGTAAGGAACGTCGTCGCCGAAGAACCACAGAACGGAGTTGGTTGCCGATTTACGCGACGAACCCGTACCGACTACGTCACCGACGTAAGCGATAGGGAAACCCTGGCCGCGCATTTCTTCGATTTGTTTCATCGGACCGATGGAGCCTTGAACGTCCGGCACGATGCCATCGCGGGCCATTTTCAGCATGGCCAGGGCGTGCAACGGGATGTCAGGGCGTGACCAGGCGTCTGGAGCAGGGGACAGGTCGTCGGTGTTGGTTTCGCCGGTGACCTTGAATACGCGCAGGCTGATTTTGTCAGCCAGGGTTGGGCGGTTTTTGAACCACTCGCCTTCAGCCCAGGACTCAATCACGGCTTTAGCGTGAGCATTGCCATTTTTGGCTTTTTCAGCGACGTCGTGGAAGGCATCAAACATCAGCAGGGTGTGCTTGAGTTGCGCAGCGGCAACCGGTGCCAGCTCTGCGTCGTCCAGCAGGTCAACCAGGGTCACGATGTTGTAGCCGCCTTGCATGGTGCCAAGCAGTTCAACAGCGCGTTCTTTGCTGATCAGGGGTGAGGTTGCTTCACCTTTCGCGATGGCGGCCAGGAAGCCGGCTTTTACGTAGGCAGCTTCGTCAACACCAGGTGGAATGCGGTTGGTGATCAGGTCAACCAGGAATTCTTCTTCGCCGGCAGGCGGGTTTTTCAGCAGCTCAACCAGGCCTGCAGTTTGTTCGGCGTTAAGCGGCTGGGGAACGATACCCAGGGCTGCGCGCTCTTCGATATGTTTGCGGTAGGCTTCAAGCACAGTTATTACCCTCATCATTGGTCCCAAATGGGTGTCCGGGACGCTCATCCAGGAATGCCAGGCACTCATGCGCTGCGGGGCTTTTTGGGCCGCTTAGCCAGAGTTGCAAGGATTCCCAACAGAAGCTGTTTTCAAAGTTTTACGCCTTCCGAACGGGGAGGGTGATGAATATTGATGCGGGTATTTGCAGTGCAAACACCCCGCACCAACACCGTTCTTTAGGATCAACTGTGCTCGTGACGCTTTGAAAACAGCTTCTAACGGACATTGGCGCCTTAAAAGGCAGGCCGATTCTACGGTAAAAATTTGTTAAAGGTAAGTTCGGCCCTGAAGGTTGAGGGGTGATCTGCGTTAGACAAAGGGCTAACATGGCCGTCTGTTTCGTTCTGCAGTGCTCTATTTCGCCATGTCCAATCAAACCATCAAGACTCCCTGCATCGGCCTGTGCTCAACGGTTTACGGCGATCTCGTGTGCCGTGGTTGCAAACGCTTCCACCATGAAGTGATCCATTGGAACGGCTACAACGATGATGAAAAGCGGGCTGTGTGGCTGCGACTTGAGCAGCTTTTGGTGCAAGTCATGGCCGGCAAGGTAGAAGTTTTTGATGTGGCCGCGCTGCGCGGTCAATTGGTGGCGCGCAAAATTCGCTTTGTGCCGCATCAATCCGAATATTGTTGGGCTTACCAGTTGATTGCCCGTGGTGCGCGGGTGATCAATCAGTTGGAGATGTACGGCATGGTGTTGTTGCCGGAATTTCGCGATTGGGGCCTGCCAGAGTTGCGCGACGCCATTGATCGGGAATTCTTCCTTTTGTCCGAAGCCCACTACGAGCGTTACATCGCGCCGGGTTTTCTCAAGGATGTGATGGGGCAGTAAATTATTTTGTAGCCGCTGCCGAAGGCTGCGATGAGGTGCGTAGCGACCCGGCCTCTAAAGGTAAAGCGAAGGTCCTTCAGCCCTTATCGCAGCTTGCGGCAGCGGCAACACAGTCAGACTAGGCTTTGGCCGCTTTTTGCTCTAGATGCTTGACGATGTCATCCGGCTTGAGCACTAGGATGTCGCTGTCGAGCTTGTCGATCACGATTTCTGCCGTGTTGCCAATCAACGCCCCGGACAAACCGGTACGCGCGACAGTGCCAATCACGGTCACCACGGCGTCGAGCTTTTTAGCAATGTGTTGAATGATAATGTCGGCCGGTCCTTCTTTTATGTGCAGGCGATCGTCATCAATTTCGAACTGGCGCTGGAATTCTTTGCAGGCGGCCCGGTAACTGGCTTCGTATTCAGTATCAATCGGGTAGCTCGCATCCATCACGGCCAGTGTCGGTGCGGGGTGGGCGCTGACCACATGCAGTTGGCCGTGGGTCAGGCTGGCGATGCGGAACCCCTGATCAATGATGCTTTTGTGCAAGACCATGTGGTCCTCGTCAGCATTGCCGACGTCAACCGCTGCCAGCACCACGTCATTGCTCCAGGCGCGGGTGGTTTTGACCAGCAATACGGGGCTTGGACAGTCACGCAGCAGCTTCCAGTCTTCGGGGGTGAGCAGTAGCCTTTTTAGGATCGATTCACTGACGTGCTGTTTGATCACCAGTGCGCAACCCTCGGCTTGTTGCTCCCGGATGATGGTGGTGTGCAGGTTCTCGTGCCAGGTTTGTCGTGAGCTTACGCTGAACGCCTCACTTCGCAGGTTGCTCTCCAGCACGCTGAGTAAGCTTGAGTGGTCATGCTCTTTGTCGCAAATCAACAGGTGCAAATGCGCTTTGGTGCTTTTGGCGATTTCTTTGGCGCGTTTGAGGGCGAAGCTTTCCATCAGTTGGGGTTCGATGACGACCAAAAGGCTGCGTATGGTTTGCATGTCCATTGACTCCACGAGTAATAAGGGGGAATGCAGTCACTATAGTTGCTTGCCAGTTAGGCCTGCGTTGATACATATCAAGCTGCGCGGTTGGTGCTGCGGCACGGGGTCCGTATAATCGGCGCCTTTCGCCTCGTCCAGCCTTTGTGAGCCTCATGTCAGCGATTCTTCAAAACACGTTCGGCCCGTTGTGCAATCTCCAGTGTTCGGGGGTGCGTGCATGAACCTTCCTGAAATCCATGAGTTTCTGGGTTGCCGCACGCCGGATGGCTGGATTGCGGCCGCGTTGGCGGATCAGGAAACCCTGCTGATCGACCACAAAAATTGCGAATTCAAGGCCGCTAGCACGGCGCTGAGTTTGATCGCCAAGTACCACTCGCATGTTGACCTGATCAACATGATGTCGCGTCTGGCGCGTGAAGAATTGGTGCATCACGAGCAAGTCATGCGCCTGATGAAAAAGCGCAAGATCGAGTTGCGTCAGCTGTCGGCTGGCCGTTACGCCTCGGGTCTGCGCAAAGTGGTCCGCAATCACGAGCCGGTCAAGCTGGTCGATACACTGGTGGTCGGTGCATTTATCGAGGCGCGCAGTTGTGAGCGTTTCGAAGCGTTAGTGCCGCATTTAGACGACGAACTCGGTAAATTTTACTTCGGCCTGCTCAAGAGCGAAGCACGACACTTTCAGGGCTATCTGAAGCTGGCGTATCAATACGGTGACGCCAAGGACATTGCTCAGGTCATCGAGCGCGTGCGAACTGCTGAGCAAGAACTGATCGAATCCCCCGATATTGAATTCCGCTTCCACAGCGGTGTGCCAGCACTGTCTTAAGCCTTCCCTAAATCAAGGGTCGGAGCGGGCTTGCTCGCGATGGTGTCGGTGCGGTTCACCAAAGAAACGCATCGTCAACATCGCTGGCAAGTCAGGCGCCTACGCCTTTATGTGGCTGAAAAATAACCATATAGATAGCAAGCTAATAATAGCCTTGACATTAGCTGCCTAAGCAGTAACATTTGGACACATTACTGCTTAGGCAGCTTTCTGGTGTCCTAATGAAACACTTTCACCCTGATGATTTTCAAAACTGCATCCTGGGCCTGCTCTTGGGGCGTGCAGCCATTCTTAAAGATCGCATTATCGACAGCCATATGGAGCCTTTCGGCATCACGGCGGCGCAGTTCAAAGTGTTGATCATCATGGAGCAGTGTGATGTCGATACGCCGGCTGAGCTCTGTCGCAATCTATCTGTCGACAGCGGTTCGATGACCCGCATGCTTGATCGTCTTGAGCAAAAAAACTTGCTCATTCGCCAGCGCTCTGAGGCTGACAGGCGCCAGGTTCGGCTGGTCTTGACTGAGGAAGGGCAGGGGCTGGTTGCTCTGTTGCCGAAGATTGGTGCTGATGCCATGAATCAGTTGGCCGGTGCCATTACCCCGCAGGAGCTGCAAAGCCTGGAACAGATCCTCAAAAAAATACTGCTGGGGGCCGGTGATCCGATCACTATCCAACGCTTGGGTGAAAAATGAGCATCAGAACGCTACGAACAGGCTTAAGCCTGATGTGTGTGTCCCTTGCGTTGGCCAGTTGTGCCAGCTACAGCGGGTTGGCAACAGAAGGCACGAGCCTGCATGCCAGAGACCTCAACGCTACCCAAGCCCTGAGTGGCGTTAATGTGAGCCCCGCTGCTTGGCCAGAAAGAAACTGGTGGAAACGCTTGGGAGATGGACAGCTTGACGGTCTGATTGACGAAGCCTTGCGCGACAGCCCGGACATGCAAATAGCCAGCGCGCGTGCCCATCAGGCGACAGCAGCAGCGGGTGCGGCGAATGCGGAGCGCATGCCGACATTGAACGCAGAAGCTGATGTCACGCGCTCCCGTTTGTCGCGCTCGCAAGATCCTACGGGCAAGGGTGGCCGTTATGACACAGTGCGCGACATCGGTCTGACCTTTAATTACACCTTCGACCTGTGGGGCGGTCAGCGTGATGCGTGGGAAGCTGCATTGGGCGAAGCGCGTGCTGCTGAAGTAGACGCTCAGGCCGCGAGCCTCACGCTGGCCGCTGATGTGGCACGCGCCTATAGCAATCTTGGTCATGCCTACAGCGTTCGGGACCTCTCGAACGATGACCTGCAGCGTACCCGCAAAATGCTCGATTTGAGCAAGCAGCGTCTGCAAGCGGGCATCGACAGCCAGTATCAGTACCAGCAAACCGAAAGCCTTGAAGCCAGCTCTCAAGAGCAACTGATTAATGCTGAGAAACAACTCAAAAGTGCGCACATCGCCCTGGCAGTGTTGTTAGGCAAAGGGCCAGATCGCGGTTTTGAGATCGCCAAGCCGAACATTCTATCGCCAGCGGCGGTTGCGTTACCGAGCACATTGCCCGCCGAACTGCTGGGGCGTCGTCCCGATATAGTCGCGGCGCGCTGGCGGGTCGAGGCGGCCAGTAAAAATATTGCCGCTGCCAAAACCCGCTTTTACCCCAACCTCAACCTGACGGCCGCTGCGGGCACTCAGTCGTTGCTGGGGGATGCATTGTTTGGTTCGGCCAGTCGCTTCATGAATATTGCGCCGGCCATTTCGCTGCCGATTTTTGATGGCGGTCGCTTGCGAGCAGGGCTTGACGCCGAAGACGCTAATTACGATTTGGCGGTCGCGCAGTACAACAAAACCTTGGTCGCAGCGCTGGGCGATGTCAGCAACACGCTTGAGCAGTTGAACGCCATGAGTCAGCAAATCAGCACGCAAAAACGCGCAGCCGATATTGCCCAAGATTCTTACAACAGTGGGGTGCAGCGTTACGAATCTGGCGTGGGCAATTACTTGGATGTCCTCAGCATTGAGCAGCAATTGCTCCAGGCCCAACGCCAGTTGGCTGACCTGAATGCCGAACAGATCGATCTTTCGATTCAATTGATGCAAGCCCTGGGCGGTGGCTTTGAGCCCGGGAACACGGCCTCAGCCGTTCCTTCTCAAGCCTCCCTGGCAGAATAATTTCAGGTACTCGTCATGGCCACTGTGCAAACACCGAATGAAGCGCAACACGATCAAGATGCTGCAAGCCAGCGTAAACGCAAGTTCTGGCTGGGTGGGTTGGCTCTCTTGGTTATTTTGGTTGGCCTAGGTATCTGGGGCTGGCATGAAATGTATGGCCGTTGGAGCGAAAGCACTGACGACGCCTATGTAAATGGCAATGTGGTTGAAATCACGCCGCTGGTCACGGGTACGGTGGTGAGCATCGGTGCAGATGATGGCGATCTGGTTCATGAGGGGCAGGTGCTGCTCAATTTCGACCCGAGTGATTCGTTGGTGGGCTTGCAGAGCGCCGAGGCTAATCTGGCACGGACGGTGCGTCAGGTTCGCGGTTTGTTCAGCAATGTGAGCGGGACCAAGGCACAGGTGGCGGCACAAAAAATCGCTGTGCAAAAAGCCCAAGACAACTACAATCGCCGGAAAAATCTGGCCGCGGGCGGGGCAATTTCTCAAGAAGAGCTGTCCCATGCGCGGGATGACCTAGCGTCAGCGCAAAGTGCCTTGCGTAACAACGAGCAACAACTGGATACCACCAGCGCGCTGGTCGACAACACGGCCGTTGCTAACCACCCGGATGTACTGGCGGCCGCTGCGCAGGTTCGCCAGGCCTATCTGGAACACGCCCGTACCACGCTGATTGCACCGGTTACCGGTTACGTGGCCAAGCGGACCGTGCAGTTGGGGCAGCGTGTTCAGCCGGGCACTGCGCTGATGGCGGTCATCCCGCTTAATCAACTGTGGATTGATGCCAACTTCAAGGAAACCCAGCTTCACAAGATGCGCATCGGTCAGCCGGTGGACATTGAGTCGGACATCTATGGCAGCAGCGTGAAGTACAGCGGCACCGTCGACAGCATTGGTGCGGGCACAGGGAGCGCGTTTGCCCTGTTGCCAGCGCAAAATGCCACCGGCAATTGGATCAAGATCGTGCAGCGCGTGCCGGTTCGCATTCATATCAATGCGGATGAATTGGCGACACACCCACTGCGTGTAGGGTTGTCGACCACCGTTGAAGTCAATCTGCATGACCAGAGTGGCCCGGTTTTGGCGCAACAGCCGCCGCAAAAAGCGATGTTCACCACCAATGTCTATGAGCAGCAGTTGGCTGAAGCTGAATCCCTGATTACGCGTTTGATCAACAGCAACAGCGCTGTCACGGGCGCCGCTGCGCAACGCTGATCCGCCAATCCATAAGCCCTGCTGCACTGGCGGGGCTGCACTCCCGGTTTTAAAGGATTTGCGATGAGCACAAACGCGTCTTTTACCCCGCCCAGCTTACTGTTCGCCACCATTGGCTTGTCGCTGGCGACCTTTATGCAGGTGCTCGACACCACCATCGCCAACGTTGCACTGCCTACTATCTCCGGTAACTTGGGGGTGAGTTCGGAGCAGGGCACGTGGGTAATTACCTCTTTTGCGGTAAGTAATGCGATTGCCTTGCCATTGACCGGCTGGTTGAGCCGGCGCTTTGGTGAAGTGAAGCTGTTTCTGTGGGCCACGATTCTGTTTGTGCTGGCTTCATTTCTGTGCGGTATTTCGACCTCGATGCCTGAGTTGGTGGGCTTTCGGGTGCTGCAAGGGCTGGTAGCCGGGCCGCTGTATCCTATGACCCAAACCTTGCTGATTGCGGTGTATCCCCCTGCAAAACGGGGGATGGCACTGGCATTGCTGGCGATGGTCACGGTGGTCGCGCCTATTGCCGGGCCAATTTTGGGGGGCTGGATCACCGACAGTTACAGTTGGCCGTGGATCTTCTTTATTAACATCCCGATCGGCATTTTTGCGGTGATGGTGGTTCGCCAGCAACTCAAGGCGCGGCCGGTGGTGATAACCCGTCAGCCGATGGACTATGTAGGGCTTATTACCCTGATCATTGGTGTCGGCGCGCTACAAATTGTGCTCGACAAGGGCAATGACCTGGACTGGTTTGAGTCCAGCTTCATCTTGATGGGCACGGCGTTGTCTGTGGTGGCGTTGGCGGCATTCATCATTTGGGAAATGACTGACAAACACCCGATTGTGAACCTGCGTCTGTTTGCCCATCGCAACTTTCGTATTGGCACCATCGTGCTGGTGTTTGGTTATGCCGGTTTCTTTGGTATCAACCTAATCTTGCCGCAATGGTTGCAAACCCAAATGGGCTATACGGCCACGTGGGCGGGTTTGGCGGTAGCGCCTATTGGTATTTTGCCGGTGTTGATGTCGCCTTTTGTAGGCAAGTACGCGCACAAATTTGACTTGCGCTTACTGGCCGGACTGGCCTTTTTGGCGATCGGTTTGAGTTGCTTTATGCGCGCAGACTTCACTAATGAGGTGGACTTCCAGCACGTTGCCTTGGTGCAACTGTTTATGGGGATCGGTGTGGCGCTATTCTTTATGCCGACCTTGAGCATTCTGATGTCGGATTTGCCGCCGCATCAAATCGCCGACGGTGCTGGCTTGGCCACGTTCTTGCGGACATTGGGTGGTAGTTTTGCGGCATCCCTGACAACCTGGATATGGATTCGTCGGGCGGATCAGCATCATGCCTACATGAGTGAAAGCATAAGTACCTACGATCCGATCACTCGGCATGCACTGGATAATCTGGGTGGGGCGAGCACTCAAGCCTATGCCCGGCTCGATCAGGTGCTGACCAGTCAGGCCTACATGCTATCGACCGTGGACTACTTCACCCTGATGGGCTGGATGTTTATGGGCTTGATCTTGTTGGTGTGGCTGGCTAAACCACCGTTTGCGGCCAAGCCAGGGCCGGCGGCGAGCGGGCATTAAAGCCTGATCGTATGCAAACCTCGCGATCTTTTGATCTTTTAAAAGATCGCGAGCAATCGAGCATCGACCGGCTGCTCCTACAGCGGGCAGTGTTTATTGGGTGGCGTTAGGCAGCGCTAGTTGCGGATTGACGAAGTCGAACGCTGCTAGCTGCATGCCTTGCTCATCCACTTGCAGTGCCCAGCCTTGCTTGTCCCAGTCACCAAGCACGATGCGCTTGGCGGCGTGTTCGCCGATTTGCAGCTTGTGAATCGCCGGGCGGTGGGTGTGGCCATGAATCAGGGTCTTGACGCCGAAGTGCTCCATGATCCGCGGCACTTCTTCGGGAGTCACATCGACAATGTCATTGGCTTTCATGCGGGTTTGCGCACGGCTTTCGCTGCGCAGCTTGCGTGCGAGTGTGTGCCGAGTTCTCAGCGGCAAGTGGCGCAAAATCCACAATGTCACCGGGTTACGCAGGTAGCGTCGTAGACGCATGTAGGCTTCGTCGCGTGTGCACAGGCTATCGCCGTGCATCAGCAACACCGGCTCGCCGTAGAAATCTACAACGCTAGGGTCTTTAAGTAGGGTGCAGCCAGCGGCCTTGCAAAAGGCCTGGCCCAGCAGGAAATCGCGATTGCCGTGCATCAGAAATACATGGGTGCCGCTGTCACTCAATTCGCGCAGCGCTTCGCAGATGGAGCGCTGGTAGGGCGTCATTGCATCGTCGCCAATCCAGGCTTCAAAAAAATCGCCCAAAATGTACAGCGCCTGTGCCGAGCGCGCCCGCCCGGACAGGAAATCCAGAAACGCCCGGGTTATATCCGGGCGCTCCTCTTCCAGATGCAAATCTGAAATCAGCAATATCACTCAGTGATCTCTGCTTTCTCGATGATCACGTCGTCTGCTGGTACATCTTGGTGACCGGCTTTGGATGTAGTCGATACGCCCTTGATCTTGTCGACAATGTCTTGGCCTTCGGTCACTTTGCCGAATACGGCGTAGCCCCAGCCCTGAACGTTTTTACCGCTGTGGTTCAGGAAGCTGTTGTCAGCCACGTTGATGAAGAATTGAGCAGAAGCCGAATGCGGCTCCATGGTGCGGGCCATGGCAACGGTGTATTTGTCGTTCGACAGGCCGTTGTCAGCCTCGTTCTGGATGCTTGGACGCTTGTCTTTCTTTTCTTTCATGCCAGGTTCAAAACCACCGCCCTGAATCATGAAGTTGCCGATGACACGGTGGAAAACGGTGTTTTCGTAGTGACCGGCTTTTACGTATTCGATGAAGTTGGCGACAGTGATCGGCGCCTTTTCAGCGTTCAGCTCAATCACGATGTCGCCGTGGTTGGTGGTCAGTTTTACTTTTGACATGGTCGTTATCGCTCTATCAGAGAATTCGTTGGGCTTGGGAGATGCGTATTACACCTTGCGCCCCAGGCGGGCTGGGTAGATACAGCCGCGGGGCGGAGTTTAGCGTGCCTGCACCGCATTTCGATGGTGTTTTTGCGATATGGGGACTAAAAGCTAGCATTTCAAATGCGTTGATTGATCACCTGCTCTGTCAGTGGCTTGACGGCATCGGCTATGATAGGCGCTTTGATTTAGTCGGCCGCTTCAGGCCGCGCATCCGTTACGTTCAAGGATCCTATGAGCAAGCCCACTGTCGACCCCACTCTGAATCCAAAGGCTGGTCCAGCTGTACCGGCCAATTTTCTGCGCCCTATCGTGCAGGCGGACCTTGAATCGGGTAAATGCAAACAGATCGTGACCCGCTTTCCGCCTGAGCCAAACGGCTACCTGCATATCGGCCACGCCAAGTCTATTTGCGTGAACTTTGGGCTGGCAGAAGAATTTGGCGGCGTAACGCACCTGCGTTTTGACGACACTAACCCGGCCAAAGAAGACCAGGAATACATCGACGCGATCGAAAGCGACGTGAAATGGCTGGGCTTTGAATGGTCTGGTGAAGTGCGCTATGCGTCGCAGTACTTCGATCAACTGCATGACTGGGCGGTCTATCTGATCAAGGAAGGCAAGGCCTATGTCTGCGACCTGACACCAGAGCAGGCCAAGGAGTACCGCGGCAACCTGACCGAGCCAGGTAAGAACAGCCCGTTCCGCGATCGCAGTGTTGAAGAAAACCTGGATCTGTTTGCGCGCATGAAGGCGGGCGAGTTCGAAGATGGCAAGCGCGTGCTGCGTGCCAAGATCGACATGTCTTCGCCGAACATGAACCTGCGTGACCCGATCATGTACCGCATTCGTCATGCACATCACCACCAGACCGGTGATAAGTGGTGCATCTACCCGAACTATGACTTCACCCATGGTCAGTCGGATGCCATCGAAGGCATTACCCATTCGATCTGCACCCTGGAGTTCGAAGGCCATCGTCCCCTGTATGAGTGGTTCCTCGACAGCCTGCCGGTACTGAGCAAGCCACGTCAGTACGAGTTCTCGCGCCTGAACCTCAACTACACCATTACCAGCAAGCGCAAGCTCAAACTGTTGGTGGATGAAAAACATGTGAATGGCTGGGATGACCCGCGCATGTCGACCCTGTCGGGTTTCCGTCGTCGCGGTTATACGCCTAAATCGATTCGCAACTTCTGCGACATGGTGGGTACCAACCGTTCAGACGGCGTAGTGGACTTCGGCATGCTGGAGTTCAGCATTCGTGACGACCTGGACCACAGCGCTCCGCGTGCGATGTGCGTGCTGCGTCCGTTGAAGGTGATCATCACCAACTATCCGGAAGACAAAGTCGAGAA
The DNA here is from genome assembly GCF_000282975.1 of Pseudomonas psychrophila HA-4. Classification (GTDB taxonomy): domain Bacteria; phylum Pseudomonadota; class Gammaproteobacteria; order Pseudomonadales; family Pseudomonadaceae; genus Aquipseudomonas; species Aquipseudomonas psychrophila_A. Next base: position 31,767 of record NZ_ALJC01000018.1, read on the forward strand.
CCTTGAGCTGCCTTGCCATCCTAAAGAAGACATGGGTGTTCGAGTGCTGCCATTTGCGCGCGAGATTTACATCGATCGTGACGACTTCATGGAAGAGCCGCCTAAGGGTTACAAGCGCCTTGAGCCTGCGGGTGAAGTGCGTCTGCGCGGCAGTTACGTAATCCGCGCTGATGAAGCGATTAAAGATGCCGATGGCAACATCGTTGAGCTGCACTGCTCGTACGACCCTGAAACCCTGGGCAAAAACCCGGAAGGCCGCAAGGTTAAAGGGGTTGTGCACTGGGTGCCGGCGGCTGCCAGCGTCGAGTGTGAAGTTCGTTTGTATGACCGTCTGTTCCGTTCGCCGAATCCTGAAAAGGCAGAGGATGGCGCAGGCTTCCTGGAAAACATTAACCCTGACTCGCTGCAAGTTCTTACGGGTTGTCGTGCTGAGCCTTCGTTGGGCAATGCGCAACCGGAAGACCGTTTCCAGTTTGAGCGCGAAGGTTACTTCTGCGCGGATGTCAAGGACTCGAAACCCGGCCAGCCGGTATTTAACCGTACCGTGACCCTGCGTGACTCGTGGGGCCAGTGATCAAGTTTTAAGGAAGAACTCGTGCTAACGATCTACAACACGCTCACCAAGAGCAAAGAAGTTTTCAAGCCTCTGGATGGCAACAAGGTACGCATGTATGTGTGCGGCATGACTGTGTACGACTACTGCCACTTGGGCCACGGTCGCAGCATGGTTGCCTTCGACCTGGTGACGCGCTGGCTGCGTTTCAGCGGTTACGATTTGACGTATGTGCGCAACATCACTGATATCGACGACAAGATCATCAATCGTGCGAATGAAAACGGTGAAACGTTTGAAGCGCTGACTGAGCGCATGATCGCCGCGATGCACGAGGATGAAGCGCGACTCAATATCCGCAAGCCGGATATGGAACCGCGTGCCACCGATCATATCGCTGGTATGCATGCGATGATTCAGACCTTGATCGACAAGGGTTACGCCTACGCACCTGGCAATGGCGACGTGTATTACCGCGTTGCCAAGTTTATGGGCTACGGCAAGTTGTCGCGTAAGAAGATCGAAGACCTGCGTATCGGGGCCCGCATCGAAGTTGATGAGGCCAAAGACGATCCGCTGGATTTTGTGCTCTGGAAAGGCGTCAAGCCGGGCGAGCCAAGCTGGGAGTCGCCATGGGGGGCAGGTCGTCCGGGCTGGCACATTGAGTGCTCGGTAATGTCGACGTGCTGCCTGGGTGAGACGTTCGATATTCATGGCGGCGGCAGCGATCTTGAGTTTCCGCACCATGAAAACGAAATCGCCCAAAGCGAGGCGGCGACAGGTAAAATCTACGCCAATGCTTGGATGCACTGCGGGATGATTCGCATCAATGGCGAGAAGATGTCCAAATCCTTGAACAACTTCTTCACCATTCGCGACGTCCTGGAGAAATATCATCCAGAAGTGGTGCGTTACCTGTTGGTTTCCAGTCATTACCGGAGCTCGATCAACTACTCCGAAGACAATCTCAAGGACGCAAAAGCGGCACTTGAGCGGTTCTATCACGCACTGAAAGGTTTGCCAAAAGTGACGCCGGCTGGTGGTGAGGCGTTTGTAGAACGCTTCACTCAAGTGATGAACGATGACTTCGGTACGCCTGAAGCCTGTGCGGTGCTGTTCGAGATGGTTCGCGAGATTAACCGCTTGCGTGAAACCGATGTGCAGGCGGCAGCGAGTTTGGCGGCGCGCCTTAAAGAGTTGGCGGATGTGCTGGGTGTATTGCAGCTCGAAGCGGATGATTTTTTGCAGGCTGGCGCTGAAGGGCGAGTGGATGCGGCAGAGGTTGATGCTTTGATTGCGGCTCGTTTGGCCGCACGTGCGGGCAAAGACTGGGCAGAGTCCGATCGTATCCGCGATCAACTTGCGGCAATGGGTGTTGTGCTGGAAGACGGCAAGGGTGGAACCACCTGGCGCCTGGCTGACTAAGGGTGCGACTACAGGGCTAGCGATATTCCCTGTAGGAGTGAGCTTGCTTGCGATCTTTTGATCTTGATCGCGAGCAAAGCAAGCGGGCAATAAAAAACGGCACCCTTGGGTGCCGTTTTTGTTGCGAGACGCTAGAGCTTAGTCGTGCAATGTTTCGGCGGCATACAGCGTATTTTCCAGCAAGCAGGCACGCGTCATCGGGCCAACGCCGCCAGGGACTGGCGTGATCCAGCCGGCGCGGGGCAGGGCGGTCTCGTAAACCACGTCGCCCACCAACTTGCCATCAGCCTGACGGTTAATGCCAACATCGATCACGATGGCGCCTTCCTTGATCCACTCGCCTTTGACCAGACCTGGTTTGCCTGCAGCTACAACCACCAGATCGGCACGGCCAACGTGGCCAGCCAGGTCCTTGGTGAAGCGGTGGGTAACGGTCACGGTGCAGCCAGCCAGCAGTAACTCCATGGCCATTGGGCGGCCTACAATGTTGGAGGCGCCGACAATAACGGCGTCCATCCCGTACAGGTCCTGACCTGTGCTTTCTAGCAGGGTCATGATGCCTTTGGGGGTGCATGGGCGCAGCAATGGAATGCGTTGCGCCAGGCGGCCAACGTTGTAAGGGTGGAAACCGTCTACGTCTTTGTCAGGGCGGATGCGCTCTAGCAATTTAGAGGCGTCCAGATGCTCTGGCAGAGGCAGTTGAAGCAGGATGCCGTCGATGTTTGGGTCTTCATTAAGACTGTCGATCAAATCGGTCAATGCTTGTTGAGTCGTATCGCTAGGCAGGTCATAGGCTTGGGATAAAAAGCCTACCTCTTCGCAGTCTTTACGCTTGTGCGAAACATAAACCTGGGAGGCAGGATCGCTGCCGACCAGAATCACGGCCAGGCCGGGAGTGCGCAGGCCTTGCTCGTGGCGCTCGGCGACACGTTTGGCAATCTGCTGGCGCAGGCTGGCGGCGATCGCTTTGCCGTCGATTAGTTGTGCAGTCATTACGCGTGATTAACCATCGTAAAGGGTGGAAAAAGGACGTGCATTCTCGCATGTCAGCGCGTAGGGGCAAAGGCGCTTGGTCTGCTTATTCCCCTAACTCCTTTATATTTCTAAACTTTTTAGAAAAAAGAGTTGACGACTTTCCGGCTCGCCTATAACATTCGTCGCACTTGTCGGGCACAGCCTAGCACTGGTTGAGAAGGTAGAGCGAAGTTGTTGTCCAGCTTGGTGATACTGAAAGCAATTAGTTTGTAATCGTCACAGAGTACAGATTAATAAGGCGCCCGTAGCTCAGCTGGATAGAGCATCCGCCTTCTAAGCGGATGGTCGCAGGTTCGAGTCCTGCCGGGTGCGCCATTAGGCAGCTTTGGCACAAGTAAGGCGATACAGGCAATATGGTGGGCGTAGCTCAGTTGGTAGAGCACGGGATTGTGACTCCCGTTGTCGAGGGTTCGATCCCCTTCGTCCACCCCATATTTAGTAAGGCGCCAGATTAATGATCTGGCGTCTTTGCTTGAAAAGTTTGAATGCGGATGTGGTGGAATTGGTAGACACACTGGATTTAGGTTCCAGCGCCGAAAGGTGTGAGAGTTCGAGTCTCTCCGTCCGCACCAAATTAGGTTTCGCAATGCTTCGCTGGTTTTTGCGGAACCGTTGAAGAGCCGCCTTAGGCGGCTTTTTTCATTTTCGGCAGTGCACTTTGTGAGTGCTTTGCTGCAAGTGATTAGTAGGTCGGTCGGTTCGTCGTTAATCCGGTGGAGTGTGCTGAGGTGCTAATGCCCTACTTGTCCGATCGGCCTTTGGGCTGCTAGGGATTCAGTGGGGTGATACAGGCAATATGGTGGGCGTAGCTCAGTTGGTAGAGCACGGGATTGTGACTCCCGTTGTCGAGGGTTCGATCCCCTTCGTCCACCCCATATTTAAAAAAACGCCAGATTAATAGTCTGGCGTTTTTGTTTTAAAAGTTTAGATTGCGGATGCAGTCGAGTGATAGGGCCTGATCTCATCGCCATTGAAATGGTCGCGTGAGCCTTGGTGTCGTTTCGGGGCGCGAAATTTTCCCGAAACCCAAAAAAGCGCAGTACCTGCAAAGGGATGCGCTTTTTTTTGGTTTGGGCTGTTTTGAATGTGTAGGCGTCGGGCTGCATTGTGTTGCTGGATAATGCCTGCGTTTCGTTTTTTCTGCCCTGCAGGCGTGCTTTCAAGCACTTGCTTGCGGCCTGCTTCTATATAGAAGGCTCTGAACTGGAGCCTGCGTGTAAAGATTCATGTGTTTTCAGGTGGTTAAGCAAATCATTGCTTGCGCTTAATAATGTACCTGCTGTTTCTGTGCGCGATTCCGGTAGGGTGACTTCTTGAGTTTGACCCACTAGAATGCATGCCCTTGATTATGGGGTCGGAAACGGCCGGCTAATGTCTGTGCAACGAGGAATATCCATGCAAGTTTCTGTTGAAAATACTTCCGCTCTTGAGCGTCGCATGACCATTGGCGTGCCAGCTGAGCGTATTGAGGCTGAAGTCAACAAGCGTCTGCAACAGACTGCCCAAAAGGCCAAGATCCCGGGCTTCCGTCCAGGCAAAGTGCCAATGAGCGTGATCCGTCAGCGTTACGAAGCTGATGCTCGTCAAGAAGCGCTGGGCAACGTAATCCAGGCTTCCTTCTACGAAGCAGTGGTTGAGCAAAAGCTGAACCCGGCTGGCGCACCATCGGTTGAGCCTAAAGTCTTCGAGAAAGGCAAAGATCTGGAATACATTGCCACTTTCGAAGTGTTCCCAGAATTCGAAGTGACCGGTCTGGACACTGTCGCTATCGAGCGCCTGAGCGCCGAAGTGGCTGATGCTGACCTGGACAAAATGCTGGACGTGCTGCGCAAGCAAAACACCCGTTTTGAAGTGACTGAGCGTGCAGCTCAGAACGAAGACCAACTGAACATCGATTTCGTTGGCAAGGTTGATGGCGAAGTATTCGCTGGTGGTTCCGCTAAGGGCACTCAACTGGTTCTGGGTTCGGGCCGCATGATTCCTGGCTTCGAAGACGGTCTGGTTGGTGCTAAGGCAGGCGAAGAGCGTGTTCTGACCCTGACTTTCCCAGAGGACTATCAGAATCTCGACCTGGCAGGCAAAGCCGCTGAGTTCACTGTGACGGTCAACACTGTCTCTGAGCCTAAATTGCCAGAACTGAACGAAGAGTTCTTCGCTCAATTCGGTATCAAAGAAACAGGTATTGAAGGTTTCCGCGCCGAAGTTCGCAAGAACATGGAGCGTGAGCTGCGTCAGGCAATCAAGTCCAAGGTTAAGAGCCAGGTAATGGACGGTCTGCTGGCTGCTAACCCGATTGAAGTGCCAAAAGCTTTGCTGTCCAACGAAGTTGATCGTCTGCGCGTGCAGGCTGTTCAGCAGTTCGGTGGCAACATCAAGCCTGATCAACTGCCGGCTGAGCTGTTCGAAGAGCAAGCTAAGCGTCGCGTTGTGCTGGGTCTGATCGTTGCTGAAGTGGTTAAGCAATTCGACCTGAAGCCTGATGAAGATCGCGTTCGCGAAATGATTCAGGAAATGGCTTCCGCTTATCAGGAGCCAGAGCAGGTTGTAGCTTGGTACTACAAAAATGACCAGCAATTGAACGAGGTTCGTTCGGTTGTGCTGGAAGAGCAAGTTGTGGATACTGTTCTGCAGAAGGCTAAGGTGACCGATAAAGCGGTCTCTTACGAAGAAGCTGTCAAGCCGGTGGAAGCTCCACAAGCCGACTGATTCCTGACGCGTTAGAAAACACAACCATAAGCCAGCCTCGAGCTGGCTTATGCGTATTCCAGACAAGACTTTTTGGGAGTGACTGCCGGACATGTCCCGCAATTCTTATATTCAGCAGAACTCTGACATCCAGGCCGCAGGCGGCTTGGTCCCGATGGTTGTTGAGCAATCTGCTCGTGGCGAGCGCGCCTACGACATCTATTCGCGCCTTTTGAAGGAACGAATCATCTTCTTGGTAGGCCCTGTCGAAGACTACATGGCCAACTTGGTTGCTGCGCAGTTGCTTTTCCTTGAAGCCGAAAATCCGGACAAGGACATCCATCTTTACATCAACTCTCCTGGCGGCTCGGTCACTGCAGGTATGTCGATCTACGACACCATGCAGTTCATCAAGCCAGACGTGTCGACCATCTGTATTGGCCAGGCCTGCAGCATGGGTGCTTTCCTCTTGGCTGGCGGCGCACCGGGCAAGCGTCACTGCCTGCCTAACTCGCGCATGATGATTCACCAGCCATTGGGCGGCTTCCAAGGGCAGGCGTCGGATATCGACATTCATGCCAAGGAAATCCTCAACATTCGTCATCGTTTGAACTCGCTGCTGGCTCACCACACGGGTCAGACTCTCGAGACCATCGAGCGTGACACTGAGCGTGACAACTTCATGAGCGCTGAGCGTGCGGCCGAATACGGTTTGATCGACTCTGTGTTTAGCAAGCGTCAAATGCCCGCTTAAGTAACTCAAATGTAGGTGGTTGGGTTAACCGACCACCTGTGGGCTTGAAAAAGCCCGCAGTTGCCTTCATCTTGTGTTGCAAGCCTATCGGATTTGGATCGATCGAATGACTGACACCCGCAACGGCGAGGACAACGGCAAATTGCTCTATTGCTCCTTCTGTGGCAAAAGCCAGCATGAAGTGCGTAAATTGATTGCCGGCCCCTCGGTGTTTATCTGCGACGAATGCGTCGACTTGTGCAACGACATCATCCGTGAGGAGGTGCAGGAAGCCCAAGCCGAAAGCAGCGCGCATAAATTACCTTCGCCAAAAGAAATCAGCGGCATCCTTGATCAATACGTTATTGGTCAGGAACGTGCCAAAAAGGTTTTGGCTGTAGCGGTGTATAACCACTACAAGCGCCTCAACCAGCGTGACAAAAAAAATGACGACGTCGAACTCGGCAAGAGTAACATCCTGCTGATCGGACCCACCGGCTCGGGTAAAACTCTGCTGGCTGAAACCTTGGCTCGTTTGCTGAACGTGCCCTTCACCATCGCTGATGCCACCACGCTGACCGAAGCCGGTTACGTGGGCGAGGATGTTGAAAACATTATTCAGAAACTGCTACAGAAATGCGATTACGACGTAGAGAAAGCCCAAATGGGTATCGTCTACATCGATGAGATCGACAAGATTTCGCGCAAATCTGACAACCCTTCGATTACCCGTGATGTTTCCGGCGAAGGTGTGCAGCAAGCGTTACTCAAGCTGATCGAAGGTACCGTGGCTTCTGTACCACCTCAAGGTGGCCGCAAGCATCCGCAGCAGGAGTTCTTGCAGGTTGATACCCGCAACATTCTGTTTATCTGCGGTGGTGCATTCTCAGGCCTTGAGAAGGTTGTCCAGGCACGCTCTACTCGCGGCGGGATCGGCTTTAGCGCCGAAGTACGCAGCAAGGAAGAGGGTAAAAAGGTTGGAGAATCCCTGCGTGAGGTCGAGCCTGATGATTTGGTCAAGTTCGGTCTGATCCCTGAGTTCGTTGGCCGTTTGCCTGTTCTTGCAACGCTTGATGAGCTTGATGAAGCTGCGCTGATGCAGATTCTTACCGAGCCGAAGAACGCGCTGACCAAGCAATACGGTAAGTTGTTCGAGATGGAAGGCGTTGATCTTGAGTTCCGTGCGGACGCCCTGAAAGCAGTGGCCAAGCGTGCGCTAGAGCGCAAGACGGGTGCTCGTGGCCTTCGTTCGATTCTTGAAAGCGTATTGCTCGACACCATGTACGAAATCCCCTCGCAGTCCGAGGTGAGTAAAGTGGTGATCGACGAAAGCGTCATAGAAGGTAAGTCCAAGCCGCTGTTGATTTATGAAAACAGCGAAGCGACTGCCAAGGCTGCACCCGACGCGTAAGTGTATTGCTGCGTATTACATCTTGCGTGTTAAAGAAGGGGCCTTCGGGCCCCTTTGTTTTTCCTATCGGCCAGCGCTTGTTTTTTTTCTAAGCAGCCCCCATCTTGGCTTCAAGCTTACATCCATCTGATTACGGCCTTATGGCCGCCGTAGAGGCGAAATCATGAAGACAACCATCGAATTGCCTCTCCTGCCATTGCGTGATGTCGTGGTTTATCCGCACATGGTTATCCCACTGTTCGTGGGACGCGAGAAATCAATCGAGGCCCTTGAGGCTGCGATGACGGGCGACAAGCAGATTTTGCTGTTGGCTCAAAAAAATCCTGCTGACGATGATCCGGGCGAAGACGCTCTCTATCACGTGGGCACTATTGCAACGGTCCTGCAACTGCTCAAACTCCCGGATGGCACCGTCAAAGTGCTGGTTGAGGGCGAGCAGCGCGGCGCTGTGGAGTATTTCGGTCAGGCCGATGGCTACTTGAGCGCTGAAGTCTCTCTGATTGATGAGGTGGCTGCTCCGGAGCGTGAATCCGAAGTCTATGTACGTAGCCTGCTCTCGCAGTTTGAGCAATATGTACAGTTGGGCAAGAAAGTCCCTGCCGAGGTGTTGTCATCGCTTAACAGCATTGATGAGCCAAGCCGTCTGGTCGATACCATGGCTGCCCATATGGCACTGAAGATCGAGCAGAAGCAGGAAATTCTTGAAATCATCGACCTGCAGGCGCGGGTAGAGCACGTTCTGGCGTTGCTGGATGCTGAGATCGACTTGCTGCAAGTTGAAAAACGCATTCGTGGTCGTGTCAAAAAGCAGATGGAGCGCAGCCAACGCGAGTACTACCTGAATGAGCAGATGAAGGCCATTCAGAAAGAGCTGGGTGATGGTGACGAAGGTCACAACGAAATCGAAGAGCTGAAAAAACGCATTGATGAGGCCGGCCTACCTAAAGATGCAATGACAAAGGCTCAGGCTGAGCTGAACAAACTCAAGCAAATGTCGCCAATGTCTGCAGAAGCGACTGTGGTGCGTTCATACATTGACTGGTTGGTGCAGGTGCCGTGGAAGGCTCAGAGCAAGGTGCGTCTGGACCTGAAGCGCGCTGAAGACATTCTCGATGCCGATCACTATGGTCTGGACGAAGTCAAAGAGCGCATTCTCGAATATCTCGCCGTGCAAAAGCGCGTGAAGAAAATCCGTGGCCCGGTTTTGTGCCTGGTCGGTCCCCCTGGTGTTGGTAAAACCTCTCTTGCAGAGTCCATTGCCAACGCGACTAACCGTAAATTCGTGCGCATGGCCCTGGGCGGTGTACGTGATGAAGCGGAAATTCGTGGTCACCGCCGTACCTATATCGGTTCCATGCCGGGTAGATTGATTCAAAAGATGACAAAAGTGGGTGTGCGCAACCCGCTGTTCTTGCTCGATGAAATCGACAAGATGGGCAGCGACATGCGCGGTGATCCGGCATCTGCTTTGCTAGAAGTGCTGGACCCTGAGCAAAACCACAATTTCAACGACCATTACCTTGAGGTCGATTACGACCTGTCCGATGTGATGTTCCTGTGCACCTCGAACTCCATGAACATCCCGCCAGCGTTGCTGGATCGGATGGAGGTGATTCGTCTGCCGGGCTACACCGAAGACGAAAAAATCAATATCGCTATCAAATACCTCGCTCCGAAACAAATTGAAGCGAATGGTTTGAAGAAAGGCGAGTTGGCATTCGACAACGAAGCCATCCGCGACATCATTCGTTATTACACCCGTGAAGCCGGTGTGCGGGGCCTTGAGCGTCAGATTGCAAAGATTTGCCGCAAGGCAGTCAAAGAGCATGCGATGGAGAAGCGCTTCTCCGTCACTGTGACCTCTGAGCTTTTGGAGCACTTCCTGGGTGTCAGAAAATTCAGTTATGGCTTGGCAGAACAGCAAGACCAGATTGGTCAAGTGACCGGCCTAGCCTGGACTCAAGTCGGTGGCGAATTACTCACTATTGAGGCCGCTGTCGTGCCAGGCAAAGGTCAACTGATCAAGACCGGTTCGCTTGGTGATGTGATGGTTGAGTCCATTACAGCGGCTTTGACGGTCGTCCGCAGCCGTGCCAAAAGTCTCGGTATCCCATTGGATTTTCACGAGAAACGGGACATTCACATCCACATGCCTGAAGGTGCTACGCCTAAAGACGGGCCGAGTGCTGGCGTAGGAATGTGTACCGCTTTGGTGTCAGCACTTACGCTGATTCCTGTGCGTGCAGATGTTGCAATGACCGGTGAAATAACCCTGCGTGGTCAGGTACTGGCCATCGGTGGTCTGAAGGAAAAACTGCTTGCGGCCCACCGTGGTGGAATCAAAACCGTAATTATCCCTGAAGAGAATGTTCGCGATCTGAAGGAAATCCCTGACAACATCAAACAGGATCTTCTGATTAAACCGGTTAAATGGATTGACGAGGTCCTGCAAATTGCGCTGCAATACGCCCCGGAGCCCTTGCCAGATGTGGCTCCTGAGATTGTTGCCAAGGATGAGAAGCGCGAGTCTGACGCTAAGGAAAGAATCAGCACGCATTAATACTAATTTGCCTGAGGTGCTTTCTTGACGCTGTTTAGAGCCCTTGTTATAAAGCGGCTCTATAAGTGTCCGCAGCACTCAGGCAAACGTTCAGGTTTTACCAAAAAACTTTAGAAACATACTCAGATAGATATAAGGGGACTTAGAGTGAACAAGTCGGAACTGATTGATGCTATCGCTGCATCTGCTGATATCCCGAAAGCTGCAGCTGGCCGTGCGCTGGACGCAGTAATCGAATCCGTCACTGGCGCTCTTAAGGCCGGCGACTCTGTGGTACTGGTTGGTTTTGGTACTTTTTCTGTAACCGATCGTCCTGCTCGCACGGGTCGTAACCCACAGACTGGTAAAACGCTGGAAATTCCTGCTGCTAAAAAACCAGGCTTCAAAGCCGGTAAAGCATTGAAAGAAGCGGTTAACTAAGTTTCTGCTACACCTTTACCCAACCGGGTCAGGCGCACGCCAGGCTTGGCAGCGGAGCGGTAGTATGGTCAATCTCGCATTGACGTGTTACGCCGGGGGTCGCGGGTTCGAGCCCGGTCCGCTCCGCCAGTTACGAGAAGGCGCATCCTCGGATGCGCCTTTCTTCTATCCGGACTCTACCCACGCTCCACGGTTGCTCATTGTGCAAGACCGTTTCTGGGGGAAGCATGCTGCAAAATATCAGGGACAATTCACAAGGCTGGATTGCCAAGACCATCATCGGTGTCATCGTCGCGCTCATGGCGTTGACCGGTTTCGATGCGATTTTTCAAGCCACCTCTACCAGCAAGGATGCGGCCAAGGTTAATGGTGAGGAAATCACTCAAGTTGAGCTCAGCCAAGCTGTAGACATGCAACGTCGTCAGTTGATGCAACAATTGGGCAAAGATTTCGACGCTTCGTTGTTGGACGAAAAAATGCTGCACGAAGCTGCCCTCAAAGGGTTGATCGATCGCAAGCTGCTGCTGCAAGGCGCCAACAACGCGAAGTTTTCCTTCTCTGAAGCTGCTTTGGACCAAGTCATCCTGCAGACACCTGAGTTTCAGGACAACGGTCAATTCAGCCCTGAGCGTTTCGATCAGGTAATTCGTCAACTGGGTTACGGCCGTCTGCAATTTCGCGAAATGCTAGGCCAAGAAATGCTGATTGGTCAGTTGCGCGCAGGTTTGGCAGGCAGCGGTTTTGTGACCGATGAACAAGTGAACGCTTTCGCTCGCCTTGAAAAGCAAACCCGTGATTTCGCTACCCTGAACATCAAGGCAGATCCTGCTGCGGTGAAAATCAGCGAAGAAGAAATCAAGGCTTACTACGACAAGCACGCCAAAGAATTCATGACGCCTGACCAAGTCGTAATTGATTACATCGAATTGAAGAAGTCTTCCTTCTTTGATCAGGTGGCGGTCAAAGATGATGAGCTACAGGCGCTTTATCAGAAAGAAATCGCCAACTTGGCGGAACAGCGTCGCGCTGCGCACATCCTGATTGAAGTCAACGACAAAGTCAGCGACGTGCAAGCCAAAGCCAAAATTGAAGACATTCAACAACGTCTGGCCAAAGGCGAAAGCTTTGAGGCTCTGGCCAAAGAGTTCTCTCAAGATCCGGGTTCGGCTGCCAATGGCGGTGACCTAGGTTATGCGGGCCCGGGTGTTTACGATCCGGTCTTCGAAGCGGCTGAATATGCCTTGAAAAAAGACCAAGTGTCGGAGCCCGTTCGCACCAGCTTTGGTTACCACTTGATCAAGCTGCTGGGTGTCGAAGCGCCGGAAGTACCGACGTTCGCCAGCCTGAAAGACAAACTAACGCGTGATCTGAAAACACAACAGGTTGAGCGCAGCTTTGTTGATGCGACCAAGCAACTCGAGGACTCTGCGTTTGAAGCCTCTGATCTGGCCCAGCCTGCTCAGGACTTGAAACTGACCGTCCACACCTCGGCGCCGTTTGGCCGTGAAGGTGGCGAGGGCGTTGCTGCTAACCGTGCTGTCGTTCAAGCCGCATTTAGCACTGAAGTGATGGACGAGGGTGCCAACAGCACCGCGCTTGAGCTTGACCCTGAGACTGTTGTCGTACTGCGTGTTAAAGAGCATCGCAAGCCAGAGCAGTTGCCTCTGGAAGCCGTTGCTTCGAGCATTCGCGCACAACTGGTTAAAGAGCACGCGAGTGCGGCAGCTAAAACCAAGGCCGACGAAATCATTGCAGGCTTGCGCGATGGCAAATTGCCGTTGAACCAGCCCGTTGATGGTCAGTCGTGGAAGGTTCAGGAAGCCGTTTCGCGAGGCCAGGACGGTATGGATCCTGCCGTGTTACAAGCGGTGTTCCGCATGCCTAAGCCAGCGTCCAAGGACAAGCCGACATTTGGCAGCGTTACCTTGGCTGATGGCACCGTGGTTGTATTGCGTCTGAACGGTGTTAACGATGCCGCGAAGCCGACTGAAGAAGAGAAAGCGTCGTATCGTCGCTTCCTTGCTTCGCGTGTTGGCCAGCAAGACTTTGCTGCCTACCGTAAGCAGTTGGAAAACGAAGCCAAGGTTGATCGCTACTAAGCGCTCTTCATAGCTTCACAAAAAATGGCCGCTCACTGAGCGGCCATTTTTATGCGCGACATAAAACCAAAAGATCGCGTGGAGCACTTGCTTCTAGACAAACACCATAAGCGTCCGCCACTACACCGTGCGTTATTCAACGGGCTCCCATCTAGGCGGCAGCATTTTGGTAATATCACTCGTCTGCTATGTCCGCAGGCGTGTAAGAGCATTCCTCAAGCAAACATAAGAATCATGCCCGATGAGACGTGCCGGCTAGATCAGAGGTAAGCGCCAATCCAATGGGTGCTGCCAATGTCGCTGTCCTTAGTTGAAATTACCCTTCTAGTTATGAAAGCCTGTCGATAATCACCTTTTGAATCTCTGATATGACTCGCTCCCAACGTCTTTTAGCTTTGATCGAAATTTTGCGGCGCCACCGTTTTCCGGTCGCCGGCGCAGTTTTAGCGAGTGAACTTGGTATCACCCTACGTACCCTGTACAGGGACATAGGTACCTTGAAGGAGCAAGGGGCAAGTATCGAGGGCGTTGCCGGACTCGGGTTTGTCCTGCATCCAGGGTTCACACTTCCTCCCTTGATGTTCACCGAAGAGGAGATAGAGGCTCTCGTGCTGGGTTCACGTTGGGTAGCCGGACGTGCTGACGAGCGTCTGGGGCACGCGGCAAGAAATGCCCTTAGTAAAATTGCCACAGTTCTACCTTCGGCCTTGAGAGACGAGCTCGAGGCTTCTGCATTACTCGTCGGGCCAGGTACCTCGATGATGCACTCAGCAATCGCACAACCGATCATTCGGAATACCATCAAGGCAGAACTGAAAGCGGAAATCATCTACAGGGATCTGAAGGGCATAGAGTCCTCTCGGACGATCTGGCCGTTCGCGCTTGGCTACTTTGATGACTCTCGCGTTTTGGTGACGTGGTGCGAGCTGCGTAATGGTTTCCGTCATTTTCGCGCAGACAGGATCATGACCTTCACCGCGTTGCAAGAACGCTACCCACGCAGGCGGCAAGCCCTACTCAAGGCTTGGCGGCTTCACCAAGGTATCGTCGATCAACAGTGATCACTGCTGACAGAAATGGGTAACGAGAGGACATAGTCTGGTTCGGGCTAGCAGGCGCTACGCCAATAGCTCCCTCTCTCTTTCACCTTATGGTAACCCCAGTGATCGCACCTAATTTCTTCATTCTGTACGTCGACAGCCCAGAGGCCAGCGCGAAGTTCTACACCGATTTACTAAAGATTGAACCGATAGAAGCCTCGGCGACGTTTGCACTGTTTCCTCTTGGGTCAGGGCTCATGCTGGGCCTCTGGTCTAAGCACACTGTAGAACCAGCGGTATCCGATGTTGGAACTGCGGGTGAAGTAGCCTTCTCGGTGGCAGATCGCGCTGTCGTTGACTCAACCTATCAAGCTTGGAGTACGGGCGGACTGAGGGTGGTACAAACACCCGTAGATATGGATTTCGGGTACACGTTTGTTGCTCTTGATCTTGACGGTCACCGTTTGCGGGTATTTGCTGCTTCAAGTATTTAGGGCTGTAAGCGACGAGCGAATACGCCTTGCATAGACTTGGTAGGCCTCCTTTGGTGCGGCGGCAGTGGATCAGGCTCATGATCGTCGCCGCTCTTTTGCCATTGCGTGAGGATATTTTAGGCCTTAAACGCAAAACGCCCGGTGCAGTCAATGCACCGGGCGTTTACGTAAAGGCTACAGCGAAGAGATTACTCTTCGAGGCTGCCCATTGCGGTGGTGTTGAAGCCGCCGTCTACGTACATGATTTCGCCGCTGATGCCCGATGCCAGATCGGAGCACAGGAAGGCGCCGGCGTTGCCGACTTCTTCGATGGTCACGTTGCGACGCAACGGGGTTTGCGCTTCGTTGGCAGCGAGCATTTTACGGAAGTTCTTGATGCCAGAAGCTGCCAGCGTGCGGATCGGGCCAGCCGATACGCAGTTAACGCGAGTGCCTTCAGGGCCCAAGCTGCCTGCCAGGTAACGTACACCCGCTTCCAGGCTGGCTTTGGCCATGCCCATCACGTTGTAGTTAGGCATAGTGCGCTCTGCACCCAGGTAGGACAGGGTCAGCAGGCTGCCATTGCGGCCTTTCATCATCGGGCGGCCAGCTTTGGCCAAGGCCACGAAGCTGTAGGCGCTGATGTCGTGAGCAATACGGAAGCCTTCACGGGTGGTAGCGTCTGTGAAGTCGCCGTCCAGTTGGTCGCCAGGGGCGAAACCTACGGAGTGAACGATGCAGTCCAGGCCGTCCCATTTCTTGCTCAGCTCTTCGAAAACCTTGGCGATTTCTTCATCGCTGGCAACGTCGCAAGGGAAGCACAGTTCCGGGTTAGAACCCCAGCCTGCTGCGAACTCTTCAACGCGGCCTTTAAGCTTTTCGTTCTGATAAGTGAAAGCAAGTTCAGCGCCTTCACGGTGCATGGCGGCAGCAATGCCAGAAGCGATGGACAATTTGCTAGCGACACCGACGATCAGGACGCGCTTACCGGCGAGAAAACCCATGTGTTGTTCCTCTATCAGGTTAATCGACAGCCACTGGTGCCAAAAAGGCGGCTTCCAGCAGCTGTTGTGTATATGGATGTTGCGGTGAGGCAAAGATACTTTGCGCATCACCCTGTTCGACCACTTGGCCGTGCTTGACCACCATCAGTTGGTGGCTCAGCGCTTTGACTACCGCCAGGTCATGGCTGATAAACAAATATGTCAGGTTGTACTTGGCTTGCAGCGAGCGTAACAACTCGACTACCTGGCGCTGTACTGTTCGGTCCAGCGCTGAGGTTGGCTCGTCTAGCACAATGAGCGCCGGTTTTAATACCAGTGCCCGGGCAATGGCGATGCGCTGCCGTTGCCCGCCAGAAAACTCGTGAGGGTAGCGGTGCCGGGTTTCCGGATCCAGACCTACTTCTCTCAAGGCTTCAATAATTGCCTTTTCCTGCTCCTCGGGTGTTCCCATGCGATGGATGCGCAATCCTTCGCCGACAATCTCACTGACGCTCATGCGTGGGCTGAGGCTGCCAAACGGGTCCTGGAACACCACCTGCATTTCCCGTCGCAGGGGTCTTACTTCTTGTCGCGACAAACAGTCTAGACGTTTACCTTCAAAACTGATCGGGCCTTTGCTGGCAATCAAACGCAAAATCGCCAGACCCAAGGTCGATTTCCCCGATCCGCTTTCTCCGACAATGCCCAAGGTCTGGCCCTGAGGTAGGCTGAAGTTTATTCCGTCGACCGCTTTCACGTAATCAACGGTCTTGCGCAACAACCCTTTTTTGATCGGGAACCATACTTTTAGGTCCTCGACTTCCAGCAACGGCGGGCCACTAACCGTGTTGGCTGGGCTTCCGCTGGGCTCTGCGCTGAGCAGTTCCCGGGTGTATGGATGCTGCGGTGAGCGGAACAACTGTTCGCACGATGCTTGTTCGACGATGCAACCACGCTGCATGACACATACTCGATGTGCAATTCGTCGAACAAGGTTCAAATCGTGACTTATCAGTAACAACGACATCCCCAGCCGCGCCTGTAAATCCTTCAGCAAATCCAGAATTTTCAGCTGTACCGTCACGTCTAGCGCAGTGGTCGGTTCGTCGGCAATTAACAACTCAGGCTCGTTGGCCAAGGCCATCGCGATCATGACACGCTGGCGCTGGCCGCCTGACAGCTCGTGAGGCAGCGCTTTAAGGCGTTTGTGGGGGTCTGGGATGCCTACCAGCTCCAGAAGCTCAAGGGTGCGTCGTGTGGCAGCTTTGCCGGTTAGCCCCTTGTGGATGCCCAGCACTTCATTGATCTGTTTTTCAATGCTATGCAAGGGGTTCAGCGAGGTCATGGGCTCCTGGAAAATCATGGCAATTTGATTGCCACGGATATGCCTGAGTTTTTTCTCGTCCAGATGCAGCAAGTCTTGCCCGGCGTACTGGATGCTACCGCTCGGATGACGCGCCATAGGGTAGGGCAGCAGCCGCAGAATGGAATGTGCGGTCACTGACTTGCCCGAGCCGCTTTCGCCCACCAATGCCAGGGTTTCGCCGCGCTTGATGTCGAAATTGATGCTTTGCACCACGCGGTGTGATTGCTCGCCCGTGGAAAACTCGACGGCGAGGTCGCGCACTTCGATCAGATTGTCCTGCGTCATCTCATTTCCTCGGATCGAAGGCATCGCGAGCGGACTCGCCGATAAATACCAGCAGGCTGAGCATGATGGCCAGCACGGCAAAGGCACTGATGCCTAGCCACGGCGCTTGCAGATTGGATTTGCCTTGGGCTACCAGTTCACCGAGTGACGGTGCGCCCGGAGGCAGGCCAAAGCCCAGGAAGTCCAGCGCGGTGAGCGTGCCAATGGCGCCGGTCAAAATAAACGGCATAAAGGTCATGGTTGAGACCATGGCATTGGGCAGGATATGGCGGTACATGATTGCCATGTCTTGCATGCCCAGCGCACGGGCAGCGCGCACATATTCTAGATTCCGCCCACGCAGAAATTCGGCGCGGACTACGTCAACCAGACTCATCCAGGAAAACAGCAGCATGATCCCCAGTAGCCACCAGAAGTTTGGCTGCACGAAGCTGGCCAGAATGATGAGCAGGTAGAGCACCGGTAAACCGGACCATATCTCCAGAAAGCGCTGGCCTGCGAGGTCGACCCAGCCGCCATAGAAGCCCTGAAGGGCGCCCGCGATCACGCCAATAATCGAACTCAAAACAGTCAGCGTAAGGGCGAACAACACTGAAATTCGAAAGCCATAAATGACCCGGGCCAACACATCTCGCCCCTGATCATCGGTGCCTAGCCAGTTTTCGGCCGAGGGTGGCGCAGGTGCCGGAACTTTCAGGTCGTAGTTAATGCTCTGATAGCTGTACGGGATAAGTGGCCAAACGACCAAGGCGTCTTTCTTGGCCAGCAGTTCGCGGATGTACGGGCTTTTGTAGTTGGCTTCGAGTGGGAACTCGCCGCCAAAATCTGTTTCGGGGTAGCGTTTTAGGGCTGGGAAATACCAGTCGCCGTCGTAATGAATCACTAAGGGTTTGTCGTTGGCGATCAGTTCGGCACCCAGGCTGAGCCCGAACAGCACCAGAAAAATCCACAGCGACCACCAGCCACGCTTGTTGGCTTTGAAACGTTCGAAACGTCGTCGGTTTAGAGGGGAGAGTTTCATCTCAATGCTCCCGGCTTTCAAAGTCGATGCGCGGATCAACCAGGGTGTATGAGAGGTCGCCGATCAACTTCACCACCAGTCCGACTAGCGTAAAAATAAACAAGGTGCCAAAGACAACCGGGTAATCGCGATTGATCGCCGCCTCAAAACTCATCAAGCCCAGACCGTCTAGCGAGAAAATCACCTCAACCAGTAATGCGCCGGTAAAGAAGATGCCGATAAAGGCTGACGGGAAGCCCGCGATCACCAGCAACATGGCGTTGCGAAACACGTGCCCGTAGAGCACGCGATGATTGGTCAGCCCTTTGGCCTTGGCGGTTACCACGTACTGTTTGTTGATCTCATCCAGAAAGCTGTTTTTGGTCAGCAAGGTCATGGTCGCGAAGTTACCGATTACCAGAGCGGTGATGGGGAGCGCCAGGTGCCAAAAATAATCGAGGATCTTGCCGCCCCAACTCATCTGCTCAAAATTGTTGGAGGTTAGGCCGCGCAGCGGGAACCAGTCCAGGTAGCTGCCCCCGGCGAATACCACAATCAGCAGAATGGCAAACAAAAAGGCCGGTATCGCATAACCGATAATGATTGCCGAGCTGGTCCAGACGTCAAAGTGGCTACCGTGTCGCGTCGCCTTGGCGATCCCCAGCGGGATCGACACCAAATACATGATCAGCGTGCTCCACAGCCCCAGCGAAATGGAGACTGGCATTTTTTCCTTGATCAGGTCGATGACCTTGGCGTCGCGGAAAAAGCTCTCACCGAAGTCCAGTTGGGCGTAGTTCTTGATCATGATCCACAAGCGTTCGGGGGCTGACTTGTCGAACCCGTACATCTTTTCGATTTCCTGGATAAGCGCTGGGTCCAGACCTTGCGCGCCTCGGTAGTTAGAGCCTGCTACCGAGACCTCGGAGCCACCGCCAGCGATGCGGCTCGTCGCACCGTCGAAGCCTTCGAGCTTGGCAATCATCTGCTCGACCGGGCCGCCGGGAGCCGCCTGGATGATGATGAAATTGATCAGCAAAATCCCGAATAGCGTCGGAATAATCAGCAGCAGTCGCCTGAATATATACGCCAGCATTTAAGGCTCCAGGCTTTCGCTAGTGGGTTTAGTCGCAGTGACGGGCTCGGCGTCAGGTTTTGCCCACCATGTTGTGGTTCCGATGTCGTACAGAGGAGTCACTGCCGGGTGGCCAATGTTGCTTGAGTAAGCCACGCGCCAGGTTTTGATGTGCCAGTTAGGGACGACATAGAAGCCCCATTGCAACACGCGATCCAGCGCTCGGGCATGGTCGATCAGGCTTTGCCGGGTTTCGGCATTGACCAGGCCTTCTGTCAGTTGATCGATGGCTGGGTCTTTGAGGCCGATGAAATTGCGACTGCCGGGCTTGTCGTAACTCTGCGACTCCCAATACTCGCGTTGCTCGCTGCCAGGAGAGTTGGACTGTGGGAACCCCCCAACAATCATGTCGAAATCCCGTGAGCGCAGGCGATTCAGGTACTGGGAGGTGTCGACACGGCGAATTTGCATATCGATGCCCAAGTCGCTGAGGTTGCGTTTGTAAGGCAGCAAAATGCGTTCGAACTCTGATTGCGCCAACAAAAACTCAATGTTGACCGGCTTGCCTTGGGCGTCGACCATCTTGTCGTCGACAATCCGCCAGCCTGCCTCTTGGAGCAATTGATAGGCGCGGCGTTGCTGGTCGCGGATCATTCCGCTGCCATCGGTGACACTCGGTTTGAAGACGTCTGTGAAGACTTTGTCCGGGATCTGGCCGCGCAGTGGTTCTAAAATAGCCAGCTCTGCCTCAGTGGGCGGGGCTTTGGCGGCCATTTCCGAGTTTTCAAAGTAACTGCCGGTGCGGGCGTAAGCGCCGCTGAATAACTGTTTGTTGGCCCACTCAAAGTCGAACAACAGGCTCAGCGCTTCGCGAACACGTACATCCTGAAACATCGGTTTGCGTAGGTTAAACACAAACCCTTGCATGCCGGTCGGGTTGTGGTTGCGTATTTCTTCTTTTTTCAAACGGCCCTGGGTGAACGCCGGGGCGTTGTAGGCGCTGGCCCAATTCTTGGCACTGATCTCGAACCAGTAATCGAATTGCCCGGCTTTGAGCGCTTCAAACGCAACGCTGTTGTCGCGGAAGTAATCGATGGTAATGGCGTCGAAGTTGTACAGGCCCTTGTTGATGGGCAGGTCTTTGCCCCAGTAGTTCTTATTGCGCTCGTAGCGAATTGAGCGGCCAGGTTTGATCTCGGCGATGGTGTAGGGGCCGCTGCCGACAGGGATCTCAAGGTTGCCCTTGGAGAAGTCCCGGCTTTCCCACCAATGTTTGGGCAGCACCGGCAGTTGGCCCAGAATCAGCGGCAGTTCGCGGTTTTTGTTGTGCTTGAAGGTGAACTTCACTTGCAGCGGGTTTTCCGCAATGGCCTTGTCGACATCGCTGTAATAGCCCTTGTACAGCGGTGAACCGTTTTTCATCAGCGTATCGAAGGTAAAGACCACGTCTTCGGCGCGAATCGGGTGGCCATCGCTGAACTTGGCCTCAGGCCGCAAGTAAAACCGTACCCAGCTATTGTCGGGTGCTTTTTCGATTTTTTCCGCTATCAAACCATAAGAGGTAAAGGGTTCGTCCAGCGTCTGACGGGTTAAGGTGTCAAAAGTCAGGTCAATATCATCGGCGGGCACGCCTTTGTTGATAAACGGATTAAGGCTGTCAAAACTGCCCGTCGAAGACTTGCGAAAGGTCCCGCCTTTGGGCGCATCCGGGTTGACGTAGTCCACATGCTTGAAGTTGGCCGGGTATTTGGGCGGCTCATCGTAGAGCGTCAACGCATGTTGCGGTGCTGCCAGCACGACGCTGGTCAGGCTGGCCAATAACAGGCTGGTCAGAGGTTTTAGCCACGTACGCAAAGGCATCATTGGGTTTTCTCCGTAGGCTTTATCCACCACGCGCTAAGGCCCAAGGTATAAGGCGGCGTAGTCACAAAGGCGAACCGGTTGCGGTACGCCAAGCGGTGGTAGTTCAGATACCAGTTGGGAATGATGTAGTGCTGCCAGAGCAAGACGCGGTCCAGTGCCCGACCAGCAGCCAGTTGCTCCTCACGAGTTTGTGCGGCGAGCAGCTTTTCAAGCAATTGATCGACCACCGGGTTGGCAACCCCTGCATAGTTCTTACTGCCCTTGACGTTGACCTGAGAGGAGTGGAAGAACTGCCACTGTTCAAGGCCCGGACTCAGGGTTTGGTCGAGGGTCATGAGGATCATGTCGAAGTCGAATTGATCCAGTCGTTGTTTGTACTGTGCGCGATCCACGGTACGCAGACGGGCCTCGATTCCGATACTGGCCAAGTTTTCTACGTACGGCTGCAATATGCGCTCAAGGTTAGGGTTGACCAGTAATATTTCGAACTTTAACGGTTTACCTTCGCTGTTGAGCAGGCGCTGGCCGGAGAGTTTCCAGCCACCTTGTGCCAGTAGCTCCAGCGTATGGCGCATGGTTTCGCGGGGGATGCCGCGGCCATCGGTCTTGGGCAGGTTAAAAGCTTGGGTGAACAGCTCGGGTGGCAACTGACTGCGCCAAGGCGAAAGCATCAACCATTCGTGGCCTTGGGCAATGCCGCTGGCCGAAAACTCACTGTTGGGGTAAAAGCTCGCGGCGCGTTGGTAAGCGCCGTAGAACAAGGTGCGATTGGTCCACTCGAAGTCGAACATTTGCCCCAGCGCTTCGCGAACCTTTGCGTGCTCGAAGGTGCTGCGTCGGCTGTTCATAAACAGCCCCTGGGTTTGGGTCGGGATTTTGTGCGTGATTTCAGCCTTGATCACATCACCACGTCGTACCGCCGGGAAGTTGTAACTTGTGGCCCAGTTCTTGGCCTGATGCTCGATATAAATGTCGAACTCTGCGGCCTTGAAGGCTTCAAACGCGACGTCGCTGTCACGGTAAAACTCCACTTCCACCCGGTCGAAATTGTATTTGCCGCGATTGACCGGCAGGTTGGCTCCCCACCAGTTTTTGACATGCTCGAACACCACCTGTCGACCGGGGGTGACCTTGGTGATGCGGTATGGCCCGCTGCCCAGCGGTGGCTCAAAGGTGGTGGCCTTAAAGTCGCGCTTCGCCCAGTAGTGCTGAGGCAGAACCGGCAACTCGCCCAGTCGCAGAATCAGCAACGGGTTACCCGCACGCTTGAAGACAAAACGAATGCGCTTGGGGCCTAGGATGTCCACGCGCTGGACTTCTTGCAGGTTGGTTCGGTACTGGGGATGACCTTCTTTGAGCAGCAAGTTGTAAGAAAAGGCTACATCGTAGGCGGTGATCGGGGTGCCATCGTGAAAACGCGCCTCCGGCCGTAGGTTAAAAACTACCCAGCTGCGGTCTTCGTTATATTCCACCGACTGTGCAATTAAGCCATAGCTGGAGGTGGGTTCATCGCCTGAGGGGGCGTATTGGCCCGTACCCGCCATCAGGGTTTCGTTGAGCTCGTTGACACCATATTGCAGAAAGTTGCCCGTCGATACCGGGCTGCTGCCTTTGAAGGTGTAGGGGTTGAGCGTGTCAAAGGTGCCGAACGCCATGATCCGCAGCGTCCCGCCTTTAGGCGCGTCGGGGTTAACCCAATCGAAATGGGTAAATGTAGACGGGTATTTGAGTGTGCCGAACTGTGCATAACCGTGGCTTTCGCTCAGGGTTGCGCTTGCGGGGAAGCTCAAAGCCAGATTGATCAAAATCAGTAGAAGGGGACGCATCAAGTCAGGTATTCGATCCGGGCATTGGGCTTAAGGTTTCCGTACAGTAACAGCTTGTATCTGTAGGAAAAAGGCCACGCCAGAAAGCGTTACGGGCAATCCACTTCCTGCAATTTTGTAGGAGTGTGATTGCCCGCATTCAACTCGCCAGACGTGCTTAGTGTGGTTTGTAGACCGTCAGCACCTGTCCGGGTTTGAGCGCCTTGGCCGAAGTGGGATTCCAGCGTTTGAGGTGCTGCATCTCAACATTGAAACGCTTGGCAACGATGTACAGCGAATCACCTTTTTTCACCGTGTAGGTGGTGGTTTTTTTAGCGACCGGTTTACGTGTGTCTTGCATGACCAGAGTCTGGCCAGCCTTGAGATTTTTGCCGCTGAGGTTGTTCCAGCGTTGCAGGTCTTTAACATCGACTTTATTGGTTCTGGCAATCAACGTCAGATTGTCGCCACTTTTAACCCGGTATTTGCGATTAAGGCGTGCGGGTGTATGACTCGCCACATTGTCGAACACCGCCTTTTTGGGGCGCATGCTGATCAGTTCTTCAGGCTTGAGGTTCGACAGGCTGGCTGTCAGAAGCCGTGCTTTAGAGGTTGGCACCAACAAGTTCTGCGGGCCATCAGTGGTGGCGCGCTGTTTGTAGGCTGGGTTGAGTTGGAACATTTCGTCTTCGTCGATCTCAGCCAGGGCGGCCACACGGGACAGGTCCATGGACTGTTTGATTTCGACCATTTCGAAGTAAGGTTCGTTGGCAATCGGGTTCAGGTTGATGCCATAGGCTTCAGGGGCCAAAACCACTTGTGACAACGCGAGCAACTTGGGGACGTAGTCTTTGGTTTCCTGCGGGAGAGGCAGGTTCCAGTAGTCGGTTGGCAAACCAAGCTTTTCGTTACGCTCTATGGCCCGGCTAACGGTGCCTTCGCCGGCGTTGTAGGCGGCCAGTGCCAACAGCCAGTCACCATTGAACATGTCGTGCAGACGCGTCAGGTAGTTCATGGCAGCCAATGTCGAGGCGGTAATGTCGCGACGTCCATCGTAGGCGCGGGTTTGACGCAGATTGAAATAACGACCGGTCGAGGGAATGAACTGCCAGAGCCCGACCGCATTGGCGTGGGAATACGCCATTGGGTTGTAGGCACTTTCAATTACGGGCAATAACGCCAGTTCGAGTGGCATGTTGCGTTCTTCAAGGCGTTCGACGATGTAGTGGATGTACAGGCTGCCGCGCTCGCCGGCGCCTTGTAGAAATGAAGGGTTGCTGGCAAACCACAAGCGTTGTTGTTCGATTCGCGGGTTGACGCCCAGGCCTTCTTGCAACTGGAAGCCCTGGCGCATCCGCTCCCACACATCTTGTGGGGCTGCGGGGCCAGGTTTTTCCTTGAGCCAGAGCGGCTCTTGCGCAATACGTTTGGTCAGTTTCAGGTTGGGGCGTTCGACGGTTTGGGTCGAGTGATCGAAGCTTTGGCAGCCTGCCAATGTGGCGGCCACAGCCACCGCGATGGCTTTAGCCAAGCGCGTCAATGCGTCTGAACTGATGGAATTACCTATAGATGACGACATTGGCTGAAAGATAGTTTCGGGCAAAAATGTCGGGCGATTCTAGAAAGCAGGGGGGACGCGGTCAACCGTTCAGAATTTTTGTGCCAACCGCGACCCTGATTAGAACTTATCTTTCCAGCTACGCAAGCTGGCAAAGACCGCGCTGGGCGAGTCATTGTCCTGCTTGTTCCATTCGTCAGCTTTTTCTTTAACGGATGTTTCATTGACCCGTAAAAAGGGATTCGTGCGCAGTTCGAGGGCAATGCTGGAGGGCAAACTGATGCTTCCTTCTGCACGCCAAGCTGTCACTTGCGCAATTCTAGCGGCAATATCCGGGTTGTTTGGTTCTACGGCGTGGGCAAAGCGCAAGTTGCTCAGGGTGTACTCGTGAGTGCAGTACACCCCTGTGTGCGCTGGCAAACCTGCCAGTCGGCTCAGCGAGTGGTGCATCTGGTCGGGCGTGCCTTCGAATAACCGGCCACAGCCGGCAGCGAATAAGGTATCGCCGCTAAACAACAACGGGGTTGAAGCATCGTCGTGGTAGTACGCAATGTGGCCCAGGGTGTGGCCAGGTACCAGATACACCTTGAACTCATGGCCCAGCACATTGATCTGATCGTTATCGTTCAGAGCCACGTGCCGTGCGGGGATGGTTTCCAGCGCCGGGCCCCAGACTTTGGCGCCGGTGCTGTTACACAATTGCTCAACACCGCCTACGTGGTCGAAGTGATGGTGGGTGACCAGAATATCGCTGAGTACCCAGCCCGGGTGCTGGTTTAACCAATCTAGGACGGGCGCGGCGTCACCCGGATCGACCACGGCGCAGCGCTTTTGAGTCGTATCCTGTAACAACCAGATGTAGTTGTCGCTAAAGGCGGGCAGGGCGTCGATCTGTAACATGGTGCAATTCCCAAGTGCGAAACAATGGCGCATCTTAGGGGCTGTTGACGCTTTATTGCGAGCCGCATTAAAGCGTCAGCCGCGCGTAAGTTTTGTAACGGGTGGATGGCGAGGTGGAAGAGCAATGACCGATAAAGCATTGGCTCAGGCGGATCCTGAGTGGCTAGCACTGATCAGCTCGGCCCGCGAATGGCTGTCTGGCCCCCTTGGCCAGTTGTTGCTGGAAGACGAGCAGCGGCTGCTTGAGGAAGAGCTGGGGCGCTATTTTGGCGGTTATCTGGTGCACTACGGCCCGGGTGCCGACACGCCGCCCAAAGCGCCGCAAGTACAACGCAATGTGCGTTTAGGTGCGCCTTTGCCGGGGGTCGAGATTATCTGTGAAGAGCAGTCCTGGCCGTTATGCGAGCATGCTGCCGATGTAGTGGTGTTGCAGCATGGTCTGGATTTTTGCCTGTCGCCCCACGGTTTGCTGCGTGAAGCGGCCAGTAGCGTGCGCCCCGGCGGGCATTTATTGATCGTGGGCATCAACCCGTGGAGCAGTTGGGGGTTACGGCATGTTTTCGCCAAAGATGCGCTGCGCAAGGCGCGTTGCATTTCACCTTCACGGGTCGCGGACTGGCTGAATCTGCTGGGCTTTGCGCTGGAGAAACGCCGCTTCGGATGCTATCGTCCGCCGCTTGCTTCCAAGGCGTGGCAAGGTCGATTGTCAGGTTGGGAGCGTAAGGCGGGTAGCTGGCAATTGGCCGGTGGCGGCTTCTATGTATTGGTTGCCCGCAAAATGGTGGTGGGCTTGCGTCCTGTTAAGCCATTACGCCGAGAGCCGAAGGGCAAGCTGATTCCCTTGCAGATGGCCAAGGTCAATCGGCGTCATACAGAACCCTAATTTAATATCGGGTCGGGTTAGCCCGGCCTCAGGTGCTGTCGATCATTAGCTGATTGACAGGCCGTAGCAGCCTTTTTGGATAGTTTGCAATGAGCGATAGCGTTGAAATGTTCACCGATGGTGCCTGCAAGGGCAACCCTGGCCCGGGTGGCTGGGGCGCTTTGCTGGTCTGCCAGGGCGTTGAGAAAGAACTCTGGGGCGGCGAACCCAATACCACCAACAACCGCATGGAGCTGATGGCGGCCATTAGAGGCCTGGAAGAACTTAAGCGTCCGTGCGACGTGTTGTTGGTCACCGATTCGCAATACGTGATGAAAGGCATCACCGAGTGGATGGTCAACTGGAAAAAGCGCGGTTGGAAAACCGCCGCCAAAGAGCCGGTGAAAAACGCCGACCTGTGGAAATTGCTCGATGAGCAGGTCAATCGGCACACGGTTAAATGGCAATGGGTTCGTGGGCACATTGGCCATCCGGGTAATGAGCGTGCCGACCAGTTGGCCAATCGCGGTGTGGATGAAATGAGAGGCGCCAAGTATGCGTAGTGTTGTACTCGATACCGAAACCACCGGTATGCCTGTCACCGATGGCCACCGGGTGATCGAGATTGGTTGCGTGGAGTTAATGGGGCGTCGCCTGACGGGCCGTCATTTTCACGTGTATCTGCAACCCGATCGTGAAAGCGACGAGGGCGCCATCGGCGTCCACGGCATTACCAACGAATTTCTGGTCGGCAAACCGCGTTTTGGGGAAGTGGCCGATGAGTTTTTTGACTTCATCAAAGGCGCGCAGTTAATCATTCATAACGCCGCGTTTGACGTGGGCTTTCTGAATAACGAATTTGCCCTGATCGGGCAGTCGGATCGCACAGACCTGACGCAGCATTGCTCGATCCTCGACACCCTGATGATGGCGCGGGCGCGTCACCCAGGGCAGCGCAACAGCCTCGATGCCTTGTGCAAACGCTATGGCGTTGACAACTCGGGCCGTGAGTTGCACGGCGCGTTGCTCGACTCCGAGATTTTGGCTGATGTCTATCTGGCCATGACCGGCGGCCAGACCAGCTTGTCATTGGCAGGCAATGCTTCAGATGGTAATGGCTCTGGCGAGGGTTCAGGTAATCAGGCCAGCGAAATTCGCCGTTTGTCAGCGGATCGTCAAACTGGTCGGATTATTCGTGCAAGTGAAAGCGACTTGGCCGAGCATGCTGCGCGCCTTGAGACCATTGCCAAATCGGCAGGAGGTCCGTCTTTATGGGCGCAGATTGTCGAGGCCAAAGGCCAGACCTTTCAGTAAGCCTGCGGGGGTTGTTCTGGTTGTCGCAGGTTGCGATGGCTTGCGCAGGAGGATTTCACAGCAAGAAAGAGGGATTTTTCATGCGCCTGGTTATGAGCCCCAACGAACCTGTTGTCTCGGTTCGTTTGGCAGATGAAGGTTTTGCCCCCTATGTGTGGGGCAATGATTTCAGTTTTGAAGTGAATGCCTATGCCCGTGCCGACCGCCATAAAAAGGTCGAGCACTGGCCTTTGGATATGATCACGCCCTATCGCAAATGTTATGGCATTGACCCGGATGAGTTTGCCAGCTACCGGGGAGCACCGGACAGCGCAATTTTTATGGCCTATCTGGATGATCAGCCTGTTGGGCACGTAGTGGTCAGCACTAACTGGAATGGTTTCGCCCATGTTGATGAACTGGCCGTCGCGGCCTTTGCCCGTCGCCATGGGGTGGCTAAGTCTTTGCTGGACGTGGTCAAGTTCTGGAGCCACAAGAAAAACCTGCCGGGCATCGTGCTTGAAACCCAAAACAACAACATCGGTGCCTGCCGCTTGTATGAGCGTTGTGGGTATCAGGTAGGCGGCATCGACTATTTACGCTATCGCGGCATCGACCCGCAGACCTGCGAAGTGGCGATCTTTTGGTACCTGCTGTTTGAGAAGTCTCTCTAATCTGTAGCCCTGCGGACCTTATCGCAGCCTTCTGCAGCGGCTACAAATGCCGACAATTAAAGTGATACAACACCTTGGTCCGCCAGCAAAGCCTCAGCTTTTTCACGCACGATATCGAGCAGGGCCTTAAGCGCCGGGCCGGGCTCTGAGCCTTTACGCGTCAACGCATACAGCGTCACCGGAACCGCAGGTGATAAGGGGCACACGTCTAGCCCGCTGGATTTGGCACCAATCGCTGTGAACGGATCAACCAACGCCAGCCCTTCGCCCGCCTCAACCATGCTGCGCATCATCTGATAGCTCTGCACCTCAATGTGCACCACCGGCGTCGGGCGCAAGGTGTGTAATTTGCTGTCCAGAGCCCGGCTCAACGGGTCGTGCTGTTGCAGTCCGATCATGGCTTGCCCGGCCAAGTCTTGCAGGGCTATGTACTTTTGCTTGGGGGATAGCCAGCCATGTGGCGCCAGCAGTTGAACCTTGCCCTGAACCAGTTTGAGGCAGTCAATGCCTGGCTGCTCGGTAGGGTGCAAGCTAAGGCCTACGTCGTTTTCGCCCATTAACAGGCTGCGCACGATTTCGCTGGGCTGTTGGCAACTCAAGGTGGCGGGTGTGTCAGGAAAGCGCCTTCTGAGTGTTGCAATGCTGTGGGGCAGTAAGGGATGTGCCAGTGTTTCGCTACACACCACGCGCAAGGTCGGTTCTTGATGCTGGCGCAGCGCTTCGCCAAGCCTGCGCAGTGGCTCAACGTCGAGATACAGCTGATTGAGCAGGGGTTGAAGCAGGAGGGTTTCGCGCGTGGCCTGGAGCCGTCCGCGAACGCTGGCAAACAGCATGAAGCCGAGCTGTTGCTCGGCTTCATGCAGCGCGGCACTGAGAGTGGCCACAGGCAATTGCAGCAACTCGGCCGCATGGTCGAGGTTGCCGGTTTGCAAAATAGCCTGGATCACTTCGATGTGACGTAAACGCATGCGTGAAGTCCATGTTCGACGGATGAGGTTTCAGCGTTGCCAAGCCTGACCCAAGTCTCATCCTGTGACTTCTGCGGTATGCCGGGAGTAGAGAGTTACACCGATGTTTCGAGCGTGTCAGGCTTTTGTGTCACTGGATTTTCAGGCTCACGAATCAGCTGGACTTCTGATTGGACCAGTTTGAACTCAGTGTCACTGATTTTTGTTACACGATCGCCAATAGCCAGTTTGTAGGTGATTACGGGCTGACCGTCTGGGGTATCGGAATTTTTAAACTCATGCACTGAATACACGCGGCCTTCCGCGTCTCTTGCATGAAATTGCCCAACTAAAACTGCAGCCATTTGTAGAGAACCTCTGGAGATAAACACCCAATTTTCGGTTCTGTAGACCGTTGATCAGTAGGGGAAGTTTAACGATTTGGAAAAAATAGTCCGGCTACTTTACAGGCTTGTAGGCCGATAGGGTAAACAGAGGTGCAAGAAAGGCGCCCGATCATCTATAACTAATCTTCCTACCGTCACAGACTCGGAGTTTTCCATGAGCAAGGTCTACAACGTAGCAGTGCTAGTTGGCAGTTTGAGGAAAGATTCGCTCAATCGAAAAGTAGCCCGTGCCTTGGCAGAGTTGGCCCCCGCGAATTTGAAACTGAACATTGTCGAGATCGGCGATTTGCCACTGTATAACGAAGACATTGATATCACCCCGCCACCTGCCGCCTACAGTGCTTTTCGTGATCAGGTGCAGCAGGCCGATGCCGTGCTGTTTGTGACACCTGAGTACAACCGTTCGGTTCCGGCGGCGCTTAAAAATGCCCTCGACGTGGGCTCACGCCCTTATGGCAAAAGTGCTTGGAGCGGCAAGCCTGGCGCTGTGATCAGTGTGTCTCCGGGTGCTATCGGTGGTTTTGGCGCCAACCACCATTTGCGTCAATCACTGGTATTTTTGAACGTACCATGCCTGCAACAGCCAGAGGCTTACTTGGGCGGTGCTGGCAGTGCATTCGATGAGTCGGGGGCTTTGTCGGAAAAAACCCGTCCGTTCTTGCAGGCTTTTATCGATGCTTACAGTCAGTGGGTCGAATTACTGAAAAAAGCGTGATTCAAACTGATCTTGATTCAAGGTTGTAGCGAGCTTGCTCGCGATCTTTTGGAGATCAAAAGATCGTGAGGCAAGTTCGCGTCTGTAGGGTCCGATTAGCTGCTTTGTGGCATTTCTCCATTGGCTAGGCGTTTGTTTATGTCGCTGATAACGTCCGGCAGGTCGCTGATGGTGTCTATCAAGTAGTGCGGGCGCGAGCCCTCGAACAGCGCATGAATACGTTTGCGCTCTGCGTTCAATCTGTCGGTGTCCAGCGCGCAGTATTGCTCGTAGGTCAGGCCCAGTGCGTTGCCGGAGCACACCAGTGCGACTGTCCACATGCCAGCACGACGCCCTTCGAGGATGCCGGGCACGGTGTCGTCGATTTTCACACAGGCAGCCACGTCATCAATGCCCAGGGCGATCACATTGGCCAGCGCCTGAGCGGGCCATGGGCGGCCGTTGGGCACTTCGTCGGTCGCCACGACGTGGTCAGCGACGTAGCCATTGATTGCGGCCAGTTCAACCACTTTGGCCATTACTTGTGCCGGGTAGCCTGAGCACGAACCTATTTTGATGCCTTGCTCGCGCAGCGCGGTGATCGTGCGCAGTGCGCCGGGGATCAGCGCTGAATGTTCAGCGATTTTCTCGACTTGCAGCGGCATGAAGCGTTGGTAAATCGCGGTGACATCGTCGTCGGTCGGTGCACGGCCAAACACTTTTTTGTAGCGCTCGGTAATCTGCGGTTGGTCGCACAGGGTGCGGATGTGGTCCCATTTGCCCATGCCCATCGGGCCACGGGCTTCTTCGATAGAAACGGGCACGTCGAACTCGGCAAACGCCTCGACAAAAATCTGAGTAGGGGCGAACGATCCGAAGTCGACGACGGTACCGGCCCAGTCGAGAATGGCTGCCTGAAGTTTGCTTGGGTTGATGTAGTTCATTTCTGTGAATCCTGTGTGAGCGACCTAGGCCGCACGAAAGAATTTGCAACGTCTTGAGGGAAAACTGGGTCAGGTATCCAGCACTTCCATTTCGCGCAACGCTTCG
Organism: Pseudomonas psychrophila HA-4; assembly: GCF_000282975.1. Lineage (GTDB taxonomy): Bacteria > Pseudomonadota > Gammaproteobacteria > Pseudomonadales > Pseudomonadaceae > Aquipseudomonas > Aquipseudomonas psychrophila_A. The sequence continues at coordinate 62,963 of NZ_ALJC01000018.1, forward strand.
GCTATGGCATTCACGGCAGCGTGCATATCGGCCGAATCGACGTGCCCGATGCAGCCCACGCGGAATGTTTCGACTTGGGTCAATTTGCCGGGGTACAGGATGAAACCCTTGGATTTGACCCGTTCGTAGAACGTTTTGAACTGATAGCACGGGTGGTTTGGAGCATGAAAGGTGACGATAATCGGCGCCTGTATCGCGTCGGGCAGGAAGCTACGCAGCCCTAGTTTTGCCATGCCATCGATCAATGTCCGGCAGTTGTTGGCATAGCGCTGATAGCGTGCAGGCAAACCGCCATCTTCGTTGTGTTGCAGCAGTGCTTCATGCAGTGCCGCGACCACATGGGTCGGCGGGGTGAAGCGCCACTGGCCGGTCTTGGCCAAATAGGCGTGCTGGTCTTGGAGGTCCAACGCCAGCGATTGCGAGTTGCCCGCCGCATTGGCCAGCGACTTTTTGCAGGCGAACACAAACCCCATGCCGGGTACGCCCTCTAGACATTTGCCGGAGGCAGCGATCAGCGCATCGAACGGGACTTTTTGTGCGTCGACAGGTAGCGCGCCGAATGAGCTCATCGCATCAATAATCAGGCGTTTGCCATGTTGGGCGATTACTGCAGCGATCTCAGGCAGTGGATTCAGAATCCCGGTACTGGTTTCGCAGTGAATCAATGCAACGTGGCTGATGCCCGGGTCAGCAAGCAGCAGGTTGTCTATGTCGTCTGCGGTGGTTGGCCGGTCTTCGGCGGTTTCAAAGGTCGTGAAACGACGACCGAGTACCTCACAGATTTTCGCCACGCGTTTCCCATAGGCACCGTTGATGAGCACCAGCACATGGCCGTCCCGCGGCACCAGCGTCCCAATCGCGGCCTCGACCGCAAATGTGCCGCTGCCTTGCAATGGCACGCAGTGGTGAGTGGCGCCGCCATTGATGATCGCCAGCAGGTGTTCACAGAGGCTGGCGGTCAGTTGGTTGAAGCGCTCATCCCATGAGCCCCAATCGACCATCATTGCTTGGCGGGTGCGTGGCGAGGTGGTCAGCGGGCCCGGTGTCAGCAGGATCGGCGCAACAGGGGTCATTCTGGGTTCCTCACAAGCGTTGGGGGTGGCGACTCAATACCCGGCATAAGTTGCAGTTCGAGCGTGCATCAATCAAATTGTTTATTGTTATGCCAGTCATCGGTGAGACTTATAGTTATGAATTTATTTCAGCTCCGCGCGTTTGATGCAGTGGCCCGTGAAGGCAGTTTTACGCGGGCGGCTGCGCGCCTGTTCATCAGCCAGCCCGCGGTTACCGGGCATATCAAGACCCTTGAGGAGCACTACCAAATCACGTTGCTGCGGCGTACCGCGCGGCGTGTTGAATTGACCGAGGAGGGCACCAAGCTGGCGGCCATTACCCGTGCCATGTTTGGCCTAGTGGATGAGGCGCAGGTGTTGCTGGAGGCCAATCGGCAACTCCTCAGCGGACGGCTGGAGGTGGCTGCAGACGGCCCCCACTTGGTGATGCCGATGCTGGCAAGCCTGCGCGAGCGCTATCCTGCGATTACCGTCAATTTGCGTTTGGGCAATGCTCAGGAAACCTTGGCCGCGCTGCTCGCCGAGCATGTCGATGTGGCGGTGCTGACTGAGGTTGAGCCGCGTAAAGGTCTGACCCTGCGCGCACTGAGTGAATCGCGGATTTGTGCCCTGGTGCCCGCCAGTCATCCGTGGTTGGCGCTGGAGGAAGGTGTTGATATTGCGCAACTCGACACGGTGGTCATGGTGCTGCGCGAGCCCGGTTCGATTACCCGCCGCACCTTTGATAATGCCTGTCACGCAGCCGGTGTCAGTCCACGTGTGCTGCTGGAACTCGATAGCCGTGAAGCCGTCACCGAAGCGGTGGCAGCACAGTTGGGCGTCGGTATTGTGTCGTCGGCTGAAGTCAGTCACGACCCGAGGGTAGGTGCGGTGCCGATCAACGGTTCAGGGCTCATCAACCGCCATATGCTGGGCTGTATTGAGCGCCGCGCGCAGCTGCGGTTGATCAAGGCGTTTATGGAGTTGGGCGCGTAATTTGGATTTTTTGGTCGATTGACGACTTTTAGCCGTATAAACTTGCGCCCATTCGACGGCCAATCAATGCCGCGACACACCCGATTGAGAGAGTGAGTAATGGGCGCACAGTGGAAGGTTAAACACAAAGCGGACGCCGCCAATGCACGCGGCAAAATTTTCGGTAAGTTGGCCAAGGAGCTGACAGTAGCGGCCCGTAACGGCGCTGACCCGGACATGAACTCGCATTTGCGCCTGGTTTATGAGCAAGCCAAAAAAGCTTCGATGCCTGCGGACACCATCAAGCGTGCGATCAACAAAGGTGCCGGTATTGGTACTGACATCGTGCAATACCACCGCGTAACCTACGAAGGCTTTGCCCCGCATCAAGTGCCGCTGATCGTGGAGTGCCTGACTGACAACGTTAACCGTACCGTTGCCGAGATCCGTGTAGCGTTCCGCAAGGGCCAATTGGGCGCTTCGGGTTCGGTTGCATGGGACTTTAACCATGTCGGCATGATCGAAGCCACGCCTGATACGCCAGACGCTGATCCAGAGATGGCCGCTATCGAAGCCGGTGCCCAGGATTTTGAGCCGGGTGAAGAAGAAGGCACCACCTTGTTCATCACCGAAATCACTGATCTTGACTCCGTGCAAAAGGCCTTGCCAGAGCAGGGTTTCAAGGTGCTGTCGGCCAAGTTGGGCTACCTGGCAAAGAACCCGGTGACCAGCCTGACTGACGAGCAAATGGCTGAAGTCCAAGAGTTCCTGGCCAAGCTTGAAGAACAGGACGACGTGCAGGACCTGTTCGTAGCCCTGGCTTGATTTAGAGGTAAAGCCTGTAGCCGCTGCCGAAGGCTGCGATAAGGTCCGCAGGACCTTCGCTTTTAGAGGTAAGGGGCTGCTACGCAGCCCATCGCAGCCCGCGGCAGCGCCTACACGATCGTGGGTTTATCCCAAAATCTGGGTTATCTGCGCAAAATCCGGCCGCGCCAATACGTCGGGTTGAGTGCAACGCTGCTGCAAGTCCTCCCATGAAGCCCTTTGTTGATCACTCAAGCCTGAGTCGATTCGCTCCAGCAATTCCCCCAGCAAAATCCCGAATGCACGCACTTCGATACGCTGTAGCGCTCGACTCTGCGGGCTGTCGTCGAGGGCGTGGAAGCACGCCGCGCCAAAGTCACCGAGCAGGCAGTCACCTTCGGCGTTGAACAAAATATTGTGCCCGTACAAGTCTCCATGGCAGATGCCTTGCGCATGCAAGTGGCCCGCCGCCGAGGCAATGCCGCGAGCGATGCGCAAGGCGCTGTCGCGAGTGAAACGCGTGCTTTCGGTATACACATCACGGCTGCAGGTGGCGAAGCTGGGCAGGGCGGCAAGGTTCATGAACGAGGGGTCGATCAACGCCATGACCAGCCCGGCTTGTTGTTCGGGATGGCCCGCCACACGGCCTAGCACATTGATCAGGTTTGGATGCTGGCCAGCCGCGATGCAGGCGTTCATCTCATTGAGCGGCGAACCATCGCTGGTGATATCGCCTTTGTACAGTTTGACCGCCACGGCTCGGGCAGGTTGGCCGCAAGCCTTCCACTGAGCTTGATGAATAATGCCTGAAGCACCTTCACCCAGTTTTTGCTCCAGCGTAAGTTGTGACCAGTCGATGTCAGGCGTGTTGTCGGCTTCGCGCAGGGTGCTGGCGTCTTCACGTAGCGGATTCCCAGCGTAAGCCAGCCAGCTCAGCCCTGGCAGCGCCAGCACGACCTCAGGCAGTTCGGTGAACTGATTGGCGGCCAGCCGGATCAGCTCCAGTCGCTCACAGTTGGCCAAGCTCGCAGGCAACTGTTGCAGACGGTTGCCAGCGAGCATCAGTTTTTGCAGCAGCGGGCGCTGGCCGAGTTCTTCGGGCAGGTGCTGGATGCAGTTGTCGGTCAGGATCAACCAGCGCAATACCGGAGGCAGCGCGGCGGCTGGCACGCGCTCGATCTGATTGGCCTTGAAGCCGATCATGCTCAAATTTGCGCACTGCCCCAAACACGTGGGCAGCTCGGTGAACTGATTATCCGAGCAAAACAGAATGCGCAAATGCGTCAGTCGATGCAGATCGTCGGGCAGACGGCTGAGAGCGTTACCGCTCAGGTTGAGGATTTCCAGGGTGTCAGCCAGTTGGAAAATCTCTTGTGGGAATTCAGTCAGCCCGCACGACAGATCCAGACGTTTGTGGCCGACCAATTGGCCGGCGCGCAGTTTAGCGAAGGTATCCATAAGCAGGCTTTGAGTACTCGTATCCGTAGTAGAAAGTGCACAGTTGAATGTGTGTCAACGCAGCTCGCGCACCATGTGCGACAGGGTGCTCAGCACATCTTTACCCAACTGCATTGAGCGTTTTCCTGACCAGCCGGTGATCGCATCAGGTGCATCGTTGTTGTCCTTGAAGGGCATCTCAAGGGTCAGTGACAGGCAGTCAAAACGTTGGCCGACGCTGTTGCAGGCCAAGGTCATGTTGGCTTGACCGGGCTCGTCACGGGTGTAGCCATGCTCGGTCTGGAAGTCGCGGGTCAGGTTGCTGAGGTGGCTGCGAAAGCGCTCTTCAAGTGCGGCCAGACGTTCGGTGTAGCCGGGGTTGCCTTCACAGCCGGCGGTGAACACATAGGGGATTTCTTCGTCGCCGTGAATATCCAGAAACAGGTCGACGCCATAGGTGTGCATCTGCTCCAGGGCGAAGAACACCTCGGGGCTGACCTGTGGGTCAGTGTTTTGCCAAGCACGGTTCAAATCCTGACCGTTGGCGTTGGTGCGTAAATGCCCGTGATATGCGCCATCCGGGTTCATGTTAGGGATCAGGTACAGGTCGGCATAGTCGAGCAACTTACGCAGGTGCGGGTCGCTGCCTTGCTCCAGACGCTCAAGGACGCCTTGCATGAACCATTCGGCCATGTGCTCGCCAGGGTGCTGTTGAGCAATGATCCAGATCTTGTGTTTGCGACTAGCGCCGCTGCCTTTGCGCAGCAACGGGATGTCGCGGCCCTCTGCGCTTTTACCGACAGCCAGCACTTCGCAGCCCGACCACTGAAGTGCGTTCTTGATCAGTTGCTCATGGCGCTCGCGACTGTAAGGTTCGAAGTAAGCAAACCAGACGTGCGGTTGCTCGGCGTCTAGGGTGAAGGTCAGCGAGGCGCCGTCGAATTGCGTCGGCACGCGAAACCAGTTTTCGTGATCGTAAGACGCAACAGCCTGATAGCCATCCCAGGCTTTGTTGTAGGAAGACTGGCTGGCGTTGCCCAATTCAAAGCGGTGCGTCTGGCCAAGGTTCAAGCCATCTACCTTGAAGTGGAACCACTGAAAATGTGGGCTCTTGGTGTCTGGTTTGATTGCCAAGCGCACATGCAGCGGATTGCTGGCATCCAGTACTTGAATGTTGCCACTGTCAAAGTCGCTGCTGATATGAAGTGCGGAGGGCGCCACGGTCATCGTCCAAATCCTGGAATCAGATAATTGTGGCCGCTACTTTACATCGCAATTGCGACGCGCCAATACGGAATTTTGGAGGAAATGCTGGGGAAATAAGGAGGTGATAACGCGGGGGGCGTCGTCCTTGACGCTTGGCGAGAATAGCGTTTTTGAGAGTGATTCTCAAGTGCTAAATTGCCATTACGCCTATAGTCTTGGGCTTCAGGCTTCCGTTTGCCGATGTTCTTTTGCTATCATCGCCAGCATCGTAGCGGTCACCGAAAAAAACCGGCCGCACACCAGACTTCATTAGCCTGAAGCACGCTGAGCCAGATAACTGGCCACAAAAAAAAGACCCGGCTATAAGCCGGGTCAAATAACCGTGATTAGCCTGATGAGGAGATAATTCGAAAGACCGACCTAAGGTCCTTTGAGTTATCGGCTGATCTCGCGACCAGCTGCATGCAATACTAATCATTCTCATTTGCAAGTCAAATGTTTTTCCTCTTTTTTGGAAATTTATTTTCCATTTCTCCCGCGATCGCTCTAGCACGCTGGTTCTGCTCTTGCGTCATCACGCGCTCAATTACGCTTGATGGCATCTTTGCGTGCAGGCAATTGCTGCATGTCTAGCGCCTTGTCCAGCAGCTGCTTAGCGGATTCGATAAAGAACGCCACGGCCAAAAACTGATCTCGATGCTGACCCTGATGGTTTTCGGCTGCATTTTGCGTCATGGACAAGCCGCATCGTAGGTAATCGGATGCATTGACCAACGCTTCTTCTTCACTCAGGTCATCACTCACCAAGAACAATTTTTTCTCTCGAGAAGGCTGGGAAACAGCTGGTTTCAAATAATAGTCAAGTGCGCGCTGGGTTGCGGCGTTGTCTTTCAGGGCTTCGAGTTCAATGTCGAGGTCGGGATTGAGAGGGATTTTTGTTATAGGCGTCATGATTTACCTGCGTTTCTGAGATTAGTCGGAACTGCTGCACTAAGGTTAGTACAATAGGTATTTATAGCTTGGATATAAATAATACGGAATGTGTATTGTTGCCTCGATTTCATTCCGTATTGTTCCGCAGATGGATAAATGGATCGCTTTAGTCAGAACCAAATTGCGTGAGCTAAAACTCACCCAGGAAAAACTCGCCGAGCGCGTTGGGGCTTCCCAGGGCGGAGTTGGGCATTGGCTCAATAAACGCCGCCAACCTGACTTGCCAACAATGAATAAGGTGCTGCATGCCTTGGGGCTGGAGCACTTGGAAGTTGCCTTGGTGATTCGCGAGCGCAATGCCGCGGCGAATGACCCTCACATTGACGGCAGTGCATACGACATCACGTCAGCCTTCCGCTATCCGGTCAGTGACTGGGCGGGGGCGGGCCAGATTAACGAGAAAATGCTCGCAGGCTATGAGTCCGGCACCGTATTTGAGGTCAGTGACCATTACGCCAAGGGTGCAGCGTTCTGGTTGCAAGTGACGGGCGATGCAATGACTGCGCCGGTGGGCGCCAGCGTTCCGCAAGGGATGATGATTCTGGTAGACCCGGACATTGAAGCCGAGCCGGGCAAAATGGTGATTGCCCGTACGCCGGAATCTGTCGAGGCGACTTTCAGGCAGTTGAGTGAAGAGAGCGGGCAGCTTTACCTCAAGCCATTGAACCCGACTTATCCGAAAATTCTGTTTGATGAGCGCTGCTCGGTTATTGGTGTGGTTGTGCAGGCCACGACAAAGTTTTGAGTTCAACGCCGCACACAGCCCTCTAAAGGCGGGTACCGATATCGGTACCCGTTTTTTTATTCCATTTCGATCAGGGCACTCCCCTCACTGACCATTTCACCTTCTTCGCAGAACAAGGCCTTGACCACTCCGGCATGCGGCGCCCGCAGGCTGTGTTCCATCTTCATGGCTTCGAGCACCACCAACTGAGCACCGGCTTCGACTGCCTGGCCGACCGTCACCAGCACCCGCACAACACTGCCATTCATTGGCGCGGTCAAGCCGCCTTGCTGCCCGTGGCTGGCGCCAACGGCGGCAATCGGGTCGTGGAGGCTCACGCTGTGCATGTCGCCATCCCAGCGCAGGTACAGGGTGTCGGCGCGACGAATGGCCAAATGCTGACGCCGAACGCCGTGGTCTTCAATGACCAATTGTTCGTTGTGCAAGGTCGCCCCTGTCGCGCCAAGACTGACTACATGCTGCACGTCGTTAGCGTTCAAGACGACCAGTGTCTTGGCCGGTAAGCCACTGCGAAAACCCGAGGGTGTTGCCCACGGCGATGTCGGGTCGTCGATGCGTTGCTTCGGTGTCAGGCTTTGGCGGAACGCTTGAGCGGCTGCATCCCAAAATGCACTTGGCAATGGCTGAGCGGGTGGTAGTAATTGCGCCTGATAGCGTGGGATGAATCCAGTATCCAGTTCGGCTGATGCGAAGGCCGGATGTCCGATAATTCGCCGCAGAAAGCTCAGATTGGTTTTCAAGCCGCCAATTGCGAATTCATCAAGCATGGCCAGCAACCTTATGCGGGCTTGTTCGCGGTCTTCTCCCCAGGCAATCAGCTTGCCCAGCATCGGGTCGTAAAACGGTGACACCTCATCGCCTTCACTCACACCGCTGTCCACCCGGCGCCCCGGCCCCGGCGCTGACTCGCGGTACACCTCGAGCCGCCCGGTTTGGGGTAGAAAATCGTTGCTCGGGTCTTCGGCGTACAGGCGCACTTCAATCGCATGGCCGCGCAACGGCACTTGCGCTTGGGTGATCGGCAAGGCTTCGCCACGTGCCACTCGGATTTGCCAATCCACCAAGTCCAGTCCAGTGATGGCTTCGGTCACCGGGTGTTCAACTTGCAGACGGGTGTTCATCTCCATAAAGAAGAATTCGCCCCGCGCATCGAGCAAGAACTCCACGGTGCCCGCCCCGACATAGCCAATGGCCTGTGCAGCGCGTACGGCTGACTCGCCCATCGCGCGGCGTTGCTCCGCGCTCAGGCCGGGCGCGGGTGCTTCTTCAACGACCTTCTGATGTCGACGCTGAATCGAGCAATCGCGTTCATTGAGGTATAGGCAGTTGCCGTGTTGGTCGGCAAACACTTGGATTTCGACATGCCGAGGCTTGAGTACGTATTTTTCAACCAGCATGCGCGCATCGCCAAACGACGAAAGCGCCTCACGCTGAGCCGACGCCAGAGCTTCGGCCAATTGGCTGACATCCTCGACCACTTTCATGCCCTTGCCGCCGCCGCCCGCTGTGGCTTTGAGCAACACCGGGTAGCCGATACGCTCAGCAGCGACACGGAAGGTTTCGACATCTTGCGCTTCGCCGTGGTAGCCCGGCACCAGCGGCACGCCCGCGGTTTCCATTAAGGCTTTAGCGGCGGACTTGCTGCCCATGGCATCGATGGCCGAGGCGGGCGGCCCCAGAAAAATCAGCCCGGCGGCTTCAATGGCTCGCGCAAAGCCTGCATTTTCTGACAAAAAGCCATAACCCGGATGTATTGCCTGCGCGCCGCTGGCGTGGGCGGCAGCGATAATCTTGTCGGTCTTCAGGTAACTGTCGGCGGCTTTGCTGCCTCCCAAATCGACACAGATATCAGCTTCGCGGCAATGCCGTGCATCGCGGTCAGTGCTGCTGTGCACGGCAACGGTGGTGAGGCCCAGAGCCTTTGCGGTACGCATTACTCGGCAGGCAATTTCACCGCGATTGGCCACCAATACAGATGTAATGAGAGGGGCGTTCATGAGCGCGGCTCCTGAGTCGACGTTTCTGTTTGCCAGCACGGGGCTCGTTTTTGCAGAAAGGCGCGCAAGCCTTCTTGGCCTTCGGCGCTGACCCGAATCCGGGCGATGGCATTTTCGCAATAGCGGCGAATGGCCGGGGTCGGCGCGCCGTGGCTGACTTCGCGCAGCAAGTCCTTGCAGGCGCGCATGGCCAGTGGGCTGTTGAGCAATAGGTTGTCGACCCAGTGGGCGATCTGCTGCTCAAGCTCGGCGAGGGGATAGCACTCTGAAAGCAGCCCTAATTCACGGGCACGTTTACCGCTAAAACGTTCGGCGGTCAGCGCAAAACGTCGGGCGGCACGTTCGCCAATGGCCTGCACCACAAAGGGGCTGATCACGGCGGGGGCTAGGCCAATGCGTACTTCAGACAAACAGAACTGAGCATCGTCCGCGCCAATCGCCATGTCGCAAGCGCTGATCAGGCCCAATGCTCCACCGTAGGCGGCGCCTTGTACCACGGCCAAGGTTGGGATTTTAAGCTTGGCCAAGTTGTACATCAGATCGGCCAAATGCCGTGCGTCATCCAGATTGGTGTTGTAGTCGAGTTCGGCCGACTGTTGCATCCAGGCCAGGTCGGCACCGGCGCTGAAATGCTTGCCGCGTCCGCGCAGCAGCAGAAACCGCAGGTTGCTATTGCACTGCACTGCATCCAACGCGAGGATCAGTTCGCGGATCATCTCGGCGTTGAACGCATTGTTTTTTTGCTCGCGACTCAACCACAAGGTGGCAAAACCCCGGGGATCGGTATGCAGTTCGAGGGTGTTGAAATCGTTCATGTCCGTCAGTCCTTAATGGCTGTACGCGTAGAAGCTTTGTAGCGGCCACCGCAGCCCGTTTCGCAGCCTTCGGCAGTGGCTACAAAAGCGCGGTTACATGCGAAACACGCCAAAGCGCGTGGCTTCGATGGGCGCGTTCAATGCCGCCGACAAACCCAGCGCCAAGACCTCGCGGGTTTGTGCTGGATCAATCACGCCGTCATCCCACAAGCGTGCGCTGGAGTAGTAGGGGTGGCCCTGATGCTCGTATTGATCGAGGATCGGTTGCTTGATTTGCGCCTCTTCTTCTTGGCTGAACACCAAGCCGTTACGCTCAGCCTGCTCGCGCTTGACCTGCACCAGCACCCCGGCTGCCTGCTCGGCACCCATCACGCCGATTCGGGCGTTTGGCCACATCCAAAGAAATCGCGGGTCGTAGGCGCGGCCACACATGCCGTAATTGCCTGCGCCAAAGCTGCCGCCGATGATCACGGTGAATTTAGGCACCTTGGCGCACGCCACTGCGGTCACCAGCTTGGCGCCATGTTTGGCGATGCCGCCCGCTTCGTATTTTTGCCCGACCATAAAACCGGTGATGTTCTGCAAAAACACCAGAGGAATGCCACGTTGGCAGGCCAGTTCAATAAAGTGCGCGCCTTTTTGTGCCGCTTCGGCAAACAAAATGCCGTTGTTGGCTAGAATCGCCACCGGGTAGCCCTGCAAATGTGCAAAGCCACACACCAGCGTGGTGCCGAACAAGGCTTTGAACTCATCGAATACCGAACCGTCGACCAGCCTCGCGATGACTTCTCGTGCATCGAATGGCTGTTTGGCGTCAGCCGGGACGATGCCGTACAACTCGTCATTGGCGTACAGCGGGGCCATTGGCGTACGGCATTGCAATTGACCCAGCTTGCGCCAGTTGAGGTTGGCCACGCTGCGCCGGGCCAGCGCCAAGGCATGCTCGTCACTGTCAGCGTAATGGTCGGCGACCCCGGAGATCTTGCAGTGCACATCGGCACCGCCCAGGTCCTCGGCGCTGACCACTTCACCGGTGGCGGCTTTTACCAGCGGCGGCCCGGCCAGGAAAATCGTGGCTTGCTGACGCACCATGATCGCTTCGTCGGCCATGGCTGGCACATAGGCACCGCCCGCGGTGCAAGAGCCCATTACCACGGCAATTTGTGGAATCCCGACAGCGCTCATGTTGGCCTGGTTGAAGAAGATCCGACCGAAGTGTTCGCGGTCCGGAAACACTTCATCCTGACGCGGCAGGTTGGCGCCGCCCGAATCCACTAGATAAATGCACGGTAAGCGGTTTTGCTCGGCAATTGTCTGTGCTCGCAGGTGTTTTTTGACGGTCAACGGGTAGTAAGAGCCGCCTTTGACGGTGGCGTCGTTGGCCACAATCATGCATTCCACGCCTTCCACTCGGCCAATGCCGGCGATGATTCCGGCTGCCGGAACGTCTTCGCCGTACACACCATGAGCGGCCAACTGACTGAGCTCCAGAAATGGCGAGCCGCTGTCGAGCAGTCGGTCAATCCGTTCGCGGGGCAGCAACTTGCCGCGCGACGTGTGGCGTTCCTGTGCTTTGGCACCGCCGCCTTGCTGCACGTGCTCAAGCAAGGTGCGCAGAGCATCGACTTGTTTGAGCATGGCGTCGCGGTTGCTGGCGAACTCCGCCGAGCGCGGGTTGATGGTCGTCTTCAAAATCATGGGTTTGTTCCAAAAAGTTTTGTAAGACAAGCTGCAAGCGCCAAGTCTCAAGCAACACGTGAAGAGCGATATGCACAGAGGCTCTTATTGTTACTTACAGCTTGAAGCTTGCAACTTACCGCGGACGAAATTCATTTCGTTTCGTTAAACAGTTCGCGACCGATCAACATGCGGCGGATTTCGCTGGTGCCCGCGCCGATTTCATACAGCTTGGCGTCACGCAGCAGGCGCCCGGCAGGAAACTCATTGATGTAACCGTTACCGCCCAGAATCTGGATGGCGTCGAGGGCCATTTGCGTTGCACGTTCGGCGCTGTACAAAATCACCCCGGCAGCGTCTTTACGGGTGGTTTCGCCGCGCTCGCAGGCGGCCGCTACGGCGTAAAGGTAGGCACGGCTGGCGTTGAGTTGGGTGTACATGTCCGCGACTTTGCCCTGAATCAACTGAAACTCGCCGATGCTTTGGCCGAACTGTTTGCGGTCATGGATATACGGCACCACCAGGTCCATACACGCTTGCATGATCCCAGTCGGACCGCCCGAGAGCACCACGCGCTCGTAGTCGAGGCCACTCATCAAGACTTTCACGCCCGCGTTCAGCGTGCCCAGCAGGTTTTCTTGCGGTACTTCAACGTCGTCGAAGAACAGTTCGCAGGTGTTTGAGCCGCGCATGCCGAGCTTGTCGAAGTGAGTGCTGCGGCTGAAACCTTTCCAGTCTCGCTCAACAATAAATGCGCTGATGCCGTGTGCGCCTTTTTCCAGATCGGTCTTGGCGTAGATCACATAGGTGCTGGCGTCAGGGCCGTTGGTGATCCAGGTTTTACTGCCGTTCAGCACAAAGTGGTCACCGCGCTTGTCGGCGCGCAGCTTCATTGAGACCACATCCGAACCTGCGTTCGGTTCGCTCATGGCCAAGGCGCCAACGTGTTCGCCGCTGATCAGCTTGGGCAAGTATTTGAGTTTTTGCGCGTGGCTACCGTTGCGGTTGATCTGGTTAACGCACAAGTTGGAGTGCGCGCCATACGACAGCGCGACGGAGGCCGAGCCGCGACTGATTTCTTCCATTGCCACCACGTGGGCCAGGTAGCTCAGGCCGGTGCCGCCGTATTCTTCTGGAACGGTAATGCCGAGCAGTCCCATGTCACCGAACTTGCGCCACATGTCGGCCGGGAAGAGGTTGTCTTTGTCGATTTGCGCTGCGCGTGGCGCAAGTTCAGCGTCGACGAAGGCTTGCACCTGATCGCGCAGCATGTCGATGGTTTCGCCCAAGGCGAAGTTCAAAGTCGGGTAGCTCATGGGGCACCTTTGGTCGTTGTTCTTATAGGAGGCGTTAGGCGCTCTACGAAATGTATCTGCGCTCGGTTATGCGGCGTTGAAAACAGGCCCGCCTCACCTTCGCTCGAAAACATTTTGTACAGACCCGGACTGCATCGCCATGGGTAAGCTTTACGTTAACGTAAACTTGGTCGAGAAAGCTGTCAATGACCTTTACGTTAACGTCAACTTGGTTCAGAGTAATTGCGTTCTTCAAAGTGAGGGGCGCAGTTGCGCGCATTCCTCATGCTCCCAAAACAATCACAAGAGGAGTTGTCATGAAGCCGCATTCCGTCCCCAGTTACAGCCAAGGCGCGCTAGACAAGCCGCTACTGGCGATGACCATCGGTCAGGCTTTTGATCAAACCGCTGCGCGTTACCCCGAGGGCGAAGCGCTGGTGGTGCGTCATCAACAACAACGTTACACCTGGGCGCAATTGGCCCAAGAGGTCGACTTGCACGCCAAGGCGTTGTTGGCGCTGGGGTTGCAAACGGGTGACCGGCTGGGGGTTTGGGCGCCTAACTGTGCCGAGTGGTTTATCTGTCAGTTTGCCAGCGCGAAAATTGGCGTGATCTTGGTCAATATCAACCCTGCTTACCGTTTGTCCGAACTTGAGTACGTACTTAAACAGTCCGCGTGTCAGTGGCTGGTGAGCGCGAGTATGTTCAAAACTTCGAACTATCACGCCACGCTTCAGGAGCTGATTCCGGAGCTGGCCGAGCAGCCGGTAGGGCAACTGAGGAGTGAGCGTTTTGACGCCTTGCGCGGGGTTATCAGCCTGGATGCGCAGCCGCCCGCAGGCTTCTTGCCATGGTCGCAACTGACGGCATTGGGCAATGCGGTTGAACCTCAACAACTCGACGCACGACACGCCAGCCTTAATGTTGACCAGCCGGTGAATATTCAATACACCTCTGGCACCACGGGCTTTCCCAAGGGCGCAACCCTCAGCCATCGCAACATTCTCAACAATGGCTATATGGTCGGCGAAAGCTTGGGCCTAACGGCCAAGGATCGGCTGGTCATTCCAGTGCCGCTGTATCACTGCTTTGGCATGGTGATGGGTAACCTGGGTTGCGTGACCCATGGCACTACGATGATTTACCCCAGTGAAGCCTTTGACCCAGGCCTAACCCTGCAAGCGGTCGCTGAAGAGCGGGCGACGGGGCTTTACGGCGTGCCTACCATGTTTATCGCCATGCTCGACCACCCACAGCGTGCAAGCTTTGACTTATCGAGTCTGCGGACCGGGATCATGGCCGGCGCAACGTGCCCGATAGAAGTGATGCGCCGCGTCATCAGCGAGATGCACATGGGGGAGGTCCAAATTGCCTATGGCATGACCGAAACCAGCCCGGTTTCAATGCAGACCGCTCCGGATGATGATCTGGAATTACGCGTAACGACTGTAGGGCGTACTCAGCCACAGCTAGAGAACAAGCTGATCGACGCTGAAGGCAACATCGTTGCGCGGGGTGAGATAGGTGAACTGTGCACCCGTGGCTACAGCGTGATGCTTGGCTACTGGAACAACCCACAGGCGACCCGCGAAGCTATCGACAGTGAAGGCTGGATGCATACGGGGGACTTGGCCGAGATGAATGAACAGGGGTATGTACGCATCGTCGGGCGCAACAAGGACATGATCATTCGTGGCGGCGAGAACATTTATCCGCGTGAGCTAGAGGAGTTCTTTTTTACCCATCCGGCGGTGGCCGATGTGCAGATCGTGGGGATCCCCGACGAAAAATATGGCGAAGAAATTGTGGCCTGGATCAAATTTCATCCTGGCCACACCGCTAATGAGCTTGAGTTACAAACCTGGTGCAAGTCGCGCATCGCTCATTTCAAAACGCCGCGTCACTTCAAGTTTGTGGATGCATTTCCGATGACGGTGACCGGCAAGATCCAAAAATTCAAAATGCGTGAAATCAGTATTCTGGAGATCGGAAAGCTCTAATTCCCTGTTAGAGCGAGCGTGCTCGCGATCTTTTGTACATTCAAAAGATCGCAACACACGCTCGCTCCTGCAGCGGTAGCGTGAAACCCAGAAAGCACAAAGGGGAGCCGAGGCTCCCCTTTAATGTGGTGTTGTATGCTCTTTTTTTATTATTGAAGGGCGGTCTATTGTTGTTTTTGGAACTCACCCTTTGCTGCGTTTTTTTGCGATCCCCATTCGGGATCAAGAGCAAACGTATTTTTTTGAGCGCTGATCCACTTTCATCACGGTCTATCAAACCTGTGATCCAACCTGTGCGGGTGCTACCTGAAGGTAGTTTTATTGTTCTCTGCCCGGTTGCGAGGTGGCTCTTAAGCTCCTCGGAAAAGTAAACCTTCTCCAAAAAAATCTGTTAGCTGCGTCTCTGCCGTGTTGTTTTTGTTATGTCAGAGTCGTTTCGTATTGTTTTTATTATGTTGCTGCGGTTTTTATTCTTGTTATGCCATAGAGATAGCAGGAGCCGTGCCAACTTTTTAAAACCCTTATAAATCAACGGCTTGGTTTTTAAGGCAATAAAAAACCGGCCTGGGTTAGGGCCGGTTTGTTTCCGTGTTACTCGTTTGTGTGAGGGTGCGGTAACACCACGGCACACTTTTTTAACCCTGACGTGCCTTGGCGACCCGAGACCCGGTAACACGCCCCAGCACCTTGCAGATGTGTTCGCCGGCCAGTAACAGTTTGTCCATGTCGACCCCGGTTTCAATGCCCATGCCGTTGAGCATGTACAACACGTCTTCGGTGGCCACGTTACCGCTGGCGCCTTTGGCATACGGGCAGCCGCCCAACCCCGCAATCGAGCTGTCGAATACGTTTATACCTTCGAGCAAGCTGGCGTAGATGTTGACCAGCGCTTGACCGTAGGTGTCGTGGAAGTGCCCGGCGAGCTTTTCCCGTGGCACAACTGCGCCGACCGCCTCAAACATTGCCCGCGTGGCTGTCGGCGTGCCGGTGCCGATGGTGTCCCCCAGGGACACTTCGTAACAGCCCATGGCGTACAGCTCTTTTGATACGGCGGCGACTTGTTGCGCCGAGACGTGGCCTTCATACGGGCAGCCCAGCACGCAGGACACATACCCGCGCACGCTGATGCCGTGCTGTTGGGCTGACTCGATGATGGGTACGAAGCGCGCTAGGCTTTCACTGATCGAGCAGTTGATGTTGCGCTGCGAAAACGCCTCAGACGCGGCGGCGAAAACGGCGACCTCTTTTACCCCGGCTGCGACTGCGTCTTCAAAACCGCGCATATTCGGCGCCAACGCACCATAGACCACACCCGGTTTGCGCTGGATCTGGGCGAAGACATCAGCCGAACCGGCCATTTGCGGCACCCACTTGGGGGACACGAAACTGCCGACCTCTATATAGCCTAGGCCTGCGTCGGTCAGGGCGTTAACCAACTGCACCTTGTCGGCGACGCTGATGGGTTGAGCTTCATTTTGCAGGCCGTCGCGCGGGCCGACTTCAATCAGGCGCACATGGGCAGGAAGTGTCATTGGGGTCACCTATCAATGTGGATGATCCCTGTAGGCGCGAGCTGGCCTACAGGATTCAGGCAGTTTGGTTTTTTATGGTTTGCTCGAGTGCCTGAATACAGCGCTCTTCGGCGGTATCGAGCTCAAGTTGCATCTGCTGAATATCCAAAAGCTGTTGCTCGAGTTGCTGACGACGTTCGGCTATTTTGCCCAGCATGCTGTTCAACTGTTTTTGATTGCCGCTGCTCGGGTCGTAAAGCTCAATCAGTTCGCGGCACTCGGCCAACGAAAAACCAATGCGCTTGCCGCGCAGAATCAGCTTCAGGCTGACCTTGTCCCGTGCCGAATATATTCGCTCCTGGCCACGGCGCTCGGGGGAGAGCAGGCCTTGTTCTTCATAAAAGCGGATGGCGCGGGTGGTGATGTCCAGTTCACGGGCAAGATCGGAAATGCTGTACGTCTGGCTGCTCATGGGCACGCTCTTAAAGGATCATGCCGTTAAGCTAATGGTTGGTTGACGTTTACGTCAAGCAAGCGTTGCCCCTCGGACTTTTTTTCCAGCGCCAGTTGTTGCTGGCATACCTCGATCAATTGCTCGCGCATCCAGCGGTTGGCGGGGTCTTGTTCGGTGCTTTCGTGCCAGTACAGATGAGTTTCTACGTTCGGCAACTCACTGATCGGCAACGGCACAAAATGCAGGCGATGGCGATGGGCAAAACGCTCTGGCACGGTCATCACCATGTCGGTTTGATGCAACACATTCGACGCCATTAGATAGTGCTGCGAACGCAGGGTGATTTTACGTTGCAAACCGATTTTGCCCAGCGCCAGATCCACCTGGCCGAGGCCATTGCGGCGGGTTGATATATGAATGTGGGTCAACCCCAGATACTCATCCAGACTGATCGCGGCCTTGCTGGCCAAGGGATGGCCTTGGCGCATGGCGCACACATAACGGTCTTCCATCAATTTGACGTGACGCACCTGAGCGTCGGTATTGAGCGGCGCATCGACGGCGAAATCCAGACGTCCTGCCGCTAGGTCGCTGGTGGTCTCACGGCGATGGGACAAAAAGCTTTCAATCACCACCGCGGGTGCCTGACGGCGCAGACGCTGAAACAGTGGCGGCAAGATCACCGCTTCGGTCAGGTCGGTCATGCTGATACGAAAGGTCTTGTTGGCCTGCAACGGATTAAAGGTGCGACTTTCTTGTACCGAAACGCGCAACAGGGCCAGGGCGCTGCGTACCGGACTGATGATGTTTTGCGCCATGGGAGTGGGCACCATGCCTTGGGCAGTGCGTACGAACAACGGGTCGTTGAAGCTTTCACGCAGTCGGGCCAGAGCGTTGGACACCGCGGGCTGAGTGATGCCGATAATCTGTCCGGCACGGGTCAGGTTGGCTTCGGTGTAGATGGCGTCGAAGACGACAAACAGATTGAGATCGACCTTATTCAGGTTCATGGCGCGTAGCTCTTGTTGTTTGAGGTGAGGCAGCGGGCGAATCATATATTGCTTATGAATGGTAATACACACCGTAAATAGGCAGCGCAAATGATGGGCGGCTGATCTAGCATCACGCCGTCACCTACTCACATTGACGCTAAAAGGTTGCCACTCATGGATTTCGCCTACTCCCCGAAAGTTCAAGCGCTGCGCGAACGCATCACCGCGTTTATGGAGGCTTATGTGTATCCGGCGGAGGCGATTTTCGATCAGCAAGTGGCAGAAGGTGATCGCTGGCAACCGACCGCGATCATGCAAGAGCTGAAACTCAAGGCCCAGGCTGAAGGCCTGTGGAATCTGTTTTTGCCCGAGTCTGAACTGGGTGCCGGGTTGACCAACCTGGAATACGCGCCCTTGGCCGAGATCATGGGCCGTTCGATGTTGGGGTCCGAGCCGTTCAACTGCTCGGCACCCGATACCGGCAACATGGAAGTGCTGGTGCGTTACGCCAATTCGCAGCAAAAGCAGCAATGGCTTGAGCCGCTATTGCGCGGTGAGATTCGTTCGGCGTTCGCCATGACCGAGCCAGATGTGGCCTCGTCGGATGCGACCAATATGGATGCCCGTGCCGTGCGCGACGGTGATGAGTGGGTAATCAATGGTCGTAAGTGGTGGACGTCCGGCGCCTGCGACCCACGCTGCAAAATCCTGATTTTTATGGGGCTGAGTCACCCAGACAACGCGCGCCATCAACAGCATTCGATGATCTTGGTGCCTGTCGATACGCCGGGGGTGAAGATCGTGCGCGCACTGCCTGTGTTTGGTTACGACGATGCGCCCCATGGGCACGCTGAAGTGCTGTTCGACAATGTACGGGTGCCGTATGAAAACGTCCTGCTTGGCGAAGGCAGGGGGTTTGAGATTGCTCAAGGCCGCCTTGGGCCTGGGCGTATTCACCACTGCATGCGCTCAATCGGCATGGCCGAACGCGCCTTGGAACTGATGTGCCAACGCTCGTTGGCGCGCACAGCGTTTGGTAAGCCGTTGGCGCGACTGGGGGGCAATATCGACAAAATCGCCGACTCGCGGATGGAGATCGACATGGCGCGACTGTTGACCTTGAAAGCGGCCTACATGATGGACACGGTCGGTAACAAGGTCGCGAAAAGTGAGATCGCGCAGATCAAAGTCATCGCCCCCAACGTCGCGTTGAGAGTGATTGATCGGGCGATCCAGATTCATGGCGGGGCAGGGGTTTCGGGGGATTTTCCGCTGGCGTACATGTATGCCATGCAGCGCACATTGCGCTTGGCTGATGGCCCAGACGAAGTGCACAGGGCAGCGGTCGGCAGGTTTGAACTGGATAAGTACGCGACGAACCCGTAGGCGCCAGCGTGCCCCGCGATCTTTTGATCATTAAAAGTATCGCGGGGAAATACTTAATACACCCACACCTCAACCCGGCGATTCTTTACCCGGCCTTCGTCTTCGGTGTTGGTCGCCACCGGCATTTGTGCGCCATAACCACGAATTTCACGCAGTACCACGCCACTTTTGACCAGCTCTCGGCGCACGGTCATTGCCCTGAGTTTTGACAGCAACTGCGCGCGCTCCGGATCGTCCTTTGCATCACCAAAGCCCACCAGCGTGACCTCCTTGTTTAGTTTGTTGTGCGCCTTTAAATAATGGATCACGCGCAGTAAGTCCTGCCGTGCCTTGTTGTCGAGCGTGGCACTGCCTTCTTCGAAGCGAAAATTGACCGACAGGCGCTGCGCTTCTTTTGTCAGTGCCTGATAGTCCTCGGGCATGTGCGCGCCGGGCTGCACGTGGCTGGCCTGGACGGTTTGCGCGATAAAACCGTTTTGCGCCACGATGGCCTGACCTTTGGCACTTTGAGTGAATGTCACCAGTGCCTTGGCCAGCGGGTTCTGATTGAGAGGTGGTAAGTAAAAAAATAGACGTCGCGACAATGGGTAGTCTTCGCTAGCAATCAGACTGTTGAGCGGCAGCATGGGCTGCGACGCACCATCGACAATCGCCAGCGCTTTGGCAGCGCGAATGTACGGCAAGCCGATGAAGCCGATGGCGTGCGGGTCTTTGCTGACGGCGTCCGATAACGCCTCGCTGGACTCAAAACGCGACGCCGTGGCGCTCAGTGGGCGAGCGGCACGGCTTAGTACCAATTCTTTAAACGTGTCCCAAGTACCCGATTGGTCATCGCGGGCATACAAATGAATCGTGCCACCGACACCGCCAAGCGCTTCCCAAGTGCTGATTTCACCATTGAACACCTTGGCTAATTGCTCGGTATTGAGCTGATTCAGCGGGTTTTGCGGGTGCACAATAATTGCCAGTCCGTCGATAGCGATCACCTGTTCGGCTTCAGGACTTTTCAGGTCGCCGAGGGCTTCGAGTTCGACCAGTTCGCGGTCCTTGATCGGCCGTGATGAGGCCACCAAGTCGGCTTTTCCGGCTTTGAGCGCACTGAAACCTGTGCCTGAACCGTGAGCTGACACATCCACACGGATCTGCTGGCCCAAGGTCTTGGTGGCGACAATGCTGTACTCGTTGGGCGGGATGACCGGCACGCTGTGAATGTCGTGAAAACCTTGCTCTGCAAGCATGGCCGCCACCAGGGCGGGGCCGAGGTTGGCGCCGATGGTGTTAGAACCCTGAATGCGCAAGTCGGCAACAGGCCCGGCAAAGGCCATATGCGTGATTGCACATAACAGAATCAGCAACTTAAAACGCAGCATTAACGGGCACCTTTCTGGAGCCAAAGAAGTGCCAGCAATTTAAGTTAGAAACGTTTCAATAGAATGACGCGCAAGCGAGCTAGATCAGCTCAATTCCAACCAGATAGGCGCATGGTCAGACGGTTTTTCCATGGCGCGCAAATCGTAGTCAACGCCCGCGGCCTTGATCCGTGGCACCAGGCTTTGAGACGTCAGAATCACGTCGATGCGCAGTCCGCGCTTGGGTTCATCTTCGAAGCCGCGGCTGCGGTAGTCGAACCAACTGAAGCGGTCGGCCACTTCTGGGTGCAGGTAGCGGTAGCTGTCGACCAGGCCCCAGTTCTTGAGGCGCTCCAACCATTCACGTTCTTCTGGCAGAAAGCTGCACTTACCGGTTTTCAGCCAACGCTTGGCGTTGTCCGGGCCAATGCCGATGTCGCGGTCTTGCGGGGAGATATTAATGTCGCCCATCACCACCAGCGGCTGTTCGTTGCTGAACTGACCTTCGAGCAACTGCTGCAAATCGCTGTAAAAGCGCTGCTTGGCTGGAAACTTGGTTGGGTGGTCGCGGCTTTCGCCCTGTGGGAAGTAACCATTCATGATGGTTACTGGCTGGTCGTTTTCGTCAGCAAACGTGCCCCAGATAAAGCGGCGCTGCACGTCTTCTTCATCGCTGGCAAAGCCTTTGTGCAACGTCAACGGCGGTTTGCGCGAGAGCAGAGCAACGCCATAGTGGCCCTTTTGCCCATGAAAATGCACGTGATAGCCCAGCGCTTCAATGTCTGCGACAGGGAACTGATCATCATGGACTTTAGTTTCTTGCAGGCCGATGACGTCGGGCTGGTGTTTTTCGATCAGCGCTGCCAGCTGATGCGGCCGAGCACGCAGGCCATTGATGTTGAATGAAACGATTTTCATGGGCGGGCAGTCCTGAGTAAAAGGGCGATGTTAGTCGCTGTACGAAATGTTTTCGAGCGAAGGTTAGGCAAGGCGAAAACAGGCGAGAAGGCAGAGTCTACGGGTTGTAAATGAGTATTTCGAGCCTGTTTTCAACGCCGCATAACCGCGCGCAGATACATTTCGTACAGCGCCTTAGCGGCCAGCGTGCAGTGGGGCAAAAGCACTGCTACCGTAGGATGTGTTCTACCCAATGGAACTGTTGCGGCCCTTGCAGGCTCGTACTCAATACAAGTGCCGCCCTTCACGCGGTGCCATGGAGATTTGTGGACATGCCCACCTGCCAGATCCAAGTGCTCGACAGCGGCTATTCAAAAGAAACGCGCTCTTTGCTGTACCAGGCTTACCACCATGACCCGACTTTTCGTTATGTGTTTGAGTCGCATCGCAGGGGGTATGCACACCGGGTTCGGGCCACCGTTCGGGCGTTGGTCAAACAGCATTTTTTCCAGGACCTGCCTGCGTTGGGATTACTGGTCGATGACCGGCTGGTTGCCGTGGCGTTGATTGCCCCCCCGCAACGCCGGTTGGGCATTACCGAGAGCTGGGCGTGGCAGTTGCGCATGTTGCTCACCGCGGGCTTGCGGGGCACTCGGCGCTATCTTGAATACCATCAGGCGATCCAAGCGTGTGTGCCAGGCGACGCCGTTCACATGTTGCCGCTAGTGGCTATTCACCCTGATTTTCCAGAAATGTCCTATGGTGAACAGCTGCTTGAGGCCGTACATAATTGGTGCGCTCAGGACGAACATTCCGAAGGCGTCGTACTCGACAGCGGCAACCCGAGTTACCAAGCTTTTTATAAACGCCATGGCTACGTACAAATTGGTGAAGTAACGATAGGACCGGTTGTTGAGCAAGTATTTTTCCACGCCAACCCTCAGGTGTTACAAACAGCAACGGCTTAAGGGCATTTTTTTGCCCGTTGGCGCGCTCTATGACCACCTCTGCCCGTGATAGCATCCGCGCCTATGAAGTTTCCAGGAAGATTTACCAGTGGTGTTGTCCTGCTGATCAGTAGCTTTGCGGCATTTGCCCAAAGCGAACTGGTGGTTAAGGTCAAACCGGCAAACGATGCCCTCAAGGCCAACGTGGAAGGCTATATAGGCAGCCTCGGCGACCGCGATGAAGCGGCTTTGTCGCGCTTCAAGCGTGGCGCCGAAGAGCAGGCCCTGAAAGCCTCCCAGGCCTTGGGCTACTACCAACCCAAAATTGAAGCCGAAGTGACGGCTGGCGATCATCCGCGGCTGGTGTTGAGCATTGATCCGGGCGAGCCGGTGCATCTGCGAAACATCACGGTGCGTGTTGAAGGCCCGGCCGCCTCACTCAAAGCCTTTCGAATCCCTTCCAGTGATGATCTAAAACCGGGCGCCGTACTCAATCAGGGCAACTACGAAGACGCCAAGCGCCTGATTCAAAACCGAGCCCTGCGCTATGGTTTTTTCAACGGCAAGTTTCTTAAACACGAACTGTTGGTTGACCCTAAAGGCGGATTTGCCGACATCAATCTTATTTACCAAAGTGGCCCGCGTTACTCGCTCGGTAAGGTCAGCTTTGCCGGTGACGCGCCTTTCGACCAAACCCTTTTGGACCGAATGGTGCCCTTTAAGCCAGACACTCCGTACGACTCTGAACTGGTCGCGGAACTGAATCAAAACCTGCAATCGAGCGGCTATTTCGAGACCGTACGGGTGGGCGCTGCGCCAAGTACGGCGGTGGGGCAGGTGATCCCGGTGGACGTTAATCTTGAAACCCGCAAGCCGCGCACCATGACGCTTGGTCTTGGTTATTCAACCGACACCGGCCCGCGTGGCAAAGCCAGCTGGACCCGCCATTGGGACAACCCACGCGGCGACAGTTACGGTTTTGAATCCGAAATTTCCCAGCCCAAGCAAAACATCGGGGCCTGGTATGACATCCCGCTAGATCCTCCTCTGACCGATAAACTGCGTTTTGCCGCCGGTTATCAATACGAAGAAATTGCCAATACCGACACCTTGAGCAAGCTGCTCACCGTCGGCCCCGAGTGGCATAGCAAACTGGACAACGGCTGGACGCGGGTGGTGTCGCTGAAGTGGCAACACGAAGAATATCGCCTAGGCGATGACTCAGGTTTGAGCACTTTGCTGATGCCGGGCGTGAGTTACTCGGTGCTGCGCAGCGATAACCGCATTGACCCCAGTCACGGTTATAGCGTGGCGTTCGAAACCCAGTTGGCCAAACAAGGGTTGATGTCCGACACCAACCTGCTGCACGGCGATGTGAGATTCAAAGCGCTGAAAACAGTGTGGGACAAACACCGCTTTTTAGGCCGTATTGAGTTTGGTGGCAGCGCCACCAACGGCTACAAATCCGTCCCGCCGTCGTTACGCTTCTTCGCGGGTGGCGACCAAAGCGTGCGCGGTTATGACTACCAGACCTTGTCACCAAAGAACTCGGAAGGTGATCGAATCGGCGGGCGCTACCTGCTGGCAGGCAGCCTTGAGTATCAATATCAGTTTGCTGAAAAGTGGCGCTGGGCGACCTTTGTCGACAAGGGCAATGCGTTTAACAAGCTGGACTTTCCGAGCTTGAAAACCGGGGTCGGCGTGGGCATTCGCTGGATCTCGCCGATTGGCCCAATACGCCTCGATCTGGCCCATGCGCTGGATGACGATGGCGGTGTTCGTTTGCACTTCTCGATGGGGCCAGAATTGTGATTCGTGGTTTTAAAATAGCGGGCCTGGTGCTGTTGGCGTTGGTGCTGCTGGTGATTGCCAGCGTCGGTGTGATTGTGGGTACGCAAGCGGGCAGCCGCTGGGCGTTGGATCAAGTACCCGGTTTGCACGTGGATAACTTTGCCGGGCGCCTAGGTGCGCAATGGAGTGCCGATCACCTGTTGTGGGAGCAAGGCAGCAGTCGCGTCGAAGTCAGTCGGCCAATTTTTGCCTGGTCGCCCGGGTGCCTGATGCGAATGACGCTGTGTATCGATCAGTTGCAGGCAGATCAGGTCACTCTGCAATTTCCGCCGAGTGAAGACAGCAGCAGCGGGCCGATTAGCTTGCCTGATCTCAAATTGCCGTTGGCGATTGAGGTGGGGGTGATCAAGGTCGGCAACGTGTTGTTCAACGGAGTTGAGCAGCTTAAGGGCATGCAGATGACCGCGCAGTGGACGGCCAAAGGGCTGCAAATTGACTCGGTGCAGATTGAACGCGAAGACCTGAGCGTGGACGTGTCTGGCCTGTTGCAGCCCAATGGCGATTGGCCGCTGACCTTGCAAGGTACCGTTAACCTGCCTGCACAAGACAACCAACCGTGGGCGCTGGCGCTTAAGGTTGACGGTAATCTGCGGACAACGCTCAACCTCACCGCTGACAGCAGTGGTTATTTGGATGCTCATCTGAGTGGTGCTTTGGAGCCATTGGCCGAGAATCTCCCCGCGCAGGTCAACATCACCTCCGCGCAGTTCAAGGCCAGCAGTGAGCTGCCTGACACCTTGCAGCTCAATCAATTGGTGTTGTCGGCCAAAGGTGATCTCAAGGGCGGTTACGAGCTGAACGGCAGCGCCAGTTTGCCTGCCGAGCAAGCCCCCGTGAACCTGTTGCTCAAAGGTCGGGTGGATGCCAATGGCGCGCAAATCACGGCGCTGGATCTGACCGCTGGCGCGCAGCAACACCTGAAGTTATCCGGTCAGGTGGCGTGGCATTCAGGGTTGAGTGCCGAGGCCAAAGTCGACTGGCTGGAGTTTCCCTGGCACAACCTGTATCCGGTCATTGCCAAACCGGACGTCGACTTGCGCAAGCTTAGCGGCGAAGTCTCCTACACGGACGGCAAGTACCTAGGTAACGTCATGGCCGACCTTACCGGCCCGGCGGGGCCGTTCAGTGTCAGCAGCCCATTCAGTGGTGACCTCGAAAAAATCTTCTTGCCGCAACTGGAACTGGTCGCGGGCCAGGGTAAAGCCCGTGGTCATGCCAATGTGCAGTTTGCTGATGGAGTGGCCTGGGACACGGCGCTGGACCTCAGCGCGATCAACCCTGCGTATTGGGTGGCCGAGTTGCCTGGCACGTTGGCTGGCCCATTGCGCAGCACTGGTGAGTTCAAAAACGAGCGCCTTAAACTGGATGCCAACCTCGACCTTAAAGGCCGTCTGCGTGGCTTGCCAGCCATGCTTCAGGCCAAGGCTGTAGGCGAGGGCGAAGCTTGGACTGTCAGCGCGCTGGATATTCGTCTGGGGGACAACCGAATCAACGGCACCGCCAGCTTGCAGCAGCAAATCAAGGCTCAGCTTGAGCTGAACATGCCGCGACTGGGGCAGTTGTGGCCAGAGCTACGTGGGCAACTCACAGGTCGGGTCGACCTAGCGGGCACGCTCAAGGCGCCACAAGGCAAGGTCATGCTGCGAGGCCAGCAGTTGGCCTTTGCCGACAATCATCTGCAAAACCTGACGTTGGACGCGAACCTTGATCAGGCCCAGCGGGGTCGCATTGAGCTTAAAGGCAGCGGGATTCAATCCGGTGATACTCAACTCGGAGTGCTGACAGTCAGTGGCAGTGGCGACATCAAGCGTCAACAACTGCAAGTGGGACTGCAAGGACCGATGCTGCAACTGGGGTTGGCACTGGACGGCGGCCTCGACAAGGACAACTGGCGTGGACGCTTGCTCAAGGGCGACATCAAGGCCGGCGGTCAGGCGTGGGTACTGCAAAACGCGGCACGGCTCGAACGTTTGGCAGATGGCCGGATCACCCTGGGTGCGCAATGCTGGGCTTCTGGCCCGGCCAGTCTGTGCACTGAAGAACAGCGCCTGATGCCTGATCCAAAACTGCGTTTGCACCTTAAACAGTTCCCGCTTGAGAGCCTCGCCGAATGGTTCCCCAAAGACTTTCAGTGGCAAGGGCAACTTAACGCTGACATGGTGCTCGACATGCCAGCCAGCGGGCCTAAAGGTCAGGTGGTCGTGGATGCTAGCGGCGGCACCTTGCGCATTAAAGACAAAGGCCAGTGGATCGACTTCCCGTATCAGGCCTTCAAATTAACCAGCAACCTGACCCCTAGCAGGGTCGACGCGCGGTTCGATTTTGATGGTGGAAAACTGGGCCAAGTGATGTTGGCGGCCCGCATAAACCCGCTGCCCAAAAATAAGCCGATCACGGGTGAATTCCGCCTGAGCGGGCTAGACGTGTCGGTGGTTCGTCCGTTTGCGCCGATGGTTGAAAAACTGACCGGGCAATTGAATGGTTCGGGTTCGATCACCGGCGGTTTGGTGGCGCCTCGTATCACGGGTGACGTGTCGCTTACGGGCGGTGAAATCTCTGGTCCCGAGCTACCGACTAGCTTTGAAAACCTTCAGCTCAAAGCCCACATCATGGGCGAAACCATGCAACTCGAGGGTGGCTGGACCAGCGGCAAGCAAGGCCAGGGCACCATCAGCGGCAACGTCGCCTGGGGCCAAGCGATGGCGGTGAATATAGTGCTCAAGGGCAATCAGTTGCCAGTGACAGTTGAGCCTTACGCCAAACTGGAGGTGGCCCCGGACCTGAGAATCTCCCTTAAGCCGGACAACACCTTGTTGATCGCGGGCACGGTGAACATCCCCAAAGGAGAGATCACCGTGCGCGAGCTGCCGCCATCAACAGTCAAGGTGTCGGATGACACGGTGATCGTGGGGCAACAAACGGACGATGAGTCGGGTTCGCCTCCAATGGTGGTCGACATGGACATCACGGTGGTCGTGGGCCAAGAGTTGCTGACCTTCTCAGGCTTTGGCCTGAACGCAGACTTGGCGGGGCAGGTTCATATTGGCAATGACATGGACACCCGTGGCGAGTTGCGCCTGAACAATGGCCGTTACCGTGCCTATGGCCAGAAACTGACCATTCGCCGGGCGCGGCTATTATTCGCCGGGCCGATTGATCAGCCGTACCTCGACATTGAAGCCGTCCGCCAGACCGACAACGTGATCGCCGGGATTCGCCTCACGGGCAGTGCTGAGCAGCCGACCACACAAGTCTTTTCCGAGCCGGCCATGAGCCAGGAGCAGGCGTTGTCCTACTTGATTCTAGGCCGACCACTGACCGGTACTGGCGAGGACGAAAACATGCTGGCGCAAGCTGCGCTCGGGTTGGGATTAATGGGCAGTTCGGGCATTACCACCAGTTTGGCCAACCACCTTGGGCTTAAGGATTTTGAGTTGGACACCCAAGGCAGTGGCAATAACACCGCTGTGGTGGCCAGCGGCAAGATCAACGAACGGCTGAGTGTGCGCTATGGGTATGGGGTGTTTGAGCCGGCCAGTACCATCGCCTTGCGATACAAACTGAGCAAGCGGGTGTATGTCGAAGTGGCGAGTGGCTTGGCGAGTTCGTTGGATATTTTCTACAAGCGCGACTTCTAAATCAAAAGCCCCTCTCCTTCGGGAGAGGGCTGGGTGAGGGTTGCTCTAGCGATTAAGGTGAGTCATCGATTCTTGCGCATAACGCAAGCCCGAGACCGCGCTGGCAGGGAAGATGGCCGTCAGTGCTGCCAATTCACTGATACTGAGGGTGATGTCCAGCGCTGCGACGTTTTCTTCTAGGTACTTGCGTTGTTTGGTGCCCGGAATCGGAATCAGGTAATCACCTTGATCCAGCACCCAGGCTAACGCCAGTTGCCCAGCGGTCACGCCTTTATCAGAGGCCAGCGCCTGAACTTGTTTCACTAGCAGCAGATTTTTCGCAAAGTTGTCGCCTTGAAAACGCGGGTTGAAGCGTCGGAAATCATCTGCGGCAAAGTCGTCCGGGCTTTTCAGGGCACCGGTCAAAAAGCCCCGCCCCAGCGGGCTGTAGGGCACAAAAGCGATGCCCAGGCGCTGGCATGCTGCTAAGCAGCCGTTGTCTTCCGGGTCGCGGCTCCACAGCGAATATTCACTTTGCAACGCGCTGATTGGGTGCACCTTGTGCGCCCGTTCAAGGGTGGCCGCCGAGGCTTCGCTGAGCCCCAAGTACCGAACCTTGCCAGCCTTGACCAGATCCGACATCGCGCCAACGGTCTCTTCTATCGGTACGTTCGGGTCCATGCGGTGCTGGTAGTACAGATCCAGTGTTTCGACGCCAAGGCGTTTGAGGCTGCCTTCGATGGATTCACGAATGTACTCGGGCCGGCCGCTGATCCCTCGGGCTGCAGGGTTGGCCGGGTCACGCACAATGCCGAATTTGCTGGCCAGGAAAACCTGATCACGTTTGCCGCGAATGGCTTGGCCGATCAATTCTTCGTTGGTATGCGGGCCATACATGTCGGCGGTATCGAGCAGGTTGATGCCCAGTTCCAGCGCGCGGTGCAAGGTGGCCACGGCTTCACGGGTGTCGCTGCCGGTGGTGTAGAAATCGGTCATGCCCATGCAGCCCAAACCAATAGCGCTGACGTGTGGGCCGTTTTGACCCAGTTGGCGAGTGTCCATGCGAGGTGCTCCTGAATGAGGGTGACGCTATTGTTGACCTCGACACCTGCAAGATAAACCGGGTAAAAACGCTATCACTATTCGTTTTTTCTAAACAATAAGGTGGGAGACATGGACCGATTCAACGCGATGCTGGTCTTCACCCGCATTGTCGAGTTGGGTGGTTTTGCAAAGGCGGCCGACAGCCTGCATATGCCTCGGGCTTCTGTGACGGTATTGATCAAACAATTGGAATCACATCTGGGTGTGCAACTGTTGCATCGCACCACGCGGCAGGTGAGTCCGACGCTGGATGGTGCGGCGTATTACCAGCGCTGTGTTCGGCTGTTGTCAGACCTTGAAGAGTCCGAGGGGCTGTTCCGGGGCAGTCAACCCAAGGGCACGCTGCGGGTCGAGATGCCGTCAGCGGTAGGGCGTTTGGTGGTGTTCCCGGCGTTGCAGGAGTTTACCCGGCGTTATCCGCTGATCGAGTTAGAAGTCGGCCTTAATGATCGACCGGTGGACTTGATTCGTGAGGGCGTTGATTGCGTGATTCGCGGGGGGCTGACCTTGGATGATTCGCTGGTGGCGCGGCCCTTGGTGTTGATGGATCAAATGACCTGCGCCAGCCCAGGTTACTTGCATAGCCACGCAGAGCCGCATTCGCTGGAAGACTTGAGCGGGCATCAGATGATCGAATATTTTTCCAGCGCCTCTGGCAAGCGCTACGGACTGGAGTTTCAGATTGGCGATGAGGTGCGTTTGATCGACTTGCCCAAGCAAGTGTCGGTCAACAGCGCAGAAGGGTATCTGGCGGCGTGTACTGCCGGTTACGGCTTGGTCCAAACACCGTGTTATCACGTGGCGCAGCTGGTTCGCGATGGGCTTTTGCAAGAAGTGTTAAACGATTGTCTGCCGCCGCGTCTGGCATTGACCGCACTGTATCCACCGCATCGGCAACTGTCGCCGCGAGTGCGTGTGTTTGTCGATTGGTTGGTGGACCTGTGCAGCCGGCCCGACAGCGGTTTCACGCGTTAAACGAACTGTAGCGGGCTCTCCTCGTGATCTCTTGATCGCTTAAAAGATCGTGAGGCAAGTCCGCTGCTACAGGTGAGTCGGCTTTAACGGTGGTAATACCCAGGGCCGCCCTCGTAGTAGCGGTGATCGTTATGCCATCCATGACCAGGAAAAAACACGCATCCGCTCATGGCCAAGATGAGCAGCAGCGGTACCAGCCGTGTGACTCGACGTAACATGTGTACATCCTCATGGTTAGAGCGGGTGGCAGCTAAAAAGCTTCCCCGGCTGTAAGATGAGACCTTGTTTGTTTCAATTCATCTCCGTTAATCCAGCCTATTTTTTCAGGAACAAGTAATGACTCCTAAGCAACGTTTGGCATATTCGATTCTGATCGCCGTGGTGGTACTGGGCATCATGTTTGGTCTTTCGTACTTGCAAAACACCGGCGTGATCAACGAAAAAACCTTCCAGTACATCGCCATTGGCGTGGCTGTAGTGGTGGTAGTGATCAATGGCATCATGCGCCGCAAGACCAAGCTTTAAGCCTCGATTTTACCCATCAGCACGGCTTCAGCCTGTGGATGCAGGCTGTAGCTTTTATCGCTGTTGAGCACCACGACGCCTTCACTGCATAACCGTTTGAGTACCTCGCGGACGCTCAAAAACGACAGCGGAATATCCAGGGCCAGCAAATGGCTGTGCATACCGCGCACGCCCAATCGGCGATCATTTCCAGCGGCTGTCACCAGTGCATCAATGACCTTGAGTCGCACCAGGCTGGTACGCAGCCCAAAGCATTTGAGTAAGTGGCGGATCCGTTCATTACCTTGCAACGGCGCAAGCGCTTTTAGTAGCCCAGGATCGGGTTGAAAAGCGGTGTCGCGATGCTGTGGGTGGCCATCCGTTGGCAGTTGCGGGTTTTGCATGCAAAAACTCCTTTTCAGAGCCTGATCAGGAAAATAAAAAAGCGCTCTTATGTAACTAGACGAATGAGCGGCGTAAATCATGAACATTCACATGTAGAAAATTTGTCGTGAATGACTCTCAATTGCGAAACAACCCTGACTGGATAAGGGTTTCAAGCGATTATTAAATTTTTTTCATCCGGCTCGTTTTAGTAGAGACATTTGCCGGGTGATGTTTTCAATGGAGTGAGCGGCCGGGCTTTTTGTAATGAACGAAAAGGAGTCCGAGTGATCATTTCCAAACCGTTGAGCAAGACGTGTTTTGCCGTGCTGTGCCTAGGGCTGAGCATGAATCTGAGCCTGCCTGTGCTGGCACAAACGCCTGCCACTGATGTGCGTGCAGACATCCGCCGCACCACGTTTGGCGTGCCGCATATTCGCGCTGCCGATGAACGCGGGCTGGGCTACGGGATTGGTTACGCTTACGCCCAAGACAACCTGTGCCTGCTGGCCAACGAGGTGGTGACCGTCAACGGCGAGCGCTCGAAATACTTCGGCCCTCAACAACTGACGCTAGACGAACGCGATAACCTGTCCAGCGATGTGTTTTTTACCTGGCTCAACAACCCCGAGGCGGTGGCTGCCTTTTGGCAGGCGCAAACCCCCGAGGTACGCGATCTGGTCGAGGGGTATGTGGCGGGATTTAACCGCCAACTCAGCGAGCGTAATGGGCTGCCCGCACAATGCGACAACGCCTCTGTGCGGCCGATCACAGCGTTGGACTTGGTCAAGTTGACGCGTCGTTTGTTGGTAGAAGGTGGCGTAGGTCAGTTTGCTGAAGCCTTGGTGGCGGCCACTCCACCGCAACCCGCCTCGGCACAGATCAGCCGCCCAGCGGGTAGTTTCCAAGTAGCCGCCGAACGGATGCAGCGTTTTGCCTTGGACCGCGGCAGCAACGCCGTCGCGATTGGCAGCGGCCGTTCGCAAACGGGCCACTCGATGCTGCTGGCCAACCCGCATTTTCCGTGGGTGGGCGGCATGCGTTTTTATCAGATGCACCTGACCATCCCCGGCAAGCTGGACGTGATGGGCGCGGCCCTGCCGGGCTTACCGATGATCAACATCGGCTTTAACCCGCACGTGGCTTGGACCCACACGGTCGACACGTCCAAACACTTCACCGTGTACCGACTTGAACTCGACCCCAAGGACCCCACGCGCTACCTACTCGATGGCCAGTCGCGAGCGCTCGACAGAGACACCGTTACGGTCAGCGTCAAACAGGCTGACGGCAGCCTTCAGCCCGTGTCGCGAACGCTCTACAGTTCGGTGTTCGGCCCCATCGTGCAATGGCCTGGCCGAATGGATTGGGATAATCACGTAGCGTTCAGCCTGCGCGATGCCAACCTGCACAATGACCGCGTGTTGCAGCAGTGGTACGCGATGAACCACGCCAGCAGCCTCGATGATTTGCAGGCGTCTGTGAGTACGATTCAGGGCATTCCATGGGTCAACACCGTGGCGGTGGATGACGGGGGGCAAGCACTGTACCTAAACCTGTCGGTGGTGCCGTATGTCGACGCGGCCAAACTGACCGCGTGCAGCGATCCGCGTGCCGGCCTTGAGATCATTCTGCTCGACGGCAGCCGCAGTGCCTGTGACTGGACTGTTGATCCGAGTGCGGCACAGCCGGGTATTTACCCTGCGAGCAAACTGCCGCAATTGCGCCGCGACGATTACGTTCAGCATTCCAATGACTCGGCCTGGATGGCTAACCCTAATGCGCCACTGACCGGCTTTTCGCCGCTGATTAGCCAAGACAGCCTGCCGCTGGGGCCACGTGCGCGTTTTGCCTTGCAACGTTTGAGTCAGCCGGGCGCCATCAGCGTGTCGGACCTGCAAGGCCTTGTGATGGACGATCAGGTGTACTTGGCGGGGCAGGTCATGCCAGACCTGCTGGCATTCTGTGATGACGCCTTGAACGCTGGACAAGCACCCTTGGCGTCGGTGTGTACGAGCCTCAACGCGTGGGATCAACACGCGAACCTCAACAGCGGGATTGGCCTGGTGCATTTCCAAAACATCATGGCGCATCTGTCTGAGGTGCCGGATGTGTGGCGGGTGCCGTTTAACCCGGCAGACCCGCAACACACGCCGCGCGGCCTGAGTTTAGATAAGCCTGCGGTGGTCAAGGCGGTGCGTGAGGCGTTTATGGATTCGGCTGCAAAAGTGGCTGAAGAGGGTTTAAAGCCCGACGTGACCTGGGGTGAGATCCAAGTGGTCAGCAGTGGCGGCCAGCAGGTCCCGATTCACGGCGGTCCTGCGGCCCTGGGTGTGTACAACGCCATGCAAAGCGTGCCGAGCGGGGATGGCAAGCGAGAAGTGGTTAGCGGTACCAGCTATTTGCAAACCGTGACCTTTGACGAACATGGGCCACATGCCCAAGGTTTACTGGCCTTCTCGATCTCCAGCGACCCGGCTTCAAAGCATTCGCGGGATCAGACTCAAGCATTCTCGAAAAAACAGTGGCAGCCGTTACCGTTTACCGAAGCGCAGATCAAGGCTGATCCGAATTACCAACTGACCCAAATAAAAGGGGCTCTGTAACCGCTTATTTGGACCTTGGAGCGAGCTTGCTTCGCGATCTTTTGATCGTTTAAAAGACCGCGAGCAAGCGTGCTCCAACAGTTGATTTCAGCCGCGGGGCAGGGAGTTGATGACCGGTGTTCCGTTCTGGCTTACGCTCACGTACACCGGTAATACCTTGGGCAGAGACGCCGCTAGGTTGGGGATTTCCTGGGTCTTGAATACGCCCCCGATGCGCAATTGGCCAGTGGCGTTGTCTGCCAGCGCCAGCGGTGTACTGAGGTAGCGGTTGATCAATGGCAAGGCGTCGGCGAGTGTCAGGTTGTCCAGAATCAGCTTGCCGCTGCGCCAAGCCAGATCAGGCGCGTTGGCGTAGGTCTGGCTGATTTGCGGCGCGTCGTCCCCTGCCTTGAAGCGGGCCTGCATCCCAGGCTCCAGGCGCAAGCCGTCGCCACTCAGGTTTTTGTTACTGGTCACCAGCACCGAGCCTTCAAGCAGCGTGACACGCACCTGATCTTCGTACATCCACACATTGAACTGGGTACCGGTGACCCGGATTCGCCCGTCGGCCGCCTGAACCACAAACGGGTGAGTGACATCGTGACTGACCTTGAAAAACGCCTCACCCTTGCTCAGGGTGACGTGGCGCTGGTCTTTGTAATCGCTGAAGGTCAGTTGTGTGCTCAGGTTTAATTCAACCTCGCTACCATCGGGCAGGGTCACGTTGCGCACGCTAGTGCCTGCTTCTAGGCGCTCGTATGAGCTGGGTATCCAGCCGAGTTGCCAGCCGCTGTAGGCGGCCAGGGGCACGGCGACCACAGCGATAGCTGCTGCAATACCCAGCTGTTGCCAAGTGCTGCGACGAGGTGCGCGGGCCAGTGCAATCACTGGCGCGGGCGTCGGCGCTGTAGGCGGCAAATGCTCGCTAACATCCCAGATGTCGAGCATGGCTTCATATTCAAATGCATGCAGAGGATTTGCGTTTAGCCACACAGCGAAAGCCTCACGTTCCTGCTCGGTGCAATCGGGCTCGTGCAGACGCATACACCACTGGGCCGCAGCTTCAGTGATGGCATCGTATTCAGCTTCTGTGAGGCGTGTTTCGCTCATTTGCGCTCCTTGGTGCGGTGCATTCTAACCCTGCGCTTGCGCTTACGAGAACATGAGCCATGTCAAAAGGAGATCATTTAGCCTTATGCCTGGACTTTTCTCTGCTACGGTTATTTCGGCGATTGGTTACCAGACGCAACATCAATTAATGGAGTTAAGAAAATGTTGAAGAAAACGTTTGCTGCTGCGATCACTGCTGCTGTGTTGTTGGGCTCTAGCGCCGTCATGGCTCAGCCAAATCTGGATCCCAACTGGGCCTTTTCCAAAGAGCTTATTCAAGTCCTCAAGGATAAACACGGGTACACCGTGATCAAAAAGATTGAAGCTCAAGACCCTGCCAATGGGATCTGGAAGGCTGAAGGCATCAAATCCGAAACGGGTGTTGAATACGAAATTGTGTTCGATTCGGCCGGTAAAGTGATCTCCGAGAAGAAAGATTAAGGCTGAGTTTAGTCGTTCTCGGCAAAATCCTCTTTGAGCGATTACAGCCCGCTCGCACCTTGTGCGAGCGGGCTTGCTTTAGACCGTGCCTCGGTGTTTCAGCCATTGCTCCTGGGTTATCTCCCACAGATCACAAGAAAATTTCCCGCTGACAAAGCTACCTTCCTGACTGCTGACTAAGCGCATTCCACCACGTTCCGAAATCCGCCGCGAGCCCTCATTGGGCGCTGCTTTTGGCACGCGCATTAACGCGCGGCCTAGGGTGTGAAACCAGTAGGCGTCTATCACCTCGCATGCCTCGCTCATCAAGCCTTGCCCTTGCCAAGGCGGCGATAGCCAAAAGCCCCGATTGTTATCGACCTGATCCATCAGGCTGATGCTGCCGATCACGTCTTCAGGGCGGTCCAGCAGTCTGAGGGTCCAGTGCCACTCCTCGCCACGCGCCATGGCTGGCAGCGCGACATCACGCAAGAAACTGAGCGCTCCGTCTTCAGGGTAAGGCCACGGAACCCGGTCATTCAGGTAGCGGACCACTTCCCAGTGCGGGAATCGCTGCTGGATGGCACCAGCGTCCGCTAGGCTCAAGGGCAGCAACAATAATCGGGACGTCTGGAGGGTGGGCAGGACGTGCATGGGATATGGCTCCTTGCCATGGGTTTGCGTCGAGCTTAACCCTCATCAGCGTCCATAAAAAAGCCCTCGCAAGCGAGGGCCATTTGTAATGCCGTGATTAGCCGTTTGAACAGCCATTACCCATCACGCGGTACTCGAGAATATGACGCTGACCTTGATGGTCTTCGTACGTCATTTGTGCTGGAACCACCTCACACACATTAGCAATAGGCGACACGCTAATGACGTTGGCAATGTCCAATTCGGTGGCGTAAGTGTAGTGCTCAACGGCGGGTTGTTGTTGTGCAACTTTAAGATCGTCAGCCACGGCTAGTGTAGACAGACCCATAAGAGCAAGAACAATCAAACGTTTCATTTTCAATAAGACCTTAAACAATCACGACTAACTGACTTCACGTGCCTAATGGCGGTAGAAGTTGCCAGGCAACGGCTGTGTGTGCCTGGCACGAAGTACCGTGCCCTGTATCAATCTTGTGTGTAGGGATGGCTCTATAGTAGGGATTTACGGGTGTAGTTAAAGACCCAATACAGACACGCAGTTATTCCAAATGAGTAACAATGCGCTAGCAAATCGAACGCATAAAAAACCCCTCTTCTGAGGGGTTCCTGTTCATTTAAACGCTTTGCACGGCCAACGGTAAGCGCGAGCTTAAGTGAGCATTCTTTTAAGCCGCGGGGTCTAGCGTACGCTGCAGCCGTCACCCATCACTTGGTATTCAAGTACGTGGCGTTGACCCTGATGATCTTCATAGACCATTGTTGCCGGTACAACGTCGCAGACGTGAGGAACTTCGGACAGACTGATGACTTTGGCAATGTCCAGTTTTGTTCCGTAAGTGTATTGCTCTGGTGTCGGTGAAGCTTCATTGGCCAGTGCCATGGTTGCGAAACTTGCCAAGCATAATGCAATTAAGGTTTTCATGATGAAGGCCTTTAAAGTAACCAAGCGCTAGCGCTCACTGACTTCATTTGCCGATGGGGCGGGGGAAGTTACGAAGCGCATTGAATAACCAATGGCTGCGTACGAAGTACCGTACTGCGGTGTCTGTTCTTTCGGTTGATGGCCTGAATTTTACGCCGATTTCTCGAATTAAAAAGCGGTAATGGCAAAATGCTCTGTTACCGCATGGGTAACAATCTGGCTGTGCGTGGGTTATTTCAAGTGCCGAAAACCTTGGCCTTACTGGCATACTGCCGCCTCTGATTCAGGAGCCAGTCATCGCAATGAATGTCGAGTCCCCCCTCAGTGCCTGGCAACAGGCCGTCGAACAGCAAGGTTTTGTTCATGATCCCGCCCAGTGGCGCGCGGTGCAGGCGTTGCAGGAGTGCCATGAGGCCCTGCACAACGGAGCCCGCTCGGTCAAAGGCGTGTATTTGTGGGGGCCGGTGGGGCGCGGCAAAACCTGGTTGATGGATCAGTTCTTCCAAAGCGTACGGGTTCCGGCCCGGCGCCAGCATTTTCATCACTTTATGCAATGGGTGCATCAGCGGCTGTTTCAGCTAACAGGCACCGCAGACCCGCTCAAGGTGCTAGCTAAAGAGTTGGGCAAGGAACTGAAGGTGCTGTGCTTTGACGAGCTGTTCGTCAATGACATTGGTGACGCGATCATTCTTGGGCGCTTGTTCCAAGTGATGTTCGACGAAGGCGTGGTGTTGGTGTGCACTTCCAACCAGCCGCCGGAGCAGCTTTACAGCCAGGGCCACAACAAAGAGCGCTTTGCCCCCGCAATCAGCGCGATCCTCGCTCACATGCAGGTGGTGTCGGTGGATGGCGCAGAAGACCATCGTTTGCACCCCGGTATTGCGCATCAGCGCTATTGGGTGAAAGGCGCGGGACAGCCCAGCGTGATTGGTCAGGTCTTCAAAGACCTGACACGCGGGCAGGAAACGTCAGACGCACCGATCGTGGTTGGCCATCGTTCACTGAATGTGGTGCAGGCCAGTGCGGCCGTGTTGTGGTGCAACTTCCACGAGATGTGCGAACAACCGCTGGCGGCCAGCGAATTTATGGACATGTGTGATCGTTACAAGGTGATTTTGCTTAGTGAAGTGCCTTGCCTAAGTGCTGAGCAGCGCGAGGGCAAGATTGCCCGAGGGACCGAAGACGGTCCGGTGAAGGTCGAAGCGGGTGATCGTCAATTGCCGCAGTTGTCTAAATATGACGACAGCGTGCGGCGTTTTATCGCGTTGGTCGACGAGTGTTACGACCGCAAAGTGCCGCTGTGCCTAGAGGCACACGTGCCGATGGATCAGTTGTACACCCAAGGTTATTTGGAATTTGCCTTCCGCCGGACCTTGAGCCGCCTGCAAGAAATGCAACTGCAGCGTTTTGGTGTGCAATAACCCTGCGGCAGCGGGTTGAACGATGGGAAAAACTATCGTTCAAGCAACGCTATCTGCACCGTGCGGTATGAATCGCTGCTCCTAGGCCGGGCTAAATTTCATCGTTGAGCAAACGTTCTAGCTTGGATAACGCCTGCATTCGGGCTGGGACAGGTAGGGCAATGACGATTTCTCGACGATGGTTTATCGCGGGCTTAGCGATCACCGGCGTAGCAGCGCCAGCGGCGTATTTTGGGCATCGCGAGTTAACGCGCATAGACGAACCGATCACGCCCGGTGAAGCGACTGTCGATCTGGCCGACACCGCAGGGCAGCAGATTGCCGACCAACTGCGCGGGCTATGGAGCATTCGTTTTGAGGGGCGTGATGCCGGACTTGAAGGGCTGCCCGCCGCGGGGCTTGAAGTGTGGCTGGACATTGCTGCGCGTGGACGCGGAGTACGCGGTTATCTCGACACCGCGCACGTGCTGAAAAGCGAGCACGCACCGCGTTATCGGGTGCTGGGAGACCTTGTGACGCCTGATCCTGGGTTGATGTACTGGCGGCTTACTGGCCGCGATTCGGCTCAGCCCGACTACGAATTCAGTTTTAGTCTCGATGAAGTTTGGGGCGCGTACGGCAACGCTGGCAGCGGCACCCTTAGCGGCCGGGTGCAGCGACTGGATCGGCCTTTGGCATTGCCCGAGCAAGACAATCGCTTTGTTGCGCTTAAACGCACCTTCCCCGAGGCCCGCGAACGCATCGGCCTCAACCCGGCGCTGCTGGCCTGGCTGGTCTCGCCCCAACACCGTCTATTTCATCAGCTCTGGCATGCGTCCCGCGACACTTGGCATGAACTCTCCGAAGACAAGCGCAACGCTTTGCGCGGCCTCGGCTGGCAACCCGGTCAGCGCGACAAAGAGCGCGATGCCCGTGGCCCGCGTAAAGACCGCAATGGCTCGGGCGTGGACTTCTTTTATATGCATCGGCACATGCTGCTGACTGCGCGCTCCCACCAGCATTTACCTTCGTGGCAAGCGTTCCCCTTGCCGCAGCCCGCGCTTGAACGCGACCGTGCGGGGTTCGCCCGCTACTTTGACAACCAAGACGGCAGCGCCTTGCCGCCGACCTGGCTGGCGGAAGGGGATGAAACCTATTCCCAATGGCTGAGTGACATCAAGCAGGCCGAGACCTTTCACAGCAACTTCGAGGTCTGGGAATCGCGTTATCGCGACCCGCGCTATTTGTCGACATTGACCTTGGGCCAGTTTGGTTCCGAGGTCGAATTGGGCTTACATGACTGGCTACACATGCGCTGGGCTTCGATGCCACGTGACCCGTCAAATGGTGCGCCGGTGCCCATGGCGCGCGATCCGGCAGATTTTGCCGGACGTTGGTATGTGGCGGAAAACGACTTTCTCGGCGACCCATTTTCCTCTCACGTAAACCCGGTGTTCTGGCGTTTTCATGGCTGGATCGATGATCGCCTAGAGGACTGGTTTAGGGCGCACGAACGCTTTCATCCGGGGGAACTGACACTTCATGAGGTCAACGGTGTGCCGTGGTTTGCACCGGGGCGCTGGGTGGAAGTCGATGACCCGTGGCTGGGGCCAGAGACACACGGTTGTAGCACCACGCCGGGATTGGCAACGGACAAGACCGTAGAGATGGACCCCGAAACGATGAAGCTGGCGTTGCGCATTACCTTTGGCGACGAAAAGAAAATGACCGGCTTGCTGCGCCGAGTGCCACGTCGACCCTGGTATGCGCGCAATTTAGTGGTTAAAGACTAAAGACGCCCTCTCCCGAAGGAGAGGGTTAGGGTAGGGTTTTTGCCCCAAAGCCTAAATTACATCACCCGCCAGCCCCCACCCAACGCCTTGTACAACGCAATACTTGCCTGCAACCGCGCCATGCGCAGTTGCACATGTTGATCTTGCGCCTGATACAGCGTGCGCTGCGTCTCCAGCACCGTCAGCAGCACTTCGGCCCCGGCCTGGTAGCGGCTCTGGGCGATGTCGAAGGCGTGTTGCGCTTGTTTAAGTTCTTCGTCTTGCCATTGCCGTTGCTGGTCCAGACCGCTGGCGCTGTTAAGGGCTTTTTCGACGTCAGCAAAAGCGCTGATGATGCTTCCTCGGTAGGTTTGTAGCAGTTCTTGCTGGCGCGCCGTGGCTTTGTCGCGCTCGGCGCTGAGGCGGCCGTTGTTGAAGATCGGTGCCGCCAACCCCGCTGTGAGGTTGTAGAACGGGCTGCGCAATACGTCGCTTAAACGGTCTGCGCCTGAGCCCAGTGTTGCGCTCAAGGTCAGGTTGGGGAGCATGGCCGCACGGGCCACGGTGATGTCGGCCGAGGCCGCCGCTAGTTTGGCTTCGGCGTTGGCAATGTCGGGGCGCTGGCTCAGGAGCGCGCTGGGCAGTCCGCTGCCAATGCCCGGCCAGTTCAGTTGGGCGAACGTCGTGTCGCCCAACGTGAGGTTTTGCACTGGCTCGCCCAGTAGCACGGCGAGGGTGATGCGCGCTTCCTGGGCCTGTTGCGCAACCAGCGGCAATTGCCGTTGCTGGGCCGCCACCAAGCTTTTTTGTTGTGCCAACTCTAGGGCCGTGGCAGAACCTGCGTCATAGCGGGTTTGCACCACGTGCAGCACGCGCTGTGCATTGGCCAGATTGAGGCGGGCAATGCGCAGTTGTTCGTCAAACGCCAAGGTTTGCACGTAACTGGTGGCGACACCGCTGAGCAAGGTCAGCTCAACCGTGGCCTGATCAAATTCGCTGGCCTTGAGGGTGTGCAACGCACTGTCGCGGGCCGCGGCTTTGCCACCCCAAAAGTCCACCTCGTAGCTGGCCGTCAGATTGGCGTTAAAGTAGTCCACCGCTTTGTTGTCGTCGGTGGCATCCAGTTGGCTGTAGCCTTTTCCGCGCAGCAGTTTTTCGCGATTAGCGTTGCCGCCAAATTTCACTTCAGGCAGCAATGGAGCACCTGCGATCACCGCTGTAGCGCGGGCCTGCTGCACCCGGGCGACCGCTGCTGCCAAGTCGTAACTGCCGACTCGCGCCTGCGCTATCAGGCGATCAAGTGGCGGGCTACCAAAATGGCTCCACCAGTGTTGGCGGCTCAGTTGACTGGCTTGGGCGTGCGGCGATTGCCAGGCCGCAGGCGTCAGCACAGCGTTATCGTCGCGTGGCGCGGTTTGGCTGCACGCGCCCAGCAACAGGCACGTGGTCAGCACGCTCAAAGACAGCTTCATCAATAGGTTATTCACTGGTAAGGGCCGTGACCGGGTCGAGCCGGGCAGCTTTGCGGGCCGGCATAAAGCCGAAAATTACGCCAGTCACCAACGCGCAACCAAAGGCGCCGAGGACCGCGACCATCGAGAACGCCACTGCCACGTCGCACAGCAGCAGAATGGCGCCGATGACAAAGGCCAAGGTGATACCCGTCACCCCGCCGACCACCGAGAGCATCAGCGCTTCGGTCAAGAACTGGCGCAGGATGTCGCGCTGGCGGGCGCCCGTGGCCATGCGAATGCCAATTTCGCGGGTGCGTTCGCGCACAGTCATCAGCATGATGTTCATCACCCCGATACCGCCCACCAGCAAGGAGATGGCCGCAATCGAGCCGAGCATCAATGACAGGGTGTTACGGGTCTTGGCTTCGGCCTGGATCATCGCTGCGTTGTTGGTGATTTCGAAATCGCGGTTGCCGTGATGCAATTTGAGCATGAGCTGTTCGATAGCTTTTTCGGTCTGTTTAACCTTGCTCGCGTCGACGGCGGCAATCACGACGTATTCCGGATTGTGCGTGCCGAACAGGCGCACGCTGGCGGCGGAGTAGGGCACCACGATGCGCGTGTCACTGTCCGAATCGCCGGAGCTGGCACCTTTTTCGGCCAGCACGCCGACGACACGAAAAGGTACGTTCTCCAACAGGATGTATTGGCCAATTGGGTTGGGTACGTCCTTGAGGACTTTATCGCGCACTTTCTGCCCGATCACCGCCACGGCAGCACCTGCGTCTTCATCGGCCTGGGTGAAGAAGCTGCCTTGCACCACTGGCCAGTTAAAAATCGCTGAGAAATCGATGCCGTTACCGCCGGTGTACATCGTGTGGTCGACATTGCCGTAGCGCACACCAATTTCGGCGCCATTGATCGGCATGATCATCTTCACCTGTGGCAAGGTCGACAGGGCGGCCACGTCATTCAAGGTGATGATGCCCAGCGGCGCTCGTGGCCTGGGTGACATGCCGCTGAGGTAAATGATGTTGGAGCCAAAGGCGCCCATCTCAGCCATGACCTGACGTTTGCTGCCTTCGCCGACCGCCAGCATCACCACCACCGATGCCACGCCGATAACGATGCCCAGCAAGGTTAGGGCAGTACGAAAACGGTTAATCCACATCACCCGCCAGGCCGCGTGCAAGGCGTCCACCAACTCGCCTTTCCAAGCGCCACGGGCTTCGCTGCCTTCTTTTAGACGCTGGCGCAAGTCAATCGCTTGCAGGGCTTTGGGGTTGTCAGTGGTGGGCGGCGGGGCGCCATTGGCGCTGTCACTGATGACCTCGCCATCGCGCACTTCAATAATCCGGTTGGCACGCGCTGCAACCTCGCGGTCATGGGTAATCAGAATCACCACATGGCCCTGGCTCGCCAGTTCATCGAGCAGCGCCATCACTTCGGCACCGCTGTGGCTGTCGAGCGCGCCCGTGGGTTCGTCAGCGAGGATGATGTGCCCGCCGTTCATCAAGGCGCGGGCAATCGACACCCGTTGTTGCTGGCCACCCGACAGTTGATGTGGACGGTTGGCCATGCGATCTGCCAACCCCAAGCGCTTGAGCAGAGCCGCCGCCCGGGCGTGACGTTCGGCTGCTGGCAAGCCTGCGTAGATGGCCGGCATTTCGACGTTTTCCTGGGCCGAGGCCGAGGGGATCAAATGGTAGCCCTGGAACACAAAGCCGAAGGCTTCGCGGCGTAGCCAGGCCAGTTCATCAGACCCCAGGTGCGCGACGTCTTCTCCGGCAAACAGGTAGCGGCCCGAGGTCGGGCGGTCGAGACAGCCGAGGATGTTCATCAGGGTCGATTTGCCCGAGCCCGAGGCCCCGACAATGGCCACGAATTCGCCCGCATGAATCGACAGGCTGACGCCTTTGAGCACGTGAACTTCGGGCGAGTCGATGCCGCCATAGACCTTGCGAATGTCTTGCAGGTCGATCAGGGGAGTGGCCATTTAGCCTCCGTTACCGGTGGCCGGGCCGATCAGCAAGTGATCGCCTTCGTTCACGCCGTCGAGCACTTGCACCCGCAGGCGGTCGCTGATGCCTGTATGAATTTCGCGGGGTTCGATTTTGCCTTTTTGAGTCACCACGTGAGCGGTTTGCCGATTGCCTTCGGTGGTGCCTTGCAGGGCTACAATCGGGGCCAGCAGCACGTCCTTGGCCTGATCGGCGACGAAAAACACTTGGGTGGTCATTTCCGGCATCAGCACCTGATCGGTGTTGTCGACATCCAGCAACACGGTGTAAAGCACCACGCGGGCGCTGCCGCTTTTG
Organism: Pseudomonas psychrophila HA-4; assembly: GCF_000282975.1. Lineage (GTDB taxonomy): Bacteria > Pseudomonadota > Gammaproteobacteria > Pseudomonadales > Pseudomonadaceae > Aquipseudomonas > Aquipseudomonas psychrophila_A. The sequence goes on from NZ_ALJC01000018.1 coordinate 106,565, forward strand.
CCCGAGCTGGCGGGGCTGCCGCCGCCTTGGCTGGCTTCATTGAGGGGTTTGGGTGGTACCGGCAAAATCTGCCGCACGGTGCTGTTCCAGCGTCGGTTGCCGCCGCTCAACGTGGTGAAGTACGCCTGCATGCCCGGTTTGACGTAGCCAATGTCGGCCTCTGACACCTCGGCCCACACGGTCATCGGCGACAGTTTGGCGATGCGCAGGATTAAGGGCGTTTGCTGTTGTGCGTTAAGGGTTTGACCTTCGCGGGCATCCAGCGCGACGACTGTCCCGGCCATAGGTGCGTAGATACGCGTGTAGCCCAGTTGGGCCTCGTCACTGCGCAAGCTGGCCTGGGCCTGACGGATTTGCGCTTGGAACATATCAATGCGTGCTTGGGTGGTTCGCACTTCAGCCTGCGCCGCCTGTAGGTCTTCGTCTCGAGTGGCGCCGCCTTGGGCAAGGTGTTGCTGGCGCAGGTATTTCTGTTTGGCCAAGTCGTGCAGAGCGCGCTGTTCTTGCAGTTGGGCCTTGAGGTTTTCAATGGCATAGCGGCTGGCGTCGAGCTTGGCGGTCTGGGTCGATGGGTCAATCTCGACCAGCAACTGGCCTTCTTTGACCTCGTCACCGACCTCGACATGGATCGTTTTGATTTGCCCTGAAGCCTGCGCGCCCACGTCGACATATTGCCGGGGTTGCAGCGTGCCCAGCGCGGTCACGCTGCTTTCAATGTCGCCACGGGTGACGGGCACAGTGTCATACGCTTCGCGACCTGGCGTCAGAAAGGGCCAGGCTGCCAAGGCGGCAACGAGCAATAAACACAGGATGATGAGGAGCGCACGGCGGGTCTGTCGAGGGCGTTTCATGCAGGGTTCCGGCCAATGGGGATCGGCCCGTCTTCGTAGCGCAGGGCCGGTTAGAGCCTGAAGCGAACGCTGTCGTCCATACGACAGACACGGGGAGCTGTTGAGTAAACGAAGGATAACGATAGGAATTTAGGCAGTTGTTTATCGGTATGTGACTGAATATTTCAGAGCTGTTTAAGCGTTCACACTTAAATCTATATGAGAATTACTATAAATTACGCCGGCGCAAGTGCCATCATCATGCTGCTACCTTATTCGGTCTGTTTCTGCGCTCATGGAATGTTGCCGCTGCTGCTGCGGCCAGGAGTCATGTTGGAAAACTACTATCGCGAACTGGTGAGTTTTTTGAGTGCCAGATTAGGCAATGCACATGCCGCCGAAGATGTGGTGCATGACGCTTATGTGCGCGTGCTGGAGCGCGTAAGCGATGACCCGATCGAGCAACCGCGTGCATTTCTGTATCGCACGGCGCTCAATCTGGTGATCGACGGCCATCGCCGCAGTGCCTTGCGCCAGGTTGAACCGTTGGAGGTGCTGGACACCGAAGAGCGTTTTTTCAGCCCTTCACCCCAATTGCTGATGGACCGTCATCAGCGTCTGGAAATGATCCAGCAAGCGCTGTCCGAATTACCGGCTGCGTGTCGCGAGAGCTTCTTGCTGCGCAAGATTGAAGGCTTGTCTCACCCTGAGATTGCCGAGCGCCTTGGGGTGTCACGCAGCGTGGTTGAGAAGCACATTGTTAACGCCATGAAGCACTGCCGAATTCGTATTAGGCAGTGGGACAACGCCTAAATTTTATTTCCGTATTCTCGTTCCTACTCAACAGACGACCTGCTGATCTGCCACAGAACAGTCAGGTCACGGGTATTTCTCCCTCTGTTGAGGGGCAATCCAGAGGACACTGGAAATGACACAGGCAATTGCTTCGGCCGTCGTTCATGATCTGATCGGCATCGGTTTCGGGCCTTCCAATCTGGCCCTCGCCATCGCCCTAGAAGAGCGCGGGCAAGTGCAAGGTCCACTGGATGTTCTGTTTTTGGACAAGCAGGCTGACTATCGCTGGCACGGCAACACGCTGGTGTCTCAGAGTGAATTGCAGATTTCCTTCCTCAAGGATCTGGTCACGCTGCGCAACCCTACCAGCCCTTATTCGTTCGTTAATTACCTTAAAGCCCACGGACGTCTGGTTGATTTCATCAACCTTGGAACCTTCTATCCGTGCCGCATGGAGTTCAACGACTACCTGCGTTGGGTGGCGTCGCACTTTGCAGCGCAAAGCCGTTACGGCGAAGAAGTACTGGCCATTGAGCCGGTATTGCATCTGCAGCAGGTCGAAGCGCTGCGGGTTATTTCTCGCGATTCCCATGGGCAGCATCATGTGCGGACCACGCGTTCGGTGGTGGTCAGCGCTGGCGGCACGCCACGTATTCCGACAGCCTTCAAGGCACTCAAGGATGACAGCCGGGTATTCCATCACTCGCAGTATCTGGCAAGCATGGCCAAGCAGCCGCGCGTGAGTAGTCAACCGATGCGTATCGCGATCATTGGCGGCGGCCAGAGTGCAGCGGAAGCGTTTATCGATTTGAATGACAGCTACCCGTCGGCCCACGTGGATTTGATCTTGCGCGGCTCGGCGCTTAAGCCAGCGGATGACAGCCCGTTCGTCAACGAAGTGTTTGCGCCGCAGTTTACTGATTTGGTCTATCAGCAGAACACCGCCGAGCGCGAACGTTTGATCAACGAGTATCAGAGCACTAACTATTCGGTGGTCGACATTGACCTGATCGAACGTATCTACGGGATTTTCTATCGTCAGAAAGTATCGGGCGTTGCGCGTCATGTATTCCGCAGTCTGACTAGCATTGAAAACGCGGTAGCAGACGGGCAGGGCATCAAGCTTGCGTTGTGTAATACAGCGAGCGGCGAATTGAGCGAGCAGCATTACGACGCCGTGATTCTGGCTACTGGCTACGATCGTCAGTTGCACCGCCACTTGCTGGCGCCGCTGGCCGAATACCTGGGCGATTTTGAGGTTGATCGTGATTATCGAATCGTGACCGACGCGCGCTGCAAGGCCAGTATTTACATGCAGGGCTTTTGTCAGGCGAGCCATGGTTTGAGCGACACCTTACTGTCGGTTTTGCCGATTCGTGCTGAGGAAATTTCTGCTTCGCTATATACCCATGACAAGCAGCATAAGCAAAACAGCGTTGCGGTGGAGCGGTTGCTGGCGACGGCCATTTAACCGGTGGCATAAACCTCGTAGTCGTAGCCTCGCGCTGCTCGACAACGACTGCGGGGCGGGGGCGTGGCCGCGACAAACTGAACCCTTCCTGAAGATAAATCTGATTCACAAAACGGAAGCTTTCCTACGGTTTACTCTCCTAAATGCCGGGAGTAAGCTGCCGGCGTTTTCATCAATAGCGGAGCCCCTCAGTGGTTGCCAGTTCGAGTGACAGTAGTCGGCCGGTTTTGAAGACCGGCACATTCTCGGCAAGCTAACGCGCAGATTCCCCTGTCGTTGCTTGCTGATCAGCGAGCAGCGGCGTCTCAACCGGGTCAATAGTGAGCCCGAGACTGAAGCCCTCTCATCGACACTGAAACATGTGCGACCGACGCCTATAGCGTTGCGGTTATTCACATGACGTACGCGCGTGCCTTATGGCGCGGGGCGCACGCTCGGCTGCGCCGCCTTCAGGGTTCCGTTGACCGTTAGGGGAAGTCTCATGAGCCATATTTTTATGCCAATTCGTCGTCGCCAGCACCGTCCCGCCTTGCCAGGGTGTGTGTACGCCAATTATTGACGGCGGGCTTCTGGCCCGCTCCCCGAGATTCAAACCATGAATGACGGTTCGAGATTAAGGTCGCCTGCGTAGTCACCCTGAACGGAGTGAGCGCAGGCGGCGCAGGAGTATCACCATGAAACTCACTCTGAAAGAATTCTTCGCAGGTTTTCTGCGCACTCGCCACATTGGACGGCACTTCCGCCGCTTGGCGTTGCTCGACAGCCTGACCAACACCACGGTCAGCCGTGAAGTGCCGCCAACCCTGGCGCAAACTTTGGTGACGGCGGCCAACGCTGAAAGCGCGGCCCTGATCGACAACCTCAGCACTCACACCGATGGCCTGAGCGAAGCCGAAGCCGATGCGCTGCGCCTGCGGCATGGCCTTAACGAGGTTGAACACGAGCAGCCACTCAGCCGCTGGGTGCACTTGTGGCATTGCTACAAAAATCCGTTCAACTTGCTGCTGACGTTGCTCGCTGCGGTTTCGCTGGCCACCGATGACATTCAAGCGGCCGTGGTGATTAGCACCATGGTGGTGCTGTCGACCTTGCTGCGTTTCTGGCAAGAAGCCAAGTCCAACAAGGCGGCAGATGCGCTCAAGGCGATGGTAAGCAACACCGCCACGGTGATGCGTCGCGACTTCAGTGCCGAAACCTCACCGATGTTTGGCCGGTTTTCTGGCGCGGCCCAGCAAATTAAGGGCGCACAGCGCATTGAACTGCCGATCAAACAGTTGGTGCCGGGCGACCTGATTGTGCTGTCGGCGGGTGACATGATCCCGGCTGATTGCCGCGTGTTAAGCGCCAAGGACTTGTTTGTCAGCCAGGCGGCGATGACCGGCGAGTCGATGCCGGTCGAGAAGTTTGCGCGTCAGTCAGACAGCCAGACCAGCAACCCACTGGAACTGGACAATATTCTGTTCATGGGCACCAACGTGGTGTCCGGTGCTGCGACGGCGGTGGTGCTGACCACTGGCAATAACACGTATTTCGGGGCGTTGGCTCAGCGCGTCGGGGCGACCGATCGTGGCCCAACATCGTTTCAGACCGGGGTTAACAAAGTTAGTTGGTTGCTGATCCGCTTTATGTTCGTGATGGCGCCGTTGGTGTTGTTCATCAACGGTTTCACGAAGGGCGACTGGACTGAAGCCTTGCTGTTTGCGCTGTCTATTGCTGTCGGCCTGACCCCTGAAATGCTGCCGATGATCGTGACGTCGACCCTGGCCAAAGGCGCAGTCTTTCTGTCGCGCAAAAAAGTCATCGTCAAACGTTTGGACGCAATCCAGAACTTTGGTGCGATGGATGTACTGTGCACGGACAAAACCGGGACCCTGACCCAAGACAAAATCTTCTTGGCTCGCCACGTGGATGTCTGGGGGCACGAGTCTGACGACGTGCTGGAAATGGCCTACCTCAACAGCTACTACCAGACGGGGCTGAAAAACCTGCTGGACGTGGCGGTGCTGGAACACGTTGAAGTCCATCGCGAATTGAATGTGGGCACAGCGTTCAACAAAGTGGATGAAATTCCGTTCGACTTCAACCGTCGCCGCATGTCGGTGGTGGTGGCCGAGCAAGACCAGCCTCACGTGTTGATCTGTAAAGGCGCGGTCGAAGAAGTGCTGTCGGTGTGCAAAAACGTGCGCCACGGTGAGTTGGAAGAAGCCCTGAGTGACTCATTGCTGGCGCGTATTCGCCAAGTGACGTCGGCCTTTAACGAAGAAGGTTTGCGGGTGGTGGCCGTAGCCGCGCGCTCAATGGCGCCTGGCCGTGACACCTATAGCCTGGCAGACGAACAAGAACTGACGCTGATTGGCTATGTCGCATTCTTAGACCCGCCTAAAGAAAGCACCGCCCCTGCACTCAAAGCGTTGGCGGAGCACGGGGTGGCAGTCAAAGTACTGACCGGTGATAACGAACTGGTGACCGCGAAGATTTGCCGCGAAGTGGGCCTGGAGCAGCAAGGCTTGCTGATGGGTAACGACATCGAGCGCATGACCGATGCTCAGTTGGCCGTGGCGATTGAAACCACCAACGTGTTTGCCAAGCTCACGCCGTCGCACAAAGAACGCATCGTTCGCCTGCTTAAAGCCAATGGCCATGTGGTGGGCTTTATGGGGGACGGGATCAACGATGCCCCGGCACTGCGCACCGCTGACATCGGGATTTCGGTTGACAGCGCGGTGGACATTGCCAAGGAAGCAGCGGACATCATTCTGCTGGAAAAAAGCCTGATGGTGCTGGAGGAGGGCGTACTGGAAGGGCGCCGCACTTTCGCCAACATGCTCAAGTACATCAAGATGACCGCCAGTTCTAACTTCGGCAACGTGTTCTCAGTATTGGTTGCCAGTGCGTTCATCCCGTTCTTGCCCATGTTGCCGATGCACCTGCTGGTGCAAAACCTGCTGTACGACGTGTCTCAAATCGCGATTCCGTTTGATAACGTCGATGACGAAATGCTGAAAAAACCACAACGCTGGCAGCCAGCGGATGTCGGACGTTTCATGCTTTTCTTTGGGCCGATCAGCTCAGTCTTCGACATTCTGACCTTTTGCCTGATGTGGTACGTGTTCAAGGCCAATACCCCTGAGCATCAGACCTTGTTCCAGTCCGGCTGGTTTGTGGTGGGGTTGCTGACTCAAACCTTGATCGTGCACATGATTCGGACACCGAAAATCCCGTTCCTGCAAAGCCGCGCGGCGATGCCGCTGATGGTGATGACCGGGGTGATCATGGCCGTGGGTATTTTCCTGCCGATGGGCCCATTGGCCGGCTACTTTAAATTGCAGGCATTGCCGCCGCTGTACTTCGTTTTCTTGCCTATCATCTTGCTGGCGTACATGGCGCTGACCCAAGCGGTAAAGGGTTACTACATTCGCAAGTTTGGCTGGCAGTAAAGCGTTAATCCCAGCGAGGTCTTTTGTAGGAACGAGCGTGTGATCTTTTAAAAGATCGCGATGCAAGCTCGCGCCTACAAGGCGGGCGCGTGGCAGTTTTCTGAATCAAGGAGTGATGCATGCAAGCCATCGACAATATCAATCTGGCTTCGCTGGTCGACACACTGGTCAGCCTTAGTTCGGCATTTATTCTGGGCGGGCTGATTGGCTTTGAACGTCAATACCGCCAGCGCACTGCGGGTTTGCGTACCAACGTGCTGGTGGCAGTGGGCGCTGCGATTTTTGTCGATATGGCCAACCGGCTGGGAGGGGCAGACGGGGCGGTACGCGTTGTAGCTTATGTGGTCTCTGGGATCGGCTTTTTAGGTGCCGGGGTCATCATGCGTGAAGAGGGCAATGTGCGCGGGCTCAACACTGCCGCGACATTGTGGGCATCGGCGGCAGTGGGCGCCTGTTGCGGGGCGGATCTGATTCTCGAAGCACTGCTCGGCACCTTGTTTGTGCTGGCGGCCAATACGTTGTTGCGGCCGATCGTGAACAACATCAATCGTCAGCCACTGGATGTGATTTCGTCTGAGGTCACGTACATGGTGTACGTGATTGCCCGTCGTCATCAGCAAAAAGCGGCACTGGCATTGCTGGAAGCTGAGCTTGAACGCAGCAACTACCCAGCGAGCGATCTGGATGTTCACGCTTTTGGGCAGGACGAAGTCGAAATTGAAGGCACACTGATGGCCACCTCAGTGGATGGCGATGAGCTGGATGCACTGATCACGCGTATCTCAATCTCGCCGCTCGTGGTTCAGGCCTTTTGGAGCCCAAGTACGACGGAGTAGTCAGTCTTGAGCGGTCATGTATCTGTTTGAGAAATATCCTACAGGTTATGTAGTAGATTCCCTTCTCGTGAGTTGCATTCGAATAGTGATTATTCGCGGCTTGATTTAAATCAGGTGTCAGCATGCAGCGTTTAAATTGTGCGCAGGGTGCAGTAGAAGCTTGTGGGAAATATCCTATACTTTTCTTATCACTCATTAAGGCGTTTTTTTTGGAAATTTTACAATTCAATCTATTCATTCGAATATGTTTGTGTCGAGTGCGTCCTGTTTGTGAGGCGTTTGGCTGGAGGTCAGATGTATAGCGTATTGATTGCGGATGATCATGCTTTAATTCGTTCGGCTGTGCGAATGGTCCTCGAAAACCAGGGGCACACCGTCGTGGCAGAAGCGACTAACGGAATTGATACAGTGCAACTGGCACGCCAGCATGCGGTAGACCTGATTGTGCTGGATATCACCATGCCAGGGCTGGATGGTCTGGATGTGATTGGCCGGATCAAGGCGTCAGGGTTGGCGAGCCGAATTCTGGTGCTCACGTCTCAATCGGCGTTGTTTTTCTCGCAGCGGTGCATGAAGGCCGGGGCGGCCGGGTTTGTGACTAAAAACCAAGACCTCAGTGAGTTTGAGAGAGCGGTCAAAGTGATCATGGACGGTTATACGTTCTTCCCCAATCTGGCGATTAGTTCAGTGCGTAATAGTGATACGACGCTGACCGATCTGGAAATGATTGAACGCCTATCTGCGCGCGAGTTAAGTATTTTGCAGCAACTTGCCCGAGGGACGAGTAATAAACAGATTGCTCTGGACATGACCTTAAGCAGCAAAACCATCAGTACGTATAAAGCGCGTTTAATTGAAAAGTTAAACATGAAGTCTGTGGTGTATTTGGCAGATTTTGCCAAACGCAATAACTTGATTTAAATGGACGTTCTTGTGCAGCGGGGACTTTTACTCCTGTTGTTTGTGCTTGGCTTGCCATGCGCGTTTGCAGCGCCCGCGATACCCACATTGCAGTTGTTAGGCCGCTCAAATGTAGAGGCCTATAACGTTGTGCTTGAGGCGCCGGACTGGCAGTGGCTCAAGCAACATGGCACGTTGCGTCTGGGGATTTCTGCCCCCGATTACGCGCCCTTTGACATGACCGCCAACGGCCAGGATTTCGAAGGGCTGACAGCGGATTACGCGCAACTGCTGTCTGAGCTATTGCATGTCAATATCGAGGTTAAACGCTACGGCTCTAGGCCGCGGGCGATGGCTGCGCTCAAAGATGGCGAATTGGACCTGCTAAGCAGTGCCAATGGCTTTGAGGCGCAAGACCGCACGCTGGTGCTGACCCAGCCTTACGCCGACGACTCCCCAACACTGGTGACTCGCAGTGGTAATCAACAGGCACTGCCCGCAGACCTGGCGGGTAAGCGGCTGGCCATGCTTGATCACTATTTGCCGCCGCAACAGGTTAGGGCGTTTTACCCTAAGGCCCTGTTGCAGTTATACCCCTCAACCTTGAGTGCCATCGGCGCCGTGGCGTTTGGCCAAGCAGATGCTTACCTCGGTGACTTCATCAGTGCCAACTACCTGATTAATAAGAATTACCTAAACAACGTGCAATTGGCTGACTTCTCACGCATAGAGGTCAGTCCATTTTCTTTTGCTCTGGCGCGCGATAACACTCGCTTGTTGCGCATCATCAATAGCGCGCTGGAAGTGATTCCGGCCAGTGAGCGAATGACCATTGTGCGACGTTGGAGTTCGGAGGGGCCGCAGGTTGATAGCCATGCGCGGCTCACGCTGACCGCCAATGAGCAGCGCTGGCTGGATGAACATCCGCGTGTGCGGGTGGCGATCAATGATCAATATCTGCCGTTATCGTTTATTGACGAGCAAGGCGCGTTTAAAGGCGTGAGCGCTGACGTGCTGTTTGCTATCGGGGCCCGCACGGGCATCGAATTCGAGTCGGTGAAAGGCGACTCAGTCCAAGACTTGATTGGATTGGTCACAACCGGCAAAGCCGATGTCATCGGTGCATTTACCCCCAGCGTGTATCGCGAAGGTCAGTTACGTTTTACCCGGCCTTACCTGACGACCCCCTTTGTGTTGGTGACCCGCACCAGCCCCAACAGCCCCAGCACACTGGATGAGATGGCCGGTCTGCGGTTGGTGCTGGTACGGGGTAATGTGTTACGCGAATTTGTGTTGTTCCATTATCCGGGTATTCACCTGCTTGAAGCGGATAACGCGGCAGACGCCATGAGCATGGTCGCGCAGGGCAAGGCCGATGGCGCCATTAATGCGTTGATCAGCGCGCGCTACATGATTTCGCGGGGCTTTAATGAACAGTTGCACATCACCAGTACCGTCGGTACCCAACCCGCGCAGATTGGTTTTGCCACCGCGCCTGATGCCCCAGAGTTGCATGCGATTTTGGACAAAGCATTACTCAGTATCACTCCCGAAGAAATGAGTGTGCTGACCAATCGCTGGCGCGATCACAGCCGTGATGGTGAGAGTTACTGGTTACGCAATCGGACGGCGATTATTCAAGGCTTTGCCATCGCGGCCGTCTTGCTGTTGGTAGCGCTGGGCTGGATTGCCTATTTGCGCAGGACCATAGCCAAGCGCCAGCAGTTGTTGGAGCAGGTGCAATTCGCCAAGCAAAGTGCCGATGAGGCGAATCGCGCAAAAACGACCTTTCTGGCGACCATGAGCCATGAAATTCGCACCCCCATGAATGCAGTGATTGGCATGCTCGAACTGGCCATGAAAAAAGCCGACACGGGGGTGATGGACCGTTTTGCTATTGAAGTGGCTTCGGGGGCCGCCCACGAATTGTTGGATTTGATTGGCGATATTCTGGACATCGCGCGCATCGAGTCCGGGCACCTGTCATTGAGCCCAAAGCGTGCCAATGTGCAGCGGCTGATAGAAGCGGTGATACGCATGTTTGATGGTCTGGCGCGTCAGAAACGCTTGAGCCTGGTGTATGAACTGAACGTATCTGAGTCGGATATGGATGTGTTGATCGACCCGATGCGTTTCAAGCAGATCGTCTCCAACGTATTGAGCAATGCCATCAAGTTCACCGATGCGGGCGAGATCCGCCTCGTGTTAACCGTACGCCCTCAGCCCGATGAGCAGCAGGTGTTGATTGAGGTTCGAGTGCAAGACACCGGCACAGGCATTTCTGATCAGGATCAACATCGGTTGTTTAGCCCGTTTGTACAGGCCAGTAACAATACGCAGTCGGCGCGCAGCGGCTCAGGCTTGGGGTTGGTCATTTGCCGTGCGCTTTGCGAAATGATGGGGGGCACGATTCATCTGAGCAGCGATTTGGGCAAGGGAACGCTCGTTGAGATCATGCTCGTGGTGCCACGTCTTGAGCCCCTTGTTGAGCCAGATGCTCCTGAGGCCGAGACGTGGCCCCCACTGCGTTCGTTCAACATTTTGGTGGTGGATGATTACCCGGCCAACCGGATGCTCCTATCTCAGCAGTTGAGTTACCTTGGGCATCGTGTGACGGATGCCGAAAATGGGGCGCAAGGCCTTGCTGCGTGGCGCGTTGGCGGTTTTGAAGTGATCATGACTGATTGCAATATGCCAGTCATGAACGGCTATGATTTAGCCCGAGAGGTGCGGCGCGAAGAGCAGGAAAGAGGGCTTGAACCCTGTCTTATTTTTGGTTTTACGGCCAATGCACAGCCTGAAGAAGTTGAACGTTGCCGAGAGGCTGGGATGGATCAGTGTCTGTTCAAGCCCATCAGCCTTAAGGATTTGAGTCGCTGCCTGACGTCTGGCGTGCTCAGTGCGCAGCCGGGGGCGGAAGCCGATCAGTCCTCGGTTGATGAGGGTGAGATCAATTTGACCTACCTCAAGCAACTGGCCCAAGGAGATGACGCACTGGTTCACAATTTATTGACCGAATTGTCACTCAGTAACAGCCAAGACCTTGTGCGGCTAATGGGTTTGTTTGCTAGAGATGATTATCGCGGGTTGGCTGAATTGGCACATGGGATCAGAGGCGGGGCGGGGTTGGTCAAGGCCAGTGCGTTGATCGCGTGTTGTGAACAACTGGAAGCGGCGTGTATTGAGGCCGACCCACGGCTGATTACCGCCTGTGTAGACGCCTTGCATAGTTGCATGGAGCATTTTGGCGAGGTTTTGCAGCGTTATTTAGTCGCTCCATGACGCGCGTTGAGTGGCAGGTAACCGAGGCCTTGAAATATGCGCGCGCACACACATTTAAGTGTCCGTACGAGCTGTTCCACTTAAAAGTTCTCACAAAAAACTTTTGACGATGGTTCAACCACTATGCCGACTAAATCCCTACGAATATTGATCGCCGACGCTGATGCTGATCAGGCGCTAAAAGTAGAAAGAGCGCTTAATCATGCGGGGTATTTCCGAGTGGCACCTTTGCACAGTCTTGAAGCACTGACGGGGTTGGGGGACGCGCAAGCTGGTGAGTTTGATTTGCTGTTGATCAGCCAGAAAATGGTGGAGGGTGCGTCTGTCGATGCGGGCCAGTACCACAGGGACAATGCGCCGTTTCGCCATATCCGGATTTATCGAGACGCTGATGTGCTGGTGACTCAAATTGATCTGTTGATGCAAAGCATTGATCCTTTGAGTCACACCTGAGGTGAACACTTGTCTGCGCCACCTCGAGCAGGCTAAGTTGTTACAAACGAATAACAATGGCCTGAGTCATCGAGGAATACACGCAATGTCGGAAGTTGTAATCGTGCAAGCAAACTATACGGACCCGGTTCATGCCCAAGCACTGAGAGACGTATTGAACCATTACGCTAAAGACCCAATGGGTGGCGGTGAAGCGTTATCTGCCCAAGTACTGGAGCCGCTCCCTGGTGAGTTGGCCAAGCGTGCACATGCGTTTAGCGTACTGGCTTTTGTGAATGGCGAGGCTGCGGGCCTGGTTAACTGCTTTGAAGGCTTTTCAACCTTTGCCGGCCAGCCGTTGATCAATGTGCATGACGTTTCAGTGGTCGATACCTATCGCGGCCTGGGTTTGAGCCAGAAAATGCTGGATAAGGTTGAAGCGATTGCCCGCGAGCGAGGTTGCTGCAAGATCACCCTCGAAGTACTTGAAGGCAACCCGGTGGCTCAAAGTTCTTATCGCAAGTTCGGGTTTAGCGAAGGCCAACTGGATCCAGCACACGGACGCATGCTGTTCTGGAATAAGAGCCTGTAACAGGCCCAATCCCGTTCACTTAAGCGAAAGCGGACCCTCTAGGAGCGAGCGTGTTCGCGGTCTTTTGATTGTTTAAAAGACCGCGATCTCGCTCCTTTAGTTGGCCGTGTTTGGCGTACCAGTAGTTTTTACTGAATGACCACCTTTTGCGGTGCCGCACCTTTAGGTTTGATCAAGCTGAAGTCGATCAAGGCTTTTTGCGGGCGCGAGTAGGGATCCCCGATCAATTGCGGACGTGCCACAAACTGGTCACTGATTAGACTCTTCTTGTCATCCAGTTCGTTAGCACTCAACCCGGCCAGGTCTGCCCACGTGTGGATGAACTGTGAACTGCTATAAGGGCGCCCCAAGTCGCTGGCGAAATCCCACGTATGGCTTTCGCGCCACTTGGGTGAGGCCCACGCGATAAATGGAATGGTGTACATCGGTGCTGTCGGCTTGGCTTCGTTGCGGCCCAGTGTGTTGTGGCCGGCAGAGTCGAACACGTCTTCACCATGGTCAGATAAGTACAGCAGAAAGCCGTTAGGGTCGGTTTTGGCGAAGTCCTTGATCAGGCTCGATACCACGAAATCGTTGTACAGCACGGCATTGTCGTAGCTGTTGTAGGTTGGCACCTGGTCATCGGTCAGCCCGGCCGGAGCCCCGGTGCGGTCCTTGAACGTGTCAAAAGTTGGCGGGTAACGGTACTGGTAGCTCATGTGAGTGCCGAGCAGGTGAATCACGATCAATTTGCGTGGCGCGCTGTCAGCCAAAATTTTATTGAATGGCGCCAGTACGTCGCCGTCGTATTGGCGAGCGTTCTGGTTGCGGTTGTTGTTGAGGTAAACCTGCTGGTCTGCCTGCTCGGAGAACGTGGTGAGCATGGTGTTGCGTTTAGTCATGGTTTGCTGGTTGGTGACCCAGAAGGTTTTGTAGCCGGCTTGTTTCATCACGCTGACCAGCGATGGCGTGCTGAGGTACAAATCCGGGTGCTCTTCGTCAGCAAACGTCAGCACTTGTTGCAGGGCTTCGATGGTGTACGGACGTGGTGTGACGACGTTGTCGAAGATGGCCAGTTGGTCGCGCAATTTGTCTAGGTTAGGCGTGGTTTCACGCGGGTAGCCATAGAGGCTCATGCGCTGACGGTTAGTGGACTCACCGATAACCAGAACCAGGGTAGTGGGCTTGCCAGCTTCTTGATCTTTGAGGTTGGTCAGGGGCGGGATTTTGCTGGCGCTGGCGAGCATGCCTTGCATGCTGTCCAACTGCTGCAAATAGCGGCGGTAGGCGACTACCATCTGCCACGGCACGGCGGGTTCAACCCGGCTTTCAAAGCTTTCAAGGGCCGAGGCGAAGGTGTCGTGTTTAACGGTTTGTTTAATCAGCGGGTAGCCGACCACGGCGATCAGAATCGCCATTGCTGCGGTCCAAGCTTGAGCGCGGGGCAGGTACACCGGGCGCAGGCGGGTCCAGAGGAACACAGCGAAAGCCGTATGGGCAAGGAACGCCAGGACCATCCACCAGGCAAAGTATTGAGTCATGTACTCGCCGGCTTCAGAGGTGTTCGACTCGAACATGATGAAGATGACGCTTTGCGAGAACTCTTGTTGGTAGATAAAGAAGTAGCCAAGGCTGGCCATGGAACAGGCCCACAGCACCACCCCAATCACTGCCGCCATGATTCGGGTTCTGGCTGGGAATAGCAGCATAGGTGCTAGCCAGAGGGCGCTCATTACAAACGCTTGGCGAAAACCTGAGAAACCGGAGGTGCCTGTGAGCTGTATCAGCAGCTGGGTGATGCCGGAAAAGTACCAGAAGAACAGAAAAAGCCAGCCCAATCCTGCCCAGTCGAATCCCTTCGCCGACGTGTTACTGCGTTTAACCAACCCCATACCGCTCTCCAACGACAACAACTGAATGGTTGCGCCGCCGTAGCCGGCGCAACACGTGATGGCTGCCTGGAAATAAAGCAGCCACAAAGCGTTTAATTGTCACAATTGTGTTGTGAAAACTTTGTCGCAGGTGAAGCAAGGGCCGATTTGCAGGGCGTGTTACTCAGGTGAATGTGTACTTTTTTGTAGTCTGGAGGCTCTCGTCCGTCTGCTGAGCGTATTCAGTCGGGAATCTGTCCTACTGCTTGTGCGAAACTATGCGCCATGCGCTAGGACTAATCCTGAGCCAAGCACCTTAAGCACTGCTGATCTAAGGTGCTGTACACCTATTTATTTGTCGTTGGGAGCAACAGTACATGCAGTTGGGAATTATTGGATTGGGCCGTATGGGCGGTAACATCGCACGGCGTCTGATGCTCAATGGGCATACAACCGTGGTTTTTGACCGCAATACCGACTTTGTCAGTGCTTTGGAACAGGACGGCGCCATGGGCGTTGTCGACTTGCCTGCGCTGGTTGCTGGCCTGGCCAAGCCTCGCGCTGTGTGGGTCATGCTGCCATCGGGCGCGCCGACCGAAGACACTATCGACACCCTGAGCCAACTGCTCGACGCCGATGACATCATCATTGATGGCGGCAACACCTTCTATAAAGACGATATTCGTCGTTCGAAAGCGCTGGCTGAAAAAGGCATTCGTTATGTCGACGTCGGCACATCGGGCGGTGTTTGGGGCCTGGAGCGTGGCTACTGCATGATGATCGGCGGTGACACCGAGGTGGTTAAACACTTGGACCCGTTGTTCGCTGCATTGGCTCCGGGCCTGGGCAATATTCCTCGCACCAAGGACCGTGTGTCTGATGATGATCGCGCAGAGCGCGGTTACATCCATGCGGGTCCCGCGGGCGCAGGGCACTTCGTCAAGATGGTGCACAACGGTATTGAGTACGGCTTGATGCAGGCTTACGCCGAAGGCTTCAACCTGATGAAAATGAAAGGTGGTGAAAACCTGCCTGAAGAACAACGTTTTGACTTAAATCTGGGCGATATTGCTGAAGTGTGGCGTCGTGGCAGCGTGGTTTCGTCCTGGTTGCTGGACTTGACTGCCGATGCGCTGGCCACTGATGCGCCGCTGGACGGTTACTCGGGTGCGGTGGCAGACAGCGGTGAAGGCCGTTGGACCATTGAAGCCGCCATGGAGCAATCGACACCAGTGCCTGTTTTGTCGAATGCCTTGTTTGCCCGCTACAGCTCACGCCAGCAAAGCCTGTATGGCGACAAATTGTTGTCGGCCATGCGCTTTGGTTTTGGCGGCCACGTGGAGACGCCTAAGAAATGACCGAACTGTCCAGCAAATCCAACGTTAAACCTGCGCCCCCGACCACACTGTTTTTGTTTGGGGCTCATGGTGATCTGGTAAAGCGCTTGTTAATGCCGGCGCTGTACAACTTGAGTCGGGACGGTTTGCTGGACGATGGTTTACGTATTGTGGGGGTTGACCACAATGCGATCAGTGATGAGGGCTTTGCTAAAAAACTAGAGGACTTCATTCGCACGGAGGCCGCCAGCAAAGTCGATCATCCTGATGGTCAAGGCTTGAACGCCGATTTATGGACCCGCTTGGCGAAGAACATCAGTTACGTACAGGGCGACTTTCTCGACGACAGGACCTATTCGGCGCTGGAGCAGAAGATTGTCGCCAGTAACTCGGGTAACGCGGTGTTCTACTTGGCGACAGCCCCGCGCTTTTTCAGCGAAGTGGTGCAGCGGCTAGGTGCCAGCGGGTTGCTTAAAGAAACCCCGGATGCGTTTCGCCGGGTGGTGATTGAAAAACCTTTTGGCTCGGACATCGAAACCGCGCAAGCGTTGAACGCATGCCTGTTGAGTGTCATGAGCGAGAAGCAGATTTACCGGATTGACCATTATCTGGGCAAAGAAACCGTGCAGAACATTTTGGTGAGCCGGTTCTCCAACGGGTTGTTCGAATCCTTCTGGAATAATCATTACATCGACCACGTACAGATCACGGCGGCGGAAACCGTCGGGGTCGAGACCCGTGGCAGCTTTTACGAACACACCGGCGCCTTGCGCGACATGTTGCCCAATCACCTGTTTCAGCTATTGGCGATGGTAGCGATGGAGCCCCCCGCTGCTTTTGGCGCCGATGCGGTGCGTGGTGAAAAAGCCAAGGTCATTGGTGCGATTCGCCCTTGGTCGCTGGAAGATGCACACAAGAACTCGGTTCGTGGTCAGTACACGGCGGGCGAGTCAGCCGGTAAACCTGTTGCCGGTTACCGTGAAGAGAACAATGTGGCCGCTGACAGCACGACCGAGACCTTTGTGGCGCTCAAGGTGATGATCGACAACTGGCGTTGGGTCGGCGTGCCGTTTTATCTGCGCACCGGCAAGCGCATGAGTGCGCGTGACACTGAAATCGCTATCTGCTTCAAGCCGGCACCTTATGCGCAATTTCGCGACACGGAAGTAGAGCGTTTAAAACCCAACTATCTGCGTATCCAGATCCAGCCCAACGAAGGCATGTGGTTTGACCTGCAGGCTAAACGTCCGGGGCCGGGGTTGCATATGGCCAATATCGAGCTGGGGTTTGCCTACAAGGACTTCTTCGAAATGCAGCCCTCAACGGGCTATGAAACGCTGATTTATGACTGCCTGACGGGTGATCAAACCTTGTTTCAGCGGGCCGATAACATCGAAAACGGCTGGCGCGGCGTGCAGCCATTTCTAGATGCGTGGCGCGAGCGCGCGGATGTTCATCCCTACAAAGCCGGAGAAGACGGACCCGAGGCGGCCCAAGACCTGCTGGCTCGTGATGGCCGCGTGTGGCTGAGCATAGGATGAATACGGTGAAGCAAGGCGCGATTGAATTGGTCCTGTGTGACATGGATGGCACCTTGCTGATGCCTGATCACAGCATCAGCCCTCGCAATTTTGCGGCGGTGAAGGCGTTGCAGGCGATAGGTGTACATTTCACCTTGGCCACTGGCCGCCCGCCAAGAGGTATGCGCGATCAGGTCAAGCAGTTGGGGATTGAACTGCCAACGGCAGCCTTTAATGGTGGAGTGTTGGTAAGTGCCGACGGCAGTTATTTGCAATCGCATCGCTTGCCGTATGAGGCCGTGCGCAAAACCCTGGAAGTGCTGGCTCACCACTCAGAAGTCGAAGTGTGGGTATTTGCCGACGATGAGTGGCTGTTGCGTGACCCGCATGGCCCCATGGTGGCTCAGGAGCAGAACTCGTTGGGTTACGCCCCTCGTGTAGTACTGGATTTTGAGCAGTATGGGCAGCGTGTCGACAAGATTGTCGCGACCTGCCGCAATGTATCGTTGCTGGCTGAGCTTGAGCATCAGTTACAGCGCGCATTTAACGACCAGGCGTTGGCCAGTCGCTCGCAAGCACACTACCTGGATGTGACGGCCCCTCGGGCGAACAAAGGTGATGCGCTGGTCACGCTGGCGAATCTTTTAGGGGTGCCGCTGGAGCGCACGATGGTCATTGGTGATGGCGGCAATGATCCTGCGATGTTCCACCGTGCAGGGCTTTCGGTGGCAATGGGGCAGGCTAGCCAAGAGGTGCGCCAGCAGGCGATGCAGGTCACCAGCAGCAACCTCGAAGACGGTGTTGCACAAGCCATAGAGCGTTACGTCCTGAAACGTTGATGGGCGTTTTGATAGGTCATTTTGTCCGGTTTTTGGCGTTATCGCGGCCTGCCTGTGGCGCATGGTGCTTGTTATAGTCGGCCGCTCATTGACCGCTAGCAGCGCCCTCTAAAGGATTCAGGTTATGTCCGACTACCAGGCTTTTAAGGTTGAGTTAAACGACAGCATCGCCCACGTGATCATCAATCGACCGGAAAAGGTCAATGCGATGAATGCGGCGTTCTGGACTGAGATCATCGAGATTTTTCAGTGGGTCGACGAAACCGATGCCGTGCGGGTGGTGGTCATCAGCGGTGCAGGCAAGCACTTTTCGGCAGGCATTGACCTGATGTTACTGGCTTCAGTGGCCAATGAGCTGGGCAAGGATGTCGGACGTAACGCACGTCTGCTGCGGCGCAAAATCTTGCAAATGCAGGCCTCCTTCAATGCAGTTGATCAGTGCCGAAAGCCGGTTTTGGCGGCGATCCAGGGTTACTGCATTGGCGGTGCCATTGATCTGATCGCAGCCTGTGACATGCGCTATGCCGCCGAGGATGCGCAGTTTTCAATCAAGGAAATCGATATGGGCATGGCGGCCGATGTCGGTACTTTGCAACGTTTGCCGCGCATTATTGGGGATGGCATGCTTCGCGAGCTGGCTTACACCGGACGCATGGTTGCCGCCGAAGAAGCGCGTAGCATTGGCCTGGTCAACCGGGTCTACAGTGATCATGAGCGCCTGCTGGAAGGGGTTATGGCCATTGCGGGTGAAATTGCCAGCAAATCGCCGATTGCGATCGGTGGTACTAAACAGATGATCAGTTACATGCGCGATCATCGCGTTGACGATGGCCTTGAATATGTTGCCACTTGGAATGCGGCCATGCTGCAATCCACTGACATGCGCTTGGCAATGGCGGCGCACATGAGTAAACAAACGCCTGAATTTAAGGATTGACGCGGTCGCCGCGTCGCACCTCAACTTGACCTGGGATGTTGTGATGACCTCGCGTTGGACTACGGCAGTACTCGATACCGATCTTCCTGGTGGCTTGGCAGTGGTACGCGGCTCGGAGGGTTTTTTAGTCGATGACAAGGGTCCGCTGTTTCCCCGCGAATGGCTAAAACGCCAAGAACTGCCGGTACTCGCCGAGCACGGCATTGGCCATCTGGACGGCGAGCCGGTGTACCTGCTGGAGCTGGAGGGCACTGCTCAGGTTGAGGGTTGTCATTGGCAGGGGTTGCGGGCGTTTATGCTGCAAGGCGATCACACCCTGTACAAGGTGTTGGGCTACGCCGCGCAAATTGGCACGTGGGCACGTGAGCATCGTTTCTGCGGTAACTGTGGGCGGGCGATGACGCAGGTGCCGAGGGAGCGCGCGATGTACTGTGCGCCTTGCGACTTGCGCAGTTATCCGCGTATTTCTCCGAGCATGATTGTGTTGATTACCCGGGGCGATGAAGTGTTGCTGGCACGCTCGCCACGTTTTGTGACGGGTGTTTACAGCACGCTGGCGGGCTTTGCAGAGCCAGGTGAGTCGGCTGAAGACTGCTTGATTCGTGAGGTGCACGAAGAAGTGCAAGTGGATGTCAAAAATATTGAGTACGTAGGCAGCCAATGCTGGCCGTTTCCGCATTCAATGATGTTGGGCTTTCATGCGGAATATGCGGGGGGCGAGATCGTGCCCCAAGCCGATGAGATTGAAGATGCGCAGTGGTTCAGCATTCACAATCTGCCGCCGTTGCCAGCGTCGCGCTCGATTGCGCGCTATCTCATCGACCTGTATGTGGCGCGGCGCTTAGGCCATGTCGAACCAGTGTTGCCAGGCTAGGCGTACTGTCAGCCCCAATACCACGGTGATAAATACCGGACGAATGAATTTGGCCCCGCCGCTGATTGCGCTGCGGGCGCCAAAGAATGCGCCGATCATGACCGCAAAACCCATGGTCAAGCCGATGATCCAGTCCACGTGCCCCGAAAAGACAAAGACGGACAATGCTGCGATGTTGCTGACGAAGTTCATGCTGCGGGCCACGCCGCTGGCTTTCACGAGGTCAATGGGGTAAAGCAGCATGCTGCTGACGGTCCAGAACGCACCGGTTCCTGGCCCTGCCACACCATCATAGAAGCCCAGGCCAAACCCCTGCGGCAGCTGCCATTTTTTCTTGATGGGAGCGTCATTGTCGATTGGGGTTTTCGGGGTACCACCAAAAAGTAGGTATAAGCCGCACCCGAAAACGATGACGGGCAACATTTTGTTGAGCCATTCAGCAGGCATGTAGTGCGCCGTAACGGCGCCAATCAGCCCTCCTGCCAAGGTGCCGAAAATGGCCAGTTTCCATTCGCGGGGGTGAAACAGCTTGCGCTTGTAGAAGGTGAAGCTGGCGGTGGCTGCACCAAAGGTTGAACTGAGTTTGTTGGTGCCCAGTACCAGATGCGGTGGCAGCCCAGCGGTCAGCAGGGCGGGGGTGGTGAGCAAGCCGCCACCGCCGGCAATGGCATCGATAAAACCGGCGACAAATGCAACGGCGGCCAGTATGGCGAGGGTGGTCAAATCTACGCTGAGTTCAAAAGGCATGGGGTCGGCTTACTTCGGCAGGACGTACAGCGCAGATGCGCAGAAGGACGTCATCTTACCCATAACAGTGAGCAGCGGCGACAGACACATGCAGTGCTGGCAAGTGTTGCCTCGCCGCTAGTGTGTCAACAGGAAAGAACTCATTTTGACAGTGCGTTGGTTTCCTGATCCATGAGATAGAGCGCTTGGCGGGTTGGGACGTTTGCTGCTTTGGTTAATTCAGGTAATAACGTCGGGTGCACGCCAATGAGTCAGCAAGCTATCAAACGTGCCCCCGTAAGCTGGCTGTCTGGAGGAGGTTTTGGTCGTTTGAGACAGCATCGAGCAGCAGCCGTCCTCAGGCCGCTGCTGCTGTTACTAGAGCGATTGTTGCAAATAGGGGGAGGAAGATTCTGTCTCTGCGCGGCGTGTATTGACGGACAGTGCTCCGAGTTTAATCAGACGTGTACGCGTGACGTTTCGGCTCAGGCCAAGGAGTTTGGCCGTGTGTACCTGGTTGTAATGACAAAACTCGTAGGCCGCTCTCAAAAGGCTATCTTCGACTGTTTCATGCAGCGCGCCCGGTTCTTCCTCGAACAGTTTTCGAAACGCACGTTGCAGCAGGTCCTGAGTGCTGTCTTGCGAGTGAGAGTGTGAGCGCTCCGGTACGTCTTGACGTCTGATGCGTGTCTGCGACAGACGCAGGTCTTGCACGGTGATGGTCTGATTGCGGCACAGCAACAGGCTGTGATGCACGACGTTTTCCAGTTCGCGAATGTTGCCCTGCCATGGGTGTTGCTTGAGCACTTCTTCTGCGCAAGCGCTCAGTGCTGTTGGCCCGTGTTGCAGGCGTTGGCGATAGGTGTGAAGAAAATGTCTGGCCAGCGGTAGGATGTCTCCTGGTCGCTCGCGCAAGGGACGCAGCACGAGGCTGACAACGTTTAGACGGTAATAGAGGTCTTCTCGAAAGTGCCCGGCGTCAATCGCTTGCTCAAGATTTACGTTGGTCGCGGCAAGTACGCGAACATTGATCGGTGTACTTTTGCGTGAGCCCAGCCTCACGACTTCTTGTTCTTGCAGAACGCGCAGCAGTTTCACTTGTATGGGGAGCGGTAAATCGCCGATTTCATCCAGAAACAGGGTCCCGCCATCTGCCTCTTCAAACCAGCCGGCCTTGGCTGCTAATGCGCCGGTGAAGGCGCCTTTCTCATGACCGAACAATTCGGCTTCGACCAGTGACTCGGCAAATGCTCCGCAGTTAACGGCTACGAAAGGTTGCTTATGACGATGGCTGAGTTGGTGAATATGTCGAGCGACCAACTCCTTTCCGGTGCCCGTTTCGCCAATGATTAAAACGCTGGCGTCGCTGGGCGCTATTTGTTGCAGGTGTGTTAGCAACGCCTTGGACACAGGATCTTCAAACACTTGGGCCGTGGCCCTAATTGAGGTCGCAAGCGCCGGAGTGGCGGGTAAGGTTAACAGCTGCAATTGACAGCTCCTTTATATCGGGGGGCTCTGCCCACAAAAGGAAAGCCGAAGGGGACTTTATAAGGGGATTTGTTTATTCCGTAAACTAACGTAATTCCATATTTATATATCCTTATGGCATATCAGACTTGCGCAAGACCCTACTTTTAGCGCTTCATAAGGCTATGGATTTGCGATTGGCCGAATTTGGGAACGTTCCTACGTCTTTTCTTGACGCCGCCCCTTTTGCCTGCCTGATCAATCGGTTATTTCTAATCGCCACCTTTTCATGTGGCTTCACTCTTCTGCTATCAAGCAATGCCTGATTCCGGAACTCGCTCAGTGGGTTTGCACAATGAATAAACGACCTCTTTATTTCGATTACGCCGCTACCACGCCTGTGGACGATCGCGTCATTCAGGTGATGGTCGATTGCTTGGGGTTTGAAGGTAATTTTGGTAACCCAGCTTCGGGCTCCCATGCATTTGGTCAGCAGGCCCGACAGTCGGTAGAACTGGCGCGTGAGCAGGTTGCGCAGTTGATCAATGCCAGTGCGGAGCAAATTATCTGGACCTCAGGGGCAACCGAGTCCAATAACCTGGCGTTGAAAGGCGTTGCTCAAGCCAGTCGTGAGTCACGTGGGCACATCATCACCAGTCAAATCGAGCACAAGGCGGTACTGGACACTGCGTATTTTCTGCAGCAATCAGGCTTTGATGTGACGTTTCTAGCGCCGGACAAAGATGGGCTTGTGAGTGCTGCAAAAGTCAGTGCGGCCTTGCGCGAGGACACGCTGCTGGTATCGCTGATGCTGGTCAATAATGAACTTGGGACGGTGAATGACATCCCAGGTATCGGCCGCGTGGTGCGCGAGCACGGCGCATTGTTTCATGTGGATGCGGCGCAAGGTGCGGGTAAGGTGGCTATCGATCTGGCGGAGTGGGCAGTGGACCTTATGTCCTTCTCGGGGCACAAGATTTACGGCCCCAAAGGAATTGGCGCTTTGTATGTAGGACCGCGTGCACGGGATCGTTTGCAGGCGCAGATTCATGGTGGCGGACATGAATCCGGATTGCGCTCCGGTACGTTGGCTACTCACCAGATTGCAGGCATGGGAGCTGCTTTTGCCATTGCTAGTCAGTCATTTGATCAGGAGTTGGCGCACATTCAGGGGTTGCGCCAGCGTTTGCTTAAGCAGTTGGCTGATGTGCCGGGGTTGCAGTGTAATGGTTGTCCGACACATAGAATTCCTCATACGTTGAGCCTCACGTTCACAGAGGGGCATTTCAACAGTTCGGCGTTGAGCTCGGTTCTGGCATATTCGGCCACTTCTGCGTGTAACTCCGCGAGCAAGGCGCCTTCGCATGTGTTGCTGGCATTAGGTCATGATGCGGAAAAAGCGGGTCGAACCATCCGCCTGAGTCTTGGGCGTTTTACCCGTGAGGAGGATATAGATGCTGCGGCAAGCGCTATTAAGGGCGCAGTCGCTGCGCCTGCACCTTTTTGGGCAGTTGCCCAGTCTTGATGGGTGATCCATCATCCGTCACGAAGAATAAATTACCGTGACCAGCAGGAGAGAGGATGAGCAGTCAGTCGTTGAATCAAGAATCGGTGGTGCAGCGCTTGGCGCGCACCCGCGCATTGATGGAGCAGAACGGTATCTATGCGTTGTTGGTTCCATCGGCCGATCCCCATCTCTCAGAATACTTGCCTGCTTATTGGCAGGGCCGGCAATGGCTATCGGGTTTCCATGGTTCAGTGGGCACGTTGATTGTGACGCCCACCTTTGCAGGTGTATGGGCTGATAGCCGTTACTGGGAACAGGCTGACAAAGAACTCGCCGATAGCACCATTGAATTGGTTAAGTTGCAGCCCGGTCAGCCAGGTCCTCTGGATTGGCTGGCTGAACAGTCGCCTGTCGGAGCGACTGTTTCTGTTGATGGTGCTGTCTTTGCGTTGGCTTCTGCTCGCACTCTGGAGAGCAAGCTTAAAGAGCGCGGTGCCATTTTGCGCACGGATATCGACGTGTTGAATCTGGTGTGGGTAGATCGTCCTGTGCTTCCGACCCAACCGGTCTATGAGCATTTACCACCGCAGGCGACAGTGAGCCGTGTAGAAAAATTTGCAAAATTGCGCGAAACGCTCAAGCAGCGCAACGCCGATGCGCATTTCATCGCTACCCTAGACGACATTGCTTGGTTGTTTAACCTGCGCGGCTCGGATGTCTCTTTTAACCCAGTATTTGTTTCATTTGCCTTGATTGAGTCTGAGCAAGCCACTTTGTTTGTTGACGTGAACAAAGTCAGTCCTGAGTTGCAAGAGAGGCTCCTGCATGATGGCGTCAAGTTGCGAGATTACGCTGAGATCAATCCTGCGCTGGCTTCTTTGTCTGTAAACACTCGGCTTCTGATTGATCCTGCGCGTGTAACGTGTGGCTTGCTCAATCACTTGAGCCCTGAAGTAACGTTTGTTGAAGGCTTGAACCCAACAACGCTGGCGAAGTCGCAAAAAAGTCTTGATGACGTATTTCATATCCGCCAAGCCATGGAGCAGGATGGTGCGGCTCTCTGCGAGTTCTTTGCTTGGTTGGAATCAGTCTTGGGGCGAGAGCGCGTCACGGAACTGACCATTGATGAGCAGTTGACCGCTGCTCGTGCTCGTCGCCCAGGTTTTGTATCGCTGAGTTTTAACACCATCGCGGCTTTTAATGCCAATGGTGCGATGCCGCATTACCACGCAACCAAGCAAGAACATGCTGTGATCGAGGGTGATGGATTATTGCTTATTGATTCCGGCGGTCAGTATCTGGGTGGTACGACTGACATCACGCGCATGGTTCCTATCGGCACTCCAACACATGAGCAAAAGCGTGACTGCACCCGTGTGCTTAAAGGTGTGATTGCGTTGTCCAGAGCGCAGTTTCCCAAAGGTATTTTATCGCCTTTGCTGGACTCAATTGCTCGTGCGCCTATTTGGGCTGAGAGTGTTGATTACGGGCACGGGACAGGGCACGGCGTGGGGTATTTTCTAAATGTGCACGAAGGGCCGCAGGTTATTGCATACCAGGCTGCGGTAGCACCTCATACCGCGATGCATCCAGGGATGATTACTTCAATCGAGCCTGGGACATACCGGTCAGGCCGCTGGGGTGTGCGAATTGAGAACTTGGTGTTGAATCGTGAGGCTGGCACTTCGGAGTTTGGAACGTTTTTGAAGTTTGAAACCCTGACGTTGTGCCCGATTGATACGCGCTGCTTGGAGCAGTCATTGCTGACGAGTGAAGAGCTGCAATGGTTTGATACGTATCACGCGCAGGTTCGTGAGCGTTTGAGCCCGCTGCTTGAAGGTGAGGCTCTGAAGTGGTTG
This sequence comes from Pseudomonas psychrophila HA-4, assembly GCF_000282975.1. Classification (GTDB taxonomy): domain Bacteria; phylum Pseudomonadota; class Gammaproteobacteria; order Pseudomonadales; family Pseudomonadaceae; genus Aquipseudomonas; species Aquipseudomonas psychrophila_A. The sequence goes on from NZ_ALJC01000018.1 coordinate 132,056, forward strand.
CAAGCCCGAACAGCCCCGCTGTCAACCATGGCCTGAGGACGTTCCGTCACGCAGCGGGCCCGGTCGGTTGCGTGATAGGAGGGGCTACTTGCAGATGATGATCATACTGCGACTGGTGTAACCAGCAGGGTTCAGTCCGAAGGGATAGTCACCCGGCTCTTCGGCACCATCCCCCGATTTGGCAATCAATCGATATCCTTTGTCTCCACAAGACTTTGCCGCTTCGGCGTTGCACTTGTTCCAAGATGACGACAATCCAGAGCAGTTGATATGCAAGCCTCGTTTACCGTGCTTGACGGTTGTTTCGGAGGTTGCAGCGCAGCCAGATACAGCGAGCACGGCCAAAACTACCAAAAATCGTTTCATTCCTGTCCTTAAGCGGTTACGTCTAATTTGCAAGGTGCGGGTGCCGATTGATTATCCATAGGGTCCTTTGGATCTCCTTGTCCTGAATCGCCTTAAGTCACTCATTCAGAGTGCAAACATCTCCTAAATGAGAGTCAATTACCAGAACTGTGTCAAATCAATGGCTATTTATTAGTATTGGCGGGTTTTGAGTGGCCTCGCATCGTCATGGTTGCGCCTACGGAAGCCATGATAATGCAGAGAATAGCCATCCATTGTGTGAAAGATAAAACTTCATGCAAAAACAGCAGCCCCGAAAATGCCCCGAAGGCGGGCTCAATACTCATGAGTGTGCCGAATGTTCGGGTAGGTATGCGCGTCAGTGCAATCATCTCTAACGTGTAGGGCAGGGCGGTCGATAAAATGGCGACGCCAATGGCGATCGGGATCAGGCTGGGTGTCAATAAAGCGCTGCCCGCGTGGACTATGCCAATAGGGGCGATAAAAAGTGCTGCAATCATCACGCCCAGGGCCGCGGTTTGAACACCGTTGTCTGCTCCGGCTTTTTGTCCAAAGAGGATGTACAGTGCCCAGCACACACCTGCGCCTAGTGCGTAACTTGCTCCGACAAGATCAATGCCTTGGACGCTTTCTCCGATAGGTATGAGCAGTAATAGTCCTGTAATTGCCAGCGCTATCCAGACAAAGTCGATTGCTCTGCGTGAGGAGTAAATGGCGACTGCCAGAGGGCCTGTGAATTCCAGTGCTACGGCAATACCCAATGGGACGCTGCGCAGTGACATATAGAAGAGGAAGTTCATGCCGCCTAGTGCTATCCCATAGACAATCACGGTCTTCAGGGATTTTGCTGTGAGCTTGGCTCTCCAAGGACGCAGTATTAGCAACATGATGATGCTGGCAAATATCAGGCGCAGGGCTGTAGTGCCTTGAGCACCGACAATGGGGAACATGCTTTTGGCGAGTGATGCGCCTGACTGGATTGAGGCCATGGCGATAAGCAACAAACCAACAGGTAATAGCGTCGATGCGAGGCTATGAGGGAGCTTTGTCATTGCGGTGTGTGCCTGGGCGATGAAAGTTTAGAGGTCAGGCATCATGCTTAAGTTATCGGCTGTGTGCAATATAGTGCGCAATAGTAGTTAAATCCTTCTTTTATATAGCAGTCTTCAATTAGCCCTTGACTAAGATTTTCAACGGCCTATAATTCGCCCCACTTCCGGCGCAGTCG
>NZ_ALJC01000019.1 GCF_000282975.1 Pseudomonas psychrophila HA-4
GATGGAAAAGACGCAGCCACAAGTTACGTCTCAGAACGCCTTGGGCAAGGCCATCGGCTATTTGGCGAGTAACTGGAACAAACTCGAGCGGTACGTCGAGGAAGGTTATTTGCCAATCGACAACAACGCAGCCGAGCGAGCGATAAGGCCTTTCGTCATCGGAAGAAAGAACTGGTTGTTTAGCGACACACCCAAAGGCGCGACGGCCAGTGCACAACTTTACAGCTTGGTCGAGACGGCCAAAGCCAACGGCCAAGAGCCCTATGCGTGGCTGCGCCACGCATTAGAACGGCTGCCAATGGCGACCACGGTTGAAGATTACGAAGCGCTGCTACCATGGAACTGCTCGCCGACATCGCCTAGCTGAGCGCACCACCGATCTTGAAGTCGGTGGGGTTTATGGAGCGCTTAC
>NZ_ALJC01000020.1 GCF_000282975.1 Pseudomonas psychrophila HA-4
AGAAGTGATCTGCACCAATCTCGACTATGCTCAATACTCGTGTGCACCAAAGCGAGGTGAGCATGGCGACGGAGGCTCTGTTGCAAAGATTGGCGGCAGTCAGAGGTAGGCTGTCGCTCTGCGCCGATCAGGCGGCTGCTGCGAAATGGTGGTTGAGCATGCCCATGGCCTCCGTCAGCGCCGAGGGCCCAATGCCAAAAGCTCTCTCCACAGGCGCACCTCGCCCCTGATGCCGGGCTGCAGGCACCAGGGGCGAGCCTGTCCTTTGCGCAGGGCTCGCATGACTTCGAATCCCTTGATCGTGGCATAGGCCGTGGGGATCGATTTGAAACCGCGCACCGGCTTGATCAGTATCTTGAGCTTTCCGTGATCGGCCTCGATCACGTTATTGAGATACTTCACCTGCCGGTGGGCCGTCTCCCGGTCCAGCTTTCCTTCGCGCTTCAATTCGGTGATCGCTGCACCATAGCTCGGCGCTTTGTCGGTATTGAGCGTGGCAGGCTTTTCCCAGTGCTTCAGGCCTCGCAGGGCCTTGCCCAGGAACCGCTTCGCTGCCTTGGCGCTGCGGGTCGGCGACAGGTAGAAATCGATCGTGTCGCCCCGCTTGTCGACTGCCCGGTACAGGTAGGTCCACTTGCCCCGCACCTTGACGTAGGTTTCATCCAGGCGCCAGCTCGGATCAAAGCCACGCCGCCAGAACCAGCGCAGCCGCTTCTCCATCTCCGGGGCGTAGCACTGGACCCAGCGATAGATCGTCGTATGGTCGACCGAAATGCCGCGTTCCGCCAGCATTTCCTCAAGGTCGCGATAGCTGATCGGATAGCGACAATACCAGCGCACCGCCCACAGGATCACATCACCCTGGAAATGGCGCCACTTGAAATCCGTCATCGTTCCGTCCGTCCAATCTCCGCCAAGCATGCTCAAGCTTCACGATTTTTGCAACAGAGCCCACACGAGTATTGAGCATAGTCGAGATTGGTGCAGATCACTTCT
>NZ_ALJC01000021.1 GCF_000282975.1 Pseudomonas psychrophila HA-4
GGGCTGGCGGGTGTGACCGCAGCCCAAGCGCCGACGGTGCGCGAAGCGGCGCGCACGTTAATCCGCTTTGAGCCGTTGTATGGCTCAAACTATCGCGGCCAATCGAGCCTGCACGAAGACGCTCAGGGCGCCTGGCTGCGTTTTTACTCCATTAGCCCGTACAACGCCTTCAACCGGTTTGTGGTGGACTCCATCATTGCTGGCTGGCTGCAACAGTTGTCGTCAGTCGCCGCCCGCCCCTTGCACTGTGAACAGATCGACATCGAGTTCAGTGAGCCGGAGTATGGCGAGCACTACAGCGCGCTGAGCCACGCTCTGATCAATTTCCGGGCAGAGACTAACCAGTTGCGCCTCACCCACGCGACGCTGGATCTGCGCAACCCCGTGCACTGCCCAAGCACGTGGGCGTACCTGCTGCACATGTGCGAACGCGAACTGGAACAACTGACACGCACCCGCAGCCTGCGCGAACGCATTACGCAATTGTTGGGGCCATTGCTCAATGGCGGTCGAGAGCCCGACCTGGAAGAAGTGGCGGCACGTCTGAAATTGCCGACCTGGACGTTGCGTCGCAAGCTGGCGGAAGAAGGCACGCAGTTCCGCGCAATTCTCAATGACACGCGGCGAGACCTCGCCATGACCTATATCCGTGATACGGAATTGGCCTTTGGCGAGATTGCTTATTTGTTGGGGTTTGCCTCAGCAGAGGCGTTTCAGAGGGCCTTTAAGCGCTGGAACGCGCAGACTCCAGGAGAGTTCCGTCGTCGCCAGCGTCAATTGGCCTGAATCAAAGCTCAGTCGCGTCGTCAGCAGGTTCTAGAGGGTCTAACTCCGATGCCTGATACTCCAGCAGTTCTTCTTGATAGTCATCCATGGCTGCATCCTCTTTAGGTCTGTTCGTTCACGTCATGCCTGAGTGGCGCTGGGTATGAGCTTAAGGTGCCCACATGAAGGTTAAATGACACCTTCGCGGGCACGTCTAGCACTGACTTTTAAACGTAGCAGACGGCAGAAATTTAGCACACCCCTTTATTTTGGTGAGACAGGCTCTACAACGGCCGGTACAGGGGTAATTGCCGAGTCAGTCGCCGGGGTCGTGGCCGGTTCTGTCTCAGGCATTGCCGCTTCAGGTTTCTTCTCGGCAGTAGGCGAAGTAGGCGTCGGTGCAGTCGCGGGCGTAGCGACGGGTGTTGTAACCGATGGCACAGCAGGCGTAACGGGCACGGCGGGCGACACAATGGGCGTCGGGGCCGTCTGAACGTCAATCGGCATGATGGCTGGCGCTTCGGCTGGCGGCACGACCGGCTTGGACACTTCGTGCTCTGTGGAGGTCGGCGCAACGGCTGGCGTCGCAGCGGAGGCAGGCGTAACCGGAACGACTGCAGGCGCTACCTGAGGTTTGACTGCGGCCGCCTCTGGCACACCCAGGTCAGCCTTGGGCTTTTCTACGATGTGGGCGTCTTTTTTCACTTCTTTGGGCAGGAACACTTCGACCAGAGAAAAAAAGCGATCGTAGAACTCGGGCGACGACACGGTTTCGCTGGCCACCTTGACCATCGAATCGTCAGAGGAACCAATTGGCATCGAGACCGAGCCCAGCACACCGACCCCAAGACTTGCCGAGTTATTGACCTTCTTCAGTGCGTAACGGTCCTGCAGCGCATTGGCAAACATGGTCGCGTGGTGCGCTGAACCGCCGTCATCGGCGCACACCACGTTAAAACTGATCTCCAAATGATTCTCGCCGGTTTGCTGGAAGCTCTTATGGCCGCTGATCAGTTTGGGGTCGTTGCTGGTGATGATGTAGCCCTGACTGAGCAATGCCCGACGCGCAGCTTCGCAAGAAGTCTTATCGGTAACCGGGTAGTTACGCGAGAACGTGCCTGAATCGTCGAAGTTTTCATGTTCGTAAATCGCTGTCTTCTTCGACGAACAACCTGCGAGGCCGGCGAGCAAAAGGGCCACTACCACGGTACGCAAGGGGAATGACTTGGGCATTGAAAATCCTGAAGAGAACGGAACGGGGCGTATTGTGCATCAGTTCGTGATTTATGCGCGCAGTTTGATTGGATGAAAGCTCTGGCAGGCTCGTCGACCGCGCCGCGCGCAACCACACACAGGGACCAGACCTATTTCAATCCGCCATCGAATAGACAGTAATAGCCATATCAATCCCTAATGCCTGCATGCGCGCAAGGGTACAAACAGAAATCGCAGACACCACATGAGCCGGTGCAGAGCCACTCCTGTAGCCAATATCGACAGTCCTCCGGGAGCAAGCCTGCCAGACAGCTCGCAATGACTCAGGAAGCTTCTCAATGGCATCCAGCAGTGCATTTATGCTTTCTTCAGGCGTTTCGTAATGCCCAACAGGGCCAAACGCTTCAAAATTCGCGTAGTGCTCCAGGGTTTCACTACGGCCAACGGACAGACAACTGATCGGAGCATCCTGAACATGCTCAGGCGCCATAATCCGCGCCAGCGAGGTCAGCTCGATGGGAGCTGAGAGCAAAAGATCGGTGTTGATGTAATGAGTGTTTTTTTCAAAATCCATCTGCATCGACTCAAAAAGCAGGAACGGCCAAAGGTAATACCCGTCATTTAACGCAGAAACCGGTGAGAGCGGGCTTGCCCGAGATGGCATCGGCGCGATTTAACAGGGAAACCGCATCGCCTGTATCGCTGGCAAGCCGGGCTTACACAGGTTCCTCGCTGGATTTGGTTCACATGACCGGCCAGCGTTAGGCTGCCGAGGGTGTTATGGCGCCCCATTTTCGTCAAGACGTGCTGGTGTAACCCTATGTGTGCCTGCAGGGAATCGCAGGCACAAAAAAAGCGACCCAAGGGTCGCTTTTTTTGTAGTTTCAGAGAGTTCAAGGGCTCTGAAGCAAATATGGCGCAGCGGACGGGACTCGAACCCGCGACCCCCGGCGTGACAGGCCGGTATTCTAACCGACTGAACTACCGCTGCGTATCGCTCGGACTTGCGTCCGTTTGAATCTTTTAAAACCGTGATCGAAGAGCTTCGGTGCTTTTCAATCGCAAGCCAAGCTAGCCTGACTTGTACAAATATGGCGCAGCGGACGGGACTCGAACCCGCGACCCCCGGCGTGACAGGCCGGTATTCTAACCGACTGAACTACCGCTGCGCGTCGGTTGGTTGCTTCATTAAAAGCGACCTTCTCTTTCGAGAAACTCAAGAAGTGGTGGGTGATGACGGGATCGAACCGCCGACCCTCTGCTTGTAAGGCAGATGCTCTCCCAGCTGAGCTAATCACCCTTTGCTTCGTTGAGGCCGCGAAATTTACGCACCTATCGAAGCTAAGTCAAGGGGATTATTGAGTTTTTTCAAAAACAGAGGAAAACAGTTGCAAGCTTCAAGCTGCAAGTCAGGGCAAAAGCAACCAAAGACCGACGCTTACTTGCCGCTTAAAGCTTGAAGCGTGCAGCTGCCTCATTCCCCATAAACCATTTTTTTGCTCATGCCACCGTCGACAACAAACTCCTGCCCTGTCACAAATCCGGCATTACGTGACAGCAGCCACGCGACCATGGAGGCAACGTCTTCCACGGTGCCCACACGGCCTGTGGGATGCTGCGCGTGATCAGCGTCTGTTAATGGCTCTGCACGCCTGACAGAGGGGTCACGCGCATCAATCCAACCCGGACTGACGGCATTGACCCTAATCTCCGGCCCAAGGCTAATTGCCAATGCATGGGTCAGCGCCAGCAAACCACCCTTGCTCGCCACATACGCCTCAGTATCAGGCTCTGATTGGCGGGCACGGGTAGACGCCAGATTAACGATCGAACCGCAGTGGGCACGTAAATAAGGCGCGCAGTGCTTGGCCAACAGCATCGGCCCCGTCAGGTTGACCGCCAGCACGCGATTCCAGTGCGTCAGGTCGAGACTTTCGAGGGTCATGTTGTGCGGATCGGCAATCGCGGCATTGGACACCAGAGCGTCCAGTCGACCGAATTGACCCAGCACTTGTGCCACGCACTGGATCACGTCCGTCTCGACCGACACATCCATGGCCACAAACCAGGCGCTATCCCCCAGCGCCTTGACCACTTTAGAGCCTCGCGCACGGTCAATGTCGGTCAGCACCACTTGCCAGCCTTCGCTGATCAGCCATGCTGCAATCCCTAGGCCAATACCCCGCGCAGCGCCTGTTACCAGGGCTACACGGCCATTGCCTTCAATCGGTGCTTGAGGAGCCCATTCGGTCACAGTGCGGCCAAGCCTCGCGCCAGGTCTGCTTGCAGGTCAACCACATCTTCCAGACCGACCGCGATGCGGATCAGGCTGTCACGAATGCCTGCGGCTTCACGCTCTTGCGGCGCCAAACGACCATGGGAAGTGGTCCCCGGGTGGGTGATGGTAGTTTTGCTGTCGCCCAAGTTGGCTGTGATCGAGATCAGGCGCGTGGCATCGATAAAGCGCCAAGCGCCTTCTTTGCCGCCTTTAACCTCAAAACTGACCACTGCACCAAACCCGCGCTGCTGGCGTTGGGCCAAGGCATGCTGCGGATGGCTCTTTAGGCCTGCGTAATGGACTTTTTCGACGCCGTCCTGCTGCTCCAGCCACTCAGCCAGGGCTTGAGCGCTGGCGCAGTGAGCGCGCATGCGCAGGTTCAAGGTTTCCAGCCCCTTGAGGAAGATCCACGCGTTGAACGGGCTGAGGGTTGGCCCGGCTGTACGCAGAAAACCGACGACTTCTTTCATCTGCTCGTTGCGACCGGCAACCACGCCGCCCATGCAACGACCCTGGCCGTCGATGAACTTGGTGGCCGAGTGCACAACGATGTCGGCGCCCAACTTGACTGGCTGCTGCAACGCAGGCGTGCAAAAGCAGTTGTCGACCACCAGTAGGGCACCTTTGGCGTGGGCGATTTCGGCCAACGCACTGATGTCTACCAGCTCAGCCAACGGATTGGATGGAGACTCGACAAACAGCAATTTGGTGTTGGGCTTGATCGCCGAATCCCAGCCCGCTAGTTCGGCCAGAGGAACGTAATCGACCTCGACGCCGAAACGCTTGAAGTACTTTTCAAACAGGCTGATGGTCGAACCAAAGACGCTGCGCGAGACCAGAATGTGGTCACCGGCGCTGCACAGGCTCATCACCACCGACAAAATAGCGGCCATGCCTGTTGCCGTGGCAACAGCCTGCTCTGCCCCTTCCAGTGCCGCGATGCGCTCTTCGAACGCACGCACGGTGGGGTTGGTGTAACGCGAATAAACGTTGCCTGCCACCTCACCCGAGAACCGCGCAGCTGCATCGCCAGCTGTGCGGAACACGTAGCTTGAGGTCAGGAACATTGCATCACCGTGTTCGCCTTCTGGCGTACGGTGCTGGCCGGCACGCACAGCCAAGGTGTCGAACGCTACGCCCTCAAGGTCGCTATCCAGCCGACCGGCATCCCAATCCTGACTCATGCTGCCTTCTCCTTGCCTTGTATTGATGACGTTGTATCAGCTTGCTTTTGATAAGAGCAATGCAAACCGGCCCATCAGGGCCGGTTTGTTAAACGCTTAGTTGTTGTACAGGCCTATCGTTGCGCCGACACCCTGAGCAACCACCTTGGAGGCATCGTTGCGCGCACGCTCGATACGGTCCAGGTAGTTCTCGTCGATGTCACCCGTCACGTACTTGCCGTCGAACACTGCGCAATCGAACTTCTCGATCTTGATCTTGCCACCACCGACCGCTTCGATCAGGTCTGGCAGGTCTTGGTAGATCAGCCAATCAGCGCCGATCAAGTCAGCCACGTCCTGGGTCGTACGGTTGTGTGCGATCAGTTCGTGGGCGCTTGGCATGTCGATGCCATATACGTTCGGGTAACGCACAGCCGGGGCTGCCGAGCAGAAGTACACATTCTTGGCACCCGCTTCGCGAGCCATTTGAATAATCTGCTTGCAGGTGGTGCCCCGTACGATCGAGTCATCGACCAGCATCACGTTCTTGCCACGGAACTCCAGTTCGATGGCATTGAGCTTCTGGCGCACGGATTTTTTACGTGCAGCCTGGCCCGGCATGATGAAGGTACGGCCGATGTAGCGATTTTTTACGAAGCCCTCGCGGAACTTGACGCCCAAGTGGTTCGCCAGTTCCAGCGCCGCAGTCCGGCTGGTGTCAGGAATCGGGATAACCACGTCGATGTCGTGATCCGGGCGCTCGCGCAGGATCTTATCAGCGAGTTTCTCGCCCATACGCAGACGCGCTTTGTAGACCGAAACGCCATCAATGATCGAGTCCGGGCGCGCCAGGTACACGTGCTCGAAGATGCACGGAGTCAGTTGCGGGTTTACTGCGCACTGACGGGTGTGCAGTTTGCCGTCTTCGGTGATGTAAACCGCTTCACCCGGTGCCAAGTCGCGAATCAGGGTGAAGCCCAGTACGTCGAGCGAAACGCTTTCGGAAGCAATCATGTACTCAACGCCTTCGTCGGTATGACGCTGGCCGAACACGATCGGACGGATGCCGTTTGGATCGCGGAAACCGACGATGCCGTAACCGGTGATCATCGCTACCACGGCATAACCGCCACGGCAGCGGTTGTGCACGTCAGTGACCGCAGCGAATACATCTTCCTCGGTCGGCTGCAATTTGCCGCGCTGCGCCAATTCATGGGCGAAGACGTTCAGCAGCACTTCCGAATCAGAGTTGGTGTTGACGTGACGCAAGTCAGATTCGTAAATCTCCTTGGCCAGTTGTTCAACGTTGGTCAGGTTGCCGTTGTGCGCCAGGGTGATGCCATACGGCGAGTTGACGTAAAACGGTTGAGCCTCAGCTGAAGTCGAGCTACCAGCAGTCGGGTAGCGCACGTGGCCAATGCCCACGTGTCCGACCAGACGCTGCATGTGACGCTGATGAAACACATCACGCACTAACCCGTTGTCCTTGCGCAGAAATAACCGGCCGTTATGGCTGGTTACAATACCGGCAGCATCCTGGCCGCGGTGCTGGAGGACGGTTAGCGCGTCATACAGCGCCTGATTGACGTTCGACTTACCGACGATACCGACGATGCCACACATGCGACGCAACCCCTACTTAATGGATCTGAACTGAACACCACTCACTTGGGCTGGGTAGCCGGCAAGAGATGCTCCTTGAACGGAATATCAGCGGGTACGCTGATACCGCTGGCCAACCATTGACTACTCCACCCCAAAATGAGGTTTTTCGACCAATCGGCAACCAATAGAAATTGTGGCATGAGCCTCGACTCTTGCCACCACGAGTCTTGCTGTACCGGCCCAAGGCTCAAGAGCCCGACTGCCACGACCACCAGCAGCGCGCCACGCGCAGCGCCGAAGACCATGCCAAGAAAACGATCGGTACCGGACAGGCCAGTCACGCGAATCAGTTCGCCGATAAGAAAGTTGATCATTGCGCCGACCAGCAAGGTGGCGACAAACATGATGGTGCACCCGGCGATAACACGGGCGGAAGGTGTTTCGATGTATCCGGCGAGGTATTGGGACAGTGAACCGCCGAACATCCAGGCGACGACTCCAGCAATGATCCAGGTGCACAGCGACAGCGCTTCTTTTACGAAGCCGCGCTTTAAACTGATCAAAGCGGAAATGGCGATAATTGCAACGATCGCCCAGTCAACCCAGGTAAATGGCACAGTTCAGCCTACAGACGGATAAGGCGGCGCATTTTAGCAGAGCGCCGCCTCTCAAGTCAGGCGATTTATCAGCGCTTTGGCGATCAACTATCACCTTTTTATGCGCTTAACCGCGTTCAGGCTGGAAGCGCACCACAAAACCTTTGAGATTCTGCTGTTTATCGAGCACGTCACGTAGACGATCGGCCTCGGCGCGCTCAAGCAGTGGACCCACGAAAACCCGATTCATTCCGCCCGACGATCGGACGTAAGCGTTATAACCTTGATTACGAAGGGTTTTTTGCAAGGTGTCAGCGCTGGCGCGATTGGACAGGCTCACCAACTGGATCGACCAACTGATGGGCAAACCGTTAGGGTCTACCCGCTTTTGCGTGGTATCCAGCTTGGCCGGAGCCTGCGCAACGGCTTGCGCAGGCGTGACAGCCGGCGGCTTGGTCGCCGCGACTGCAGGCTTGCTCACCACAGGAGCAACTGGCGCTGTTGCCGGTTTGTGCGGCGCCACCACTTCAGGCTCAACCGGTGGCACCGGTTCTTCGGCAATTACTTGCGGCTCAGGCACAGGGACGGGCTCAACCTTGACCTCAGGCATTACCGGCATCTGTGGCGCCGTGGGCACATCGACCTGAATCTGGCGTTCTTCGTCCTGACGCGAAAACAGCATTGGCAGAAAGATCACCGCCAATGCGATTAACACCAGCGCACCGACCATTCGCTGCTTGAATACTTTATCCAGCAATGCCATTTGCAGACTCCTCCGTGGCACGCCGCTCCAGCCACTCTAGCGCCTGGGCGACACAAAAAAACGATCCAAACAACAGAATTTCATCGTGCGCCGTAGCGCGCTCGCACTGCGCCTCAAGCGCTGCATCAAGGCTGTCGTAAGACGTAACAGAAGCGTTCAAACGTTGCAACGCGGCCTGCAACTCAGCCACCGGACGCGTACGCCCGGTGTTCAGCGGCGCTACAGCCCAGTGATCAATAACGTCGGCAAACGGTGATACCACACCGTCCAAATCTTTGTCTGCCAACAGGCTAAACACCGCCAGGCGCTTGCCAGCCGCCGGACGCTGCTGCAGACGCTTCAGCAAATATTCGGCTGCATGGGGGTTATGGCCCACATCAAGCAGCAAGTTCACGGCTTTGCCGCGCCAGTTAATCTGGCGACGATCCAGGCGACCGGTAATTTTAGTCGCCAGTAACGCCTCGACAATCTGCTCAGGTTGCCATGGCAATTCAGTCAGCGCATAAGCCTGCAGGGCCAGCGCTGCGTTCTCCATCGGCAAATCCAGCAACGGCAGGTCACGTAATTCAAGCGCCTGCCCTTTTGCGTCCCGCCCCTGCCAATGCCAAACCGAACCGGCAAGGCTCAAATTGAAATCGCGCCCGCGAACAAAAAGCGGGCAGCCTAATTCATGAGCCTTGTCGAGCAAGGGCTGGGGTGGATTCAGATCACCACACAGGGCAGGTTTGCCTGCGCGGAAAATTCCGGCCTTTTCATAGGCCACGGATTCACGGGTATTACCTAGGTACTCCACGTGATCCACGCCAATGCTGGTGACCAGCGCCAGATCAGCATCGACCAAGTTGACCGCATCTAGCCGCCCACCCAATCCAACTTCCAGCACGACAACATCGAGTTGCGCACGCTCAAACAGCCAAAACGCCGCCAGTGTGCCCATTTCAAAATAAGTCAGCGAAGTGTCGCCACGCTCTGCATCCAAGGCCGCGAAAGCCTCGCAGAGCCGCTCGTCCGACACTTCGGCACCGTCGATCTGCACACGCTCGTTGTAGCGCAGCAGGTGCGGCGAGCTATAAACCCCAACCTTGAGACCCTGCGCCCGCAGCATGGATGCCACAAACGCACAGGTAGAACCTTTGCCGTTGGTGCCCGTCACCGTCACCACCCGAGGCGCGGGCTTTTGCAAGCCCATGCGGTTCGTTACCTCTCGTGCGCGATCCAGCCCCATGTCGATGGCAGATGGATGCAACTGTTCAAGATAGGCGAGCCACTCGCCAAGGGTGCGCGGGGTCATAGGTTCACAGGAGCCGGTGGAACAACAATGGCCTCAACAGGCGCAGCAACAAACACCGGTGTCGGCAAGTTCATCATTTGTGCAAGTAGGTTACCCAGACGCGGACGCAGCTCCTGACGGGAGATGATCAGATCGATGGCGCCATGCTCCAGCAGGAACTCGCTGCGCTGAAAGCCTTCTGGCAACTTTTCACGAACGGTCTGCTCGATGACACGTGGACCGGCGAAACCGATCAGCGCCTTTGGCTCAGCCACGATCACGTCGCCAAGCATAGCCAAACTGGCCGAAACGCCGCCGTAGACCGGATCGGTCAACACGGAGATAAACGGAATGCCTTCTTCACGCAGACGCGCCAATACGGCAGAGGTCTTGGCCATTTGCATCAGCGAGATCAGCGCTTCTTGCATGCGAGCACCGCCGGAAGCGGCGAAGCAGATCATCGGGCAGCGGTGTTCGAGGGCGTAGTTGGCGGCACGTACAAAACGCTCACCGACGATGGCACCCATCGACCCACCCATAAAGGAGAACTCAAACGCCGAGACCACAACCGGCATGCCCAGCAGAGTGCCGCTCATGGAAATCAGTGCGTCTTTCTCGCCGGTTTGCTTTTGCGCGCCGACCAGACGGTCCTTGTACTTCTTGCTGTCGCGGAATTTAAGACGGTCAACGGGCTCCAGATCAGCGCCCAACTCGTTACGACCGTCAACATCTAGGAAGATATTGATGCGAGCACGTGCACCAATACGCATGTGGTGATTGCACTTCGGGCAAACGTCCAGGGTTTTTTCCAGCTCTGGGCGATAAAGCACAGCGTCGCAAGACGGGCATTTGTGCCACAGGCCTTCAGGTACCGAACTCTTTTTGACCTCGGAACGCATGATCGAAGGAATCAGTTTGTCTACCAACCAGTTGCTCATGCTTTCTTTCTCCAGTACCGGTGACCTAAACACTGACGTTCAGGCCCCGTGTATGCCCTTGAGCTAAATTCATTAGGTGTGCGGCGATGATTAGGGGAGCAGCGGTCTGCACAGAGCAAACCAGCGTAAATCCCGAAACCCTCAGCCCTCCCGGCAACACGCTGCATAGCGCTTGCCGCTTTAATTTCTGCCCGTCAAACCACCGGGCCCGCATGCTTCACACAGCGGTAAAGATGGACGGTGGCAGGCTGCCAACCGTCACATCCAGCATCAGTTTGTTGCGCGTACTGCCTGCATAAAGGTCCGAATCTTATCGTGATCCTTGATGCCTTTGCTCTTTTCTACACCGCCACTCACATCAACGGCGTAAGGCTGCACCTGAGCAATGGCCTGCGCCACGTTCTCGGCGCACAAGCCGCCAGCCAAAATAATCGGTTTGCTCAGCCCCTGAGGTATCAATGACCAGTCAAATGCCTGGCCAGTTCCACCCGGCACACCTTCAACGTAGGTATCGAGCAAAATCCCGCTCGCACTGGCGTAGGCGTCACATGCTGCTGCTATGTCATCGCCGGCCTTTACTCGTAGCGCCTTGATGTAGGGCCGGTGATAACCTTCGCATTGCTCCGGCGTTTCATCGCCGTGAAATTGCAATAAGTCGAGCGGCACGGCGTCCAGCGTTTCGTTCAGTTCACAAGCGCTGGCATTCACAAACAAGCCAACGGTAGTCACAAACGGCGGCAAAGCCGCAATGATTGCTCGCGCCTGCGCGGCGGTTACTGCACGCGGGCTTTTTGCATAAAACACAAAGCCAATCGCATCTGCTCCGGCCTCAACTGCTGCCAGTGCATCATCTATGCGGGTAATACCGCAGATCTTGCTGCGAACGGCTGACATGTCAACTACACCCCAAGGCTAGCGTGTGAAAGTTCAGGATGGTAACAAATGCTTGTCGGGGCGTCAGCCGTCGAGTTCGCTAAACCCGGTCAAGAAATGTGGCCCGATATAACGCTGCGGCAGCGCAAACTCGTCGCGGTATTCAACCTGCACCAGATACAAGCCATATGGATGGGCGGTCACGCCCCCTGAGCGGCGCTCACGGCTTTGCAGCACTTCCTTGATCCATTCAACTGGACGCTCGCCCGAACCGATGGTCATCAGTACACCGGCGATGTTTCGCACCATGTGGTGCAAAAACGCACTGGCGCGAATATCCAGCACGATCATTTGGCCATGCCGCGTGACGCGCAGGTGGTGCATTTCTTTGATTGGAGACTTGGCCTGGCATTGCCCGGCCCGGAACGCGCTAAAGTCATGCACACCCAGCAAATATTGGGCGGCCTCGGCCATGCGCTCGACGTCCAGCGGGCGATGGTTCCAGGTGATTTCCTGATTCAGGTGGGCTGGGCGAATCGGATCGTTATAGATCACATAGCGGTAACGCCGGGCAATAGCCTTGAAGCGCGCATGAAAATCCGCGGGCATGACCTTGGCCCACGTGACGCTGATGTCATGGGGCAGATTGATATTAGCGCCCATGACCCAAGCTTTAAGTGAGCGCTCGGCCTGCGTATCAAAGTGCACCACTTGCCCGCAGGCGTGAACACCCGCGTCAGTACGCCCGGCACACATCAATGAAACGGGTGAATCGGCTACTTTTGAGAGCGCGTTTTCCAGGGTTTCCTGAACGGTCAGCACGCCATTGGCCTGACGTTGCCAGCCGCTGTAGCGCGAACCTTTGTATTCCACGCCCAGCGCGATTCGGAAAAAGCCTTCGGCGGCCATTTCGGCTGCGGGGTTATCTATATTTGCCAAGGAGTTACAGCCTGATGATGAGCGCAAAAGCGGCCATTATAAGGCGCACCGGCCAAGACGCCATGCATCAATGGGCTTCATGCGCAAATTGCAGGTGCCGTTTAGGAGCGAGCTGGCTCGCGATCTTTTAAAGATCAAAAGATCGCGAGGTTAAGTGTGAGCGCGGGTATCACGCCAGACGCGTGATCATTTCCAGCGCTTCAGCCTGTTGCTCTGGGCTGCCCTCGCCCATGACTTCGGTCAGGATATCGCGGGCGCCTTCGTCGTCACCCATGTCGATGTAGGCTTGGGCCAGGTCAAGCTTGGTCGCTGCTTCGTCCGTACCCGACAAGAAGTCGAACTCCGGCTCGTCGTCAGCTTGCGCAAATGGCTCGGCCATCGCTGGCTCTTCTAGGCTCTGCGACAAGCGCTGCAACTCGGCATTGACCTTGTCCAACTCTACCGAAAAGCTGTCCGGCGCCTCCGGTGCAGGTGCCTCTTGCGCCAGAGACAAGTCAAAGTCGGCTGGCAAGTCCAAGTCCAAATCAAAGGCATCTTCGAGCGCTGATTGTGTTTCAGCTTGCTGCTCGAGCACCGCCTCAAAGCTTTGTTCATTCTCGCGAGCCAGTTTATCGACGCTCTGCTCAGACGACACCACGGTCGGTGACGCGGCTTCGAGGTCATCAAGGCTCAAATCAAAATCGTGATCGAACGCTTCAGCCGCAGGCGTCACGACCGGCTCTGGCTTCACTTCAGGCTGCGGCGTCACCACACGGTCGTCACGCATCATTTCCTTGACGAAGTCAGCCTGAAATTGAGAGGCCACCGCGGCGGTCACAATCCCGGCCGCAACCGCCACCATAGCTGGATAACGAAGTTTGAGCTGCGCCACCTCGGAGTAGTTTTTGCCATTAGCTATCAGTTGGCGCTCTTGAGCGATAAAGGCATCGCGCTCGCCCAGCTCGCCGTACACCTGCATCAACTTCAAACGCAAATCGCTGCGCTGTGGCGACTGGCGAACCGCACCCTCAAGTAAGCCGGCCGCTTCATGAAATTGCTGTTGTTCGATCAGTTGCTCGGCTTCGACCAGCACCTCGGCACCAGACCTGGCTACCGACACCGGGGCTGCCGGAGCAACCAACGGCGCAGGGGTCGGAGCGGTGTCGAGCTTGACACTCGGCGGCGGTACTTCAAGGCCCTCAAAGCTGCTGTCCGGCATGTCCAGATCAGCCGAAAACTCTGGCTCTTCTTCAAGCGCCCGCGCCATGCGTGCGTGTCGCTCAGCGGCTTGCTGCGCCTTGCGCCGACGAAGCAGCAGCAACAAAAGCAACAGCAACAACACCGCAGCGCCGCCCACCAACGCGGTCATTAGCGGACTGCCCAGCAAGTCCTGAATTCTGCGCTCGTCACTGGGTGTTGCGCCGCCTTCAGGTGTCGGCGGGATAGCGGTTGCTGGCGCACCTTCGACGGCACCGGCAATATCCGCTTCTGGGGAATCAGCTGCCTCGCTCGCCAACTGCGCAGGCAGCACGGCCGCCGTTTCACCAGGCACCGAAACATCGCCCTGCAACTTGGCCAACTGGTTGTTTTTCAATTCAATCAAGCGTTGCAACTTGTCGACCTGGCTTTGCAGGTCTTGTACGCGACTTTGCAGTTCGGCACTCTCACGACGGCTGGTGTCCAGGCTTTCCTGGGTCATGGCCAGCTTGTCATTGAGATTCTTGGCGTCTGCGCCAGCCCCTTTGCCCGCCTTCCCCGCTACCAAACTCAGACCATCCGCGGCCACAGGCTTGGCCTGCGTCACGGTGGCCGGCTTGCGGGTACTGGCATCCAACTGTTGAGCTCGCGGTGCGGTGCGACGGCCACTGCGCCAGTCGGCGTTCTGCGCGGCAACTTCAGACACAGCCTTAGCCTGAGGCAACTCGACACTCTGGGCCGCGTCCGGCAAGCGCAGCACTTTGCCGGTCTTCAGACGGTTGATGTTGCCGTCGATAAAGGCATCAGGGTTAAGGGCCTGAATCGCCAGCATGGTCTGTTGGACAGAGCCGCCATTACGCGCCTTCGCGGCGATTTCCCACAAGGTGTCGCGGGACGTCGTGGTGTGTTGCGTCGGAGCACTGGCACCCGTAGCCGCAGCAGCCGTTGCAGTGGTCGCCGAAGCCGCCGAAGCCGCCGCTGCGGTTTGCGGCGAGAACTTGGCAGGGTCCAGCAACACGCTGTAATCGCGCATCAAGCGGCCGTTGGGCCACATTACTTGCACCAGAAACTTTACGAAAGGCTCTGTCAGCGGCTGGCTGGAGGTAACGCGCAGCACGCTTTTGCCATTGGCGTTGATCACCGGGGTAAAACGCAAGTCATTCAAATAGGAAGGACGCGGCACCCCGGCCTTGTTGAATTCGTCCGCCGGGGCCAGGCTCGGCACCACTTCGGCGGCACTCAGGTCCTTGACATCCAGCAACTCGATCTCAGCCAGCAGTGGCTGGTTCTGAGTCGACTTCAGGGTCAGCTCTCCGAGCCCAAGCGCCTGTGCCATACCGGATGACAGCGCCGAAGCGGCGGCTATTGCTAACACTAATTTGCGAACCTGAACCATAGCCTCTTCCTTATGGGTACAGACCTCGTCCCACGAGATCTGTAGAGCTGCTGCCTGATGACAGGTCCGGGGGCTTATATACCCCCGACACGCTGCCTCATTAAATCTGTAAGCCCTGACAGCAGCTTGACTGCGACGCCGGCTCTGGAGCCCTAATGAAAATTGACGCCAAGTATCTTTTACAGCTGGTCTTTTATCAACAACTCAGCCAGTTGCACGGCATTCAGCGCAGCGCCTTTGCGTACGTTATCTGACGTCAACCAGAGATTTAGTTCACTGGTGTCATCCACACCGTGACGCACTCGGCCGACATACACGACGTCCTGGCCGACTGCATCCCCTACCGCTGTAGGGTAGTCGCCCGCCTCCACCAGTTCGATTCCGTCGCCAGCTTCAAAGGCAGCATTCACCGCATCCAGGTCCACGGGCGCAGCCAGTTGCACCGATACACTATAGCTATCGCCAAAAAACACCGGAGCTTGAACACAGGTTACCGATACTTTTAAGTCAGGCATGCCCAGCACTTCGCGCAGCTCTGTGACCAAGCGTTTTTCCAACGGCACATGACCTTGCGTATCCGGCGTGCCAACTTGTGCCAACACGTTAAACGCCATCTGGCGATCAAAGAAACGTGTCTCCAGCGGGTGCAGATTCAGCAGTGCAGTGGTTTGACGGGCTAATTCGGATACAGCCTCACGGCCTTGAGCCGAAACCGCAAGACACGCCGTTACCGTCACTCGCTGCATGTCGACCAAGCCGCGCAATGGTGCCAACACCACGGCCAAGGCGGTGGCCGAAGGGCTTGGGCTGCTGATTTGTAGCGGCTGTTGCAAACCGGTCAAAACCTGCGCATTGGACTCAGGTACCACCTGTGGCGCCTGCACCGAAGGCAGTGCGCCCGACAAATCGATCACCGTGCAACCGGCCGCACTGGCTTTTGCCGCGAAGCTCAGGGTTACGTCAGGGCCGGCGGCAAAGAACACCAGTTTGGCTTTGCTGAAGTCGAACTCGTCGACCTCACGCACTCTTACGTTTTTACCTCTAAAAGGCACCGAACTGCCGGCCGACTCGCTACTGGCCAGCAGATGCAAGTCCGCAACCGGGAAGTCGCGCTCCTCAAGAATCTGCACAATGGTTTCGCCGACAGTGCCGGTGGCGCCAACAACGGCAATATCAAAGGACGGGCTCATGGATCTACCTCAGGCGAAACGTGGGGAGGCGCACTTTAACTGCCCGGCGTAAGCCAAGCAATTAAGCGATCGATGGTGTGACGCCATAGCCCTACGACTGACGTGCAATCGAGGGCTGCCAAGCCTTAATGATTATCAAGGGGCAAAAACCAGCGCTGTACAAGATCTTTGCCGATCACGCCATGATAAATATTGACTGTGGCCTGAGGGCTATTCGACTTGTTGAGCTGCGAATAGTAGCTTTCTCTGCGCTGGGATTTGAGTTTCAGATGGGCCACGCCGTAGTTTTCCTTTGGCGTATCTGCCGCAGCATAGTGAATGTGGGCGTACCAGAGCGGGGAACCATTCTTGTCATTGATGGCGTATTCCTGAATATAGTCCTTACGCTCGCCAGCCAGTTTTATCCGTTTGCCTAACCCCGCTATCTGCACACGGTCTTGGTCAAGCAGGTACTGAAGATTGCCGTGTGTAGGGGGCAGTTCAAGACTCAACTGGATGCGGAGTTCTTTACCTTTTTCGGTCAAACGCGTGGCGCCACTGCGCAAGTCCTCAACCAAGACCAGATCCGATTGCACCACTGCGTCTAGAGGCTGGGCATTTATGGCTTTGCTGAGTTCTGCTGCCAAGTGATTGAGGCGTTCTGCCTCATGCTGGAGAACCTCTTCAACTTCCTGCGGGTATCTGGAGATTTTTTTATATTCCTCGGCCCTGCGCAGATGCTTTTCGAGATCAGCGTAGCGTTTACGAGCCTCACCTTTGAGAATAGCGAGTGGCTGCGTGACGGAAGGCGCTTTGGGCGTTACTACTTTTATTTCGTCCCAGACCTCGCCGTGCTCTGAATAAGTACCGAGTAGTTGATCGTCTTCTTCAGCACGAACTTCGACAACCTCTATAGGCCACTCACCTCCCGCGGGTATTAATTTGCCAATCAGCCGCCCGCTATTGCGGGTTTTGATGATTCGTTTAGGTGCATCCGCTGTAGGCGCACGGTGAGGCGTGAGCGGCAATTCAGCCCGTTTGATACCCGGTTTAATCTCGGCAGCCATTTTTTTTGTGACGTCTTGGTAAAGCCCGTCCAGCATCGTGATGATTTTGTTGAAGAAAACGCTGTCCAACTCATCAGCGCTGATAATGCCCAAGCCTCGTAAGGAATCCAGCGACTGAGCATAGGAATCAACGAGACTACTCAATACTTCAAGGCTTTCACCGCTGCTGAAATCAAACGTATTGAGCTCTGCATGGGTACTGATAAGTTTTCTCACAGGCGAGACGAGGCTCTCCAGACTTTCAACCAACGCAGTATTAATGTGCCAGTCTTTAACGCTGGGTTTTATCAGCCAATTTAAATATGAATTCTTAATGGGGACATCAAAAAAATCGACGTTGGTTTTCTTCAAACTAACGTCTTTGAGAGAACTCTCATACCGTTGCATTCCCGCCTGATCCAGACGCTCCAGATAGCGAGTCCTGAGTTCAAGCGTGGCAATCATTTTTTCATAAATATCTAAATAGGCCTTAATGACTTGGTCAAACCGCAGATTGCCAGAATGGCTAGCCATCTTAGATATTCTATTTGGAACACCCTTCAAGTCGTGGTCATAAATAACCATAAGATGATTGCACTCAGTCGCAAGAGCCAATATTCGGCCATCAATATCGTATTTCTTTACATCCGGAAACAGGTTTTTAAACTCATCGAGATTCGTCAGCAACAGAAGGTATGAGTCGATCATCTGCTGAGTGGCACTCTCGGCTTTACGGCGATAAACACTGCGTTGTTCTTCAGTAAAACGCGGGTCTTTTTCAGCGCGCTCCATAACGGATATTGACACCTGGAATGTTGCGTTCAACTTCGGCGTTTCTTCGTTGAGCTTCACCCACTGGTCTAGCATCTCCGCTCTTCGCGCATCTTTTTGTTCGCGCAAAGCCTGTAATCGAGCCTTAGGCATGCCGCCAGATAAACGCAAACGCAGATCCAGGGACCATCGACCGTCCCCACTGGACTTCAAATAGGGGCCTAAATGTTTACTGTCAGTTGGGTCTACAATCACGACGCCTTCTGACCCCGCACTGACTTCATATAGCTTGTCCTCAACTAAGGCATGCCATTTATTGTGAATCACATATAGCCCCTTACGAGGCACATCAGCACTGGGGTTGTGCAAGACAGGCTGGGGCATTGGGTTGGGCTTCGTTACCTCGAAACGGGAGAGCATAATTTGTTGGCTGGATGTCAACCGATTCTGGGAACTGGCAAAACTGAAGTCCAGAGGCGTGCTCTGCATGTCGGGTAACTCACCTAGAAAGGCAACAGCTCCCGCAGTCACTTTAGGCGCCGGTAGCTCTGGCCACCGCTCAGCACTGCGCCCAGGCGCCCGAGGCTTTACAACCTGCTCCCTGACACCATCGGCTAGTGATGGCCGCACAGGAACCGACGCAGAGGGGGGGAACAGCACCATGACCAGATTAAGCAGCAAGTCAACCAATCCAAGCTCGCGCGTGGTCGGATCTTCACTGTTGAGTGACGGGATGTCCTTGATGGCAGCCAGCAACATGACTGATAGCCCTACCGTGAGCATTGTGGGAACACTCACAAACGGCAGCAGCACAAGATTGAATATCAAGTTGGTTCGTTCAAGCAACACACCCCAGCGACTCTCGGTGTTGGACACGGAGTCTCTTTCGGCCTGACTCACCAGCGCATTTGCATTGCTGTTGTAGAGAAACTGCACTAGCTTGCCGTTATGCACATATTGCAACAACTCGTCGCTGGCGCCATCGACGGACAACGTGGCGGGTGGCGGTACTTCAATGGGAGCAAACTCGCTGCCCAGTCCAAAACGTACGTAATGGGGTTCCTGAAAGCCACCATGGTCGTATATGGGCCGGGCGACGTTACTCAACCACACCAGCACACTGGTTTGCAGCTCTCCCGGCTGAGCAATAGCCTCCAGCAGTGCGGCGCGAGTGGCGAACTCATGCAGCGATTGATGGTAGAACGGCCGATATAGCAGGTGCGGGCCGACATTCACATCAACGTGTTCAATGATGAACATATTGTCGACCACATCCGGGGCTGCGCCAGACTTGCGCACCATTGCGAGATGCCGAATGACCACCGGAGCACCGTCAACCTGACGGTCAGCAGTGTTGCTCTGCATTAAGGCCGCGACGTAGCCTGCACCGCGTGGGCTGAGGCCGTTTTCTTTCTTAAGACTGAGCTCCAGCGCCTGCAAGGGCAAATACGCACTGATTTGGTCCGCAAACAATTGTTCACGCTTGCGGGCATCACTCGTAGCGCCCAACAGTAGGCTCTGTAGCCTCTCTGGATATGCCTTGCCGATGTTCACCCGCTCGATCAGTCCATTGCTGCGGATGATGTAGTCGGGCGTCAGCCAAGCAGGCAATGCCAACCCGTGCGAATGCTTTAGGCTCAACACCCCCGGCGGCCGCCCCACCAGATTTTTCAACGCAAGGTCGGTCAGGCTCATGATCACTTTTTCGGAGGCAGGTAGCGAAAAAGGGATACCGGCTGTGGAAAAAAACGTCAACTCTATATGGTCAGGGTTAAGCGCTTCGACAGAGAGATGACGGGATGAATCACGCTCCAAGCCTATCTGGTCAAGCTGCATCTGTTGCGTCAAGACATCGATGGAAAATGAGCGAATATCTGCAATACCGGTAAGGAAGGTACGGCCTTGGCTGCTTTTCTTGGCGCGGGCCAAGGCCAGGCTGTATTGGCGGTACTCGGACTGGTCGGCGGCAGATGCCCGCCTCAACCAATCAGGTAAATGCGTTTTAAGTGTACCGATGGCGCGGCCATTGACCGCAGACGAAGCGAGCATGTACTGCGCGGGGTCACTGAGCAACAGACACACTGTTTGCAGCGCCTCGACCCCAACGCGCGCAGGCAACTTCAGTGCTCCTAGGCTCTCCAACTGCCTACCCAATATGATCTCGGCTTGAATGTCGAAAACATTGCCCTCAAGCTCGTAACGCTTGATACAGATTTCATCAGCCAAATAGGATGCACCCATGCGCTGCCCACCGTATTCGATGACCGCGTCGATGGAGGGGAACACTCTGATAGTGCCATCGGGGCGACACATGAGAATCAGGTTGTCGCGTACCAGAACGATGAATGAACTGAGCCGGGTACTTCTGTGTTTCGCGTCGATGAGTGTTGATTCCAAGGCGTAAACCTGTACGCAGTTTTCGCCGTATTGGATTATTCGCCCTTCTCGATCAGGGCACAGAATCACTTGATTTACGGTTTCACGCGCCAAGTCACTCAAATCCTCTTGCCGGATCAAACCAATGCTCAAAGTGTCCTTGAGCACGTCACTGAACCAGCGCCAGCGGCTGACACCCGTATCTGCTGGGCCAGTCCAGTATTCGGCCAGCGCATTTTGAAAGCCGATAGGCACCGTCCAGGTTAATTCCCGGATCAAGGTGTCAATGACCTTCATATCCAGTAAATCAGGCTCCAGCCAATTGGGCGCGTCGTCGCACAGATAGTAAGACCGACCATTGAGCCTCTCTAAACTCAAACCATTGCCGTTGGCCAGATAATCCATAACCCGCGCCACGAAAGGCTGCAATTCCCAGCCACCTTCTGCCAGGGGTACGGCCAGTCGGGTGCGCGCCAGGTCAATCGTCAGGGAGGGATATTTTTGCGAAAGTGCCGCTGCAAGCAGTTGCCGGGTGACAGCTTCCAAGGTCGGGCGACCGGCAAACTGGGCCCTGACAGCATTTACCGCTGAAGCGAATGGTAAGGGCGTGGTGGGGGTTGACATAAAGAGTCCTCGCTAAATGATGATCGGTCGTGTGGCAGATCACGCATTTACGCCCGGACGCTACAAGGCGAGGTGTTAGATGGATATATCAGTCATGGCCCGGCTGAGACAGCAGGTGTAGTGAGGCACCAACGCGCACAAAAAAACCGTGCTTCTTTGCAAAAAGCACGGTTTTTTGTAATGCATCAGAAAATCAACGCTCTAGCAGAATCCGCAGCATGCGGCGCAACGGCTCAGCCGCACCCCACAGCAACTGGTCGCCCACGGTGAAAGCACCGAGGAACTGCGAACCCATGTTCAGCTTGCGCAGACGACCAACCGGCACATTGAGTGTGCCTGTCACTTTGGTTGGACTCAGCTCTTGCATGCTGATTTCACGCTGATTCGGCACCAGCTTGACCCAAGGGTTGTGCTGGCTGATCAGACCTTCGATGTCCGCGATTGGCACATCTTTGTTCAGTTTGATCGTCAGCGCCTGGCTGTGGCAACGCATCGCACCGATACGCACGCAGATACCGTCCACCGGAACCGGGTTTTTGAAGCGACCCAGAATCTTGTTGGTTTCGGCTTGCGCTTTCCATTCTTCGCGGCTTTGGCCGTTGGGCAGCTCTTTGTCGATCCACGGGATCAAGCTGCCAGCCAATGGCACGCCAAAGTTTTCAGTCGGGTAAGCGTCGCTGCGCATGGCTTCGGCCACACGACGGTCGATGTCAAGGATCGCGCTGGCCGGATCAGCCAGTTGATCGGCAACAGCGGCATGGGTCGCGCCCATTTGCTTGATCAGTTCACGCATGTTCTGCGCACCGGCGCCCGAGGCCGCCTGATACGTCATTGCGCTCATCCACTCCACCAGGCCAGCTTCAAACAAGCCACCCAAGCCCATCAGCATCAGGCTGACGGTGCAGTTGCCGCCGATGTAGTTCTTGGTGCCAGCGTCCAACTGCTGGTCGATCACCTTGCGGTTGACCGGATCCAGAATAATGACCGCGTCATCCTGCATGCGCAGGCTTGACGCTGCATCGATCCAGTAACCTTGCCAGCCTGCCTCACGCAGCTTCGGGAACACCTCGGTGGTGTAGTCGCCGCCTTGGCAAGTCAGGATCACATCGAGGGTTTTTAACTCTTCAATGTTGTAAGCATCCTTCAGCGGAGCAATATCTTTGCCCACGGACGGACCTTGTCCACCGACATTGGAGGTAGTGAAAAACACCGGTTCAATAAGATCGAAATCCTGCTCTTCCAGCATCCGCTGCATGAGCACGGAACCAACCATACCGCGCCAACCGACCAGACCTACACGTTTCATCGCAACGACACCTTTAACAAAAAGTGGGGTCGTTACTTCCACCAACAGGAAGTAACGGGCCCGAGAGATTACAGATTCTGTAGCGCCGCGACTACTGCGTCACCCATTTCCTGTGTTCCGACCTTGGTGCAGCCCGTCGACCAGATGTCGCCGGTACGCAGTCCCTGATCCAGAACCAGGCTTACGGCCTTCTCGATGGCGTCAGCGGCAGCCTGCTGATTGAAGCTGTAACGCAGCATCATCGAGACCGACAAAATGGTGGCCAACGGGTTGGCAATGCCCTGCCCGGCGATGTCCGGGGCCGAGCCGTGGCACGGCTCGTACATGCCTTTGTTGTGGGTGTCCAAGGACGCCGACGGCAGCATGCCGATAGAGCCGGTGAGCATCGAGGCCTGGTCGGACAGGATGTCGCCGAACATGTTGTCGGTCACGATCACGTCGAACTGCTTAGGCGCACGCACCAGTTGCATGGCCGCGTTGTCGACGTACATGTGGCTCAGTTCAACGTCCGGGTAGTCCTTGGCCACTTGCTCAACCACTTCACGCCACAGTTGGCTGGAAGCCAAAACGTTGGCTTTGTCGACCGAGCACAGTTTTTTGCCGCGCACACGGGCCATATCAAAACCGACACGGGCGATGCGACGGATTTCGCTCTCGCTATACGGCAGCGTGTCGAACGCCTGGCGCTCGCCATTTTCCAGCTCGCGGGTGCCGCGTGGCGAGCCAAAATAGATACCGCCGGTCAATTCACGAACAATCAGAATGTCCAGGCCCGAAACGATTTCCGGCTTTAGGCTCGACGCTTCGGCCAGTTGCGGGTACAGGATCGCCGGACGCAGGTTGCCGAACAGACCCAGTTGCGCACGAATTTTCAGCAGGCCGCGCTCAGGGCGAATGTCACGCTCGATGGTGTCCCACTTCGGGCCACCCACAGCGCCCAGCAATACGGCATCAGCGGCACGAGCGCGTTCTAGGGTCTCGTCTGCCAGCGGCACGCCATGCTTGTCGATGGCCGCGCCACCGATCACATCGTGGGTCAGCTCAAAGTCGAGCTGGAACTTATCATTGGCCAGCTCAAGCACTTTGACCGCTTGAGCCATGATTTCTGGGCCAATACCGTCGCCTGGGAGAATCAGAATCTGCTTGCTCATGTGTTCCTCTTTCTTGTCGGTTGATGCCCCCCGCGGGCGCACCCTAAAAATGTTCCGAATAACTGACCTGGATTACTTCTCAGCCCACAGCACCAGCACATCGGTACTGAACGAGCCATCTGCGGCAATTTCAAAGTACTCGCGCACTTCGGTCCCCATCGACTGCTGCAACTCGCGAATGGCCGCGCTCATCACCGGCGGCGTACGCATACGCTCGATCCAGGAGGTGAACTCTAAACGCAAACGCTGACGCTGTGTGCTGCGTACTTGCAAACCGGCTTCATTGACCTGACGCAGCCACTCGCCCGCCGAATAATCACGCACATGACTGGTGTCTCGCAGCACTTCAACGCTCTGCAAGTAGGTGTCAAACAACGGGCTGCCCGGCGACAACACATCTATAAAAGCTGCTGCGCCGCCCGGCTTGAGCACACGGCGCACTTCGCGCAGGGCCAGGCCGAGGTCGCTCCAGTGGTGCGCCGAGTAACGGCTGAGCACATAGTCGAACTCGCCATCGGCAAACGGCAAACGCTCGGCAGCACCACACACGGTGCTGATGTTGTTCAGCCCGCGATCAGCGGCGGCCGAACTGACCACATCGAGCATTTGCTGCGACAGGTCGTAGGCAACAACATCATTAACCAGCGCCGCAACGTGAAAACTGACATGACCCGCTCCGCAACCCAGGTCCAGCACTCGCGCAGTTGGCTTATCGGCCAACTCGGCCTTTAGCAAGCCGAATTCAGTGCCTTGCGCATGCACCGCGCTGCTCAGATAGGCCGCAGCCTGTTCACCGAATTGCTTTTGTACAACCTGACTGTGCTGGGCGGTGCGGGTCATGGTGACTTCCTTTGTGATCATTGATTACCCGTGGGAGCGCGCTTGCTCGCGCAGGTGATGCGATCGCGAGCACGCCCGCTCCCAGCGTTCAATAAATACGCTTATTTACGCGTCGCGAAACAACCATGGTTGGCTCGCTCGGTGCTTGCTTTCAAACGCTGCAATGGCATCGCCGTCTTGCAAGGTCAAGCCGATGTCGTCGAGGCCGTTGAGCAGGCAGTGCTTACGGAACGCATCGATTTCGAAGCTCAACACCTTGCCGTCCGGACGGGTCACGGTTTGCGCTTCAAGGTCAATGCTGAGCTGATAACCTGGCTCGGCTTCGACCTGAGCAAACAGTTCATCGACGTCGGCATCGCTCAAGATGATCGGCAACAAGCCGTTCTTGAAGCTGTTGTTGAAGAAAATGTCGGCGTAACTCGGCGCGATAATGCTGCGAAATCCGTACTCTTCCAACGCCCAAGGGGCGTGTTCACGGCTGGAGCCACAGCCGAAGTTCTCACGGGCCAGCAACACGCTGGCGCCCTGATAGCGTTCGGCGTTGAGCACAAAGTCTTTGTTCAGCGGACGCTTGGAGTTGTCCTGGTACGGCTGACCCACGTCCAAATAACGCCATTCATCAAACAGGTTTGGGCCAAAGCCGGTACGTTTGATGGATTTCAAAAACTGCTTTGGAATGATCTGATCGGTGTCGACATTGGCGCGATCCAAAGGTGCGACAAGCCCGGTGTGCTGGGTAAAAGCTTTCATGCTGCGCTCCTTAGATCAATTCGCGGACGTCGATGAAACGACCGTTTACAGCGGCGGCGGCGGCCATGGCCGGGCTTACCAAGTGAGTACGACCACCGGCACCCTGACGCCCTTCGAAGTTGCGGTTGGAGGTCGAAGCACAGTGCTCGCCCGACTCAAGACGGTCCGGGTTCATTGCCAGACACATTGAGCAACCCGGCTCGCGCCATTCAAAACCCGCTTCCAAAAAGATCTTGTCCAGACCTTCCGACTCGGCCTGTGCCTTAACCAGGCCCGAACCCGGCACCACAATCGCCTGTTTGATGGTCGACGCCACTTTGCGGCCCTTGGCAATCACGGCCGCAGCGCGCAGGTCTTCAATCCGCGAGTTAGTGCACGAACCAATGAACACACGGTCCAGCTGAATATCGGTGATCGCTTGATTGGCGTTCAAACCCATGTACTTCAAGGCCCGTTCAATCGAACCACGCTTGACCAAATCAGCTTCCTGCGCAGGGTCCGGCACGTTCTGATCCACCGCCAAGACCATTTCAGGCGAAGTGCCCCAACTGACTTGTGGCTTGATCTGCGCGGCGTCCAACTCAACAACGGTATCGAATTGCGCGTCGGTATCCGACACCAAGTCTTTCCAAGCTTCTACCGCCAAGTCCCATTCAGCACCTTTGGGGGCAAACGGACGGCCTTTAACATAAGCCACGGTCTTCTCATCAGCCGCCACCAGACCCACACGGGCACCCGCTTCGATCGACATGTTGCAAATGGTCATGCGGCCTTCAACCGACAACTCACGAATCGCGCTACCGGCGAACTCGATGGCGTGGCCATTGCCGCCCGCTGTACCGATTTTGCCGATCACGGCCAACACGATGTCCTTGGCGGTCACGCCGAACGGCAATTGACCCTCAACCAAAACCAGCATGTTTTTCATTTTTTTGGCCACCAAGCACTGCGTGGCGAGCACGTGCTCAACCTCGGAGGTGCCGATGCCGTGAGCCAGGGCACCAAACGCGCCGTGGGTCGAGGTGTGAGAGTCGCCGCAGACCACTGTCATGCCGGGCAAGGTCGCGCCCTGCTCCGGGCCAATGACGTGAACGATGCCTTGGCGCACATCGTTCATCTTAAATTCGGTGATGCCGTATTCGTCGCAGTTATCGTCGAGGGTTTGTACCTGCAAGCGGGACACCTGGTCAGCAATCGCTTCGATCCCGCCTTTACGCTCTGGCGTGGTCGGTACGTTGTGGTCCGGGGTCGCAATGTTGGCATCAATACGCCAAGGTTTGCGCCCTGCCAGACGCAGACCTTCGAAGGCTTGCGGCGAAGTCACTTCGTGAATGATATGGCGGTCGATATAGATCAGCGCCGAACCATCGTCGCGCTGCTTGACCAAATGCGAATTCCAGAGTTTGTCGTAGAGCGTTTTGCCGGCCATCAGACGGTTTCCTCATCAGCTACTTTCTGTGCCAATAACCACTTGGCTTGTGAGGTCGATCCTATGGGGTTACAGTGAATAACTCAAATTCATATTTTTTATGCTTTGGATAACCAACAGGAATTCGAATAGATGGATCTCGCGAATCTCAACGCCTTCATCGCCATTGCTGAAACCGGAAGCTTCTCCGGGGCCGCCGAACGGTTGTTTTTAACCCAGCCCGCAATCAGCAAGCGCATCGCCAGCATCGAGCAGCAACTCAAGCTGCGGCTGTTTGATCGGTTGGGCCGCGAAGTCAGTTTGACCGAGGCGGGCCGGGCGTTACTGCCACGGGCGTATCAGATTCTCAACGTGCTAGATGACACCCGGCGGGCGCTGAACAACCTCAATGGCGAAGTCAGCGGGCGCCTCACGCTGGCCACCAGTCACCATATTGGCCTGCACCGTTTACCACCCTTGTTGCGCGAGTTCACCCGCACTTACCCCAAGGTCGCGCTCGATATTCAGTTCCTGGATTCAGAAGTTGCCTACGAAGAAATTCTGCATGGCCGCGCCGAACTGGCGGTTATTACCCTGGCACCAGAGCCGCACTCGCTGATCCGCGCAGTGCCGGTGTGGGATGACCCGCTGGATTTCGTGGTCGCGCCCGAGCACAGCCTGACCCGCCAGGCCGCCGTCAGTCTGGCCGACATTGCGCACCATCCGGCAGTGTTTCCCGGCGGCAACACCTTCACCCATCATATTGTGCAGCGCCTGTTTGAAGGCCAGGGCCTGACGCCCAACATCGCCATGAGCACCAACTACCTTGAAACCATCAAAATGATGGTCTCTATTGGCTTGGCATGGAGCGTGCTGCCGCGCACCATGCTCGATGAACAAGTGGCATCGATCGCTTTGCCGGGCATTCAGTTGACACGCCAGCTAGGCTATATCGTGCACACCGAACGAACGTTGTCGAATGCCGCACACGCCTTCATGACACTGCTAGATGCTCAGGACGATACGCAGCACACCGAACACCCCTGAAAGAACAGGCCAAAACACGGACAGCTCTCAAGATTTTCATCTCAAGGATCGCAGTTCATGGCAAACACCGAAGACGCTGTGCTACCCACTTCAGGCTTGGCAAATGTCGACTTGCAAACGCAGGGACATAACTGGCTGAGTGCAAAGCATTTGCTGGATGCGCTGAACGCCGCGCAAATGGGGGCATGGAGCTGGGAACTGGAGAGTGGCGATCTACAGTGGTCGAGTGGTGCTCACAGCCTGTTCGGGCTTGATTCGCAAAAAGGGCTACCCACCAACCTTGAGGACTTGGGCACCCTGCCCTTTGACGACTGGCCCAAAGCCCAGCGGGCCTTCGAAGCGATCATCAACGGCGCACCGCTGCAAAAATTTATCCATCACCGCGTGCGCTGGCCCGATGGGAGCCTGCACTGGCTGGAAATCCGCGGCAGTTTGATCCCCTGTGAAAACAATAAGCCACGCATGATGGGCGTGATCCGCGAAGTCACCCAGCAACGCCAGCGCCAGCTAGCACTCAACAACTCTGAACAACGCTTTGCCACACTCTTTCAACTGTCTCCGCACATGGTGATGCTGGTACGTATCGAAGACGGGCTGATCAGTGAGGCCAACCATTTTTTCGAAAAGCTGCTGGGCTGGACCGCCGCTGAAGCCATTGGTCGCACCACCGTGGAACTGGGGCTTTGGCCTGATCTTGAGCAACGCCTGCAATTTATCAATGCGATTAACGAACACGCCACGCCAATCAACATGGAAGCTCAATTGGTGGGGCGCAATGGCCAACTGCATGACGGCCTCCTCAGCGCGCAAAAAGTCGAATTGGAAGGTGAGGCCTATATGGTCAGTACCTTCGTTGACAACCGCAATCGCAAGGAGGCCGAACAAGCACTGATCGACAGCCAGGAGCGCTTGGACCTAGCACTCGACTCCGCTCAGTTGGGCACCTGGGATTGGCACATCCCCAGCGGTCGCCTCTACGGCTCGGCCCGTGCAGCGCAATTGCATGGCTTGCCGCCCGAGCCGTTCAACGAATCATTCGATGCTTTTTTCGAGGGTGTGCCCGACGAAGTGCGTTTGAGGATGCGCAACGCCTATCGCTCATTGCGCGAAGGGCCCGCAGGCAATTACCAACTGACGTACCGCGTGCCGCTGGCAAACGGCACCTCGCGCTACCTTGAAAGCCGCGCCCGGCTGTACCGCGACGAGGGCGGCGCGCCCCTGCGCATGGCCGGAACCTTGCTCGACATCACCGACCAAGTGGAGCGCGAGCAACGCTTGAGCGCTTCGGAAGAAAAATTCGCCAGTGTGTTCCAGACCAGCCCCGACCCTATTTGCGTCATGCTGGCAGACAGCGAGCACTTCATCGAAATCAATACCAGCTTCACCCAGACCCTTGGCTGGACCGTGGTCGATCTGCAAGACGACGCCGACACCAGCAGTGCCCTCAGCGACACCAGCGTCCATCATTTACGCCAGTTGCAGCGCATTATTCGTGCCCCGGCGCAGAACAATACCGCCATTTCCTTGCACCACAAAAACGGCGAGCTGCTGACCTGCGTGATGTCCAGCCGCCACATTGAAGTCGACGGTCAACCGTGCGTCGTCACCACATTGCGCGACATCACCCAGCAACAGCGCGCCGAGGCGGCACTTAAAACCAGCGAAGAGAAATTCGCCAAGGCTTTCCACTCCAGTCCCGACGCCATCACCATCAGCGAGCTCGCCAGCGGCCGCTACCTGGAGGTCAATGACGGGTTCAGCCGTTTGACAGGCTACAGCAGCGCCGAAGTCATTGGCCGCAGCCCATACGAATTAGGAATTTGGGGAGACAGTTCAAAACGCGACGCGCTGCTTGATGAACTGCGGGAAAAAGGCCGCATCAGCAACCGGGAAGTGCTTGGCCGCTCCAAACGCGGAGACATGCTCAATGTCGAGATTTCAATCGAACTTATTACCCTCAACCGCATACCCTGCCTGCTGCTGACCGCGCGCGATATCAGCCAGCTGAAAACCGCGCAGGCCCAGGTCAGGCATCTGGCCTACCACGACCCCTTGACCAATCTGCCCAACCGCGCACTGCTCATGGACCGCCTGAGCCAGCAAACCTCGCTGCTTAAACGCCATGACCTGCGCGGCGCGCTGTTATTTCTGGATCTGGACCACTTCAAACACATCAACGATTCGCTGGGGCACCCGGTGGGCGACTCGGTATTACGCATCGTCACCGCACGCTTGGAAGCCAGCGTGCGCAGCGAAGACACCGTGGCACGCCTGGGCGGCGACGAGTTTGTGGTGTTGCTGACCGGCCTTCAGGGCTCACTGGAAGAAGTCACACACTCGGCATGCAGCATCGCCGACACCGTGCGTGAATTACTGGCCGAACCGATGTTTCTCGATGGTCAGCGCCTGCAAGTAACCCCGAGTATTGGCATCGCCTTAATTCCCGATCACGGCTCAACCCCGGCTGACCTGCTCAAGCGGGCCGATATTGCGCTTTACCGGGCCAAAGACTCGGGACGCAACACCACGCAACTGTTTCACTTTGATATGCAGACTGCGGCCAGCGAACGAATGCGCATGGAAAGCGATTTGCGCACAGCCTTGGCACGCGATGAATTCACCCTGCACTTTCAGCCGCAAATCGACGCCCGCACCAACCGCATCGTTGGCGCCGAGGCTTTGCTGCGCTGGCAGCACCCGCAATTGGGGCCACAGTCGCCGGCAGAATTCATCAAAATCCTAGAAGACAGCGGCTTGATTCTGGAAGTCGGCACCTGGATTCTCGATGAAGCCTGCCGCTCGTTCAGTGAGTTACTGCGCGAAGGACTGATCGACCCCGAGGATTTCAGCCTGTGCGTCAATATCAGCCCGCGCCAGTTTCTACAAAGCGACTTCGCCGAACGGGTGCAACGCAGCTTGCTGCATCACCATGTGCCCTACTCGATGCTCAAGCTTGAAGTCACCGAAGGCATCGTGATCCAGAACTTGGAAGACACCATCGACAAAATGCACCACCTGATTGCCTTGGGCGTCAGCTTTGCGATGGACGATTTTGGCACCGGCTACTCTTCGCTCACTCACCTCAAGCGCTTGCCGGTCGACACTTTGAAGATTGATCAATCGTTTGTGCGCGAAGCGATTCATGACCCCAACGACGCTGAAATCGTCCGCGCGATTGTCGCCATGGCGCACAGTTTGGGCCTGACAGTGGTGGCTGAAGGGGTTGAGAAATTGGCGCAATTGACGTTTTTACAGACGCTGGACTGCCATTTGTACCAAGGCTATCTGCACAGTCGGCCAGTGCCTTTGGCGCAATTTCGGATGTTGTTGCAGGAAATACCAAAAACGACCTAAGCAAACGTGGCCCCCTTTAGGAGCGAGCTTGCCTCGCGATCTTTGGATCGTTTAAGAGATCGCGAGGCAAGCGCGGTTTACAAGGTTACATCCGCCCGAATTTACCCGACTGAAAGTCGACAAAGGCCTGATGAATCTCGGCATCGGTGTTCATCACAAACGGGCCATGACCCACGATGGGCTCGTCAATCGGCTCTCCGCTGAGGATCAACAGCATCGCGTCGTTATTGGCTTCAAGGCGTACCTGTGAGCCATCACGTTCGAACAATGCCAATTGCCCTTCGCGTGCCACTTCCTTGCCGTTGATCTCCACCACACCACGCAGCACCACCAATGCGGTGTTACGGCCTTGATGCAGATCAAAGACGGCTGACTTGCCCGCGTTCAAGCGAATGTCCCACACGTCGATGTCGCTAAACGTACGCGCCGGGCCACGTTTACCGTCGAACTCACCGGCGATCAAACGTAACGTGCCCGCATCGTCCTTGAGCGCCAGCGCAGGAATGTCGCGGTCCAGAATACCTTGATACCCCGGCTCGGCCATTTTGTCCTTGGCCGGCAGGTTGACCCACAACTGAACCATTTCTAGCGTGCCACCACTGCGGGCAAAGGCTTCGGAGTGGAACTCTTCATGCAGGATGCCCGCCGCCGCGGTCATCCACTGCACATCGCCAGGACCGATCACGCCGCCATTGCCGGTGGAGTCACGGTGTTCAACTTCACCTTGATAAACGATCGTCACGGTCTCGAACCCGCGATGCGGGTGCTGCCCCACACCGCGACGCTCAGTGGTCGGTGTGAATTGGGCGGGGCCTGCGTAATCGAGCAAAAGAAACGGGCTGACGTGCTTGCCCATGTTGTCGTAGGAAAACAACGTGCGCACCGGGAAACCATCGCCGACCCAATGGCCTCGTGGCGCGGTGTAGATACCCAAAATATTTTTCATGCTGCACCTCCTGTAATGCATGGTGACAATTCTAGATTCGCACCACCCATAAGACTAGATGGCATTTATGAATCTGAGCGTTCCACACATAGAACAATCATGACCGCTTAGAAGCGAGCTTAAATTATTCAGCGTGCTCCTCGTCCTCTCCTGATAGCAAAGGCCGTACCCCGGCGGATTTCTACTGAGATGGCGATGACTAAACCACGCACTAAAAAAGCCCTGTTGATCGGTATTCCTCTTGCGCTGGCCGTGGCCATCGGTGGCGGATTTCTGGTCTGGGACACGTTTTTCAAGGGTAATGCGGGCTACCCGCTGAACATCGTCCAGCAAGCCAATGAGCTGCAAGACCACCTACTGTCATTCGACAGCCACATCACCGTGCCACTGGAGCTCGGCAGCGCGGGTAATGAGGCGGATAAAGACGGGCCAGGCCAATTCGACCTCGCCAAAGCGGCCAAAGGTCGTCTCTCCGGCGCGGCCCTGACGATTTTCGGCTGGCCCGAAATCTGGAACGGCCCCAACGCCCCGCACCGCCCAACAGCCGGCTTTGTCGAAGCGGCGCGCAATGAGCAGGAAGTGCGCTACCAAATCATCAGCGGCATGGTTCGGGACTTTCCCGAGCAAGTGGCGATTGCCTACACGCCGGATGACTTTCGGCGCCTGCATGGCGAAGGCAAGTTTGCGATTTTTATCAGCATGCTTAACGCCTATCCGCTGGGTAACGACCTGGACCAGCTCGACAAATGGGCCGCCCGCGGCATGCGTATGTTTGGCTTCAGTTATGTCGGCAACAACGACTGGGCCGATTCCTCGCGGCCACTGCCGTTTTTTAATGACACCGCTGACGCCCTCAATGGCCTGTCCGAGACCGGAAAACAGGCTGTGCAGCGCCTCAATGACCTCGGTGTGATCATCGACGTCTCGCAAATGTCGAGCAAAGCGCTGGAGCAAGTCAGCCAGCTTAGCCGCACGCCCATGGTCGCCTCGCACTCGGCGCCACGGGCACTGGTAGACATCCCGCGTAACCTCAGCGACCCAGAAATGCAATTGATTAAAAACAGCGGTGGCGTGGTGCAAATCGTTGGTTTTTCGACCTACTTGCGGCCGCTGAGCCAGGCCAGTCAAGACAAGCTCAACACCTTGCGCAGCGAGTTCGACTTACCGCCTTTGCACACTCTGGAAATGGCCCTGATGCCCGGCGACGCGATCATTACCGTGTGGCCGGAACAACGTTTCGGCCAGTACGCCAGCGGCCTGTACGGCATTGTCGAGCAAGAGCCCAAAGCCACACTCAAAGACTATGGCGATGCGATTGACTACGCCGTAAAAAAAATCGGTATCGACCATGTCGGCATCAGCTCTGACTTCAACGATGGCGGCGGCCTGAATGGCTGGAAGGACGTGAGCGAAACACGCAACGTGACTGCCGAACTGCTGCAGCGCGGCTATTCGCAGGCGGACATCGCCAAGCTGTGGGGCGGCAACTTCCTGCGGGTCTGGGACACCGTGCAAAAAGCCGCCAAACCTACCTCATAAGTGAACTCTTCGACCATGCCGACGCTAAAACTGCTGTTTAGCCTGCCCTTCGCCGCACTGCTCTGGGCCTCGCCAAGCGCTGCGGCCGAGCCAGGCAAGGTGTTCAAAGACTGCAAAAACTGCCCGGAAATGGTGGTGCTGCCCACCGGCAGTTTCACCATGGGCACGCCCGACGATGAAGTCGGCCGTGAGCCCGATGAAGGCCCGATGCACACGGTGACGTTCAGCAAGCCGATTGCCATCAGTCGCTTTCAGATAACGGCGGCTGAGTTCGATGCTTACATAAGGGAAACCGGGGCCAAGATTGCCGACGGCGATGACCGGCCGGGACGCGCATGCACCGCCAGCAAACCCAGCTATCCGCAAGGGCCGCGCCAGCCTGCGGTGTGCATGGACTTTGAAGACGTTAAGCACTACGTCAACTGGCTGGCGAAAAAGACCGGCAAGCCCTACCGCATGGTCAGCGAAGCTACCCGCGAATACGCGGCACGTGCTGGATCGACCGGGCCTTTTCCATTCCCGATGGACGAAGGCAAGGAGTACAGCATCGCCAAACACGCCAACACCTATGGCCCGGCAGATGGCTACAGCTATACCTCACCGGCGGGCAGCTACCCGGCCAATGCCTTTGGCGTGTATGACATGCACGGCAACGTGTACGAATGGCTGGCGGACTGCAAACACGACAACTATGTGGGCGCGCCAAGCGATGGCAGCGCGTGGGTGACTGATTGCGCCAGTGAGTTAATGCAAATTCGCGGCAACGACTGGGGTGAAGCTCCCGTGTTTTCACGTTCGGGCAATCGCAATGACATCTACCCGCAAACCCGTGGCGACTGGATCGGCTTTCGGGTTGAGCGTGATTTATAACCCAGACCTGAACTCATTGTGGGAGCGGGCTTGCTCGCGATGCAGGCAACTCGGTATGCCCGATTAACCGTGTTGATGTTATCGCGAGCAAGCCTGCTCCCACAGGGTTGTGAACAACCGGCCCAAGCAGCTAAATCCCCGCGTCAATAACTCGTTCACAAGAGACTGCCTTTCCCTTGATCCAAGGAACTCTTGTTTATGAGCCAGCCCGCTACGCCCCGCACGTCCCCGGGGGTTCTTCGAGAACTGTTCATCCTGCTCAAGCCGTTTCGGCTGATCGTCAGCCTGTCGGTGTTGCTGGGCATGATCGGCGGGCTAAGCGTCACGGTGCTGTTGGCCACCATCAACAATGCCCTGCACGACGAAAACGGCCTGACCCAGCACGTTGTCGCGCTGTTTGCCGGGTTATGCGTTCTGGCACTGATCAGCAGTATTTGCTCTGACATCGGCAGCAATTATGTGGGCCAGCACATCATCGCCAAGCTGCGTAAAGAACTCGGAGAAAAGGTGCTCTCGGCGCCCATTTCGCAAATCGAGCGTTATCGCAGCCATCGGCTGATTCCGGTGCTGACCCACGATGTCGACACCATCAGCGATTTCGCCTTCGCCTTCGCCCCGCTGGCTATTTCGCTGACGGTGACCTTGGGCTGCATGGGGTATTTGGCCATGCTCTCGTGGCCGATGTTTTTGATGATGCTGGTGGCGATTGTGATCGGCACGGTGATTCAGTACATCGCTCGCGGCTATGGCCTTAACGGCTTTGCGCAAGCCCGTGAAGCCGAAGATGACCTGCAAAAGCATTACAACGCCATTGCCGAGGGCGCCAAAGAACTGCGGATCCATCGCCCGCGCCGCCAGCGCATGTTCGTCTCGGGGATCCAACACACGGCGCAAAAAATCTGTGACATCCAGGTGCGCTCAATCAACACCTTCGTCATTGCCAAAAGCCTCGGCTCGATGCTGTTTTTCGTGGTCATTGGCCTGGCGCTGGCTATGCAATCGTTATGGCCCAGCAACAACCCCGGCGTGATCAGTGGCTTCGTGCTAGTGCTGCTGTACATGAAAGGCCCGCTGGAACATTTGATCAGCACCCTGCCGATCATCAGCCGCGCGCAAATCGCCTTCCGGCGTATTGCCGACTTGTCCGAACAATTCAACTCACCCGAACCGCACCTGTTGCTCAGTGAACACGGCGCGCCGCACAAAACCGTCAATAGCTTGGAACTGCTGGACGTTAGTTACAGCTTCCCACCTGTGGACGGCAATGCGCCGTTCCGTCTGGGGCCGGTGAACCTGACGATCAAACAGGGCGATATTGTGTTTATCGTCGGTGAAAACGGCTGCGGCAAAACCACCCTGATCAAGTTACTGCTAGGCCTGTATGCCCCGCAACACGGCGAAATCCGCCTCAACGGCCAGCCAGTGACGGCCGAGAGTCGCGATGACTATCGGCAATTGTTTACCACCATTTTTGCCGACTACTACCTGTTCGATGACGTGGTGCAAGGCGACATGCACATCCCGCAGGACGCCGAGGAGTACCTCAAGCGTTTGGAAATCTCGCACAAGGTCAGCATCACTGACGGCCGGTTCAGCACCACCGACCTTTCGACCGGGCAGCGCAAGCGCCTAGCACTGGTCAACGCCTGGCTCGAAGAACGCCCGGTGCTGGTGTTTGACGAGTGGGCGGCCGACCAAGACCCGACCTTCCGGCGCATTTTCTACACCGAACTGCTACCGGACCTTAAGCGGCTGGGCAAAACCATCATCGTGATTTCCCACGACGACCGTTATTTCGACATCGCCGACCAGTTGGTGCGCATGGACAACGGCAAGGTCAGCACCGCGCTGGATGTCGCGTAACGCCAGCCCTTCCCACCCTGTAGGACCGAGCTTGCTCGCGATCTTTTAACGATCACAAGAGTGCAAGGCAAGCTCGCGCCTACCGGTTTATCTGACGCATGACATTAATTTCAAATAATTCAGGAACTTCTTTCCGGTTTCTCAATCGCGCTGCGTCTAATAACTATTCCCATTAACAAGAACGAAATTTCTTACGGAGCCTAGGCACGCAATGCTACGACCAAACTTGAGCCGGACCCCTCTTTCGATCGCTACCCAGCGACAGACTGTTCGCCGCACCCTGTTATCCAGCGCCCTTGTGGCATCGGTTTTACTGGGTTCTTCCATGGCTATGGCTGCTCCGGTGGCTTTGAATATTCCGGCACAGTCGCTGGCCAGCGCTCTCAATGAATTTGGCAAACAGGCCAATCTGCAAATTCTCTACAGCCCTGATCAAGTTCAAGGCATCAAGTCGCATTCGGTTTCCGGCTCTCTGGAGCCCGTCAAGGCGCTCGAAGCCCTGCTGCAAGGCAGCGGCGTGTCCTATCAGCTCAACGGCGACACGGTGATTATCAACACGCATCAGGGCAAAGGTTTGGAGTTGGGCGCAACAACCATTTCCGGCCAGAACCTGGGTAACACGCTGGTCACCGAAGACTCCGGTTCCTACACCACCAGTGCCACGGCCAGTTCGACCAAGCTGCCGCTCTCGATCCGTGAAACCCCGCAAACCGTGACGGTGGTCACCCGACAGTTGATGGACGATCAGGCCGCCCAGAGCATTGGCGATGTGCTGCGTAACGCACCGGGGATTTCAACCCAGGCCTACGACAGTGACCGCATGGAGTACTCAGCGCGTGGCTACGCCATCACTAACTACCAGTACGATGGGGTTAACAGCAAATACGATGGCGTTTTCGATGAAGGGGCGACCAAGGTCGACATGGCCTTGTATGACCGCGTCGACATTGTCAAAGGCGCTACCGGCCTGCTTTCCGGCTCGGGCGAACCGTCGGCAACGATCAACATGATTCGTAAAAAACCAACCCGAGAATTTAAGGCCTCTGTCACCGGCAGCGTCGGCTCATGGGACAACTACCGCACCGAAGGCGATATTTCCGGCCCGCTAAATGACGATGGCAGCGTGCGCGGGCGCTTGGTGGGGGTTTATCAGGACGCCGATTCGTACTTAGATCACTACTCCAAAAAGAACGACGTGTTCTACGGCATCATCGAGGCTGACCTCACGCCGGACACCCTGCTGACCTTCGGCATGGACTACCAGAAGATCAAGCCACGCGGGTCGTCTTGGACCGGCAACCCTTACTATTTCTCGGACTTCAGCAAGACCGACTTCAGCCGTTCGTTCAACCCGGCCACCGACTGGAGCCGTCGCGATGTCACGGCACAAACGGTCTTCGCCTCCCTTGAACACCGGTTTGACAACGAATGGAAAATCAAAGGTACGCTGAATCAGCAAACCAACGACCACGACACCCAACTGGGCTCGGCCAGTGGCGGCAACCCGGACCCGGTAACCGGTGACGGCATGTTTTTCTACTGGGGCCGGTGGGAAGGTCATCGCGTACAAAACACCGCAGACATCAACGCCTCCGGCCCATTTACCCTGTTCGGCCGCGAACATGAACTGGTCGTAGGGGCCACCTCGCAGTCTTCAAGACTCACCGGTGCAACCTATGACGCCAGCCAATTTGGTCTGGTGCCCGGCAGTATCTTTGACTGGAGCGGTAAATACCCGAAGCCGGACTTCCCGAAAAACGGCAAATACGAAGAGAACTCCAATCAGAACAGTGCCTACATTGCTGCGCGCTTCAAGCCGGTTGATGACCTGGCGGTGATCCTCGGCAGCCGCGTCAGCGACTTCCAGTACAACGATACCTACAGGTACTACGTGCAGTCATCGACGTTCAGCGACAACAAGACCAATTCCAAACAGCACGGCAAGGTCACGCCGTACGCAGGCGTGGTGTATGACCTGAACGACACCTACTCGACCTACGCCAGTTACACCTCGATCTATAAGCCTGTTACCGAGAAAAACCGCTCTGGCAGCGCCCTCGCCCCCACAGAAGGCAACAGCTACGAAATCGGCCTGAAAGGTGAGTACTTCGGCGGCCGATTGAATGCTAGCGCGGCGGTCTTTCATACCGAACAGAAAAAGCTGCCA
The DNA here is from genome assembly GCF_000282975.1 of Pseudomonas psychrophila HA-4. Taxonomy (GTDB): domain Bacteria; phylum Pseudomonadota; class Gammaproteobacteria; order Pseudomonadales; family Pseudomonadaceae; genus Aquipseudomonas; species Aquipseudomonas psychrophila_A. The sequence goes on from NZ_ALJC01000021.1 coordinate 38,205, forward strand.
ATCTATGCCGGTATCGATGGCGCCGGTAATACCTACTATGAGTCGGTTGACGGTGCCAAGACCAAGGGCATCGAGTTTGAACTGGCGGGTGAGTTAATGCCTGACTGGAACATCATGGCGGGTTACACCTATGCCCAGACCAAAACCGATGATGGCGAACGTCTGTATGGCTTCCCGCTGGAAACCACCAAACCGGAAAACGTGGCGCGGGTGTTCACCACGTACCGCCTGCCGGGCGTGCTCAACAAGGTTACCGTCGGCGGTGGCGTGAATTGGCAGAGCCCGTTCTACGGCAAGATTTACAACGACTCGAAGGGTGACTACGACATCATCGAACAGGACAAGTACGCGCTGGTTAACCTGATGACCCGCTACGAGTACAACGAACACCTGACGTTCAACCTCAACGCCAACAACGTGTTCGACAAAAAGTACCTGTCGGGCCTGGGCAACTTCAGCACCGTTTACTATGGCGAACCCCGCAGCCTGACGCTGACCACTAAGTACGCGTTCTAACCGCCCCCTGAAGGAGTGAGCTTGGCGCACGATCTTTTTAACCAGCAAAAGATCGCGCGGCAGGCTCGCCCCGGCAAGCAGTCAGCCCCTGTGCTTTTCAGCCAATACCCTTACACTGACCGCCCCTGACACACTGGCGCGATCATGGACCTCGACCTGGCCCGTACCTTCCTCGAAATCGTTCGCTACGGCAGCCTTGCGGCAGCCGCTGAAAAACTCTACATCACCCAGACCGCCGTCACCGCCAGGGTGCAAAAGCTCGAAAGTCTGCTCGGTACAGGCCTGTTTGTGCGTAATCGTGCCGGGGCCAGATTAACCCCCGACGGCGAAGCTTTCGTGGTCTATGCCAACCAATTGCTGCAAACCTGGGAAGCCGCCCGTCGCGATGTGCCGCGCCCCGAAGGCCTGCACAAGATGCTTCACTTGGGCGGTGAAGTCAGCCTGTGCAACCCGCTGATGCTGAGCTGGGCCAAAGCCCTGCGCCACCACCTCACCACGCACGCCTTGCGGATCCAGATTCGCGATGGCGAGCATTTGTTGCGCCAGATCGAAATGGGCTTGATGGATGCCGCGCTGGTGTATCAACCGGCCTATTGGCCGGGGATGCAAGTGGAGCAGTTGCTCGAAGAAAAACTGATTCAAATTCGCCGTCCCGCGCTGCCCGATCCTTACGTGTACGTGGACTGGGGCGAAGATTTCCGCCGCCAGCATGACGCTGCCCTACCCGACAAGGCCCGAGCGCCCATCAGCTTCAACCTAGGGCCGGTGGCGTTGCACTACATTATGGAAAACGGCGGCAGCGGCTACTTCCGCACCCGGGTGGTCAAAAGTTACTTGGACAGCGGCGCACTGGAACGCGTGCCCAAAGCCCCCGAATTCAACTACCCAACCTATCTGGTCTATTCACGCGAGCGCGACAGTGCGGCCTTGCAGCATGCGATCGAACTGCTGCGCGAACTGGTTAAAGAAGACGGCGACTGGTCGCAGCGCTGGGGACCGGAAATTTAACATTTGTGCATGGATGAAAGCTTTCAGCTTTAAGGCCAATCCCTTAGTCTGCGAACGCTTAATAACAAGAACCCCACAGGTGGCCCATGACCGATCTCACGCGTGCCAGCGACAGCTGGTTGACCTCCACTTCCCATCAACGGTGGTTGCACGATCAAGGCCAAGTGCTGGTGGACTTCGCCAAAGCCGCCCGTCTTCCGTTCGGTTTTGCCAGCCTCGACCGCTTTGGCAAACGCCCGAACGATGCACAGACAGACACCGTAACCACCGCACGCATGGTTCACAGCTTCGCCCTCGCCCATATTCAAGGCCTGCCAGGCTGTGCGCCGCTGGTTGATCACGGCCTCGCGGCCCTGGCCGGCGCATTACGCGATACCACCCACGGCGGCTGGTTCGCCGCCCCTGATGCGCAAGACGGCAATCGACGCAAAGCGGCCTACCTGCATGCCTTTGTCGCGTTGGCCGCCAGCTCCGCCGTGGTTGCGGGACGTCAGGGTGCTGCCGAGTTACTGACCGAGGCGGTGGGGGTTCTTGAGCGGCATTTCTGGTCAGAAGACGAAGGGGCATTGCTGGAAAGCTTTGCTGAAGACTGGAGCGACTGCGAGGCGTATCGCGGCGCCAACAGCAATATGCATGGCACTGAAACTTTTCTGGTACTGGCAGATGTGCTCGACGAGGACCTGTGGCTTGACCGTGCGCTGCGCATCGCACAACGGGTTATTCATCAACACGCGGCACAGTCCGATTATTTGCCCATAGAACACTTCGATGCACAGTGGCAGCCGCTGCCCGACTACAACCGCGACAATCCGGCGGACCCCTTTCGACCTTTCGGCAAAACCCCAGGCCATGCATTCGAATGGTCACGCCTGTTGCTGCACCTTGAGGCAGCGCGCAAACAACGCGGCATGCACAGCCCTGACTGGCTGCTAGAAGCTGCGCGGCAACTGTTCCAGAGCGCATGCCGCCATGGCTGGAACGTCGATGGTGAGGCAGGGATTGTTTACACCTTGGACTGGAACCATCAACCAGTGGTGCGCGAGCGCTTGCACTGGACACTCGCTGAAGCGGCTGCGGCAGCCGCAGCGTTAGTGCAACGGACCGCCGAGCCTGAATATGACGCGTGGTATCAGCGTTTCTGGGACTACATCGACCTGCACCTGATAGACCGTCAGAACGGCAGTTGGCACCACGAACTGGGGCCAGACAACCTGCCCTCTGACAACATCTGGCCCGGCAAGCCGGACCTTTACCATGCTTACCAGGCCACATTATTGCCGCGCTTGCCGCTGGCGATCAGCTTGGCCAGCGCACTCAAGCTACGCCGCTGAAGACAGGCGCACAAAACCTCGTAGCAGTTGCCGAGCCTGCGAGGCTACGTCCGATTGCGCAGCGATCGTAAACGCTAAGTGCAAGATTGAACTGACAAACCGCGGTGCTTGATCTTACGACTGCTACGCAGCCGGACGTAGCCTCGCAAGCTCGGCAACTGCTACAGAATCGGTTAATTGAACATCACCAGTCGTATTTAACCTCCAGGGCTGCCGTGCGCTGTTGGCCGTAGTAGCAGCCAAAGCTGTAGTTACAGGACGACACGTACTCACGGTCAAATAGGTTTTGTACGTTCAGGCTGGTGCTAACGCCTTTAAAGCTGGGGTCGAGTGCCGCCAGGTCATAGCTCAACGTGGCGTCGTAGATCACAAATGACGGGGTTTTAAAGGTGTTGGCCGCGTCGCCATTGTTTTTACCGGTGTAACGCGCACCACCCCCCAAGGTCAGGCCATGCAGCGCCGCACCCGTGAAGTGGTAATCAGCCCAGACGCTTGCCGCCCATGGCGCTTGGGCCTGGCTACGATTGCCTTTGTCGCTGTAATTGGACTTGCTGTAAAAGGCGTCCAGATACGACAGCGAAGCGATCAGGTCGATAGCGTTGAAGCTGCTCTTGGCTTCAAGTTCAACCCCACGCGAGCTTATCTCGGCGTCCTGAACTTGATATTCCTGGTTCTGCAAGTCGCCAGTCAGCACGTTTTGTTGCTTGATATCGAAGACCGATGCTGTGAGTAACGTACTGTCATTCGGCTGGTATTTAACCCCCACCTCGTATTGCTTGCCGGTCACCGGCACAAACGCCTTGCCTCCGCGTTCCGGGGCCGTTGTGCCCACAGACGGCAAGAACGATTCGGTGTAGCTGATGTAGGGCGCCAAGCCGAACGAGGTGACATAGGTCAGACCCACGCGTCCGGTAAATTTGTTGTCGTTTTGCGCCACCCGCGAGTTGGCCAGCAAGTCATTGTTTTCAACCTTGGCCCAATCCTGGCGACCGCCAATGGTCAGGATAAAGTTGTCCAGCTTGATCTGGTCCTGCACATACAGACCGGTTTGCTTGACCAGGTTGTCCCATTTCGTGGTCAGGGTCGGCACACCCGTGGTGCGGTAGTTCGTTGGGTTGTACAGGTCGATGACTTCGCTGCCATACAGGTTGTAGCCCTGGTACTTACGGGTGAAATGCCGGTAGTCGAGCCCCACCAGTAAGGTGTGTTGCAACGACCCGGTAGCGAAGTCGCTTTGCAGGTGGTTATCGAAGGTGTACGAACTGTTTTGCTGACGCCAATCGAGCTTGGTCCGGCTGGCATGGGTGTCAGCGACTCCGCCTACTGTGACAAAGCGATTGAGGTAAAACCCCTTGTAGCGGTCATCGACGTCGATATAGCTCAAGCTTTGGCGGTAGGTCATGACGTCATTAAACGCCTGCGAAAACTGGTAACCGAGCACGTATTGGTCGCGCTTGTAGTCGTTCCATTTCGAGTCACCCAAGAACGCATCGCGATCAACCTTGTTGCCCTGAGCGTTGCGGTACAAGCTGCCCACGGCAGGCAGTGCCTGATAATCGGCCAGGCCATCATCGCGCTGCAATTGCGCGTAAACAGTCAGTTCCGTGCTGTCATTGGGCGCCCAGCGCACGCTTGGCGCCAGCAGCTTGCGTGAATCCTCGGTGTGATCCACTTGCTCGCTACCCGTGTTGCCGACCCCCAGCAGCCGGTAGCTCAGGGTTTTGGCATCATCCAGCGGCCCAGTGAAGTCGAAGGCCAGGTTGTAGCGATCAAAACTGCCGGTGCCGACCTTGATTTGATGCTTAGCATCGGTGCTGGGGCGCTTGGAGACCAGGTTGATCATGCCCCCCGGCTGATTTTGCCCATACAGCACCGAAGACGGGCCTTTGAGCACTTCGATGCGCTCCAAGGTGTACGGGTCGATTTGCGGCGCACCGCCCAGGCTGCCCGCCGAGGGCAAGTAGGCGCCATCGAGATAGAGCAAGGTGGGAGCAAATCCGCGGCTGGTGATCTCGTCAGCAATGGTGTTGCGATCTGTAAAGCCATTGGTGCTCAGGCCGGGCGTGTAACGCAATGCTTGGGTCAGGTCGCGGGCGCCCTGCACCTCCACTTGATCTGCCGTGACTACGTTGATGGTCTGCGGAATTTCCAGGATCGGCGTGTCAGTTTTGGTCGCGGTGGCCGAACGCGTGGCCACAAAGCCATCAACCGGGCCACGGCCTTCCTCCGCTTGATGCGCCGAAACCGTGGTCGCACCCAAATTCAATGCACCCGTTTCAACCAGCGGGTAAACACTCAATGCACCGTTGTCAATCACGCTCAAGCCTAGGCCACTGCCTACCAAAGCGCGCTCGGCGGCTTGCTGCGGGGTGAACATGCCGTGCACCGGTGCCGAGGTTTTGCCCTGCAGCAGTGCTGGCGAAATGGACAGGGTCAGGTTGCTGTCACGGGCAATTCGGCTCAGGGTTACGCCCATCGGGGCGGCTGGCAGATCATAGGCACGAGCGATGCCTTGTTCGGTGGTCACCGACGCGGCCACCGCACTCAACGGGTAGCCAGCAATGCTCAGGGTGATGGTCAGTGCCAGCAGGCACGGTCTTAGCGGGGCATACGACATGGGGGATCCTTTCTCGTTGTAGTGTTGGCAGTTGTAACCTTGACCAACGAGCAGAATTTTCCCCTCACACTCTGTGTAAATAGTTCTTATTGGCTGGTTTTTAACGACGAACATCAATGACCGTCAGCCACGGCCCATAGCGCGTGATCTTGATCGGCAGGGTTTGCGCCAGTGCACTCAAGGTGTGTGCGGTGTTATCCAGTGGGAACACCCCAAACACCCGGACCCGCGCCGCTTCAGGGCTAATACGCAACATGCCGGTCTGATAGGGGCGGAGCGCATCGACCAAGGCCGACAACGGTTCATCGTGCAATTCGACCCGACCTTCGAGCCAATCGGCCTGGCTGCGTGACGTCAGGGTTTGCGGATCAATCTGGTGGGTGGTGAACGACACGGCCTGACCGCTTTCAATCCGCCGTTGCAAACCGCCCAAGGTATCGAGTTGAACGCTGTGCTGTTGCACGCTGGCCAGGCTTTCGTCTGCGCCTTGGCGGACCATAAAGCGCGTGCCTAGGGCTTTGACCTGGCCTTGCGCGGTGGCGACGACAAACGGACGCTGGGCGTCGGCGGCGACATCGACCTGTAGTTCGCCTTCGCGCAGCCGAACGCGGCGCTGCCCGGCGCTGAACTCAATATCGACCGCGCTGCGAGCGTTGAGGGTCAGGCGGCTGCCATCCGCTAATTCAATGGTTTTGCGTTCGCCCGTGCCGGTGTGTTGATCGGCCATAAAACCCGCCAGAGGCGTAACGCGATCAACCACACCGGCAACGCCCAAACCGAGCAGCAACAACAACACGCCGCCTTGCAGTGTTTTTTTGCGTGAAGGCGACGTTGTTTCCAGCAGTGCCTTGCTAGCGGCTTGCAACTGCCCGGGGCTGCGTCGGTCAACCGACTGCAAATCGGCCAGCGGATTTTTCAGCAGCCCGGCAACGCGCTGCCAAGCGGCCATGTGCTCCGGGCTCTCGGCCAGCCAGGCTTTAAATACCTGCCGTTCGGAGGGGCACGCATGACCGGACTCCAGGCGCAATATCCAGTCGATGGCTGCGCGGGTGATGGGATCGACCTTGGTTTTGCTCATAAGGGCTCCGCCGTTTGAGACAAGCAATGAACAAAGGCGCGGCGTAAATCACGTTCCACCGTGGCCAGCGAGACACCTAACTGATCAGCGATGGCTTGTTGCGGCATGCCGTCGAGGCGATTCAGCAAAAAAGCCCGTTTTACCCGCTGTGGCAGGCCTTCGAGCACGCGGTCAATGGCGTCGATAGCTTCTCGCACCAAGGCAATGTCTTCAGCGGAGGGCGCATAGCCTTGCGGCAGATCGGCCAGTTGCTCCAGATAAGATTGTTCCAGTTTGCGTCGGCGCCACAGCGAACACAGCAAGCGTCGGGCCACGGTGCTGAGGTAGGCACGGGGCTCCTGAATACGGTCCAGTTGTTGCGCGTCGAAGGCACGTAAGAATGTGTCTTGAGTCAGATCGGCCGCATCCTGTGGGCAGCGCACCTGTCTTGACAGCCAGCCGCGCAGCCACGTGTGGTTATCGTGATACAGGCTTGCCAGCAGGGCTTTAGGATCCAGAGGAGACGACACGATAGATAACCAGACTCAAATAGCAATAAGTCGCATTATCGGCAGATCGGAAAGAATTGCAATGGTGATGTTTAGAACCAGCATCTTCAAAAAACCGACGGCTTCGTAGCAGTTGCGGAGCCTGCGAGGCAACTGCTACAGAAACGTCTATTAATCGTTAACGCCCGCCTCCCAAATCGAGGAAGGTCCCGGTCGTGTAGGACGCCTTGTCCGACAGCAGCCAGATGATGGCTTCGGCGACTTCTTCCGGGCGACCGCCTCGGCCCATGGGAATAATTGGCTCAAGCCTGCTGACGCGCACAGGATCGCCGCTCAGGGCATGAAAGTCAGTGAAGATGTAACCGGGGCGTACAGCGTTGACCCGGATGCCTTCACCTGCCAGTTCTTTTGACAAGCCCAGGGTGAACGTGTCGAGCGCGCCTTTGGAGGCGGCGTAGTCAACGTACTCACCCGGTGAACCCAGGCGCGCAGCAACCGATGAGACGTTGACGATATTGCCACCCTGCCCGCCGTAGCGCGGTGACATGCGCTGCACCGCATGTTTGGCACACAAGATAGGGCCCAGTACATTGGTTTTCAGGGTGTGCAAAATACGAATTTCCGACATTTCGTCGACCCGAGACTTTTGCCCCACCGTACCCGCGTTGTTGACCAACGCCGTGACCGGCCCCAACTCCATGTCAACCCTGGCGAACAGGCGGATGACTTCGTCTTCGTCGCTCACGTCAGCCTGCACGGCAATCGCTTGAGCGCCAAGGGCGCGGACTTCTTCCAAGACTTCGTGCGCCGATACGTCGTCAGACTGGTAGTTGATGCAAATCCGGTAGCCCTGTTGTGCAGCCAATAACGCCGTAGCCGCTCCGATGCCGCGCCCACCACCGGTGATCACGATGACTTTGTCCATAAATACGTGCTCCCACTCTCAGCGGTGTCAATGTGAGCGCCAGAGTAACCGCGATGGGAGGGGTTTGTCAGGCCGGTGTCGATTTGCTGCAAACGGGGTGCTCGGCACGTTGAATGTCGACCATAAACTGCTCGGCCGGCAACGGCTGCCCCAGTAGAAAGCCTTGCAAGGAATCACAGCCCAAGGTGGTCAAGAAACTTTGCTGGGTATCAGTCTCCACGCCTTCGGCCACGATCCGCAAACCCAATGCCTGGCCTAACGCCACAATCGCCGAGACAATCGCGGCATCATCGCTGTCATGCTCCAGGTCTCGTACGAATCCACGGTCGATTTTCAGCTCATTCGCCGGCAACCGCTTGAGGTACATCAGGCTTGAGTAGCCCGTACCAAAGTCATCGATGGACAGGTCAACGCCCATCTGCGACAGCTTTTGCAGCACGGTCATGCTCGCGTCAGCATCGCTCATGGCAGTGGTTTCAGTGATTTCCAGGGTCAGGCTGTTGGCCGGTAACTGGTGACGTTCTAACGCCGAGAGAACGCTGTCGACCAGCCCGGAATAGCAGAACTGCAATGACGACAAGTTGACCGCGATGCGCCAGTGGCTGTAGCCCTCGTCAAACCATACGCGCATTTGCCGGCACGCTTCGTTGAGCACCCATTCACCGATTGGGATGATCAGCCCGGTCTTTTCCGCCAATTCGATGAAGTTTTCCGGCATCAATAAACCTTGCTGCGGATGCTCCCAACGTAACAAGGCTTCGGCGCCTACAGGCTTGCCATTGCTGGCGTCAAATTTGGGCTGGTAGTGCAGCCGAAACTGCTTGTGCTCCAGTGCCTGACGCAGGTCTTGGAGCAATTGCAATTGTTTGCGGGCGTTGGTGTTCATCGAGACATCAAAGAAGCTATAGCTGTTTTTACCGCCGCCCTTGGCGTGGTACATCGCCGCGTCCGCGTTCATCAGCAGTTCTTCGGCGGTCTGGCCATTGCCGGGATACAACGCAATGCCGACGCTCGCAGAGATCTGTAGATCATGCTCCATCACCCGGAAGCCTTTAGACAGCAGCCTGACCTGACGCGCAGCAACTTGTGGCGCATCGTCTGGCTCGGTCAAGCGCACCAGCAGCACAAACTCATCGCCACCAATGCGCGCCAAGGTGTCCTGACTGCGCAACTGTTCGCGCAAACGCATGGCCACTTCGCGCAGTAATAAATCACCCAAATGGTGGCCAAAGGCATCGTTGACCGGCTTGAAACCATCTAGGTCAATAAACATCAACGAGAAACAACCGCCCTGCTCTGTGACTTTGCCGATGGCCTGCTCAATCCGGTCAGCCAGCAGGATGCGGTTAGGCAAACCGGTCAGGGTGTCGTGCAGGGCAAGTTTGGTGAGTTCTTCGTTGGCCAGAGTCAGTGAGTCCGCCAACGCCGCCGTACGGGCGTCTAGCCGCGCATCGAAAATAGAGGTCAGCAGGGCAATCACCAACACCGCTAAGCTGGACACCAGCACCAGATTGTCGAGACCTCTGCCACTCAAACCGGTTGCAATCGCGCCACAATAACTGCCGATCGGAAAACTCGCCGCGGCCATGCCGGTGTAGTGCATGCCGACAATCGCCAGGCCCATGATGACCGATGCCCCACCCCGTGCCAGGCGGACGTAAGGGGTTTGCTTGCGCAAGCGAAACGCTATCGACAGCGCGGCCGCCGACGCCCCGACGGCGATCACCAGCGACAGGCCAAACAGGGTCGGGTCGTAATCAATGCCCGGCTGCATGCGCAAGGCGGCCATGCCGCTGTAGTGCATGGCGCTGATCCCGGCGCCCATGATCAACGCGCCGAACAGCAATTGCAGCGCCGGCAAGCTCGATTGGCTGACCAGCCACAAAGCAAAACCGCAGGACAACACCGCCACCAGCAACGACCACAAGGTAAGCCCCACGTCGTAGCCCAGTTCTAGCGGCAACTCCAGCGCCAGCATCCCGATGAAGTGCATAGACCAGACGCCAAAGCCCATGGCCAAGGCTCCACCTGCCATCCACAGGTAGGCCGTACGACCTCGAGAAGTCGCGATTCGCCCAGTGAGGTCAAGAGCGGTATACGACGCCAGAATTGCGACGCAAAGAGAAATAAAAACCAACGCGGGAGAGTACGTTGCAGCAACCATGGGCCTTCTCTTGAGCGAATCCGAACAGCATCCATGCCCGGTAGAAAATGCGCGATTGTACTGCTTCCTCAGGCGAACGCACGCTAATGCGAATACCTGCCATCAATCAGGCCGTTTGGGTTCGGGTGTCGAGTCTGATTTTCTCGATATAACGCACCACAGCAGATGATTTTTCAAATCGACGATAGATCAAAGACAGCCAGGACGTGGCGTCACTGCCTTCAATTTTGCGGTACGCCACATTCGGCAGGCAGATATGCCCCACCACTGACGCCGGAACGACTGCCACGCCCTGATTCAAGGACACCAGCGCAATCACCGCCACCAGGCCGCCTGGCTGCGCCCCCAGTTTCGGCGCATAACCACCCTGTGCCGCTACCTGCAACGTGCCGCTGATTTGCTCGGGCAGAATGAACGTCTCGTGTTGCAAATGTTCGGCGTTGATGTGTTTGAGCCGCGTTAGCCAGCTATCGGCGGCCAACGCTAGGACAAAACCCTCACCATTAAGCCGAATGGCTTCAAGTTCCGGGGGCAGCGCCATTGGGCACCGCACGTAGCCAAGGTCGAAACGCCCTTCGGCTACCTGTGATGGCAAGCTGGCCATGGGCGCTTCACGCACGCTGAGGCAGACCTGCGGCGAGTTGTGCAAGTAGGCCTGTACCTGACGTTGCAACACGCCTGAATACACCGCCGAGGCCACGTAGCCCAATTCAATATGCCCGGTTTCACCGCGTCCGGCACGTTGCGCATGGCGCTGCGCACGCTCGAACTGACGTACCGTCGCGTCGGCCTCGGGCAGCAGCGCATGACCGGCCTCGGTCAGGCTGACCTGACGCTGCTCGCGCACAAACAGGCGTACCCCAAGGGCGTTTTCAAGGTCCTGAATTTGCCGGCTCAACGTGGGTGGTGCAATGCCCAGCACCTCGGCAGCGCGGGTGAAATTGCAGTGCTGTGCAACGGCCAGAAAGTAGCGAAAGTGACGTATATCCATAGCAGCGTTAGCTCAAAGGTAATGAACATCGGGCAGTCAGCTAACGCACCTCGGCCTACGCAGCGATACCCTGTCAGCACCGCCACACTAGAGACCTGCGAACATGTACGTCAACCCGATTAGTTACAAAGTAATAGCCTTTTCTGGCACAGGTCTGCACCGATGAAAACAGTCAGCCCGCGCCTGACCCTGCTCACCGCCAGCGGGGTGTGTTCACTAATCGTGCTCGACACCAATATTGTCGCGGTCACTCTGCCGACCATCGCCCGCGATCTGGGGGCCAATTTTGTCGACATCGAATGGGTCGTCAGCGCCTATATGCTGGCGTTTGCCGCCCTGCTGCTGCCCGCAGGGAGCATTGCCGACCGTATTGGGCGCAAAACCACACTGATCTGGGGGCTGTGTATTTTCATTCTCGCCTCACTCGGCTGCGGCGCTGCGCCCAACAGCCTACTGCTGGAAATCGCTAGGGCCGTTAAAGGGGTCGGCGCGGCATTGTTGCTGACCTCTGCGCTGGCCTCCATCGGGCATGCCTTTCATGACGAAGTCGAACGTGCCAAAGCCTGGGCTTTTTGGGGCGCATGCATGGGTGTGGCCATGACCGCCGCACCGACCTTGGGCGGGTTGATTACCGAATACCTGGGCTGGCGCTGGATTTTCTACCTCAACCTGCCGGTCGGTTTAGTGTTGCTGGCGCTGGTCCGGCATGCCATCAGCGAGTCTCGCGACCCGCAATCGGCACGGCTCGATCCGTGGGGCAGCCTGGCCTTCAGCGCCAGCTTGCTGTGCCTAATCTGGGGGTTGATCGAAGCCAACCGCATTGGCTGGGACAACCCACTGACCTACGCTCGCGTGTGCGGCGGTGTGTTGCTACTGGCGCTGTTTGTGTGGGTTGAATCGGTGCAACAACGGCCGATGATCGACCTGCAACTGTTTCGTCATCCGCGCTTTATCGGTGCCCTGCTAGGTATGTTTGCCTATGCCGGTTGCGCCCAAGTGATGATGACGCTGCTGCCGTTTTACCTGCAAAACGGCTTGGGTTTCAGCGCCATTGTTTCGGGGTTGGGCATGCTGCCCTTTGCCCTGACCATGTTGATATGCCCGCGCATCGGTGCTCGCCTAGCGTCGCGGTTCACTCCCGCGAGCATGATGGCCGCAGGTTTGACTCTAGTCGGTTGCGGCAACCTGTTAAGTGCCTTGGCGGTCGACCATGGCGACTACCTGAGCTTTGCCCTAGCCACGGCAGTAACGGGCGCGGGCGCCGGATTGCTGAATGGCGACACACAAAAAAACATCATGGCGTGCGTTCCGCGAGACCGCGTGGGCATGGCTTCCGGCATGAGCACCACCATGCGCTTTAGCGCCATCGTGCTGGCCATCGGCGTATATGGCGCGCTGCTGGGCGGCCACACCGAGCAGAATCTGCACGCAAGCCTTGCGCAAGACGCCAATCAATGGCTTGGGCAAAGCCACTTTATTGCCTCACGCGTGGTTGCCGGCGATATGCAGGGGGCGCTCAGTCAGTTGCCGCTGGCGGTGCAAACCCAAGTCCAGCCGCTGGCGACGCAGGCGTTTATGGCGGGTTTCAGCAGTCTGCTGTGGGTGGCCGGAGTTTTAGCATTACTGGGTGCGCTGCTGGTGGGAACGCTGATGCGAAAACCGATTCCGCAGTTCACTTAGGCGTTGCGCACGGTCAGCGATATCAGCATCTGCCAGCTTGCAGGCGCTGCAATTCACGGCGAACCATGCTTGCGTATTCAGCGGGGCGTAAGGTGTAGAGCTGCCCCGCCACCCAGGTCAGCCAAGCACCTTTCAATACGGGCTGTTGGGCAAACAATTCGGCAGCCTTGGCTTGGGCTTGCGCAAGGTGCTGCTGATGAAACTCGCTGCGCGTGAGTGTCACTCTTTGCTGGCCTTAAACGTGAGTTCACCCTTGCGCCATTTGGCAGCTTTGGTGGTCACTGCTTTCAAAGTTTTGCTCAAACCGCCTTCGAGTTGCTCGATGGCTGCAAACACCAGCATCACGGTTTGGCCTTCTTTGAAGACGATACCTTCGCCCAAAGGCGAACTGACGTAGGCATAGTCACCGATGCCATACACCGTCATTTTGATTTCGCGAAACTTGATATCCAGCTTGCCGCCTTCACGGCTAGGCATTACTGCGGCGCTGAAATGATCGCCAACCTTTAACTTCAGGCCTGGCTTGTCGTCTACCACCAACGCTGTTTCTGTGTCGATTTCAGCGATGTAAATACCTTCTGCCGTTTGTTCGGTGACATACACAAAGCGAGACTGGAACATCTTGACCAACCGCGCCCGCAAGTCACCTAACACAAATAATGCATGCATCTCCAAATTGCTGACTGCCAACGAAAAGTCCTCGGTATTAGAAAGTTAAACTGCCCGCCAAAAAACAGGCAGCAGAAAAAAAGCCTCAGCCACCTAGCTAAAAACCCGCGTGCGACAAGGTGACCTGACTGCTGGAGTCAGGGGTGGCAAGTGACATCGAGATAATGGATTCCCGCCTGAACTATCCCGGCAAACAAGCACCGGGGGCTTGAAAGAAAATAACCAAGGCCGTGTTCGCGTTGTTCGGCTTACACACAGTCGGGCGCGCTATTCTACCGACTCATCCCCAAGGATGGGTATACACATCCGCTGTTCAATTGGGTAAACATTTATTTTCTGCCTGATTGCGTCTGTATTCAACAAGGCTTTCGTCGCCCCGATGCGTTAACTGCGCCACGAGCGGCCAACTACTGCCATACTTGCGCAAAATTTGGCCTGGCCCATGCCGCCAGGTTGGCTGGACTTTATTACTTGCAAGGGATAGTGACACGTGACTGAATTTGATATTGGCGAGTATTTTATCCGCGGTGACTTCAAAGAAGTCGATGGAGAATTTCAGGCAGTGATCGTGATGCGGCCAAAACCACCCCTGACCAAGGTCACCTACCACCAAGTCGAAAAAGACCGGTGGTTCAAGACCTCCGAACTGGCAAAAATTGCCGGCATGGAGTCTGCCCTGGAATTGAAAGCAGCCGTCGACGCAGGCGCTCTTAACATTTGACGCGACTCGTCTCGTTTCCAATTGAGCTAGGCTGGTCTCGAACTCTTTACGCTCCAAAGCCTCAGATGGACAGACCCGGCCCATTTACTAAAGGAAATGAACATGGACGACACACCTATCAGCTTGCAAAGCCTGTTTGAACAATTGGGATTATCGTCTGACGAGGCTTCGATTACCGCCTTCATTGACTCCAACAGATTGCCTGAAGACGTGAAATTGGCCGATGCCGACATTTGGACAAAGGCTCAATCCCAGTTATTGAAAGAAAAACTACTAGCAGATGACAATTGGGCGATTGTTATCGACGAATTGAATGTCCGCCTGCATCAAGCACGCTGAGCATGCATTCGCACTGCTGAACGGTTGGCGCTTAGCTGCGCCAGCCAGACGGCACGACACTCCTCAGCGTCTACGCGACTGGAAAAAGCAGTGCCACGTTGCTCGCCATTTACCAGCACAACCCAGCAAGCCCTTTTGCCGATAGCACGCAAGCTTTCAGGGACACCGCTGCCGATCATTACTGCCACATCAACCTGATTGGTCATGATGCTGACTCCACGCATTTAGTTAGCCACCTAACGATGTTGGCTATCTTAGTGGCTAACTGCATGCGGAAAAAGCGATGCACCGCATAGCTGCGTTGCATTGCGTGTAACAATCCGCGTGTCCGTCTAGGCGAAAGCCGTCTCGTGTTGCTCATACACCAGGCGCCCACCTTCTTGGGGGCGGTTGAAAAAAGCCTGGTCTATCAAGCCCTCTCCCGCGCCAACCGCAGCGTTCCAATTTGCCGATTGATGGATGTAACGCTGGCGCAGCAGGCGCTCTTCTTGCGAAGTCAATGCAATGACACCTTCACGCACCTGAGCCTGAAGCCTAGCTTCAATGGGTTGCAGTTCGTCGGGTAAACCGGCATCAGCCTCAGTCAAGGCGGTGAACGGAACACCCTGCTCACACGCCAGGCGGTGCATGATGCGCAGGTAGACACGCGACAATTGGCCAAACATCCGACGTTGCATATAGACCGCCGCCTGTACGTGTTGCATCGGATCTTCGCGACTGCCCTCGCGACGTGCAGTGCTGCGCACTTCCAGCAGACGATTGGGATCGCTGGGGTCCAGCAGATCCTTGGCTTGCCACTGCGCAAGCTCAGCGGTCGCGCTTTGCCAAGCGTGGGTCAGAATGAGCGGCGTGGAAGGTTTGACCCGATTGGTTTGCCAGCGAGTCAACAACACTTGCTCGCTCATTTGCCCCGGGTACCCACCGCCTACGTCGGCATGTGCGCCGGGCACTGCGACCTCCATTGGCCACTGCGGGGCGATGCGGCTCAATGAGTAATTGCGCCGCTGCTCGTCGCGCGCTGTCAGATGCACGACGTGTTGTGCGCTGTCAGGGCTGAGATACAGATTCAAACCGGGGTTGATGTCATCGCTGATGTCGCCCAAGTCTGCCACTCCCCCCATGGCGGCGACGGTGTCTAACAAGCCGATAAAATCGATCACGCATTCAAAATCAGGCGCCAGCGCAAATTGCGATTTAAAAGAGCTGTTATTGATCCGATTAGCGAAGTGACGGGCCGCCGCCGCACCGCGGCTGAAACCAAAAATATCCAGTTGCAAACGGCAGATGGACGATGGCGCCACACCTTGTAAAAAATGCGTCAGACACTCCAAGAGTTGGGCGTAGGCCTGTTCTGCCTTGCCCAGCACCCCGCTGCTACCACGCCCGTAAGTCTGCGCTGGAAAGCGCGTATCAGCGCCACCCGTCGTCGTGCCGATACCACTGATGTAGAGCGACGTGACAGCGTTGCCATCAGCATCGAACGCCTGCTGCGCAGGGTAATGCTGATGCAGTACAGCGATATTGGTCATGACGTTGGCGTAGCTGCTGTCAGCCTCCACCCTCAGGCCGCGTGCTAGCCGCGCCTGTCCCGCTGCGCTGTTGAATTGATTATTGGCCGTTCCATCAATGAAAACACCAACGCGCAACACGTGTCCTGTGTTGCTTGAATCACCCATGAATTTCACCCTTGATCAAATCGGCCACGCAAAAAAAAGCCGCGTAACTATAAGGGTGCTCATACGAGGTCACCAACTCAACGCTGGCAATGTGTAAGACGGGGTTTTACAACGAGGGAGATGGCAGCAAGGCGAACGCTTGCAGGGGCCAACAGCACCGGGACCGCTTGGCGCGGCCCCGGCAAGGTCAAACGATTAGGC
Source organism: Pseudomonas psychrophila HA-4 (assembly GCF_000282975.1). GTDB lineage: Bacteria > Pseudomonadota > Gammaproteobacteria > Pseudomonadales > Pseudomonadaceae > Aquipseudomonas > Aquipseudomonas psychrophila_A. Next base: position 54,609 of record NZ_ALJC01000021.1, read on the forward strand.
TTGACGCTGATGCTTGTCGATTTGCTCGTGACGCTCTTGAGCTTCGATGCAGTACTTGGTGGTCGGACTGATCAGCAGGCGCTTAAGGCCAATCGCATCACCGCTGTCATCACACCAGCCAAAGTTGTCTTCTCTGATGCGATCCAGCGCTTGTTCCAATTGAGGCAGCATGCGTTGATCACGATCGATGGAGTTCACCAGCCAAGTGCGCTCTTCTTCAACCGAAGCGGCGTCCGCAGGGTCAGCCGGAGTGTCCAGACTTTCGATCGCAACGCGGTTTTGCTCAATACGTTCGTGGGTCTCAACCTTCATGTTTTGCAACAGCTCAGTGAAAAAAGCCAGTTGCTCGGCATTCATGTAGTCATCCGCCGGCATGGCCAGCAACTTATCCTTTGTCATTGATTTCTCTATAAAAAATACGTGCATTAAGGCGAATTAGGGAGCGTTCTGACCGATCTTCATCCAAACCAGTTAGGTGCCATCTATTTCAAGCGCCACCCGGCACTCAATTTACGAGGGGCGGCAGTCTAAGGCCGACTTATCGAGTCAGCAACTGAAATGACAGCTATTTGTCCAGCAAAACATGGAAAAAGACGAAAAGCAGCCTTCTCAGGCGTCAGTGGAGTGCGTTTATAGCAAGAAATTCAATGGCGCAGCTGAAATATCGATTCAGCGAACAGGCCCTTAGATGGCTGGCCAGGATTTTTTAAACGCCTACGCTATAGACTGCATTCGCCAAGCTGTGACCTGCCCTGCAAGCGCCATCCTAAGGACGCACTGATGTCAGCCACCGATCAACCTGCCCAAACGCCCGGAAGCGAACAAGCCAGTCCACCGGACAATGCCGGGCAGCTGTTGCAACTTATTACCGAGGAGTACGAGAGCCTGCCGCGCCAGCTCAAGCGTATTGCGGGTTATATAAGCCAACAAAGTGACCGGATCATGGTTGATCGAATCAGTGATATCGCCCGCGAGTGTGAGGTGCACCCGTCAGCCATCGTGCGTTTTTCGCAACGTTTTGGCTTCAGCGGTTTCAGTGAAATGCAGGCGCTGTTTCGCGAGGCGTACACCCACAAGGCAACCCCGGTCCAGAACTATCAGCAACGTGTTCGCAGCATGATTGCCGACAAATCGCAAAAAGCCAGCAGCGGCGACCTAGCCCGCGAATGCATCAATGCCACACTGTCAGGTATTGAGCGGCTGGGACTGGAACTCGACGAGCAGGCCTTCGAGAAAGCCGTGGACCTGGTGGTCAACGCCGATAACATCTACGTGGTCGGTGTGCGCCGGTCTTTCGCGGTCGCCGATTACCTGGTGTACAACCTGCAGCACACCCACAAGCGGATTCACATGGTTTCGGGGCTAGGCGGCAGTTACCGCGAACAAATGCGCAGCGTTCGCGCCAACGACTTGGTAATTGCGATCAGCTTTACCCCGTATGGCAAAGAAACCCAGCATTGCTTGCGCCTCGCCCAGTTACATCAGGCTAAAACCCTAATCATCACCGACAGCACTCTGTCGCCGTTGGCTAAAAAAGCCAACACGGTATTGCTGGTGAATGAAGGCAGTTCGTTTGCGTTCCGCTCTTTGAGCGCAACCTTGTGCCTGTGTCAGGCATTGTTTATAGCCGTGGCAAATCGGTTGAAACTAAAAGTGGACGACATACACGAACAAGTCGGTTTTGACGATTAGCCCCAATCGTTGAGCCCTCACCAGTTCGTCACAAAAAATACGTCGCTTTATTACGCTGATGTCCAAATCGGTAAGAATTCGCATCGGTAAACGTGAGCTTCAAGCCCTGTTTATGTGCGATTTAGCGGCAACAGGACTCCCGCTGCCTATTCTGAAAAGTCCCACGAATTTCTGCGTAAATCTTATCTTCACTTACGCTCTGCCTGACAATACTGCGCGGTTTACGCACTCTACAATTGCTCGCACAAATCCCAGATCCCAAGCCAAGTAAATAATCGATATGTCACTGCTTGTATCACTGCGCAAATACTGCTGAACCCAGTTGTCTGCATCGCAAGATATTCAATAGGCTTTCTATAGGGGCACGACGTGATGAGTTATTCCTTGTTTGCTAGTAATAAGCCGATGCTTGAGCAAAGCCCTTCAGTCGCAGCTCCCGCGGATGATTACGACCGTGAAGCGTGCTTTCCAGAATTGGGCCGGTTGATCAGGCTGCGCGATGCACTGCTGTTGCTTAAGGTGCCATTGGCCAACAGTGGCGGCTTGCGCAAGCCCATTGAACACCGCCTGTTGAGCGATGACGTTTATGAACGCGTACTGGGTAAACTCACTGCGGGCCTGACGGACACGACGGAGGCACTTGCACAAGCTCACTCATCAACGACTGCACAGCCTTTAAGATCAAATTAAATGCAGTTAAACATCATTATTATGAATTTGCAGACTGTTTAGGAGCTGGGCACACTGCGCACGTTCCTCCCCCAATGAAGGAACACTTTCAAGGGCTTGCCGGGAAACCCGCATAGCCCTTTTTTTATCTTTTTGTTACCCAATACCGGATTCTCCCACCATGCAAAACCGCTGGATCACCCGCCTGTTACCTGCGGCCACAAATACCCGCCCCACAGAATGGAGTCGTGCCGCGATTGGCGTATCACTAGGTACACTGCTCTGCGTCTGGGTGTGCAGTGTGTTCTTTGGCCTGCCCGTGGCCATGCATTTAATTGGCCCTTTGGGGGCATCGGCCATTTTGCTGTTTGCCGTGTCGTCGGGCGCGCTGGCGCAACCTTGGTCAATTGTCGGCAGCTATCTTTGCGCAACGGTGGTGTCATTGAGCGTGGTGCACTTTTTGGGGCGCAATCTGGACAGCGCGTGTCTGGCCGTAGGTTTGACACTGCTGGTCATGTGCCTGCTGCGCTGTCTCCATCCGCCAGCCGGTGCGCTGGCCTTGCTGGTGGTACTGGCTGATCCGGACAGCGCTCGTTTGGGCTGGGGCATGCTCGCCCCCGTGATGCTCAGCGCTGTGTGCATGTTGCTGAGCGCCTTGGCTTACAACAACCTGACACGGGTGCGTTACCCGAAAAAAACCGCCGAACCGATCCCGGCGATAGTGGAACCACACGTCGCTGGCGACCCAGCAATTACTGCCGAAGACCTGCAAAAAGCCCTTGAGCAAATGGACGCGTTTATAGACGTCACTCCCGAAGACCTCGAAGCCCTAGTGCGTGCCAGTGAGCGCAACGCACGTCGACGCAGCGTCGGTGAGGTATTCGACCAAACCAGTTAACGCCCCATCACAACGCCGCACGGCAGATCCTGCTAGGGTTATTTCTGCAGGGTCCGGGCGGCCGCTGTTGCACTGCACTTGATCGTCCGGATGCACAGAGCACTTGCTATACGTGAGCAAGTGTCCTGAGTCCAGTCAACTGACCGTGATCAAGGCTCGCAATGCTCAAAACCATAGAATCTGAAATTTCAAAATATGCCGCCCCCCCTGCGCTGCAAGCTGAATTTGCTCAACATGATTTTGAAAAACTGCGCAATTTTTGCCGTTTGATCTACGCGGCGAGCATTTTCATCTGGCTGTTATTTGACTTAATCATTAGCACCAAGGGAGGTCAGGGTTTCACCGGCCTGTCCATGCTATTTATTGCCACGATGGCGACGATCACCATCATCCTAGGTTTTATCCGCAATCACCGGCACTTCGATGTGCTGAACGTTATTTTCGTCATCGTGATTACCTTGGGCATCCGTCTGATCATCATGGGGTTGCCTCAGGACTGGCAACCGGTCTGGCTGGTACTGGCCACCGCCAGCATTCTCTTTAGCGCTTCGATCTTACCGCTGAGTCGCTGGGCATTTCTCGCCAGTGCAGTTATTGCTGGGCTCATGCTTAACCCCTTTGTGCTGACCTTCGTCTCGGTCCTGGACCTGCGGGGGACCATGATCCTGAGCTATTACGCCTTTCTTAGCAGTTTGACGATTTACAGCTTTTTTAAATTGCGCCGGATCAAGCTCTACAACTACACCATGTCCAAGCTACTGGTGAACCAGGCCTACATCGACGCGTTGACCGAGATTCCTAATCGACGGTCTTTCATGGCCCGAGCGGGAAACGTATTACGCGCTCAGCCTCGCAAATATGACCATTACCTGGCGATGATCGACATCGACAACTTCAAAAAAGTTAACGACCTATTCGGGCATGACATTGGCGATGAAGTGCTTAAGCGCACTGCGTCCAGTATCAAGGCCGTGATGGCTGACTATGAGTACGCGCGTTTGGGCGGCGAGGAGTTTGCGGTGTATTTGTCGGGGGTACGTCACGCCGACGTCGAGGTGTTGATGGACATGCTCTGTTGTCGGGTACGGGAAGACCCGCATGAACACCCTGTGACCATCAGTATTGGTCTGGCGCGGGTTGAGGGCCATGACACGTTGAATCAGGCGCTGGCGAATGCGGACAAGGCCTTATATAGGGCCAAGAACAGTGGCAAGGACAGGTTTGCGTTTTATACGGAGGATATGGGTTGAGGGACTCGCTGTAAGAGCGAAACGGATATGCCGGTTACACGCC
>NZ_ALJC01000022.1 GCF_000282975.1 Pseudomonas psychrophila HA-4
ACATCGAAAAAGGCTACTCGAAAGAGTGGCCTTTTTTGTGCGCGATCGAAAAGTGCTTTCCCGCCCTGATTGAGGCTTCTGTCATATATCTGAACACGGGCTCGTCTATGCTCAGCGGCAGCAATTACCTTTTTTTCACAGACCAAACCTGAATATCAGGCAAACAGTTGAAAGTATTTTGAAATATTTTGACCAAAAGGATTGGTAACTTGAGTCTATGCCTCCATCCTATCGCGCACGATTCACGAGGTGGTTGATGCCCGATAATTCGCCAGAACTTAAAGAAACCGTTACAGCAGCCCACCCGATTGCCGCAACACGCCTGCATTGGTTGGATCTGCTGAGCAAGTATCGCCAGCCCATTGGGCTCGCTCTCACCTTACTGTTGTTTGCTATAGCCCTGATTGCCTGCCGCCATCTGCTAAGCGAACTCGATCTGTACGCCCTGCACGACTCGATTATGGACGTGCCCAAGCCCGCCCTTCTCGGCGCTCTCGCAGCGACGGCGGTAGGCTTTGTGATTTTGCTTGGCTATGAGTGGTCCGCCAGTCGCTATGCAGGGGTCACATTGCCCCCCAAAACCTTGGCCTTGGGCGGATTCACTGCGTTTGCCATTGGTAACGCAATTGGCCTGTCGCTGCTGTCCGGCGGCTCTGTGCGCTATCGTTTATACGCACGCCATGGTGTCGGTGCGTCCGAAGTCGCGCACATGACGTTATTTGCCAGCCTGTCGCTCGGTTGCGCCCTGCCGCCCCTGGCTGCACTGGCCACCCTGAGCAACCTGCCAGCAGCAGCCGCCGCATTGCACATTCCCATTTACCTCCTCGGTACCATTGCCGTCGCGGTACTGGTGTTGTTTGGTTTGCTCGCCTTAGGGATTTATCGTCGACGCCTGCCCGAGCAACCCATCCCGGACAACCTGCTGGTCAAGGCCGGACGCCGGACGCTGCGCCTTCCTAGCCCGCGCCTGACCTTTCTGCAATTGGTGATTACTGCCCTAGACGTCGCTGCTGCGGCTACTGTGCTGTATTTGCTACTGCCTGAAGCCCCGCCTTTTGGCCCCTTCATGCTGGTTTACCTGATTGCACTGGCCGCAGGCGTGCTCAGTCATGTACCCGGCGGCGTTGGGGTTTTTGAAGCGATTCTGCTGGCTGCCTTTGCGGACAAACTCGGCGCGGCACCGCTGGCTGCCGCCCTGCTCTTGTATCGCATGATCTATGTGATTCTGCCGCTCCTGCTCGCCTGCTTGATGCTGCTGATCAACGAAGCCCAGCGTTTGATTCAAACCCGGCAGAGTTTGCGCGTAGCCTCGGGCCTGGCCGCGCCGGTTCTGGCAGTGCTGGTGTTTATGTCTGGCGTGGTCTTGCTGTTTTCAGGCGCTACGCCGGAAATCGACAGCCGCCTTGAACACATCGGTTTTCTGATACCACCGGGCCTGATTGACGCCTCGCACTTCGGTGCCAGCTTAATCGGCGTTCTGTGCCTGTTGCTGGCCCAAGGCTTGCGCCGACGCCTGTCCGCCGCTTGGATGCTGACCACGGTACTGCTATTGGTCGGCGCCGTACTGTCCCTGCTGAAAGGTTTCGACTGGGAAGAGGCGACCATTCTAGTGCTCACCGCGAGCCTGCTGGGCCTGTTCCGGCGCTCGTTCTACCGCCCTAGCCGCCTGACCGAGTTGCCGTTCTCGCCGCTGTATCTGGTGGCCAGCGCCTGCGTACTGGGCGCCTCAATGTGGCTGCTGCTGTTCGCCTACCAAGACGTGCCTTACAGCCATCAACTGTGGTGGCAGTTCACCCTCGACTCGGATGCCCCACGCGGGTTGCGCTCCCTGATGGGTGCTGCCGTGCTGCTGGTGATCGTTTCTCTGACCTGGCTGCTGCGCACCGCTCGCCCAACCGTGCACCTGCCTGACGCCGCTGAACTGGAAAAAGCCGAGAACATTCTGCTGGCTTCGGACCAACCCGATGGTGGCCTCGCGCTGACTGGCGACAAAGCCTTGCTGTTCCATCCGGACGACAGCGCATTCCTGATGTACGCGCGTCGCGGCCGTAGCCTGGTGGCACTGTACGACCCCATCGGCCCCCCCCAGCAACGTGCCGAGCTGATCTGGCAGTTCCGAGACCTGTGCGACACCCTGCATGCTCGCCCGGTGTTCTATCAGGTGCGGGCCCAAAGCCTGCCGTTTTATATGGACATCGGCTTGACTGCCATCAAGCTCGGCGAAGAAGCCCGGGTCGATCTGCACCGCTTTGATCTCGAAGCCAAGGGCAAAGAGATGAAAGACCTGCGCTACACCTGGAACCGTGGTACCCGTGACGGTCTGTCGCTGGAAATCCACGAGCCTGGCGAAGCGCCGATGGATGAGCTAAAAGTCATTTCCGATGCGTGGCTGACTGGCAAGAACGTCCGGGAAAAAGGCTTCTCTCTGGGACGATTCAGCGAGGACTACATCAAGCATTTCCGGGTCGCGATCATTCGTTTTGAAGGCAAGCCGGTGGCGTTTGCCAACCTGCTTGAAACGCACAGCCATGAACTGTCGAGCCTGGACTTGATGCGCGCCCACCCGGAGGCCCCAAAACTGACCATGGAGTTCATGATGGTCGGCTTGATCCAGCATTATAAAAAGCATGGATATGCACGTTTCAGCCTTGGAATGGTCCCGTTATCAGGACTACAACCACGCCGTGGCGCACCGCTGACCCAACGTTTGGGGTCGATGTTGTTCCAGCGCGGTGAGCACCTGTACAACTTCCAGGGATTGCGTCGCTTCAAAGATAAATTCCAGCCCGACTGGGAACCTCGTTATATGGCCGTGCCCGCCGGGCTTGACCCGCTGGTTGCGCTGGCCGATACCGCCGCCCTCATTGCAGGCGGCTTGACTGGATTGGTGAAACGTTAATGAAACATCGTTCCTGGCGTTTTTTACTGCTAACCCTCCTTGTACTGGCCGCACTGGCAGTTGGCGGCTACTGGTTCTGGAATCGCCCTTTACCGCAACCGACAATTGAACACCTGAGCCAGGCCGATGGCTCAACACTGACGAAAGTCACACCTGGCCAGTCCGCTCGCGCCCATGTGGTGATTGCAACCCCGCTCGAGGATGCACTCAACGACCAGCAACTGATGGCCCTAGGCCGCAGCGGTGCAGCGCAACTGGTGCAAGTGATCTTGCCGAAGGATGACTGCACCGCGCAGCAGCAAGCCTTGCAAACAGGCTTGCAACAACTAAACGGCCCCGCCACCCTCGTGAGCGGTATTGGCCCGGGCGCAACACTGGCCTGGCGCTGGCTGGCCGAGCAAACCAATGACAAGGCGCAAGCCGTGTCGGTCGGTTTTGCGATGACGCCCAAAGATTGTGGGCCGCCGGTACCCAAGTCGGCAGCTCACGGGCACTGGCTCGTAGCCTGGAACGAAGAACCCGAAGATTCTGACGCCGCCTTTGTTCGCGATCAGGCTAATGCTCAAACCAGCATCAGTGACTACGATATTGCGCAGCCACAAGTGCTGAGCAATGAGCTGCGCAAACTGTTGGTCAGCGATGACAACGGCGGCCTGAATATCCCTCTGATGGAAATACCAGCCAGCAACCCCAATGACACGCTGGTGCTATTCCTCTCGGGTGACGGCGGCTGGCGCGCGGACTTAGACCACGTTATCGGCGACGAAATGGCCAAGGCGGGCTACCCCGTCATCGGTATCGATACCCTGCGCTATTACTGGCAGCACAAAGCCCCGGAGCAAACCGCAGCCGACCTGACAGAACTGATGCAGCACTACCGTCAAAAGTGGGGCACCAAGCGTTTTGTACTCGTGGGTTACTCGTTTGGCGCGGATGTCTTGCCCGCCGTCTACAACCGCCTACCAGAAGCGGAGCAGAATCGGGTTGAGAGCATTATTCTGCTGGCCTTTGCACGCACAGGCAGCTTTGAGATTCATGTCGATGGCTGGCTGGGTAAAGCCGGGGCCGAGGCCGACACCGGGGTTGAAATGGCCAAACTGCCAGCAGCCAAAGTGTTATGCGTCTACGGCGCAGAAGAAATCGACGAGAGCGGCTGTACCGCCAAGACTGCGGTCGGTGAAACCATGAAACTGCCGGGCGGGCATCACTTTGATGAAAACTACCCGGCATTAGCCAAGCGCCTGGTGGACTCCATCAAAAAACACGAAGCCTCCGCACCCGTAACACCGTCTGAGTAAATACCTGAGGGGTACGCCCTTCAGTGTCACAAAAAAGCCCCGACTCTCACGAGCCGGGGCTTTTTAATGTCGCTTGTCCCGTCCTGAACAAGGTTTACATTTCGACCTGAGTGCCCAACTCGATGACTCGGTTAACCGGCAGCTTGAAGAAGCGCAGGTTGCCGTTGGCGTTCTTCAACATGAAGGCAAACAACCCTTCGCGCCAACGTGCCATCCCTACCAACTTGGACGCGATAACCGTTTCACGACTCAGGAAGTACGTGGTCCGCATCGGACTGAAGTCCAGTTCATCGAGGTGGCACAGTTTTAGAGCTTCAGGTACATCCGGCTCGTCCATAAAACCGAAGTGCAAGATCACCCGGTAGAACCCGTCACCATAAGCATCAACCTCGAAACGCCGCTGTGCAGGGACCCGCGGTGAGTCTTCGTTGACCACGGTGAGCAAAACCACTTGTTCGTGCAGCACTTGGTTATGCAACAAATTGTGCAACAAAGCATGTGGCACAGCGTCGGGTCTGGCGGTCAGGAAAACAGCTGTCCCCTGAACACGATGCGGAGGCTGCACTCGAATGCTGCTGATAAACAACGGCAGCGGTAATGCATTTTCATCCAGACGGTCGACCAGCAACTGCTTACCGCGTCGCCAAGTTGTCATCAGCACAAACAGAACAATCCCCGCCAATACCGGGAAGGCACCGCCCTGAACAATTTTCGGTACGTTGGCCGCAAAGAACACGCCATCAACCAACAGAAAGCCGATCAACACTGGCACCGCCAATACAGGCGGCCACTTCCAAAGCAGCAACATGACCGCCGACACCAGAATACTGGTGATCAACATCGTCCCGGTCACGGCCACACCGTAAGCCGAAGCCAGCGCGCCTGAAGACTCAAAGCCCAGCACCAGTAAAATAACCCCGACCATTAATGACCAGTTCACGGCACCGATGTAGATCTGACCCTGTTCGGCGCTGGACGTGTGCTGAATATGCATGCGCGGGATGTAACCGAGTTGAATCGCCTGACGGGTCAAGGAAAAGGCCCCCGAGATCACTGCCTGAGAGGCAATGACTGTGGCCAGCGTGGCCAGCCCTACCAAGGGGATCAACGCCCAGCTCGGCGCCAACAGGTAGAACGGGTTACGCGCCGCCTCTGAATTTTCGAGCAACAAGGCGCCTTGACCAAAATAGTTCAGCACCAGTGCGGGCAAAACCAGGATGAACCAAGCGCGGGCAATCGGCTTGCGCCCAAAGTGCCCCATGTCGGCGTACAGCGCTTCAGCACCGGTCAGCGCCAGCACCACCGCACCCAAAATGGCCACGCCCATGCCAGGGTGAGAAACGAAGAAACGCACGCCCCAGATCGGGTTTAGCGCGCTAAGCACTTCAGGGTGCTGCGAGATGCCGTTAACACCGAGCACGCCCAACACCACAAACCACAGCACCATAATCGGGCCAAAGAGCTTGCCCAAGGTGGCGGTGCCGCGACGCTGGATCAAGAACAGCGCGATCAATACGATCAGTGCGAGCGGCACCACCCAGCGATCCAGGCCACTGAAGGCCAGTTCAAGCCCTTCAACCGCAGACAACACCGAAATGGCGGGTGTGATCATGCTGTCACCATAAAACAGCGAGGCGCCGATCAACCCTAGAATCACCAGCACCGAGCGCAGCTTGGGATAGGGCGAAGCTGCCCGACGCGCCAGCGCCGTCAGGGCCATTATCCCGCCCTCGCCTTCGTTGTCGGCACGCAGAATGAACAACACGTACTTGATCGAGACGACCCAGATCAATGACCACAGGATTAACGCCAAAATACCGAAGACGCCATCATGGTTGACCTGTACGCCATATCCCCCAGTGAATACCTCTTTAAGGGTATACAGCGGGCTGGTACCGATATCGCCATACACCACACCGACAGCAGCAACCAGCATACCGATGGGTTTTGCCTTTGAGTGACCGTCTTCTGTTGCCTGACTACTGAGCTGCCCCATTAACCACTCCTACGACCTTGGCCCGTGCTTCTTAATGGCGAGCGCCGCACTTGATGTGCAGCATGCTCTGATTTTCTGACTGTTACCCACGACTTATACCTACGAAGCAAGGTCCATTTAAAACCTGATTTCGCAACGGCGCGCAGCATAGCGCAGCACTCGTCGTAAATCCCCGTATAACGCTGGTCAAGTGCGTTGACCATAGCTAAAATTGCGCACTTTTTTTGATTAGAGGCGCAGAGGGTCTGTGACCGCTTTATTGAGAGCCACGTTGCGGCACCAATAAGACGTATCAGACCCTGAGCGCCCGTTCGTCGTGCAGCCTTTACGGGCATGTAACGTCACTACATACCGAGGTTCGCCATGTCCACCGTTACCACGCCAGCCAACCCGAAGGTTGGCTTTGTTTCCTTGGGTTGTCCAAAAGCTCTGGTCGACTCCGAGCGCATCCTTACGCAACTGCGCATGGAAGGCTACGACGTCGTCTCCACCTACCAGGACGCCGACGTCGTTGTGGTCAACACGTGCGGTTTCATCGACAGCGCCAAAGCTGAATCGCTGGAAGTCATTGGTGAAGCCATCAAGGAAAACGGCAAGGTCATCGTGACCGGCTGTATGGGCGTCGAAGAAGGCAACATCCGCGACGTACACCCAAGCGTATTGGCCGTTACCGGTCCGCAGCAGTACGAGCAAGTCGTGAATGCCGTGCACCAAGTGGTACCGCCGCGTCAGGACCACAACCCGCTGATCGACCTGGTGCCACCTCAAGGCATCAAGCTGACACCGCGCCACTATGCCTACCTGAAAATTTCTGAAGGCTGTAACCATAGCTGCAGCTTCTGCATTATTCCTTCGATGCGCGGCAAACTGGTTAGCCGTCCGGTGGGTGACGTGCTCGACGAAGCCCAGCGTCTGGTTAAAGCCGGCGTAAAAGAGCTGCTGGTTATTTCCCAAGACACCAGCGCCTACGGTGTCGATGTGAAATACCGCACCGGTTTCTGGAACGGCGCGCCGGTTAAAACCCGCATGACCGAACTCTGCGAAGCGCTGAGCAGCCTCGGTGTTTGGGTCCGCCTGCACTACGTTTACCCATACCCGCACGTTGACGAACTAATCCCGTTGATGGCCGCTGGCAAGATCCTGCCGTACTTGGACATCCCCTTCCAGCACGCCAGCCCTAAAGTGCTCAAGGCCATGAAGCGCCCGGCATTTGAAGACAAGACCCTGGCCCGGATCAAAAACTGGCGCGTCATCTGCCCAGACCTGATCATCCGCTCGACCTTTATCGTCGGCTTCCCAGGTGAAACCGAAGAAGACTTCCAGTACCTGCTGGACTGGCTGACCGAAGCACAACTGGACCGCGTGGGTTGCTTCCAGTACTCGCCTGTCGAAGGCGCGCCGGCCAACCTACTGGACGCTGCCATCGTACCGGACGACGTCAAGCAAGATCGTTGGGAGCGCTTCATGGCTCACCAACAGGCCATCAGCGCTGCACGCCTGCAACTGAAAATCGGCAAGGAAATCGAAGTCCTGATCGACGAAGTTGACGAGCAAGGCGCAGTGGGTCGTTGCTTCTTCGACGCCCCGGAAATCGACGGCAACGTGTTCATCGCCACCGAGAAAGATATTAAGCCGGGCGACAAGATCATGTGCCGCGTGACGGACGCCGATGAATACGACCTGTGGGCTGAAGCACTCTAATCAGCAATCAGTTCTCAAAAAGCCCTGCCGCACGCGCGCCAGGGCTTTTTTTACGACTATTGTTAGGAGGCTCTTCAATCATCAGTGTCAGGAGACACGCACGATGCAACACAAATGGGTCATTAATACGCCACGTCTTAGCGATTTCGATGCATTAGCCGAGTTATGGGAAGCGTCGGTTCGCGCCACCCATGATTTTTTGCCTGACAGTTATATTGTGCTGCTGCGCCAACTGGTCAGAGACCAATACCTGGACGCCGTGATGCTCATCTGCTGCAAAGACCCGGCCAGTAAACGCATTACCGGCTTTGCTGGCGTGGCAGCAGGCAAGGTTGAAATGCTCTTTATCCACCCTGATTTCCGCGGGCAAGGGGTTGGCAAATGCCTGCTCATGTTCGCCATCAGCGAACTGAACGCGCAATTGCTGGACGTTAACGAGCAAAATCCGCAAGCCATTGGTTTTTACCTCAAACAAGGCTTTGAGGTCGTTGGTCGCTGTGAAACAGACGGTATGGGCCAGCCTTACCCATTGCTACACCTGCGGTATAAACGCCCGGCACGCGCATAAGGCAAATGTTGCCGGGCTTAACCGGCGCCAGGCGGGTACAATACCCGCCCAATTCCATTACGGCCCCTGTCATGTCTGAACCGATACGTCTCTCCAAACGCCTCATCGAACTCGTCGGCTGCTCGCGCCGTGAGGCCGAACTGTTCATTGAAGGTGGCTGGGTCACGGTAGATGGCGAAGTCATCGACGAACCGCAATTCAAGGTCGACGACCAAAAAGTCGAGCTGGACCCGCAAGCTAAGGCTACTGCTCCAGAACCTGTGACCATTTTGCTCAACGCCCCCGCAGGCCTAGACACAGACAGCGCCCTGCAACTGATTACACCGGACACCCTGAGTGAAGAGCACCGCTACGGCAAGCGCCCGCTCAAAGGGCACTTTCTGCGCCTGACCGTTGGCAACGAGTTGCAAGCCAACGCTAGCGGCTTGCTTGTGTTCACCCAGGACTGGAAAATCGTTCGCAAGCTCACCGCCGATGCCAACAAGATTGAGCAGGAGTACGTGGTTGAAGTCTCTGGCGAGATGGCTCCCCACGGCCTCAACCGTCTCAATCACGGTATGACCTACAAGGGTCGCGAGCTGCCTGCCGTCAAAGCCAGCTGGCAGAGTGAAAACCGCCTACGCTTTGCGATGAAGAATCCGCAGCCGGGTGTGATCGCACTGTTCTGCCAGGCCGTAGGCCTTACCGTCATCTCGATCCGCCGAATTCGTATTGGCGGTGTGTCGATGGGCAAACTGCCGGTAGGCCAATGGCGCTACATGACCGCCAAAGAAAAGTTCTAAAGACGGCCCCACCCCGCACATTTCGACACCGCAGCCTTGCCTGCGGTGCTCACTGCTGAATATCAGGATTGCTCTCATGATTCATAACGACGTACTGCGCAGCGTGCGCTACATGCTGGACATCAGCGACAACAAAGTTGTCGAAATCATCAAGCTTGGTGGCTTAGACGTGACGAAAGAAGACGTCCTGACCTACCTGAAAAAAGACGAAGAAGAAGGCTTTGTTCGTTGCCCGGACAATGTCATGGCGCACTTCCTTGATGGCCTGGTGGTATTCAAGCGCGGCAAGGACGAAAGCCGTCCACCGCAGCCTGTTGAGTTGCCTGTGACCAACAACATCATCCTGAAAAAGCTGCGCGTGGCCTTCGAACTCAAAGAAGACGACATGCACGCGATCCTCAAGGCCGCCGAGTTCCCAGTCTCCAAGCCTGAGCTGAGCGCCCTGTTCCGCAAGTTCGGCCACACTAACTACCGCACGTGTGGCGACCAGTTGCTGCGCAACTTCCTCAAGGGGCTAACCCTGCGGGTTAGAGCTTAAAAGCAGCTTCAAGCTATAAGCTGCAAGATGAAGTCTAAAGCTTGGATCTGATTATTTGCCGCTTGTAGCTTGCAGTGTAAAACGTGCAGCTTGAAGCTGGGAGCCCCGCGACCATGCCCTACACCGTTTCCCCTATCGGCTTTGTGCGCTCCTGCTTCAAAGAGAAGTTCGCCATTCCGCGCCAACCACAACTGGCCCCGGCCGCCCGTGGCGTGCTAGAACTGGTCGCGCCATTCGATCAGGGCGACGCGGTACAGGGCTTGGAACAGGTCAGTCATGTCTGGTTGCTGTTTGTGTTTCATCAGGCACTGGAAGATAAACCAAGGCTCAAGGTGCGCCCGCCACGGCTGGGCGGTAATAAATCCATGGGGGTGTTTGCCACGCGTGCCACTCATCGCCCTAATGGCATCGGCCAATCGGTGGTCAAGCTGGACAAGGTGGAAGCTAACCGACTTTATATCTCGGGAATTGACCTGCTCGACGGTACGCCGATTCTCGACATCAAACCTTACGTGCCCTACGCCGATATTATCGACAGCGCCAGCAATAGCATGGCTAGCGCAGCGCCCGTGCTGATTCCTGTGCACTGGACTGATGCAGCCCTGCAGCAAGCGCACGCACATGCTCTGCGCCTTCAGGAGCCTCTAGTGGCGTTGATTGAGCAATGTTTGGCCCAGGACCCACGCCCCGCCTACCAAGCGCCTACGCCTGAACGCGAATACGGCGCGCAGTTTTGGGATCTGGACGTGCGCTGGCATTACCCTGAGCCCGGGGTTATACGCGTGCTTGAGGTTGTTTTGGCTAATCGCGGGTAGACGCCGCAGCTCTCCAAGCCCGCTTTTCACACAGCAAAAAGCCCGCGCCACCTTGAGGTAACGCGGGCTTTTTTATCCTGCGTCGCTTATTTCTCGACGAAGGCGCGTTCGATCAGGTAGTCACCCGGCTCACGCATACGTGGCGAAACGGTCAGACCGAAGCTATTGAGTACTTCGCTGGTTTCGTCGAGCATGCTTGGGCTGCCGCACAACATGGCGCGGTCGTCCTGCGGGTTGATTGGTGGCAGACCGATATCACTGAACAGTTTGCCGCTGCGCATCAGGTCGGTCAGGCGACCTTCGTTTTCGAAAGGCTCGCGGGTCACAGTGGGGTAGTAGATCAACTTTTCACGCAGCGCTTCTCCGAAGAATTCGTTCTGCGGCAGGTGCTCAGTGATGAACTCCCGGTATGCAACTTCGTTGACGTAACGCACGCCGTGGCACAGGATTACTTTTTCGAAACGCTCGTAGGTTTCTGGGTCTTGGATGACGCTCATAAAAGGCGCCAACCCAGTACCCGTGCTCAGCAGGTACAAATGCTTGCCCGGCTTCAAGTCGTCCAGCACAAGCGTACCCGTAGGTTTTTTGCTGATGATGATCTCGTCGCCTTCTTTCAAATGCTGCAACTGGGAGGTCAGCGGGCCGTCTGGCACCTTGATGCTGAAGAACTCCAGATGCTCTTCCCAGTTTGGGCTGGCAATTGAGTAGGCGCGCATAAGCGGACGGCCATTGGGCTGTTGCAGGCCGATCATCACGAACTGACCGTTTTCAAAGCGCAAGCCCGGGTCGCGGGTGCACTTGAAGCTGAACAGGGTGTCGTTCCAGTGGTGAACACTGAGGACACGTTCGTGGTTCATGTTGCTCATGTACGGGGCTCCTAAATTCGCCAGCGCTGACTATGAGCGCGATTGCACAGCATTCTAATGGCGACGACAATATCTGTTAACTGAATTATTAAGATAAGGGTTATCGGTTATATCGATATGCGATTTACTCTCAGACAACTCCAAGTATTCGTTACCGTCGCCCAACAAGAGAGCGTGTCCCGTGCGGCAGGCTTGTTGGCCCTTTCACAATCGGCAGCCAGTACCTCAATCACCGAGTTGGAGCGCCAGACCAGTTGCCAACTATTCGACCGTGCGGGCAAGCGTTTAAGCCTTAACGCCCTTGGTCGTCAGCTATTACCGCAGGCGGTCGCACTGCTGGATCAAGCTAAGGAAATCGAAGACCTGCTCAACGGTAAGTCGGGCTTTGGCTCGCTGACTGTCGGCGCAACCCTGACCATTGGTAATTACCTGGCGACCCTGCTGATCGGGAGCTTCATGCAGGCTCACCCGGAAAGTCAGGTCAAATTGATTGTTCAAAATACCGCTCATATCGTGCAACAAGTTGCCCATTATGAAATTGATCTGGGTCTAATAGAAGGCGACTGCAGCCACCCGGATATCGAAGTGCAGAGCTGGGTCGAAGACGAACTGGTGGTGTTCTGTGCGCCTCAGCACCCCTTGGCCGCTCGCGGTCACGCCACCTTGGAAGAACTGACCCGTGAAGCCTGGATTTTACGTGAACAAGGGTCGGGCACCCGACTCACGTTTGACCAAGCCATGCGCCACCACCAAAGCGCACTGAACATTCGCCTGGAGCTGGAACATACCGAGGCGATCAAGCGAGCTGTTGAGTCAGGGCTGGGCATCGGTTGTATTTCACGCCTAGCACTGCGCGATGCTTTTCGTCGCGGCAGCCTGGTGGCTGTAGAAACCCCAGACTTGGATCTGGCGCGACAGTTTTTCTTTATCTGGCACAAGAAGAAGTACCAGACCTCGGCCATGCGCGAGTTTTTAGAGCTGTGCCGTGCGTTTACCGCCGGGGTTCAGCGAAGCGACGAAATCGTTCTACCCGCCATCGCTTAGAGCAGTATCACGGCCCACACCACGGCAATCATGGTCAGCACGACAAATTGAGCGGCGCTGCCCATGTCCTTAGCGTTTTTAGACAACGGGTGTAAATCGAGGGATATACGATCAATCGCCGCCTCAATTGCCGAGTTCAGTAGTTCTACAATCAGTGCCAGCAGGCAGACTGCAATCAGCAATGCACGCTCTACCCGGCTGACATTCAGAAAGAACGAAAGCGGGATCAGTACCACATTAAGCAGTACCAATTGTCGAAATGCCGCCTCGCCAGTAAAGGCTGCGCGCAAACCGTCCAGCGAATAACCGCCAGCATTCAAAATCCGTTTAAACCCGGTTTTACCCTTGAAAGGCGACATAAATAGGCAACTGCACAAAAAATGAGTGGGGAAACTAATTCACGCAACGTCAAAAATGCGTGAAGACGGGCCTTTTAATGGCTTGAAATCGATTCTAGCTGCTGCAAAAGTAGCGCGGCTTGAGTCCGGGTACGAACCCCCAGCTTGCGGAAAATCGCAGTGACGTGAGCCTTGATCGTTGCTTCCGAAACGCTCAACTCATAGGCGATCTGCTTGTTCAGCAGGCCTTCACAGACCATGGTCAATACCCTGAACTGTTGCGGTGTCAGGCTGGCCAGCCCTTCACTAGCGGCTTTGGCTTCTGCCGAAACCTGAACTTCTTCGAACGCCTGAGGTGGCCAGGAAACATCACCATCCAATACGGCACGTACCGCTTTTTGAATATCGTGCAGCGAACTGGACTTAGGGATAAAACCACTGGCACCAAACTCTCGCGAGCGCACCATGACACAAGCCTCTTCCTGCGCCGACACCATGACCACAGGGATCTGTGGGTATTGACCTCGCAGCAGCACCAGCCCGGAAAAACCGTAAGCACCCGGCATGTTCAGGTCGAGCAGAACCAGATCCCAATCAGCCTTTATTTCCAGCTGTTTTTCCAGCTCGGCAATACTGGCGACTTCAACCAAGCGAACATCAGAGCCCAGGCCCAAAGTGACGGCCTGATGCAAGGCGCTGCGAAACAACGGATGGTCATCAGCAATCAGGATTTCGTATGTGGCCATTTTTTAAATGATCCTGTTTTTCAGGCAAGACTGGATCAATTCCAGTACTCGCTAAGGCAACTCGAGCAACAGTCTAAAACTGTGCATCAAAGGGCAAGATTTACGCTAAAAGTCAGAACATATAAGCGTATGAGCAGTATCTGCCGCCGAATCGGCGGCCAAGCATGCCCAGCGAAAACAGTAGGGTCAAGCGCAAAACTTGACGCGAAGGCCCAATAACAACCCTTACAGCGCCAGCATCAAAATCGAATCAGCCCCATCGTTTCTATCGTTTATTACGTGCTGAAAATTGTAGCGCTAGTTCTTTAGGCTATTGAGCCCGGTTCTGAGGAATGTCTTTTACAAAAATACCCAGTTCCTGATGCGCAACGCTGGACTCATTAACCGGCAGTTGGTTTTTGGCGTCCAGATAATGCTGACTGAACACATCAAAGTAAGCATCCAGCGCACTGGACGCCTCGGTATCGCCTGCCAGCTCGAGGCACAAGCTGGCTACTTCGGCGGTACAGAGGTGCTCACTGCGCGTAGAACGGCGTAAGCGATAGCGTGAAAGCTTTTCTGGCAGAAGACTCAAGATCGGCAATGCGTCCAGATAAGGGCTTTTGCGAAATATCTTGCGCGCTTCGGTCCAGGTGGCATCAAGGAGGATAAAAAGCGGCCGCTTACTGTTGTCGACAGTCACGGTGTGCGTGACCCGCTCGGCGGCAACGTATTCACCGGGGAATACCAGATAGGGCTGCCACTGTGGATCTGCCAGTAGCGCGAGCAGCGCTTCGTCTATTTCAGTACGTGACCAGATAAAGGCAAAGTTGTCACTGACCACGTCGGCGATCAGCCAGCCCGTATTACTGGGTTTGAACACTTCCTTTTTAGTCATAAGCAAGCACACGCCTGAACGCGAACTGACCCTGGGCCGCCAACTGCACAAACAGTGACTTTCTATCACGCGGCATGTATGGCAACGCGGCGCACGTGAGCCACGCGCCAAGTAGGGTTTGGTGCTTTCCTCTTCGCGCTCGTCTCGTAAACGGGCTACGGCATTAGGGGAATGAGTCATCAGGGTCATGGATTTTTACTTAAAGGCACCGACCGCCCATTCGCCACGGGCTGGCGCAAGAACGGATTCACTGGAGAGAGGCGCGGAGTCTACCAGAGGCCAGACGCAGGGAGACTAAACCATGACGGCAAGCATTTCCTGTCACACAATGCTGACCTATACTTCTGCGCCACTGAACGCACAGATCGATGGCGGGTCAAAGTTTGCGTCACGCAAATCAGGAGAGTTTCATGTTGCGCACTATTATTCCGACCGTAGCTCTAATGCTGGCACTGCCTTTGGGCGCGCAAGCGGCCTCTCTTGCAGAATTCAACCTGAACAAAAATTTGCTTCGGGTGGCTGAGAAGAGCAACGAAGGCAAGCCACGTGCTATCAGCCCGGACCTGCTGGACAAAGGTTTCACCGTCGACGGCACGGTGCTGATCAACAATCTGGAAGCCAGCCCGAACCTCGCCGCGCAAATGCGCTCGGCTCCCGAACAAGCCGTTCCGCAGTTAGGACGCAGCGTTTGCAGCGATCCAAACTTTCGCAAGTTGCTGAGCCAAGGCGCCACAATGCGCTTCGACATCAGAGAATATAAAACCAACACCTCGGTGTTGACCCAAGATATCCGCGCCGAGAATTGCCAGCGTAAAGGCTGATTTAATACAGTGCCTGCACGTCGTAGCGTGATACGGCGTGCACACCTCTCTCTGCAATTCTTCATCTACATCAGGCAATTAGCGGTTGCCAGCGCTAACATCCCAAGACCATTATCAAGTCATGTGTTTGACACTCTGTGTCTCGGCGCCTGATTGATTTGCGGCGCCCCCAAGGATGTTGTGTAGAAGGAGACGTACATGCCCGATCAACTCAATGACACCCTGCCACTTTATTTCGAGAGTCAAGGTCTCGACATAGCGAAAGATGTGGACGCGCAACTGCAGCTTGTCGCGCCCGACAGCCCTAACCGCCCGCTTTATCGCGAGATGCTGCTTACTGTACTGCGCATGGCCCACGATGACTTTGATCGCTGGAACGCAAAAATCACCTTGCAAGCTATCCGCGAACTCGAAAAAACCTTTCGCGTTTTGCTGCCATTCAAAGGGCGTCGCAAGGTCACCGTTTTCGGCTCGGCACGCACACCGGTCGAACATCCGCTGTATGCATTAGCCCGAGAGATGGGTGCCACACTGGCTCGTGCCGACGTGATGGTCATTACCGGTGGTGGCGCAGGCATTATGGCTGCAGCCCATGAAGGCGCAGGCCTTGAGCACAGTCTTGGATTTAACATCACGCTGCCTTTTGAGCAGCATGCAAACCCAACGATCAGTGGTTCAGAACATCTGTTGGCGTTTCATTTCTTCTTTACGCGCAAGTTGTTTTTCATCAAAGAAGCCGATGCTCTGGTGATGTGCCCAGGCGGATTTGGCACGCTGGATGAGGTGCTAGAAGTGCTAACGCTGATTCAAACCGGCAAAACACCATTGGTTCCCGTGGTGTTGTTGGACATGCCGGGCGGAACATTCTGGCAGGGCGCGCTGGACTTCATTCACAACGAACTGGAAGCCAACCAATACATATTGCCCAATGATTTGAAGCTAATGCGTTTTGCCCACAGTGCAGAAGAGGCTTTGGCTGAGATCAATCAGTTCTACAACAATTTCTATTCAAGCCGCTGGATGAATAAAACTTTTGTTATCAGCATGAAATACCCGCTCAACGTGCATGCGTTAGCGCACATACAAAAATCATTTGCTGATATTTGCCTGAGTAATGGTTTCTGCCAATCGATTGATGACGGTCAGAATCATAATGCCTCGCTTAATCTGTACCGCCTGAGCTTTGCATTCAGCGGACGTAATCAAGGGCGCTTGCGAGAGCTGGTCGATTTCATCAATCTACCGCAGCACTGGGAGATAGCCGACAGCGAGGACACATCGGCCCGGCGTGAGGAGCCAGCAGATCAGGTAGGAATTTAAGTCTTTTAGAGACGGATTTTGTGTGAATGATTGCGCAGGCCGTTCTTTCGGCGACTTGGTCGTCGATCGCAGCCTGCGGCAACTATTACAGGTGTCGTGCAGATTACGGCTTAGTCGTAAAACTCTCGGCCACTTAGCAGTCGGCCTATCATTTCAAGCGAATAACCTCGATAGCTCAGGAAACGCCCTTGGCGAGCACGTTCCTTAGCATCTTCAGGCAGCGCCCCTGCAAACTTGCGACGCCATGTATCTTCCAACTGCTCTTGCCAGTTGAAACCACACTCACGTATCGCCTGCTCAACATCCCCACGCGACAACCCGCGCTGGTTAAGCTCTTCGCGAATACGCAAAGGGCCATAACCAGAACCGGCACGATAGGAAATATAGCTTTCGAGGTAACGCGACTCCGACAGCAACCCTTCTTCCGTTAAACGGTCGAGGGCGATATCGATCATGTCTGGGCAAGCTCCGCGCTGCCGCAGTTTGCGCGTCAGCTCGACTCGACCATGCTCGCGTCGCGCGAGCAGGTCCATTGCAGTTCGTCGTACCGCGACGAGGTTATCCAAAACGGCAGTCATGAGCTCTATCAGTTATCGTTTCCAGCAGAGTTTTCAAGTTCCATTTCTGCTGCTTCAGCTTCATCAGCAGCCGCTTTGGCAGCTTTGCTCAACTTCGGCATGGTCTTCAGCTCTGCCAGTTCACTGTCAGTCTTTGGACCCAACAGCTTGGCACGCAGTTGCTTCTCAAGGGCGTCCTTGATGTCCGGGTTATCGTCCAAGAACTTAGCGGAGTTCGCCTTACCCTGACCGATTTTGCTGCCGTTGTAGCTGTACCAAGCACCGGCTTTCTCAACGAAGCCGTGCAATACGCCCAAGTCGATCATTTCACCGTTGAGGTAGATACCCTTGCCGTAAAGAATCTGAAACTCGGCCTGACGGAATGGCGGTGCCACTTTGTTCTTAACCACTTTGACGCGGGTTTCGCTGCCGACGACCACATCGCCTTCTTTGACAGCACCTGTGCGGCGGATGTCCAGACGTACCGAGGAGTAGAATTTCAGTGCGTTACCGCCGGTAGTGGTTTCCGGGCTACCGAACATTACGCCGATTTTCATACGGATCTGGTTGATGAAGATCACGAGACAGTTGGCGTTTTTGATGTTACCGGTGATTTTACGCAGTGCTTGCGACATCAGACGGGCTTGCAGGCCCACGTGCATGTCACCCATGTCGCCTTCGATTTCAGCTTTAGGGGTCAGGGCTGCCACGGAGTCGATGATGATGACGTCAACAGCGTTGGAGCGCACCAGCATGTCGGTGATTTCCAGTGCTTGCTCACCCGTATCGGGTTGCGAAACCAGCAGGTCATCGACGTTTACACCCAGCTTGGCCGCATATTCTGGGTCAAGGGCGTGCTCGGCATCGACGAAGGCGCAGGTTGCACCCACTTTTTGCGCCTGTGCAATCACAGACAGCGTGAGGGTAGTTTTACCCGAAGATTCTGGACCGTAGATTTCAACAATACGGCCTTTTGGCAGACCGCCAATGCCCAGTGCGATATCCAGCCCCAAGGAACCGGTAGAGATAGCTGGCACTGCCTGGCGCTCTTGATCGCCCATCAGCATCACGGCGCCCTTGCCGAATTGACGTTCGATCTGACCCAGGGCCGCAGCCAAGGCTTTCTTCTTGTTGTCGTCCATTAAAGTCCTCTCAAAATCAATAAGGCCATGACGGCCGATAACTGTATAAGTAGCCAGTATTATTCCACAGGGATAAACGATCGCCTACCCCTGATTTTCTATTTCTCGTACCGTTCGGCTAATTAGACCTTCCAGCGCTGCAATCACTGTTTGTCGACGAACCTCATCACGGTCGCCAGGAAAGTGCCTGCGCTCGGCTGACACTTCACTACCAACGCCCCATGCCAGCCAGACGGTGCCCACCGGCTTTTCTTGCGAACCACCTCCCGGACCAGCAACACCACTCACAGCGACGGCAAAGCGTGCACCACTTTGTGTCTGCGCGCCGCGCACCATGGCCTCAACCACTTCACGGCTCACCGCGCCAACCTCGTCGAACAAAGGCTGGGGGACATCCAATTGCTTAGTTTTTTGCTGATTGGAGTACGTCACAAATCCCGCCTCAAACCAAGCGGAGCTGCCCGCAATCCGGGTAATGGCTTCAGCGATTCCACCGCCGGTGCAGGACTCGGCAGTCGTAACTTGAGCTTTAAGAGTCTGTAATTGGTGCCCAAGTTCAGCCGCCAGTTGAGATAGTGAGTCCATGAGGCTCTCCTGTTGATGCGTCCAAGCGCCATAACCTACACGAGCAGGTGGACGTTGCAAGACGACAGAGCTCTCACGCCAGAGCCTCACGCAATAAAGTCATTATTCCTACGGCTCGCTCCGGGAGTCCGCAGCAGAATTTTCCACCCCCAGCCGTTTGGCGGCCCAGCGCTGATAAAGACTGATGGCGGCATCTGCACCCGCCAATGCGGTCAGGCAACCAAACGCGCCGGCAGCCAAAACCGACATCCCAGCTGCGTACAGCAACATAAAGGTGGAAACACCGCACACCATGCACGCTCCAGAGCGCAGCGCCAAGCGCCGGACCAGTAGCCAACCGCTCGCACCGTCCTTGTCCGCCCGCCACATCTCACCAAATACGCCACCCACCAAGGCAAGAAGGACGACCAGCAACACCGGCATATCCAGCAATATTTGCGGTTCATTAATCATGTCTTCACTCCTGAATCCTTACTGAATAGAAGCCAATGGCTGGCGTGGACTGAACAGCGGACACTGCCTAGAGCGCCACATCCCTGCTTGAGTCAGATCGAGCAACCGCGATGCAACAAAGACTATGCATGTATGGATATACAGTCAATGCACCAGTGCATATATTTATTTGCCCACAGCCCGCAACCGTGGCGAAACGACATAAGCCGTACGAGCCGTCTTTTTTCAGGCAAAAAAAAACCCACTCTCAGGTGGGTAAATTCTTAAACATAAAGACTAACGTGCGTACATTCCCCACCAGAACACGTGCCCCAGAATCACCAATTGCTCATCCTCCAAATCGGCGAAGGCATAGTCTTCATCTGGATACTCATCACGATTAAAACTACGTAAACGAATACCGCTGGCGAGACGATATAGCTGCTTCACACGCAACTGTCCGTTGTGATTGAGCGCATAAAGGTCACCATCGATGACCTCTTCAATGGTGCGCTTACCCGCATTGACGCCAACGGTTGCCCCGTCACGCAACACCGGCAGCATGCTGTCGCCACGTACAGTCACACATTTAGCCTGATCGAACTCCACCCCATTGTGGCGCAGGCTGCGCTTGCCGAAGCGCAGCCTGGCACGCTCGCTTTCTTCAATAGAAAAACGCCCAGAACCCGCCGCCAGTTCAACTTGGCGCAAGAACGCAATGGACACCTCATCATCGGCCACAGGCGTGTCGTCGTCCCACAAGCAAATGTCACGCAGCTCCGGGTGCAGGGGTTCGGTATCAGAAATGCTAGGCACTGGCGGGTCATCCCGGCCGCGCAAACGATCGGTACTGATATGGAAATACTCAGCAATTTTGGAGATATGCCTGTCGGAAGGATCGACAATTTTCCCGCTCAATATCCGCGAGAGTGTGGACTGCGGCACACCCGTGTTCCGATGCAACGCCATCGCGCTGATCTGGTGACGGATTAGCAGCTCTTTAAGGACTATTGAAACAGTTCGTTTGGACATGCCGAGAATAGTGCTGGGCGTGTTTATAGATGGCAAATGCTATTTCTTCTATTTATAGCAACGCGTCAACGCACCCGTTGCGTACCTGTAGATGCAGGCGGCTGACATGTTAACCTTGCGCCCATTGCGAAAAAGCCGCGCCTGACGCCCGCTTTTCACCCACCTTTCAATCGAATCCGCCTAAGCCCCCTAATGAGCAAGAATACTTCCGACCTGTCCTCCCACACACCGATGATGCAGCAGTACTGGCGCCTCAAAAACCAGCACCCTGATCAATTGATGTTCTATCGCATGGGCGATTTCTACGAGATCTTCTATGAGGATGCGAAGAAGGCCGCCAAGTTGCTGGACATCACGCTCACGGCGCGTGGGCAATCTGCCGGGCAGGCCATTCCAATGTGCGGGATTCCTTATCACGCGGCCGAAGGCTACTTAGCCAAGTTGGTAAAACTCGGCGAGTCGGTGGTGATTTGCGAACAAGTGGGCGATCCGGCAACCAGTAAAGGCCCGGTAGATCGTCAGGTGGTACGCATCATTACACCGGGTACAGTCAGCGATGAGGCGCTACTCGATGAGCGCCGCGACAACCTGATTGCGGCTGTTCTGGGCGATGAGCGCCTGTTCGGCCTTGCCGTGCTAGACATCACCAGCGGCAACTTTTCGGTGCTGGAGATTAAAGGCTGGGAAAACCTGTTGGCCGAGTTGGAGCGTATCAACCCGGTTGAGTTAATGATCCCGGACGACTGGCCTCAGGGCTTGCCTGCCGAGAAACGCCGTGGTGTTCGTCGTCGTGCGCCGTGGGACTTTGAGCGCGATACCGCACTCAAGAGCCTGTGCCAGCAGTTCTCTACCCAAGACCTCAAGGGCTTTGGTTGCGAGAACCTGACCTTGGCTATTGGCGCGGCCGGATGCTTGCTCAGCTACGCCAAAGAAACCCAGCGCACCGCCCTGCCCCACTTACGCAGCCTGCGCCATGAACGTCTCGACGACACCGTAGTGCTCGACGGCGCCAGCCGCCGTAACCTG
>NZ_ALJC01000023.1 GCF_000282975.1 Pseudomonas psychrophila HA-4
GTGGCGAAGTTGTGTGGTTGACCCTTAACGTCGGCCATTTAAGTTTGGCCGTCAGCGAGTGGGAGGCGTTGCGGGTATATATGGAAGAAGGGCCGCTGGCTTTACCGGAACCTTTATTAATGGACGAAGAGTTTCAAGAAGGCACCGTGGCGTACTTTCATATGTGCCGCGGAGTTTACCGGGAAATGCATTCGTGGCCGGTGTATGCGTTTGGTTTTTTAACCATTCAGTTTTGCAGCGGCTGGACCTTACCGTGCCGGTTTTCGGAATGGATTTATACCCGACCTAAAGCCGCCTTCCCTGATTCTATCCGCGAATGGTCAAACCCCTTACCCGCTGAACAGCACGCCAAACCCAGCGCCGAATTGCTGCAACAAAGTGCTGAACTGCGCCAGGCTATGAGCGAAGGCCAGAGTTTGTTTGATTACTACAAGGTCA
>NZ_ALJC01000024.1 GCF_000282975.1 Pseudomonas psychrophila HA-4
GGCTATGAGCGAAGGCCAGAGTTTGTTTGATTACTACAAGGTCAAATTTACTGAACCTGAATCCTCAGTTGAACAAGCGGGTCGTTTACATGAGTGACCCCAAGTACAACCGATTACCTCATGCCGGAGATTTTGAGGTCAAAAGCGGAGCAGAGGCCTTTTATCTTGCCCCTAAACCATTGCCGACAGGGTTTGCTGCTTTTACAGGTCAGCGAATGCATCGTGACGTGAATGATGTGTTTTTGGATTTTGCCCATGGTGTTAGCGGTTTGGAATTCGCCGTACGAGCATCGGTAGGTTCAATTATGTTCATGGTTATATTTTTTTTGCTAGTCGGGGTCGGTTTAGGAGTTCATGATTATGTTAAGGATGGCTCGCCCGTTTTTGAGATTTTACTAACACTTGTGCTTCCCAATTATTATGCGTGGGGTTTTGTTGCAGTAATTTTGGTTATGGCAGGAATACCCCTATACAAAAGCATCCACCAAATAACCTCCGTCCCGCCCGTCCGCTTTAACCGCCAACGTCGCGAAGTTGCCTACGTTCGTCAAAAAGGTGAACCTCCGCTAATTGTCCCGTGGGAAGAAGTGACCGCCTGTGTCACGGCTGGCACTGTAGTTAACCCATACGCCGTTATGCACAACTATTCGCTGATGATAGGGCTGCGCGACAGTACCGGTGGCGAAGTTGTGTGGTTGACCCTTAACGTCGGCCATTTAAGT